>DAMCTP010000048.1:0-21430 GCA_032113595.1 Pseudogracilibacillus sp.
AAGTACGCTACTTCGCTGTATGAATTTGCTAGAAAGGCCGACATCAGGATCGATCATCATCGATGGGGTTAATCTATTAAAATTATCGAATCAGCAATTAAGGAAAACCCGCCAATCGATTGGGATGATATTTCAAGGATTTCACTTATTCTCCACGAAAACAGTGGCTGAAAATGTCGACTTCTCATTAAAGGTTGCTGGTGTTTCCGCAGAAAAAAGAAAGGAACGGGTGAAGGAGTTACTTGAACTCGTTGGACTGTCAGATAAGGTAAATGTGTACCCCGCTCAATTAAGTGGTGGACAAAAACAGCGGGTCAGTATTGCACGGGCATTGGCGAATAATCCGAAGGTGCTGTTATCAGATGAGGCGACTTCTGCATTAGACCCGAAAACGACAAAATCAATACTAGAACTTTTGAAAAAAATTAATGAGCAGCTTGGCATTACGATTGTATTAATCACTCACGAGATGGAAGTTGTGAAGGAAGTTTGCCATCGTTGTGCCGTTATGCAAGACGGAAAAATTGTAGAAGAAGGAAAAACATACGATATTTTTGCCTATCCGAAAAGTGATTTGACGAAACAATTTATTTCAACAGTATTGCAATTTAAAGTACCCCAAAAGATGCTTGATGCCTGTACGGGAACGATTATTAAACTACAATTTCATGGGGGAGTTGCCAGTGAATCGGTCGTTTCTGACATGTTAAAGGCAAAAGACGTCACGGCTAATTTTTTACATGGAAAAATTGAATATATTAATGAGGCCCCATTGGGAATTTTTATTATGGAGGTTCAAGGGGAAGCGAACAACATAAAAGCTGCCATTAACTACTTAGAAAAACGCATGAATCATGTGGAGGTGTTATCATGATTGAACATTTGATTAGTATTTTGCCTGAAATGAATATCGCCTTTTTTGAAACACTTTATATGGTTGGCATTGCTGTTCTCGTTGCGATTTTGATTGGGATGCCATTGGGGATTTTGTTATATGTCACAGACGAAGGGTTGTTTTTGGAAAATAGAGTGGTGAAATCAGCCGCAGGTGTTATGACAAACCTAGTCCGGTCCATTCCGTTTATTATATTGCTAGTCTTCTTGCTGCCTTTTACGAAATGGTTAATCGGTACACAAATTGGTCCGACAGCTGCTTCAGTACCTTTATCGGTAGCAGCGATTCCGTTTTTTGCAAGAATTGTAGAATCGTCAGCACGGGAAATTGATCGTGGTGTCATCGAAGCAGCAATTTCCGTTGGGGCATCCCCGTGGACGATTATCCGGGAAGTCATTTTACCTGAAGCACGACCAGGCATTGTTAGTGGCTTAACGATTACGATGATTAGTTTAGTAGGCTATTCTGCGATGGCTGGGACCGTTGGAGGAGGTGGTATTGGGGATTTGGCGATTCGTTACGGCTATTATCGTTATGATAATGTCATCATGTATACGACCGTCATCGTGTTAATCGTTTTAGTGCAAGTCATTCAATTTTCTGGTGATTATTTAGCGAAAAGAGTGAATAAGCGAGTGTAAGCCTTCGATTCTAGAAAATTGTCTTAACAATAAAAATATATTGAAAATTTTAAAGGAGATAGAAAAATGAGAAAAAGTTTATTAGTTATTATTTCTTTATTAACAATTATTTTATTAGCAGCTTGTGGAAGTGGAAACGACAGTGGAAATGAATCCGAGAAAACAACATTAAAATTCGGTGCCACTTCAGGACCATACAGTGACATGGTAAATAAGGCGTTGAAGCCGCTGCTAGAAGAAAAAGGTTATAAAGTGGAAAATACTGAGTTTAGTGACTACATCCAACCGAACAATGCCTTGCATAATGGCGATATTGATGCAAATTTATTCCAACACAAAATTTATTATGAAAATTTTGCCAAAGAAAATGATATGGATTTATCTGAGTTAAAAATTGTCCCAACAGCGCCAATGGGCTTGTTTTCGAATAAATATGATTCCGTTGATGAAATTGAGGATGGTAGCACAATAACGGTTGCCAATGATCCATCTAACTTGGCAAGAACGTTAATTATGCTCCAGGATGAAGGGTTAATTACGATTGCTGATGATGTAGATCCATTAGTAGCGGCTATTTCGGATATTGAAGAAAATCCGAAAAATTTAAAGTTTCATGAAATTGAAGCGGGCCAATTACCGCGAACAGTGGAAAGTGAAGACCTTGCATCGGTTCCGGGTAATTTTGCTTTAGCAGCTGACTTTGATTTGTTAGATGCTATTGCACTAGAAAACATGCCTGATGATTACCGTAACCGTGTTGTCGTCAATACGAAAGACATCGATACAGCTTGGGCAAAAGATATTATTGCCATCATTGAATCACCGGAATTTGAAGAAATCATTGATGCGGAGTTTCAAGGATTTGGAAAACCCGAGTGGATGAAATAACGTTTTATTTAAAATAAATGACTGGAAATGCCCCCGAAGTGTGAATGGAAAACGTCACTTAGGGGGTGTTTTAGTTTTTTCCAGCATCCGCCAAAACCATAATGCTGAACCTT
This sequence comes from Pseudogracilibacillus sp., assembly GCA_032113595.1. Classification (GTDB taxonomy): domain Bacteria; phylum Bacillota; class Bacilli; order Bacillales; family Amphibacillaceae; genus Pseudogracilibacillus. Next base: position 2,538 of record DAMCTP010000048.1, read on the forward strand.
CCATTATCAATGTCAAGAAAAGTGTGTACACTTTTGACTAATACAATTATGCGAAGGTTTTTGCTTATTATTCCTTTGTTGTTAATCCAAGGGCATAAGCTGGCCCTTTTGTAACTATACCAACAATAATTTTGGAAATTTCCTCCGGGCTATCCCTTTCTTCCGAAGCAATCCACCAAGTCATTACACCTAAAATCATTGATACAACTACTTGAATGACCATTTCCTTGTGAATTTCAAATCGGGTCCCCTTTAGTTCTTTTCCAAATTGCGGCAAGAATTTTTCATGTACCATTCTAACAAAGTATTCTTTAATCATGTTGTCGCAATTGGCTTTAAACATAATTTTAAAAAAATGTTCATTATTTTCAACACTTTTTAATATATCGATGACAATTTCCCGAAATGCATCCGCATGAAAGATACCATTATTAATATGCTTCACCGGCATGACATGTTTTAACATGATGCCATCAAGTTTATCATTGACACACTTTTCCAGCAAATCATATTTATCATCATAATGTAAATAAAAAGTAGCACGATTAATCATTGCCTCATCAGCCAGCTCCTGAATCGTAATCGTGGGAAAATCCTTTTTTTCCATTAATACCAACAATGCCTCATTCAGGGATTTTTTAGTCCTTAGTACACGCAAGTCGTGTTTTTTGCCCAAATTTTTAACCTCCTTACTAAACAAATACCATTATTTTGTCAATTAACTAACAAACTGACGGAAATTGATGATTGAAAATGATGAAATATATGTAATACTTAAATTATACAACGTTTTGTACCTTAAACAACAACTGTTAATTAATTTGGAGGTGTCAGAATGATAAATGTTACTAATGTTACTCAAGCATATGGAAAAAAGGTAATTATAGAGGATGTTACTTTTTCCATCGGAAAAGGTGAAATTGTTGGATTACTTGGTCCAAGTGGATCTGGTAAAACAACATTGATTAAAGCCTTAATTGGCATGGCCAAACCATTAGCAGGGACTATTTCCGTCCTTAATGTAAAACAACCTTCCTTAAAAGTGATGAAAAATATTGGCTACATGGCTCAGGCGGATGCTTTATATGAGGAATTGACAGCGCCATCCAACTTAGCCTACTTTGGTCGGCTTTATGGACTTAAAGGAAAGAGATTAAGAGAACGGATTGAGAAAATCCTTACCTTTGTAAACTTAGAGCGGGAAACAAAAAAAGCGGTTCACCATTTTTCAGGCGGGATGAAACGTCGACTTAGTCTTGCAATTAGTCTTATACATGAACCGACATTAATATTTTTAGATGAGCCAACAGTAGGTATTGATCCAAAACTGAAAAGAATCTTTTGGGAAGAATTCCACCGTTTAAGAACCCAAGGAATGGGTTTTCTTATTTCAACCCATGTTATGGATGAGGCGGAGCGGTGTGATCGGTTATTACTTATTTCAGATGGAAAACTTATTGATGCTGGAACACCAGAGAACCTAATACAACAGTATGGTTCAATTGAAGATGCTTTTTTAAAGGAGAGTGAAAACTAATGCAAATATTTACAGTTGCTACTCGTGTTGTTCAGCAGGTTATTAAAGATAAACGTACACTTATGTTTCTTCTCCTAGCACCTATATTTGTTTTAAGCATTTTATATTTTATAATGGATAGCTCTAGTGATGAACCGAATATTGGAGTCATCCAGATAACTGATTCATTACGAGAGGCTGTAGAGGAAGAGGCAAATGTGATTGAATATGATTCGGAGGCGGATGCATTAGATGCCATGAAGGCTCGGGAAATAGATGCCTATTTTTATATGAAAGAAGACAATAGACCTTTCATTGAAATTGAAGGTGGGGATATTTCAAAAAAATCTTTGGTCATACAATCGATTCAAAGTTCATTGCAAACTTACCAAAAAGAACGAAGTAAGGAAATGAAAGAACAATTTGAGGATTTACAAGATGATTTAAAATCATTATTAGAAAAAATGCCACAACAAACAGGTCAATCTATTGATATTGATTTTCCCGAAACGGATATTTCCATGGAGAAACCAGAAATCAATTATCTATATAATGATGAGGATGCTAATTTGTTTGATCAAGTTGCACCGGCAATTATGGGTTTTTTTATCTTTTTATTTGTATTTCTAATAGCTGGTATCAGTTTTTTGCGAGAGCGAACTTCAGGCACATTGGAAAGGACACTGGCAACTCCTTTAAAACGCTCTTCTATCGTATTCGGTTATTTCTTAGGGTTTTTTCTATTTGTTGTAGTCCAAACAGTAATTATCCAAATAATGATTGTTGATATTTTGGGTGTGGACCGACTCGGCAGTTATTCATTGCTGCTATTGATGAATATTATTTTAGCAACTGTCGCCTTGTCGTTAGGATTGTTACTATCGACATTTGCCCGGACAGAATTTCAATTACTGCAATTCATTCCCGTTGCTGTTGTGCCACAGTTCTTTTTTAGTGGTATATTTGATTTAACGGATGCACCAAAATGGATTAAAATTATTAGTGATGTGATGCCACTTTCCTATGGAACTAATGCATTACAAAATATTATGATTCGTGGATATGGGTTTCGAGAAGTATCAAATGATATTATTGTATTAATCAGCTTTACAATAATCTTTATATTATTAAATATGCTAGTATTGAAGCGTCAACGAGCAGCTTAAAAATCGAACAAAAAGTAAAAGCTATAAATATGAAATGCTATACTTACTAGTTAAAGGTATTCGAGATTGAAAAGGGGCCAACAGGATTCTTTTAACTAATAATAGTCATGTATATCCCTTATTTATTAACGATTGAATTAATTTTTAATTTCATGGTAATGAAAATTCCCTTTACATTTCTTTTTAAGATAAAATGAACTCTCATGACAATGTGTTTTTGTATCCTTTTCCATGTTAAAATAGACATTACTTATACAAAACGAGCGGTATCAAAATCAAAGGTTTTTTGGAGGGTTTATGATGGGTTCATTTGTAACGATTCTATCCCTTTTTGCAATTTTTGTCACGTTGATTTATGCGATTTTTAGTGTCTATTTAAAAAAATCTTTGGGATTATTTATTGCGGCATTTTTCCACGTCATTCTCGGAATAGCATCTCTCCCATCAATAGGTCTTTATGTCATTGGTATTGCAATTATTGAGATTATCTTTGGCATAGTGATGATATTGAAAAAGTGATTTGCAAATATTTAGTTTTATAAAGGAGCCAGGAGATGGAGATAATTTGTGCGGCAGATTGTGGGAATGCACCGAAAAAATTGTTGTTACGTGATTTGACCATATCTATTGCTAAAGGAAATATTGATTTATGTCTCGAATCGGTGACTGATGACGTCAGATTGCACCATGTTGGCCGGAAAACAACGAATGGAAAAGAAAACATAACTAAATTGTTGCAACCAATAAATGGAGTAAAGGTAAAAAAACTGTACATTGAAAATGTTATTACTCACGGTAATGTCGCCTCTGTTAATGGTGAAATAGTTCGGGAAAATGAAAGTGTTTTACATTATTGTTCTGTTTATCATTTTAATGGGTTTGGAAAAAAGGCGAAAATTAATAAAATTACCTCTTATTTAATTGAAGCGGTTAAAAATTAGTAGTTTTCAGTATGAATGATGTTAAAGGTGGTCATGATAGAATCCCCCATGACATGTAATTGATGGAAAATAGTAGAAGTGTAGTCATCGGAATGTCTTTCAAGACCACTGATTGGTAAGAATTTGCAGCTGAGTAGTCGTGTGAGGGTCTCCCATGACGTGTAATAGAAGGAAAATGGCGATGGTATAGTCGTGAAAAAATTCATATGACACAAAATAAAAGAATTTAATGAATTGAATCCGATAGAATGAAGTTAATCGTAAAATACTAAGAAATGGATCAACTCCAATTTATAACTATCATCAACAAAACGTTGATATTTTTCTATACTTTACATGCTTGTATAAATATACAGTAAAAGAGCCTAAATAGTTTGAAATTTTATTTATCGAACATATAATTGTAGTAAGTAGAAAGGTAGGTATTCAGATGAAAAAAGATTTGCGAATAAATAGTAAAGTATTTGATGGTGTCGTGAGGTCTCCGAATCGAGCAATGCTCCGGGCGGTAGGTTTTACGGATGAAGATTTTAAAAAGCCAATGATAGGTATTGCAAGTACGTGGAGCGAAGTCACTCCGTGTAATATACATATTAAAGATTTGGCGGTTGCGGCGAAAAAAGGGGCACGTGATGCTGGCGGGGCACCGATGATCTTTAATACGATTACTGTTTCCGATGGAATTTCAATGGGGACAGAAGGAATGCGTTATTCACTGCCAAGTCGTGATTTAATTGCTGATTCGATTGAAACTGTCGTTGGGGCAGAGAGTTTAGATGCTGTTGTGACAATTGGTGGTTGTGATAAAAATATGCCTGGTTGTATGATTGCGATTGCTAACTCAGAAGTTCCCGCAGTCTTTGTTTATGGTGGGACAATCCGCCCTGGGAAATTAGATGGTGAGGACATTGATTTAGTGTCTGTATTTGAGGGTGTTGGTCATTATAATAAAGGGGACATTGATGCTGAACAACTGTACCGTGTAGAATGTGCTGCTTGTCCCGGTGCTGGGTCTTGTGGTGGCATGTACACAGCGAACACGATGGCTTCAGCCATTGAAGCAATGGGGATGAGCTTACCTGGAAATGCAGCAAAACCAGCGACTTCAGAAGAAAAAATGGAAGAATGTGAAGAAGCAGGACACGTTGTTTACAAGCTGTTGGAAAAGGGAATTTATCCGAAAGATATTATGACAAAAGAGGCATTTGAAAATGCGATTACAGTCGTTATGGTTCTTGGTGGATCAACGAATGCAGTGCTTCATTTATTAGCGATGGCCCATGCGATTGATGTTGACCTAACGATTGATGATTTTAATCGTATTCAGAAAAGTGTCCCACATCTTGCTGATTTGAAGCCAAGTGGAAAGTATGTCATGGAAGATTTATACAATGTTGGTGGCGTTGAAGCTGTCATGAAAATGTTGTTAGAAAATGGCTATTTACACGGTGACTGTTTAACAGTAACTGGTAAAACCCTAGCGGAAAATCTTGCTAATGCTCCTGATTTAAAAGAAGGACAAGATGTCATTATGCCGTTGGACAAGCCAAAACGGAAAGATGGTCCTTTAATCGTATTGAAAGGAAATTTGTCACCTACTGGTGCCGTTGCGAAAGTTTCAGGTGTGAAAGTTAGCCACCATGAAGGGCCGGCTCGTGTTTTCGATTCTGAACAAGAAGCTACAGATGCTGTCTTAGCTGACAAAATTAATGAAGGTGACGTCCTCGTCATTCGTCATGTTGGGCCAAAAGGTGGTCCAGGTATGCCGGAAATGCTATCAATCTCCAGTATTCTCGTTGGAAAAGGGCTCGGTGAAAAAGTCGCATTATTAACTGATGGCCGTTTTTCTGGTGGAACCCATGGACTTGTTGTCGGTCACATTACACCGGAAGCACAGGTAGGTGGACCAATTGCTCTATTAGAAGAAGGAGACATCATCACCATTGATTCCGATAAACAAGAAATTTCAGTCGATGTGTCAGATGAAGAATTTGAAAAACGTCGTACTAACTGGGTGCAACGTCCATTACATGGTAAAGGTGTGCTTGGAAAATATGCTCATAACGTATCAAGTGCAGCCATTGGTGCTGTGACAGATAAATTTGATGATTAACAGTATATAATTAATGCCACATTCCCCTAGGACCTCTTTAGGGGAATTTTTATCTGAAAAATTTAGTAGAGGCACAGTAGTCAACTAAAAAAACCCACCATCGATTTTTGATAGTGGGTAATGATCATAACATTCATTTATTTTAACCCTTCATAAATAACATCAATATTATGGTGTAAAAACTTCACGTAAGTGTCACCCTTTTCGCCAGGTTTACCTATTTCATCAGAGAGGATTTCTCCGAATATTTCTACACCTGTTTCAGCAGCGATTGTTTCCATCGGGCGTTTGTCAACATTTGTTTCCACGAATAAAGCAGGTGGGTTATTTTTCTCAATAAATTCAATTAATGATTTTATTTGCTCAGGACTGCCGTTCTCCTCTGTGTCAATGGCCCAAATAAACCCCTCCTTTAAACCATACCGATTTGCCATATATTGATAAGCTCGTTCACTTGTAATCAAAATACGATTTTTTTCAGGTATTTGGCTTATTTTTTCTTCATATAATGCATCCATTTCCTTTAATTTGTCGATATAATTTTCAGTATTTTTTTCGTAAAACTGTTGTCTATCAGGGTCGGTTGCAATTAAGGCTGCCTTTGTGTTTTCAGCCATTTGTATACCAACGATAGGGTCTAGAAAAGCATGGGGATTAATTTCTTCCTCTTTCCCATCGCTGGATGTAATGTACTTCGGCTCGATTCCATCTGTTAATTGATACACTCGTTCCCAATCTTGACCAACGGACTCAATCATTTTCACTAACCAACCAGAATTTCCACCCTCTAAATTCAGCCCATTATAAAATAGAATATCGGCATCTGTCGTCGCCTTAATATCTTCAGGAAGTGGGTCATATTGGTGGGGGTCAGTTCCCGTTGGCACTAAATTGTGTACCTCTACATTATCTCCACCAATTTCCTTTACCATATCTTCTATTAAAGTAAATGTTGTGACGACTCTGATTTTATCATTTGAAGATTGATTGGAATTTCCACCACAAGCAGTTAGTAACATGACGGAAAACAACACGACAAATAATGATGTTAAATATTTCATGTAACATTTCTCCTTTCTAACAACAAAAAACTAATTGAGAATGATTCTCATGTAAGTAGATAAAAAAAGCATCGTACAAGTTTAACTATCATATAACGATTGACGTCGATCGGGAAAGAATCGTTAGATGAATTTTTTCTAAATAGCTGATTTTCCTTTACGCGTATGAACCATTTGCCATAATAAACCTTGTTTCGGCGAAAAAACAAACGCCAGTAAAAAGATGACAGTTGCAGCTAACACAATGACAGCACCAGATGAGAGGTTGTATTGAAAACTAATATATAGCCCAATCACGGCAGACAGAGCGCCAAAAAAGGCCGATAAAATAATCATGACTGAAAAACGGTTCGTTAACAAATAGGCTGTTGACGCAGGTGTGATGAGCATCGCAACTACTAGTACGACTCCAACAGTTTGTAAAGAGGCGACAGTTGCCATCGTTAATAACACCATGATGCCATAATGAATCCATTTAATTGGCAATCCATAAGTTGCTGCCATTGTTTCATCGAATGTACTAACGAGCAATTCCTTATAAAAAAGAATGACAACTAAAATTATGATCGCCCCAGTAATCATCGTCATCACCATGTCTGATGTTCTAACGGACAAAACATTTCCAAATAAAATTTGGGTTAAATCTGTCGCTGTTTGTGCCTTAGCTATTAAAATAATTCCGAGTGCAAAAAAAGCAGTAAATACAATCCCGATTGATGAGTCATTTTTAATCCGACTATGCTGGCTAACGACACCGATGCTGACAGCCGTCAAAATTCCAAATAAAACAGCCCCGTAAAAATAGTTCACGCCTAACATGTAAGAAATTGCAACCCCGGGTAAAATGGCATGTGAAATCGCATCTCCCATCAATGCCATCCCCCGTAAAATAATGAAGGAACCGATAACCCCGCAAATAATTCCAACAATAATGGATGTAACAAGCGCTTTTTGTAAAAAAGCATAATGGATAATGTTTTCTAAAAATTCCATTTAACCTCCAACTCCTATTCTACTTAGCAACTCCGGGTCAACATCATAGGCTTCCCTCATTAAATTCGGTTGAACAACAGTCTCAACAGGACCAGATTCGACTAACTGTTTGTTAATTAAAATTAATTCGTCAAAGTATTCCTCAACTTTTGTTAAATCATGATGAACAATAAAAATTGTTTTCCCTTCATCCCGTAATCCTTTTAAAATTTGAATCATCATTTTTTCACTGGCAGCATCAATCCCGACAAAAGGTTCATCTAAAAAAAAGAAATCCGCTTTTTGCGCCAATGACCTTGCGAGAAAAACCCTTTGCTGTTGGCCGCCAGAAAGCTCAGAAATTTGCTTTTTGCGATAATCAATCATTCCAACCTCTTCTAAACAATGATCTGCCCATTCTTTATCAGACTTAGTTGGTCGTTTAAAAAAACCTAGCTGAGGATATGTGCCTAATAAAACCGTATCCCTCACTAAAATAGGAAAATCCCAATCAATATCATTTCTCTGGGGGACATAAGCTATTTTTTTACGAAATTGCTCTATTGATTGATCATCAATTTGTACCTTACCACGATCAATTGGAATATGACCAAGCATACCTTTAATTAAAGTCGATTTTCCCGCTCCATTTGGCCCAATGATGCCAATTAAATTTCCTGTTTGAAAGGAAAAGGATACATTTTCCACAACTGTTTTGCCAAAATATGAAATATTTATTTGATCGACAGTAATTTGTTTCGGCATTATTTCACCTTCTCACAAATGTTTTAATTAATTATTTATTTTAGTATAACTTAAAATGTTTACCGTGTGCAACTTTTACTTATTATTATATTAATATATTTTTAATGAAATGTAAACCATTGAACATAAAAAAGTTATTTTCTCGTTTAACATATGCATTAAAATGCGATTTGTGCAATAATCAAGCATTTTTAAGTTGTACAGATTTTATTTCAATTGCCTCATTGGCATGTTGAGAATAAATTACTTTTCTTGCAGCAATTGGTGACCGGGCCATCACCTCTAATACCATCGGTTCACCATTTTTTATTAAATTAACGATATACCGTTTAGCACCACATTTCATTCTTATCAACCTTTACCCTAAAATTAATGATGGAAATCAAAAATCACCTTTTAATGAGCAACTGTCCCTTTAAAGGGCAATCAAAGCTGTGCATGCTATATTTTGTTGGCATATTAGTGCAATGGTTTCTGGTTATCCACTAACCAAAATTACAGTGGACCATGGATGGTCAATAAACAACCGGCTGGAACTTTGTGTCCTACATGAAGAGCAGTATCCCAATGCAGCACATTGTTTTATGAGCAATAATTCGATGTTTATGAGTGTTGAATATTGGTTAAGAGCGTTCATTTTCATTTAAGTGCGGCAATCCAGTGTTTATGAGTGTTGAATATTGGTTAAGAGCGTTCATTTTTATTTATGCGCGGTAAATTTATGTCCACTTTTTTCCTTACTTTTATTCAGTAAAATATGGATTAATATGAACGAATACATCTTCAACTTCATCATGCATTTCCAATAAGGCGATTTTTACTTTGACAGCAATATCGTGCCCATCGTTTACGGTAATTTCGGGATGTACGCTTAATTTAATATCGATGATGACATACTGTCCGTGGGTTCTTGCTAGAAGTTGATCAATTTGAATGACTCCTTGAACTACTTGTACAGTTTCTTGATATTTTTTAATTTCATCAGGGTCAAGTACTTTTTCTAATACAATATTGGCGGCATCTTTTGCCAAATTATAACCAACTTTTATGACGATGATAGAAACGATAATTCCCGCAATGGCGTCACCGTAAATAAAATAGGTGACACCAATATATTCACCGAGCTGGGACAAGCTTACACCAATTAGTGCTGCAAGTGATGAGAGTGAGTCTGAGCGATGATGCCATGCTTCACTAATAAGTGCCGAACTCTGTAGCTTTTTTCCGAGCCAATGTTTATATTGATATAAGATTTCTTTTAATATGATAGAAGCAATTAAAATATAAATTGCTAATATTCTAGGGGCCTGTGGAACCTCTCCAAAGAAAATTTTAAAAGATGAAATGCTGATTTCAATGCCAACGACGATAAGTAAAAGAGCAACGATAATCGAAGCAATATTCTCAGCTTTACCGTGTCCATATGGATGTTCTTCGTCAGGTGGTTTATTCGCAATTTTGACAGCAAAAAGGACGACAATAGAGCCAGCAATGTCGGAGGCAGAATGAAGTGCATCGGCTAACAATGCCCGACTTCCACTTAAGAATCCACCGATGGCCTTTAATATCGTTAATAAAATATTTGCGATAATGCCTATCCAAGTGGCAGTAACGATGGATTGTTGATTTTTTTTCATTAAATATCCATTCCCTTTAGGTTGCCAAATTTTTCCCAATAGACCCAATCCATCATTAAAAGGATTGATAACCCTTCTTAGGTTGTCCATATGAAGAGTACGTATTATATTTTAACAGTAATTGGTTGTGTGGGTCTAGAGCAATGATGTTTATTAGTAAAACATCGAATGATGCACACAAAATTGTTTGCCAGTGGAAACATAGGAGGATATTTGCATCTATGGTACAATTAAATTATCCAATCATCATTTTTGCATTGACACATTTGAAGGAGGAATAGGATTGAAATTAGTTAGTTTTTATCAAAACAATGAAGAAAAATTAGGAGTAAAAGTTGCTGAAGGAATCATAGACGTTGATGCAGCATTAAATACTTCCCCAAGTGAAGGGATACCAACAGATATCACTTCACTAATTAATGGTGGGGAGGAACTGTTGCAAAAATTTTCCTCATTTATTAACGGGTTAGAAGTTGACTATAGCGATTACATATTATCAGAAGATGAAATAGAGTGGGCACCTGCTTTAACAAATCCGGAAAAAATTATTTGTGTCGGTTTAAACTATCGTAAACATGCCGATGAAACGAAGGCTGAGTATCCTAAATATCCTGTACTATTTAATAAATTTCGAAATGCATTATCAGCCCACATGGAGGAAGTCCCCGTACCGAAAACCACGGAGCGTTTGGATCATGAAGTGGAATTAGGCATTGTAATTGGGAAAAAAGGGAAGTACATTGCTGAGGAAAATGCGTTAGATTACGTCTTTGGCTACTGTACCACAAATGATTTATCAGCGAGAGATATTCAAAAAAGGGTTCCTCAATGGATGACCGGAAAAACGAATGACGGATTTGCGCCAGTTGGTCCGTATATAGTGACAAAGGGGGACGTACCAAATCCTAACGACCTACGTTTGACAACGACTGTCAATGGTGAAGTAAGACAAGATTCATCAACAGCTGATATGATTTTTAACTGTGAAAAAATTGTCAGTTATGTGTCACAATATATGACGTTAAAGCCTGGGGATCTTATTATGACGGGTACACCGGAAGGGGTTATATTAGGGATGCCAATTGAAGAAAGAGTTTACTTACAGCCCGGTGACGAGGTGACAGTTGAAGTGGAAGGCCTCGGCGCACTGACTACTCAATTGGTAGAAGAATAAGAAGTTGAATACATTTAATAAGATGACCAAATGATGTTGATATAAGAGTGGGATGATTAGGTCAAAGGATTAATACATTATTCACACTCACATTTTAATGGATAGCGGTTTTAAGGAGCAGATGACAGAATGGAACTTTCAATTTTATCATTATTTATTGTATCATCCATATTTTTAATCACCGTACCTGGCCCTTCTGTTTTTTATGTCATTGCAAGAAGTATTGACCAAGGTAAAAATGTAGGTTTCGTTTCTGTCCTTGGTGTTGCTACCGGGTCAATGATTCATATCCTAGCAGCAGCTTTTGGTATTTCAGCACTTTTAATGGCTTCTTCATTTGCTTTTAATTTAGTAAAGTATTTGGGGGCTGCGTACCTTATTTATTTAGGCTTAAAGACGTTATTTTTTTCGAAGGGCAAAGAGGAAGTTTCATCGACAACTAAAGTTGAACACAAGGGACTAAAAAAAGTGTTTTATGAATCTATCATAGTAGAAGCCCTGAATCCAAAAGTAGCATTATTTTTCTTGGCCCTTTTCCCACAATTTATCGTGCCATCAGCTGGAGCAGTTCCGATGCAATTTTTATTACTGGGAAGCATTTTCATCACTATTGGGATTTTAAGTGATGGAATTTATGTTCTTTTAGCATCAGGTATTCGAAGTTGGATAGTCGGGAGTAGCCTTAGAATAAAAATACAAGAGTGGTTAACAGGTGGGACATATATTGTATTAGGAATCGCTGCTACTTTTGCCAATGCATCTCAAAAATAGGGGTTATTTTGCCTAGGTTAGAATTTAACTAAAACCGGATTTGGTAGCCCACCTAATTCTAAGGTGGATGCTCACCTGAGAATCCTAGAAATGCCAAATTCAGATGAGTAAAAGGTGGATGCTCACCCGAAAACCTCAGGAATGCAAAATTCAGATGAGTAAGAACCCCCTGCTAGAGCTTCTATCGTTAGGGTTTCATTTTCTTTTACGAAAAAGTCTTATGCAAGACGTCTCAGCGTCTACTGACGGTCTATTAGTTCCTTAATCAAGATGAGTCATCTTCCCAGAGCGGGGGATGGTCATAACAATCAAAAACAAATAGCAAAAAAGCTTGTTCTCGCAATCATTAAGTGAGAAACAAGCTTTTATCATCTCGATATTTAATCAATTATGCATTTGTAGACTGTCTGTATGAATCGACAATTGCTGAGATCATTAAACTAATTGCTCCAGCGAAAAGTAAGGCGATTCCCCATCCACCGAGTCCAGCTCCCATAATCCAAATCCGATCGATAATAGTTGCAAATAGTAAAAAAATTAGACCAGCACCGAAGGAGATGAATCCAGGGTAATATCCTGCATAACTTCCTTGTGGAGTTACTCTTGTTAAGATTACGCTAATAATCAGTACAACTGCAACGATAATTGGACCTGTTGTTAAGACTGCTTGTATCATTACGTCACCTCATATTTATTCCATTTCTTTATTTAGTTTACAACTGACCGTACAGAAAGTCAATTATTCTACTGTGAAGCAAACTCGTTTAGTTTTTTTATCGTTAATATTCATTAGTCAAAGAAGGATTGGTTATTCAATATCAGTAAATATTGAAGTGTTTTAAAATTCAGGTGACACGGGGCTTGGGTCTAAGTCATTGTCAGAAAATGACTTATCTTCTTCTTTCAATGGAGAATATTTTGTAAAACTAACTACTTACATACATAATTTTACAAATACCATTGTAAGATAATTAAACTAAGTGATACAATAACAATTAGTTAGAATTTCTATGGTTTGGGGGTATGGGAAAGTGGGATTTACTGTTAATAAATTATTATTAATTGGATCGATTGGATTATTGTTAGGTGCGTGTTCTACAGTAACCAATACGGAAGAAGGCCAAGAGAATCCAACAAAAGAGACCGTAGTAAAGACGGTAGATGCAGTGGAGGAAACAGAAGAGAGTGGTATTGTAGCCGATGAAATTACAACGACCTTCTATCCAGAAGTCACGGAGTTAAGGCAACTTACCGAGGGAGATTTAGGGTGGTACGATATCATTATGACAAGATTAAATGCAATAGATGATTTCTCAGGTGAACGGAAACTGTTTATGAAATCGCCGAAGAATATGGTGAAGACCCTGAAGAGTTGTGGGCTAATTGGTTAGAGATTGTTAACGCAAAAATGCACGGGAATAATGGAAATTTCGCTATTCTGCCAAATGATAATTATAAATTAACTGCTGAAATTCTTGAAAAAAACATCGTTGCAGAAAAGGTAGAATATTTTAGTGTTGAATATGCTTTAGACGAGAAAAATTTAACTACTTATGTTCTTCACAGGCTACATATAGATGGGGAACCTTTTAGGATTGCTTATGAAATTGACCACCGAGATGATTTTAAAGTAGCCGAAATAATCGAATTTAGTGTTAACGGAGAAAAGATTGAATTATAGATATATGATAATCCATGTAACTAGTTCGATTTGTCTAAAAACCTCATTTAGACATAGTTCGGAAAATTGAATCACAAGTACGAGGTGGGAAAATATAGTTATTAATTTTCATGAAAGATATCCTAGTATAGAAGGATCCTGCTGGTCCTTTTTCTATTTGTTCGCAACGCTAACAGGTGCAAGTCCCAAGTCTTCGTCAAAGGCAAGGGTGTCAATAGTGATATCGAATCCAAAGAAGGCTGCAGATGATCCATAGGTTCCCCCTGTCATTCATACAGAGGTATTCTTAAAAAGGGATCAAATTCTCCAAGTTTGCCCGTCACGTTGTTCAATTTTTCCTTCTCTCATTAATTTTCCCAATGCCCGTTTAAAGGCCGACTTACTCATGTGAAAAGTTTTGCGAATATCATCGGGATCACTTTGATTACTATATGGAATGACACCGTCGGATTTTTCAATATAGGCAAAAACCTTTTCAGCATCATCGTCAATTCGTTCATGTTTCATCGGGAGTAGGGAAACATTGATTGTCCCATTTTCTTTTACCTCAATGACACGTCCAGATACGAGCTCCCCTAAACGCGGTTCACTCTCACGTTCTGAATGATGGATAAACCCCCGATAACCTTCCTCTGTAAAAATGGCGGCTCCTTCTTTGTCAGCGCGAATAATGGTCCCGTTAATTTTTTCATTTAAATTTACATTGTCAGCCATGCGAATGATATCGTGAAAAATTGCTTCCTTAGCGACATGGCATATAAGTCGTTCCTGTTTATCAAGGGATAAAGTGACATACAATTGATCATCAGGCAATGGCCAAGCCTTTTGGAAAGTAGGAAGTTCATCCTTCGGTACAAGCACTTCGGTGACAGTTCCAATGTCGACGAAAACCCCTAGACGTGGGATGACATCGACAACCTTTGCCCAATCGTAAACGCCAACAATGACACTTGGAAGTTTAGTTGTTGCACAAATTTTTTCATCACGGTTTTTGTAAACAAACACTTCTAGCTGGTCATTCACTTTGAAATGATCAATACCTTCAGGAGGAATCGTAATCTCGACTGCTCCTTTTGTAAGAAAATACCGGTCGTCTACTATTTCCTTAACGGTCATCGTATGTATTGTTCCAAGTTGTATTGTCATCTTTTTACCACCTCCCAGTTATGTTAGATGTGTTATTTTGTCGATAAAATCTCGTCACGACAAACCCGAGTAAAATGACTATTGTTGCTAATAAACTACCTTCAAGCCCAAACGAACCACCAGATAATAGCGGGTTTCCTTGTGAAATATCGATGTGATATAGTCCACGAGGGTCAATCCCACTGACAGGAAACCCGAAAATATTTCCCTGGAAATAATTCCACGTTATATGATAGCCAATTGGTAACCAAAGACTTCCAGTTCGATCAAACATATAAGCAAAAAGTAATCCAATGAGGAAGATATTAGCAAACCCTACAATAGAAACATTAGGATTCATTAAGTGCATCGCACCGAAAAGTAATGCTGACATGACATAAATGAGAACTTTAGAATTATGTCTAGATGCCATTGTCTTCATGACATATCCACGGAAAAAAATTTCTTCGAAAAAGCCAACCAAAATAAAAATAACCAGAAAAACAAAAGTAAAGCCACTAATATCGGGTTGCGAAAAATCATTGATCATTGAAATGTTATTTGTCATCAGTAGAATAAAAAAGATGATAGCGATTGAGGTTGCCCCTAAAAAAAGACCAAATAAAAAATCAATCCCATTTCCACGTAAGCCGATGTCTAACGGTTTTTGTTTATTTAAGGCTCGCCAGGCAATAAATGTTCCCGCTAGCCCACCGATATTTCCGACGCCAAGTGTCATAAAAATAATGAATGGACTATCAGGAGTCATTGCTTCAGCTGGCGCCGAATTTAAATTGGCCATTTTTTCAAAAATCGATACGACTGTTATGCCAGGCATGACGAAGGCAATTTGCCCTGCATACATCATAATAAACGCTAATAAAATGAGCCAACCTGCCCGAAACTGATTGTCTTGATTTTTAAACAATATTTTCACCCTTCAAATTTTCCTATGTAAAAATGAAAATAACATGTGGCGTGCACATGTTATTCTACTATACATCTCGACGTTTGACGATGAAAGTGGATAGCTTCATTGATACATATAAGATCATTATTGATCCAATTAGTAAAATGACATATGGTTGGAACGGTATAATTTTTTCCGCCAGTACAGTTAATCCTGCGTCCATATCATTTAAAACAATAAGATCCGCATTATCCCTATGCAATGAGTCAATCATAATTGTTGTGTAAAAAAAGGTACTAATAAAATATCCAATTGCAATGATGATGATTGATAATTTTAAAGGTAATAAATATAGAATAGGCATTGTAAAACCTATCATGACACTACCGATAGCAAATAAAATGATGACGTCCTTCCAATGATATAAATACCGCCCATCCAATGGTAGCGGGGTAGATGAAAGGATGTTCATCCATACCCACATGATAAGCAACGTTGTGATGATAATAATAATGGAAAAATAATAACGCCCGTTGACCATTTCCTTTTTACTTACTGGTAAACTAAGAGTAAATTTTTGTGCTTTATGGTGATGATCGTAAAAAAACAGGGAAACAATGATCGTAAAAAAAGTGACGACAAACGAGAAACTTCCCGGGATATTTACAAAAACGGCAAAGAGAACAAATAATAAAATAATGATATAGGTTAATGGTTGATGAATCAGAAAATTATGTTTAACCATTTTTTCCAAATTAAAAACACTCCTTTCGACAAATTTTTATTGAAGATCTTTTTTAGCGAAAATAATTCTTGATATGGAAAGTGAAATAGTCAACACGATTAGTGAGATGATGACGACAAATACAATCGGTTGCAAATCAATGATATAGAGCCATGTTTCTTTTACCGATCCAAAAATATGATGTGGGTCTGCGGCAATGTAAACAAATATAAATGAACTGATAAGTAATACCGCTAGTTGTATAATGAGTGCTACCCAAACGTTACCGTCGACAGCGTAGTAAATCGGGATTGACACGGCAATGATGAAATTCATCATGGTCACCATAATAATAAATTCCATCCAATGTAAAGGTAATTCTATTGGAAGGATTAGATTGATGACCCATATAAATAGGATAAATAAATGTCCGAATCCAATAATAAATAGATAGCGGGCAAATACAACCTCATTCCGTTTTACCGGTAAACTTAAGATAAATCGATTAACCTTGGATTTGTGATCAATATAAAACAGATTAGCTAATAAAAAGAACAATAAATAAGCTAACAAAAATCCATTCGGTGGCTCCCATTGAAGTAGATAAATGATGAATATAAATCCGAAGGAAAATAGAATGAACGGCCACATTGACCACCAATCACGTTTAATGATTTCCCACATGCTCCGCCCCCCCTATCTTAAAATACATGATGTCTTCTAGGGTCGCCTGTTCGATTGAAATTTCACTCTCGAATGGATCAAAAATTTGTGGGTCACCTTCAAATAGGGCCGTAAATCCAACGTTCGTTTCCTTTATGCCACTGAAAAGCTCACGAATATCCTGATCTAATAAACTCCCTTTGCCTTTTATAATATGGAATTGCTCGCGAATTTCTTCCATCGATCTCTGCAACACAATTTCTCCCTCATTGATAAAGATGATATAGTCAGCTATTCGGTCTAAATCATTCGTAATATGTGTGGATAAAAATATCGTTCGATCCTCCTGTACCATCTGTTCTTGGAGCATTTCGATTAGTTCCCGACGGAAAATTGGGTCGAGCCCTGCTGTCGGTTCATCCATAATGATTAGTTTTGGTTGATGACTTAATGCAAACAAGAGTGAGCATTTCATTTTCATCCCTTTGGAAAAACGTTTCAATTTTTTCTTGAATGGAAGATTGAATTTTTGTAAGTACGTTTGAAAAATTTCTTCATTCCAGCTGTCGTATAATGGAGCGATGAATGATTTCATCTTCTTAATGTTCCACTCTTCATACATATATAAATCATCATAAACAAATCCAATATGTTGTTTTAACTGATGGTTTTTATGAGACGTTCCAAAAATTCTGATTTCCCCTTCATCTAGTTGTAACAGATCCATCATCATTTGGATTGTCGTCGTTTTTCCACTGCCATTGGGACCGATAAATCCCGTTATATACCCTTCTGGAATTGTAAAGTTTAATTTTTTTATAGAAAAATCTTTCCGTTTTTTTGATACATGGTTAAATTCCACTGCTGTCATTTTATTCATCCTCCTCAAAATAAAGAGTCATTAATTCAATCAATTCTTGTTTCGTCATGCCAATTGATTTACTCGACTGGACAATTTTTTCAATCTCATTTTCAATTTCTCGTATTTGCCATTCTTTTAAAACGTGTAGTTGTTGACCAGCAACAAACGTACCTCGACCAACGGATGAGACGAGAAATCCTTCGCTCTCCAAATCTTCATAGGCTCGTTTTGTCGTAATGACACTTACTTGCAACTCTTTTGCTAAAACTCGCATTGAAGGGAGTGCGTCGCCTTCGTGGAGCTTACCGGAGAAGATTTGTTGCTTGATTTGATCCTTAATTTGTTGAAATAAAGGTTCTTTGCTCGTCGTAGCTATGATGATATTCACAAATAAATCACCCCTTTTTTAAATATTGTATATACACATTATATACAATATAAACAATATTGCAAGAGGGAAGTGCAGATTTGTTTGATATCCTGCAGTTTTGCATGGATATCCACTAATTCGAGTGATATATCCACCATTTTAAACAGAATATCCGCCAATTTCGATGATATTTCCACTTTTGTCACAATTAGGACACTTTTCACAGTAAAAACACCCTTGGATTAAGGGTGTTTTAATCAAATATTGAATTTTTATAAAAGATTGGTTCAGCATGTTGCGGAAAATCCTTCAATTCCGGGGCAAAATACTTTCTTGCTTTATTTTTACCCTTACTCCTCAAATCCGTTTTTGCTAAAATTTTATAAGTGAATCAATTTCATAATTACTCTTTTTAAAAAGTTACAGTTTAACAGAATTCTTA
>DAMCTP010000049.1:0-20726 GCA_032113595.1 Pseudogracilibacillus sp.
TAAGCCTATCAAGGCTTACAGGTAGTTTTTGTTTACATTAAGTGTCAAATGCCCGGGTTTAATTCATCGGGATGATGAAATAAAATTAGCAACCGATTCTGGGGCAATATCATGTGCGATTGGCCAGAGTTCCCTTTGGCTAAAAAAATTTAACTGACTATTGACATTTGTATAAAATATCCTATAATGTTTATATAATTAAATATTAACTATTGGGTATGAGAATAATGAGTAATGCTCAAGTTTAAATGGTTAGCAACTTTTGCTACCTTTTAATCTTGGGCATTTTTATTTTTGGAGGGGCATAATGGACAAAGAACTACACACACTTAAACATATTAAAGGTTTCATATTTGACCTCGATGGTTGTATTTACACTGGTAATAAACTTAATCAAGGAGCAAAAGAATTAATTGAATTGCTTAAAAATAACGAAATTGCCTTTTGCTTTTTAACTAATAATTCAACCCATTCCGAGGAACAGTTACGTCATAAATTAGTGCACATGGGATTATCGGTACATCATACCTCCATATATACCATGACTGAATTGGCCGGACATTACATTCATGAAAACTATGGACAATCTGACGTGTATGTTCTCGGCTCTGACGTTTTAAAAAGATCCGTCCGAAATTCAAACCATCAATTGATTGACCCCTATAAAGAGGAAACGTGTGATATTGTGTTAATTGGTCGTGATATCACATTTAACTATAACAAAATAAGTCTTGCAGCTAACTTTATAAACAATGGCGCAAAGTTAATTGCAACTAATTTAGATAGTTCCCATCCAAATTTGAATGGGAGAATAGTTCCTGAAACAGGTTCATTAGTCAGTTCCATCCAGTCCATCACCAAGCAGAATCCTATTTATATAGGGAAACCACATCCGTACAGCATGTTGAAAGGGATTACAAACATGCAATTAAAACCCGAGGAATGTATGATCATCGGTGACAATCTAGACACTGATATTCAGGGTGGTATTTCACTAAATATGAATACAGCGTGGATTAATTGGGGGACTAATAACAATCATCATGATTTAAAGCCAGACATAATGGTTAACAGTTTAAATGAATTTTACAAATTAGTGAGGAGGGTAATGAATGAAGCTCTATGAATTTATTGGGAAGGAGTTATTTAATCTTTATCAAATTCCAACCCCAAGGGGGATTTTATTAAACAAACATGATGATATCGCGAATTTCCTTCATTCAAATAATGAATACATTTTAAAAGCACAAACTAAAGATGGCGGACGTGGAAAACGCGGTTTAATCCAACGAGTTAAAACTAAGGAAGAGGCTATTAATAAATCAAAGGAAATTTTTCAAATGACTACTGAGAAAATCGACCATCTTCTAATGGAAGAAAAAATCGATATCGAAAAGGAATTATACTTTTCATTGTCAATAGATAGTCTAAATGGGAAATTCCGAATTGCCTTCAGTGACTCTGGTGGTATAAATGTGGAAGATTCCCATAACAAAGGGAACAAAACATTAAATATCTTTCACTTTAACATCCTAGAAGGATTGAAGGAATATCAAATTATTTCCTTACTTATAAAAAGCAATATTGATCCTAAATACTATAAACAAATCGTTCCAATCATTCATAATGCATATCAATTAATGATTGACGTAGATGCTACATTAGTAGAAATAAATCCACTTGCAATAACAAAAGAAAAAGAAGTATTAGCAATTGACTCTAAAATTGAAATTGATGATCATTCAATACCACGGAATTACCTTCTGAAGGAATTTATTTCATTGGGAAAATACAAACAAATAGTCTCCCAATATTTTATGAAGGAGAATCAAGAGAAGCATGGTATTTCATTTGTTGAATTAGGTGGAGATATTGCCATTCTAAGTGGTGGTGCAGGTATGACTATGGCAATTATTGATGGGATTCATTATCATGGCGGGTCAGCAGCTAATTTTGTTGATATTTCCAGTGGAAGTGGTATTGATTCTATTAAAAATATGACAAATTTGATTATTAACAATGCAAATAAGAATAAACACATTAAATGCATTTTATTAAACATTATCATTTCAGGCACTCCACTTGATGTTGTGACAAGTGCCATGGTTTCTGAAATAAAAAAGGCTAACTCAACCTTACCGATCATTGGATGTGTTAAAGCGGCTGGGCTATCAACATTTAACATTTCCTTAAATGAGTCACATGAGAAATTTAAACAAGCGGGTGTTCAGCTTTTCCCCAACATAAATGATGCTATATTGGAAGCCTTATATATAAGTAAAAGGGAGTAAGAAAATGAGTATTTTAATTAATAATAACTCTAGAATTGTCGTCCAAGGCATAACCGGAAAATATGGTCGACAACAAGTAAAATTAATGATCAATTCAGGCACTCAAATTTTAGCGGGTGTTAGTCCTGGAAAGGGAGGTGAAAATGTTCATGGAATTCCAGTTTATGATTTAATGGAGGATGTAGTAAAAAAACATTCATGTGATACGAGTGTGGTTTATGTACCTCCTTCAGGAGTAAAAGAAGCGGTAATTGAAGCAATTGATTGTCATATTAAGGTCATTTTAGTCGCAACGGAAAATGTCCCGATATTAGATGCAATGTTTATTAAAGAGTATGCTAAAAAACATGATTGTTGGATCATCGGACCAAATACCGCCGGAATAATAAATCCTGGTGAAATTTTATTGGGATCTATTGCACCGGAATTCACAAGTCCCGGGCAAGTCGGGCTCATCACCCAAAGTGGATCTGTTGTTAATGAGGTTTCAAGTCTTTTAACTGACCATGGTATTGGACAATCCTCTTGTGTTGATATTGGTGGAGATTTAATCATAGGAAGGAATATCAAAGAATACCTTTACCTATTTGAAAATGATCCAGAGACAAAAGCCATCATTTTGGTGGGAGAAATTGGAGGAAAGCTAGAATATGAAGCTGGGGAATATATAAAAACAATGACCAAACCTGTTCTCTCCTATATTGTTGGGTCCCATGTTCCACCCGGTCAGCAGATGGGACATGTTGGAGCATTAATTTCTGAGGAATCTGAAGGTGCACAAGCTAAAATGAACTTTTTAAAAAAATGTGGAGCCGAAACGACTGATTCATTATGGGAAATACCAAAATTAATACAGAAATATATATAAAACTTATAAAGGAGAATGAAAATGTTTAAAAAAGCAGCTTATTTATTCTTATTTTTATCCCTTATATTTTTATTTGCTTGTAACAATGAAGGTGCAGACAATACTGAGGAACAAAACAAATCTGAGGATAGTTCCTCAACTAAACAAGATGAGCAAATTGTTTTAAAGGTAGCTGATGCTTTTCCTAATACACATCCAGTTTCCGAACACGGTGCTACTTTCTTCATGGATAGAGTAGAGGAATTATCCGATAACAGAGTCTCATTTGAATACTATCCAGCAGAACAATTAGGTGATGCAAATAGCCTTCTAGACCTTGTTCAAACGAAAACGACTGATATTGCTTATGTAGGTGCAGGTTATGTTACTGATAAAATGCCTTTATTGGGAGTTTCCCAACTACCCGGTTTATATCAAACTTCCATGGAAGGATCAACAGCCTATTGGGAACTAGTAAATGACGAAGTAATGGAAAGTGAATTTAAGGAGAACAAAGTCAAACCTGTTTTTGTCAATGCTTCACCTCCTTATCAAATAACAACCACCTCTAAAAAAATAGAGACCATTGAAGATTTTAAGGGGCTCCGTGTCAGAACTACTGGAGGCATTCAAGATATCACTGCTAGTGCACTTGGACTAGTTCCCGTTCAAATGGCGGGTGGGGAAATATATACAGCCTTAGAAAGAAACACAATAGAAGGAGCTTTATTAGCATTCTCATCATGGCCAGCCTATCAATTTAATGAGGTATTAAATTATGCAACTACGAATGTGCCTTTGGGAAGTGCAGCCGTAACTTATCTCATTAATCAAGAGGTATTTGACAATCTGCCTACTGACATTCAGGAAATTATCATTCAGGTTGGCGAGGAAACCGTTCGTAACTTAGCTGATGTTGGTGATGAAGGTGAAAAAACTTTAAGTAATGGATTTTCTGAAGATGGGGTAGATATTTATGAAATGGATGAAAGTGAGTTATCGGAAATAAACGCTGAACTATCAAATGTTTGGGAAGAATGGTACGCTCCGTTAAATGAAAAAGGTGTACCTGCCAAGGATGTTTTAGATAAATATTTAGAACTCCTAGATAAATAATGTAACTAACTATTTCTTCTCTTATAAAGGTGGAAATACCAAATGACAAAAACGTTAATTAGTGTTTTTAAAAAAATAGAATCCCTTTTCTTCTTAATTGCTAAAATTACAGTGATTTTAATGATGTTTTTAATTGTTATTGACGCCTTAGGCAGATATATCTTTAATTTTCCAGTACCGGGAGCCTATAAATTGGTGGAGGGGTACTTAATGGTCATCATTACTTTTTTAAGTTTAAGTTATGTAATGAAATTAGATGGCCACATAAGTATGAACCTTGTTATCAATAAATTCCCGTTAAAAGCTAGAATTTATATATATGTCGTTTTAATGTCCCTAGCATCAATACTAGTATTGATCATTGGCTATTTAGCAACAACAAAAACATTTAATGCCTATCAACATAAATTAGTTGAAATAGGTGTGATAAACTGGCCTGTTTGGCTAGTTTATGTCTGGGTTTCTATAGGCTGTTTTCTATTCTTTATTCGTATTTTAATCACAATTATTCAAACAATAATTCATCAGGAAATATATATAGACTCAAATGGGAAAAAGGAGTTACATTTATGACAATTATTATACCAACATTTTTGCTGCTATTATTTTTAGCCCTAGGACTACCAATTGCCTTTTCCCTTGGTATTTCCGGTGCTATCGGCCTCTTGATGGTAGGTGGCTGGGATTCATTAATCGGAATATTGTCAACAACACCTGTATCTACTGTGGCAAATTATCTATTTACAACGATTCCCATGTTTATTTTAATGGCAGAGTTTATGACGGCGGGAAATTATACACGTGATGTATATACAGCTGCGAGAAGATGGATAGGCCATTATCCTGGTGGATTAGGTATTGCAACTGTTTTAGCAGGTACTGGTTTAGGGGCTGTGAGTGGTTC
This sequence comes from Pseudogracilibacillus sp., assembly GCA_032113595.1. Classification (GTDB taxonomy): domain Bacteria; phylum Bacillota; class Bacilli; order Bacillales; family Amphibacillaceae; genus Pseudogracilibacillus. Next base: position 5,159 of record DAMCTP010000049.1, read on the forward strand.
AAGTACAGCCTCTGCAGCTACCTTATCCACGATCTCCCATCCAGAAATGAAAAAATATGGGTATCCAAGTTATTTTTCAATAAGTGTATCAAGTGTAACTGGTACCCTTTCGATATTAATACCACCGAGCGTTGGTCTTATTTTATATGGAGTATTAACTGAAACACCGATAAATTTGTTGTTTCTAGCTGGGGTTTTCCCGGGGATTATAACTGCTTTGGGATATATTATCGCCATAATGATTATTTCTAAAACATCTAAGGAAAAGCTTCCCCAATTGGATAAATCCAACAATAAGCAACGTTTTTTATCTTTATTAAAAATTTGGCCAATTATATTAATATCCATTATTGTTCTTGGAAGCATTTATACGGGGGTTATCACTGTCACAGAAGCTGGTGGATTAGGTGCATTTATTGCATTTCTAATTTCACTCATTATGGGAAGATTAACGTGGAAAAAATTTAGTCTTGCCATTGAAAGAACATTAAAAATATCGACTATGATCTTTTTTATCATTATCGGTGCAATGATTTTTGGATATTATTTAACGTTAACACAAGCAGCGCAAAAAACGGTAACATTTATTGGTCAATTAGATATATCCAACTGGATGATTCTCGTATTAATTTTAATTGTCTATTTATTATTGGGAATGTTTTTAGATCAATTATCGGTCGTTATTTTAACTATTCCACTTACTTTCCCATTAATTATTTCACTCGGATTCGATCCAATTTGGTTTGGTATTATACTTGTTAAAGTTGCGGAAATCGGACTTGTTACACCACCAGTTGGAATGAACATATTTGTTGCTGCTGGGGCTGTAAATGAAGAACCGTCTATTGCGTTCAAAGGGATTACATGGTTTGTCATTATGGATTTGCTAATCATTGGTTTATTATTACTCTTTCCGGGGATTGTGTTTATATTAACATGATGATATTAGTTAATTAAGGTGGTGATTTGTATGAATGATCTAATAGGATTAAAACTAGAAGAAAAAGAGTTTCATGTTGATGGGGAGAAAATAAAAAACTTTTCCAATTCACTTGGCTTTGAAAATTCTATTTTCTCAAATGAAAAAATAGCGCAATCTAACGGTTTTAAAAATATCATAGCACCGCCAACCTTTCCCATAGCAATCGATTTATGGGGTGGCTATAGTTTTGACTATATATGTGAAAAGTTAACATTAAATAAGGAAAAGGTCCTCCATGCACAACAAGATTTTAAATATGAAAAATTTATAAGCAAAGGGGATACGATTACCTTTTTTGGGACTATTAAAAATGTAATATCCAAAAAAAGAATGAACTTGATTATATTAGCTATTCAATATTTTAATCAAAATAATGAAAGAATTCTAACATCCGAAATTACGATTGCCGAACTAAAATAATGGAGTTGATTAAATGGAGAATAATCATGATAAGGACTTATTTTTTACACATGATATCCAACCAATTAGTAGGAGTCAAATTAAAAAATATGCCGGCGCATCTGGTGGCTCTAACCCAATTCACTTTGATGAGGAAGTTGGAAAACGGGCTGGATTCAATGGGGTTATAGCCCAAGGAATGTTAGTAATGGGGATTGTATCTAGAATAATCTATCATCATATCCCATTGCTATCCCTTGTCGATTTTAGTAGTAAATTCGTAGGGGTAGTAGAGCCCGGTGAAGAATTAAAAATGAAATGTTATACCAATTACAAGGACAAAAATCATGATAATTGCTCCTATACAGTTTATAATTCTATGGGCGATAAGAAAATAATCGGATCTTTTACTTACAAAATATAATTAGCGGATTTTGTACACAATAGTGTTAATAAATAACTTTAACTAGATTGTAATCCCTAAGTTGTAGTTGTCAAAAGAAAGGTCAGTCCCCTGCCACAAATACGTAAATCCGAATAATTTTGTTAGGCTTAACAACACTAACGTCGGTGTTTATAGAACACTCCTCAGTAATTAGGTATTAATTTTGCGAGCATGTTGGGTAAAAGGGAAACCCATTTACGCTTCCCTTCACCATCTAAAGGCATGGGCTTTCCCACTAATAAATTTCTTAATCAAGTAATTAGAGTTTCCGTAAGCTAATTTTCTAAGATCAATCGTAGTATCGTAACGAAGACATCTCTGTACTATTATCTTGCTTTCCCCTATTTACTCCCTATTCAATTCCAATAGTTTTACTGCTAAATGAATATTTAGCCAATCTTCTTGGTTGGAAAATTTTATATCCAATTCATTCTCAATAACTTTTAATCGGTAGTACAATGTATTGATATGAATGTATAAATTTTCACTCGCTTTATGTGGGTCCTTATGACAATCAATATAGATGCTTAAGGTTTCCAACAATTGCTTACTTCTTGTATCATCATTGATGAGGTCTTTTAATGTTAATTCAATATAATCAAAGATATTTTCTTTTTCAAGCTCCATAAAAAGCTTTTCAATCGTTAGGTCATCGTACAAAATAATATGTTTTGATTTTAAAGAATCATTTCCTAGCATCGATAAGGCATCTTGATAGGACGATTCTATTTCCACGATACTGTTCACTTTTCTCCCAACTAACATATTTGCTTCTATTTTAAATCTTCTTAATATTTTATCTAAATTACTTAAGAAATTTTTCAAATCCTTTTTATCCTGTTTTGAAAAATAAATAGCTCCTTTCGATGTCAGTAGCGGTTTATAAGTCAGTCCAATTGATTCCTTAAAAATAACATTGTATATTTTTTCTACTTCAACATCGGTTACTTTGTCGAAGAGAATATAGTAGCACGGGATATCTTTACTAACACCGAATTTTTCAAGGCGTTGAATTAGGGTTGATTGTTTTTTATGAACAAAATATTCATTGAAAATTTCACCAACGACCTGGACCTTTGTATAATAAATTTCTTTTTCCTTAATAAGTTCTAGTGCAATGATATTTAACCCGTGTTCTATTGACATTCTTGTAAAATCAGGTAGTTCCTTTTCAAATAATTCAATAATAAAAAAGCCTAAAGTTTCATTTTTTGTCTTAATTGGATAAATAGCAAAACCATCTTCTACAATGATGGAATTATGATAAAAGTATGTGTCGTAAACATAGTTTAAAAAATTAACCGGATGATTAAAGTCTTCTGAACGATACCTAGTGTATAATAGGCTATCAAATAACCAAACGGGTAATTTAATAATCTTAGAAATGGTTTCACATATATGGTTAATTCCTTTTCCTTGGAGAGCTGTATTGGAAAGCATTGTATTGGCGGAAATCGTTTCATTTAATCCTTCAACAATTTTCTTTTCATTTTCAAAGGTGATTGCATTTTGATAAGCAATCGCAGCCTGACTAGCAATGATTTGAAGTAAACGAAGATCGTGTTTATTTATTTTTCCGCCATCTTCAAAAAAGTCCAAGGTTAATACACCAAGATTTTTATTTTTATAAAGTAGTGGGGCACACATTACACTGTAGGGTTTCGCATTCCAGTGCCCGATTGACTCTTCGAATAATTCTTTATCATCTTCATTGATATCTTCCATCGCTTCTTGTACATCGTCAGGATATATAAGTAACACTGCTTCATTACTTTGAAAAACTTTACCAGAAATCCCTTCTCCTATTTTTAATGAAATCTGTTTGGCCTTGTCATCAATCCCGTAATAATTATGGGGAATTAATTGTTTTCTTTCTTCATCATAAAGCAGAATCATGCCGGCATCGGATTGAAAGAAACCAACACATTCTTGCAATACGCGGGTCAAAATTTCATTAAAGTCTAAACTTGAGGTTAACATTTGGTTAATATTAAAGAGCACTTCTATTCGTTCACTAATTTCATTTGGGGGTTGGTTTTGTTCATTATTTTGCATGGTTTCACCACAATTCTCATTATGTTAATTCGGTTTGTTCATGTATTATATCATGATAAATTAGAGCATCAAAGATAATGAAACCGATGCTGTAACATCATATTTCATACTAACTATTATAAATCCTCTTTTTCAAACGTAAATAAAAATACGACAACGTTAACGTTGCCGCACTTTTATTATTTAAAGGGGGGTCTTAACCAGTAATTTGTTATGTTATAAATACTTTTGAAACCAACGACAGATATGATTAAGTCTTTCTAAGCGTAATTTTGGATCTCCACTACGACTTAGTTCATGGTTTTCATTAGGAAAGCGAATAAATTCAACTTCTTTTCCTAAATATTTTAATGCTGTAAATAATTGTTCTGATTGTTCAATACCAACATTTAAATCTTTTTCACTGTGCAAAATTAATAAAGGGGTTTCGACATTTTTGACATATTTTAGTGGGGAAAACTCCCAGAGCTTTTCTGGACTATCAAATAAATCGACACCTAGTTCCCATTTACAAAAGAAATACCCTATATCACTGACACCGTACATACTTAACCAGTTAGAGATGGAACGTTGTGTTACTGCTGCTTTAAATCGATCCGTATGACTAACAATCCAATTCGTCATAAATCCACCATAACTTCCACCGGTTACACCAAGACGGTCCTGATCGATAAAATCATATTGTTCTAGTACGTGATCAACAGATGTCATGAGATCCTGATAATCCTTTCCCCCATAATCGGCAAAACATCCGTGAGCAAATTGCTGCCCATACCCATGGCTACCCCGTGGATTCGTGTACAAGACAACATATCCTTTTGCAGCAAGTAATTGCATTTCATGGAAAAAGGTATTCCCATACATGGCATGGGGGCCTCCATGAATTTCTAGAATCAATGGATATTTCCTTTCTCCATCAAATTCATAAGGCCGTAATAACCATCCCTGAATGTCAAGCCCATCCTCCGCAGTAATCGTGATTGTTTCTGGCTCTGATAAAGTTACACTCTCTAAAAATTCATTTGCATTTGTTAATTGCTCCAACCCATTCCCCGTTAATTGATAAAAATTGCACGGCATCGTTGGGTTACTAATACCTAAGACAAAATTATCGTCTACCCCATTATATGTAAAACTAAATAAGTGTTGATTAGATTTATATAATTCCTTTAAATTACCTAGTAAGTCGACTTCATATAATGCTGTAGACCCAAAATGAGTAGCAATAAAAAATATCGTTTCCCCGTCCTTAGACCAAACTGGTCCTGTCGTCGATTGCCCCCATCTACAGTCGCCAATCATGAAATCATCAAGTTGCATATCCCACGCTTCACTTAGACAGGTTCGTTCACCAGAATCTATATCAAATAAAAATAATTCATTGATGGTTGCTTCTTTATAGGCAAACTCATGACCATAACAAATGATCCTATCGCCACTAGGGGAAAAGCTAGCATTGCTATAGGTGCCCATACCATTCATTAGTTTAGTCACTGAGCTTGCCCGGATATTCAATAAATAAAGCTGAAAAGCTTCCTCACCATCTACATCCTCATAATTTGCAGTAAATATAATTTGGTTCCCATCAGGTGATATATCCTCAATATGATGGTTAGCAAATTTATTTGTTAACTGTATAAACGTTTCTTTTTCAACATCATAAAGAACTAGTTGACGCCGTTTATGATCATAAAATCCAACTGCATCTTTTTTATGGTTTAACTCATTGATAATCATCGGTTGCTTGCTAGACTCTTCCTGTTCTTTCAATCTTTCTTCTACTGTTAACTCATGTTGTTCTTGAACATGATCATTTTCTTCTAACAAAGCACTGAAAATAATCTGCTTACCATCTTTTGACCAGTGGGGTGTTTCGGCTCCATATTTAAAAGTAGTGAGCTGTCTTGCCTCTCCCCCATCTGTTGGCAGCATCCAAAGCTGTGGGACCCCTGTACGATTGGATTGAAAAACGACATATTTTCCACAAGGTGAAAATCGCGGATGACTGTTTTTCACATGACCAAATGTCCACTGCTTTAGTTCATGTTGACCAAATTGCTGAAAATACAAATTGGACTCATACTCTTTTTGATCATTGATAGTTGTGGATACAAATGCATAGCCATTCCCATTTGGCGTAATTTGTGGATCACTATATATTTCTAAATTTAGTAGGTCTTCAGCCAATAAATGACGTTTCATATTCACCAACAGCCCCTCTCTTTAAAACGTGCTGACAGTTTATGAAAGACCCTAATTAAATTAGGGCCTTCATTTGGTTTAGTGACTTAATGATACATTTGAAAAATCATCACTAGTCATAGGATGTGGCACAAAACCTTCCACATTGTCTGATAAGGCTAGTGGTGGTGTCGTATGTGCTAACATAGACAATGGTCTATCTTCAAACTGAATCCTTTGTGCTTCTTTATACATTTCCGCACGCTCATCTTCATCCAACGTTGTTTTTGCATCTAACAATAGCTGAGTGAATTCTTCACTTTTATAAAACGCATAGTTCGAAGCTGGTTTTTCCGCCTCAATGGCACTTAAGTTAGGGAATAGAAAATCGTCTGGGTCAGCTAAAACACCTGTCCAACCGAATAATCCCATTTCATGTTCCCCTTGACTTGCCTTTTCTAAATAAGTTGCCCATTCATAAGTGACTATTTCCGCGGTGATCCCAATTTCGCTTAAATCAGATTGAATAGCTTCAGCGATTTTCATTGGTTGTGGCATGTATTCACGTGGGTTATCCATCGTAAATAATGTTGTTTCGAATCCATTTTCATAGCCAGCCTCAGCTAATAGTTCTTTTGCCGCCTCTACATCATATTTAACAGGCTCAATCTCATCATTAAAGCCCCATAAGCTTGGTGGAACAGCATTCGTAGCAACCTCAGCTAGTCCGTTGAAAAATGAATCGATAATCGCGTCTTTATTGATTGCCATATCAATTGCTTTTCTTACCTTTTCATTATCAAATGGCTCTTTTTCCATATTAAAAGCCATATATGAAAAGTTAAAGCTTGGACGTGGCACAAAGTGATATCCATCAGTTTCATCAACTCTACCACTATCTTCCGGGCTCAAGCCATCCATCATGTCAATATCCCCGGCTAGTAAGGAAGTCAATCTTGCCGCATTATCTGGAATCGTTTGGATAATTAATTGATCTAATTTCGGTTTTCCTTCTTCATAATAATTTTCGTTTTTTTCTAACACGATATTATCATTTCTTGTCCAGCTTTTAAATTTGAATGGACCAGTACCCACTGGATTTTCATAAAAGTCATCTTCATACTCTTCTATGGCAGAAGGGCTAGCAATGCCGAAAAAAGGTACAGTTAGATAAGTAATAAATCCACCAACTTCGTCCGTTAATTTAAATTCTAAAGTAGTGTCATCTTTTGCTTCAACGTATTCAATTAAATGACCATCTTCTCCTTTAAATCCACCAAAAAGGAATGGATAGTAAGCAAAGTCGCCATTGTGATATGGGTTATCTAAGTCCATCCAACGTTCAAAATTGAAAACAACTGCTTCAGCATTAAAGTCTGTTCCATCATGGAATTTGATGCCGTCTTTCAAAGTGATTGTCCATGTTTTACCGTCTTCAGCAACTTCATAATCTTCAGCAAGTGCCCCTTGAAGTTCCAAATTTTCATCATAAACAAACAAAGTATCATATATATTGTTCGTAACACGTAATGATTCACCATCAGTCATATCGATTGGATCAAGTGAAACAGAATCAGCACCTCTAGCAAAAATTAATGTTCCACCATCTTCGGCCTCGTTGTCTGTACTTGCATTATTTCCATCATCACTATTATTATTAGCATTATTATTTGAACAAGCTGCAAGAATAACTATAGTTAACATCGTCATTAACAAAATCAACCAATTCTTTTTCACTTAAAAGTCCCCTTTATGTTCATTTCATCTATTTTTTAAACCATTGTTTTATCATTCAGCTAACATTTTTCTAGCATTATTATAGTTTGTATCCTAGAACAAAATATAATACTTCATAACCATGGTGATGATTAATTACCCTCCCATGCTTTAAATGTCACTAAAAACTAGTTAACCTACTTATACATGTTAATTACCATTATCTAAGACTCTTTTTAATATTCCTTTTCGAAAAGTCTGAAAAGTATAATAAACTTAAAAGATATATTACATGATGCTTTTTAAGAAAACAATGTAATAAAATACAATATCACATTCATTTTATTGTGGTCCATTACAATGGGGGTTGATTCTAAAAATGACAATCAGGCTATATAAAACCAAATTGTCACTTTTAAAAAATTTTACTAAAGAATCCCTATCTACTATTTTTTAAGATTTATTACCCTTGTTTGTTTTCTCTTTCTTTTAAAATAAATCCTAGGAAATCAATAATTAATCTTGCGGCTATTTGGGATGTTACGCCTGTTGGATCATAAAGTGGATTTACTTCAACAAGGTCAAATCCTATAACATTTCCCTTTTTGGCGATGACTTCTAACATTTCGTTCACTTCATCATAATTAAATCCACCGGGGGATGGTGAGCCTGCCCCGGGGGCAATTGATGCATCTAATCCATCTATATCAATCGTTACATAATATTTCTCATCATCTGGCATATTTTTAAGGGCCTCTTTAATACCTATTTTTCTAATTTGCTTCGGTGATAAAATCGTACTGCCATAGGCTCTAGCATCTTCAAAATCAGATCTTTGACTGCTACCAACGCCCCTAATACCTAATTGGGCCATTTGATTAAAATGATCCATTTCAGACATTCTTCTCATCGGATGACTTAGTGTGAATCTTTGTCCTGACACTTCCCTAAGCCAGTCGAGATGGGCATCAATTTGGACGACGTTGACATGTTCCATTGTATCAAGTGCATAAGCAACGGGAATCGTAATGGAATGGTCGCCTCCAAGAACGACAGGCATAGCCCCTTTGGAAATGATTTTTCTAATAGCTGCTTCTGTATTTTCATGACATTGCTCCAAATCCCCATTCACCATTTGGACGTCACCACAATCGACAATTTTCCATTCGTCCCCTAAATATTCAATGTCTCTTTCCGGATCATAACCAGGTCCAAACGCATATAATGATGATTGTTCCCGGATAGATCTCGGTCCCATTCTACAGCCTGACCGCCAAGCCGTTGACATGTCATTAGGTACACCGATGATTGCAACATCCGCATCTAATTCGTCTAAATTAGTGCATATTGGGTACTTTCTGAAAGATGTTATTCCAGTAAAAGGCATATCCAAAGCTTCCTTTTTCCAGCCCTCTCTTTTTGCATATTTACCCATATAGCCAACTCCTCTTGTCTTATATATTCTCACGGAATATAACTTAATATGTATGTTACATTCCCTGCTGCTTAACCATTAAAATAAGTGTAAACAACCTTTACTTTTTAGTATATATTCTCGATTACTAAAGTCTATGGAGGAAACTACGAAGTTAGATGGTAGAAATTGTAGACTATTACAATTAATTATCATAATCCATGAAATAAATACCCTTTTAAACAATCCTGTTGTTAAATTTTTAGTAAAAATTCTCATTTGCTGGATTTTATGTGTGAGATATGTGATAGGCCCTGTGCGAACGAGGTGAAGTAAAAACAAAATAACCACTACCAAAGATAGCGGTTATTTTAACACAATCTTATTGACAGAGCAGTTAACTAATGGCTATCGGTCTTTCTTTAATTTTTGGAAACAGATAAAGGCAAATATAGAAGCAGCAACTGTCCAAACTAATACAATACCGATAGCTCCCCATGAACGTGTTTCTCCCATGTCGACTAATTGATTAACCGGCATATAAGTTGCTATTTTCATGATGAAACTATTAGCCTCAAAACCTAAAAATTCAATCATAGGGGAAAAACCGAAAACAAGCATAATTGGCATCGAATATGCAGTAGTCATACCTACTGACTTGACAAATAAGCCGACACCTATTCCTAAAAACAAGAAGAAAAAATATAGGACGAATAATCCAATAATATGTTGTCCATCAAGGATCACACTACCCCCAATTATAAAAAGTGAAATGACCAAAGTAATAAAGGTAATAACTGCTGTAACAAGGCTTTTCCCAATAATAATTTCTATATATGAAGCAGGTGACATGATGAGCCCACGTAATGTTTTCTTTTCATTTTCCTCAGCCATTAATGCCATCATTGAATTGGTAGTTACCGTAGAATAAGCTATCCCGATAACGAGATAAACCATCATTAATGGCATTTCTTCATCTGTGCCACTTCCCATACGACTGTAAAGTATAGCTAAAATAATCGGGACAATTGGCATAAATACCGTCATCGAATTTTTCATAAAGTCCTTAATATCTTTTTCAAAAATGGCTTGAATACGTGCTACTTGCATTTACACCAACTCCTTTCCAGTAACTTTTATAAATATTTCACCTAATGTTGGATGATCCGTCTGAATCGACTTCACACTTCCTGATTTAATTAAATCGGCAATTTTATCAGCAGATGTTGCCTCATTTTCAAATTTCAATATTCCATTTGCAAATGTTTCAATATAAAATTGATGTGAAGAATACTTATAACGTAATTTTTCCGGTGTATCTAATTCCTGTATTTCTCCTTCATGTAAAAAAGCGACTCGGTCACATAATGTTGTTGCTTCTTCCATATTATGTGTGTTAATAAAAATGGTTGAGCCCGCTTCATTTAGTTTCCTTAAAATACGGTGAATTTGGGCAACATTTGCTGGGTCTAATGCAGATGTCGGTTCATCTAAAAAAATTAACTTCGGATGGTGAATCAATGCCTTTGCCAACAGTACCCGTTGCTTCATCCCTTTGGATAACTTATTAACCGGCGTTTTTTTCGCATCAGCCATATGAATAACCCTTAACATCTCATCAATTCTAGTTAATGGTGCACCATACAATTTACAAAATAATTTCAAATTATCATAGACGGTTAGCCGTTCATATAAAGCACTATTATCGGAAAGAATGCCAATTTGTGATTTAAAACTAGTTGATTGAAACTTATCCGGCTTCATTCCTAATACAACCATTTCTCCAGCAGTTTTAGTTAATTCACCAGTTAACAATTTAATCATCGTCGTTTTACCCGCCCCACTAGGACCAAGTAAACCAAAGATTTCTCCTTCTTTAATTTGTAAACTAACATTTTTTACTGCCTTTTTCGTACCAAAGGTTTTCTTTAGACCTTTTACCTCGATGCAAAATTCCATTATATCTCCTCCTCAGTTCACTGCCTTAAATGTACCGTCTTTTCGAGGACTTTGCAGTAAAATTCCGATGAGTTGGGGATAAAAATCGATGAACTGTACTTATTTTAGGTTGAAAATTTCCTGAATAGCTTGTAATTTTGTTCGAGATAATGGAATAGTAGATTGTGCTTTATTATTAATCCGCAATGAATATGTGTTTTTCGACCACGTAATAATTTCCCTTACTTTTTGTAAATTTACGATATAAGAACGGTGGCAACGATAAAACCCATACATTTCTAACTTTTCTTCAATTTCCGTTAACGTTAAATCTAAAGCAAAATTATCTTTATTAATATAAATAAACGATTTTCCATCCTGACTTTCTATGTAATCAATTTCAGTTGGATCAAATAAAATCACCTTATCATTTACCTTTGCTGGGATTTTAAATAACTTTTCCACTACAGGGTTATTAACCGACTGGGTATTAGTCCCTTTATCCTCTTCCTGATCTGTTTCCAATTGATGCAATCCACTTTCACGTAAATGATATGTCATATTCGTTAATAAAAATGCATGTTCCACACTAGAAACTAACAGTAAAACAGAGCGGCCTTCTTCCATTAAATGATGTACCAGCTGAATGAATGTGTTCATTGTCTTCTCATTTACACTACTTATCGGGTTATAAAAGACATTCAACTTCGTATTCGTCAAATAATATTTCGCATAATAAACACGACGTATTTCAGATGAGCTACATTTTTTTAAAATTTGATTTAAACAATTTTGCAAATTAAACATAACAATTAATTCCGAAATAGGGATCTTACATTGAAACCATTTATGATAAAACTTTAGATTATCAAGGACACTTAATCGTTCATATAATCCCTCTTCAAAATCAAATACCATTAACTCTTTCTTATTATTTAAATAATCAATTAATGCTACGTGTAAATCAACATCACTATAAATGGCTGTCATTTCATCATGGTTTATTTCCACTGAAAATGCTGGCAACACACTCGTTGCCTTACCTTTATTTTCTATTGTAAACATTGATAATTTCATCCCTCAATTTTTCTTTTTCCATTTACAAAATTCCTAATTGACAACTATCAATCATTGTAAGCCATCCTAAATACTTTGTCATTATTTCCCTAGATTAAGTACCTTTTACATGGGTAAATAAGACATAAACTACAAGTGTAGGGGACTCAAATATATATAACTAGAGGTTATTAAACGGGGAATATTTGTAAAATTGCCAGAAGAAAAACTCAGTTGTCAAGTAACCCTTGACAACTGCTAATATAGTTAATGAACTGTAATCATCATCAACAAAATACTTATTTCATGAAACTTCATGGAACCCTTCATCTTATATATATTACTGCCGTTTGTTAAAAATTGATTGGTATATATTCTCATTGGAAATTTCGCCAGATTTACGAAGCTGGTCTTCAAATCTTTTAAAATATCTCAAAAAAGTTCTTTCATTATATAAACGGTGTTGGCCATGCCGTACAATATCAATGGCATATTCGGCACCGATATCATTTTTTACATTGTCGAATATCTCCAAGCTATCCTCTTTCACCGTAAATAGCTGATCAATTCTACTATTATTTTTACCTGATCCGGGAACTGTCTTTACTTCTTCTAGGTATTCGACATCTATATCATGTGTATCCTTAAAATAACGCTCTAAATAGGTGCCATTCTCACCAAATGGGAGAGCAATTCCAGGTAATACACAACGTTTATCTTTTTCCTCTCTTTCATAAAGCAATTGCATCATCAATCACTCCCTTCTACTTATACTATAATGGCTTCCTTATCTTTTTTCTATTTTCAAATCCTATCGTTGCCATCGTTACGATTTTATTGTAACGAAATTTGGTGATTCCAATCATCGTTCGACTAGCAATCAATCCTTTCTCACCCCGTTTCTGGCAAGCCTTAGAAATTATTGATGATGCAATTTCAGATTCAAACTAATAATGTTTATTATCTCCCCTAATGCGTCACAAACATTAAGAAATCCTTAAGAAATTCATTCACTAATCCATAAGAATTGGTTGTTATGATAAAAATAACCTTCAAATCATGGTGAAAGGAGGAATTATTTTCACTTTAAATTGTTCGTGATAGATTTGCCTCAATTGTGATACAATTTGAAGGGAAATATAACAGACAAATGCGGCTGTGAAGGGATGGACGGAATGCATATTTTAGTATGTGATGATGATAAAGAAATTGCTGACGCAATCGGGATATATTTGGAGAATGAAGGTTATACAGTATCCAAAGCTTCTAACGGATTAGAAGCAATTGCACAACTTGATAAACACGATGTTCACTTAATTATTATGGATATCATGATGCCAAAAATGGACGGAATTAAGGCAACAATGAAAATTAGGGAGGAACATCATATTCCACTCATCATGTTGTCGGCAAAATCGGAGGACTATGATAAAATTCTTGGGCTAAATATAGGCGCAGATGATTATGTGACAAAGCCATTCAACCCCCTTGAATTAATCGCCCGTGTCAAGTCCCAGTTAAGGAGATATACAGCACTTGGAAGTATGGAGGCAAAACAACATATTTATCAAACAGGTGGACTAACATTGGATGATGAACAGAAATTAATTACTGTAGATGGGGAACCAGTCCATTTGACACCTGTACAATACAAAATATTAAGATTTCTTACGATAAATGCTGGAAAAGTTTACTCGATTGAAGATATTTATGAAAAGGTTTGGAATGAGCCTTCTTTCCATCCGGAAAACACTGTTGCCGTCCATATTCGCAAAATAAGAGAGAAAATTGAAATTAATCCAAAAGAACCGAAATATTTAAAGGTGGTGTGGGGAATTGGGTACAAGATCGAGAAATTTTAGCCACTCAATTTTTGTTAAAACAATGATCTTTTTATTAATAATTACTAGTGTTGCAGGTACAATCTATGCATCACTCAATATTTATAAAGTAACGGATGGAAATATCGACATAATATTGGAACATGACTACATCGGGAGTAGCTCATTCAAAATGGAAAATAGTCATACAATCAGCCAACTTGCCGACCTCATTGATACATACGTAAGTGAAGAAAATATATTGGAAGGTAATACAATAAATAATAATGAGTTAGAACATAGAATGGATGAATTGTATTGGGAAGGCGGCGATGGGACATATAGCGAAACGAAAACAATAGAAGAAATAAGACAGGAAATGATAAATGAAGATCTTGAAAATTTTCAGATGATCTTAAGCAATCTCAAAAAGAATGAGGAACCATTATATTATGTGACAGATGGCGAACATACTTTTACGAATACGAATCAAACGAAAAAAGAACAATTTGCGAAATATCCTGTTTATTATATTAGTGAAGATCAAGATTGGGAAATGCATCCTAAGGAATTAGAGCAGAGCCATTTTTTATTCGGGGACTCATATATTTATCGATCACTTAATCCCGAAAATACGAAATTATTTGTAGGCTATACAGAAAACTATATTCATACATTGTCAAGTGAATGGGATAAACAAAAGTCGGCTGCCATGAACAAATTCTATTATTTACTCGCTTATGTCACCATATTTTTCCTCAGCCTTCTTTATTTAATTGTGACGACGGGAAGGGATTCCTTTAAAGATAAAAATATACACATGCATTTTATTGATAAACTATATGTTGATATTAATATTATTATCATGTTACCAGTGTTAATAGGGTTCTGGTTTGTCACAATGAATGAAATGCCCTATTGGCCACATTTTTTAGGAACAGTAGACTGGGTAATTTATGCTGTCACAATACCGATGATAGCTATATTCGTCATCTTATTCTTATCCCTTGTCAGGCATATGAAAAATAAAACTTTTTTCAGTCATACGATAATATATGTAGTGATGCGTTGGCTCTATCTATTTATAAAAGATATTTATGATAGTGGAACTGTCGGAATGAAAATAGTCGTTGTCGTCATTTTGTACCCTTTGATTACTGCGGCATCAGTTTTTCTTTTTCCAATTGTCATTGGGGTTGCGGTTTGGCTTGCACTTAAAAAAGTGAAGGATTTCAATCAAATACAAGATGGCACCAAAATGATGAAAGAGGGGAATGTACATCATCATATTACTATTGATGGAAAAGGAGAGTTTGCAACCCTTGCATCAAATATTAACGGAATCAATGAAGGATTTAAACAGGCAGTTCATAATGAACTGAAAAATGAACGCATGAAGACGGAACTTATAACAAACGTCTCACATGATATTCGGACACCACTTACATCCTTGATCACCTATACAGATTTATTAAAAACGGAAACAGACCCGGAGAAAATTCAGGAATATATTGAAATACTTGATCAAAAATCAAAACGAATGAAAGTGTTGACAGATGATT
>DAMCTP010000050.1:0-18904 GCA_032113595.1 Pseudogracilibacillus sp.
CCCTAGGAGTATCATTTTCATTGAAATGGTTACTACAAGAAAATCTAAAGGTCGTCAAAAAGGAATTTTAAACAAAATGATTACTTCAAGAAGGGCCTTGCTGCCCTGGGGATATCATTTTCATTGAAATGATTACCACAAGAAAATCTTAAGGCCGTCAAAAAGGAATTTTAAACAAAATGATTACTTCAAGAAGGGCCTTGCTGCCCTAGGGATATCATTTTCATTGAAATGATTACCACAAGAAAATCTTAAGGCCATCAAAAGGATATTTTAAACAAAATGATTACTTCAAGGAGAGCCTTGCTACCCTAGGGATATCATTTTCATTGAAATGATTACCACAAGAAAATCTTAAGGCCATCAAAAGGATATTTTAAACAAAATGATTACTTCAAGAAGGGCCTTGCTGCCCTAGGGATATCATTTTTATTGAAATGATTACCACAAGAAAATCTTAAGGCCACCAAAAAGGATATTTTAAACAAAATGATTACTTCAAGGAGTGCCTTGCTACCCTAGGAGTATCATTTTCATTGAAATGGTTACCTCAAGAAAATCTTAAGGCCATCAAAAGGATATTTTAAACAAAATGATTACTTCAAGGAGAGCCTTGCTACCCTAGGAGTATCATTTTCATTGAAATGGTTACTACAAGAAAATCTAAAGGTCGTCAAAAAGGAATTTTAAACAAAATGATTACCATAAGATAATTTTTGATGAATTCAACTACACAATAATTCCATTGACAATAAATAGTATTATAAACGATAAATAAGCTAGTTAATAAGATTAAACCAGTTTGTAGTAGCTGAATTTGCCATTGGGTGTATGAAAAAATGATAGTTTGAGGTACTTAGCTACTGTTTTCCTATTAAAAAGCCTGTCAATCCAAAGATAGATTTTGTGTGCTGTAATAGATTCATTAGGAAATAATGTAGAATATTCAATAGTGTTTTTCGCTATAATCTCTTCAACTGTAAATTTATATTGGCACGAACTACATTCTACATAAATGTTATTTTTAACATTGATGCGGTGTGAACAATGCTCACAAAAAATCCCCTTCTTCAATTCATCGTATGTGTAATCGGGCAATACTTCATGAGGGAGTTTTTTTACATGGGAGTCAAGAAGTAATTTATAGATATCTGCATGTGTAAAATTTTTTGAAGCAGTTTGATTTAAATCCTTAAAAAACCGTTTAATTTGGTTAGGGAAAATGGTTTGGCGATTTATCGGCGCATAATATAAATGGAATTGGGGGTGAACGAATATAGTGAAGGATTTCACCTCTAAATTAATTTGGTGTTGTTTCAGAAAATTCATCATTAATCGATTAGCACGTGTTGTTTGAAGTGTAGGCTGATTAATTTGTTGATTAGATGCTAAACGATACCAGTTATTGTCTTTGATATAATAATCACCACTAAGATTTTTCACTTCAAAATGTAACATCGTATCTTTCATGAATAGAAGGGAATCATATTGTGCCGTACTTCCACTGACCGATAAATTTAAATCGAAAATTTTATGGTGGGTCGGGTCCATATATTTTGCTAGAACCCTTGAAAAAACTACTTCACCCTCATAACCCTTTTTAAGGCTTTGGAATTTAATCATTTCGTCATGTGACAATGTTCTTCTTTTATTTAAAATTTCAAAAATCTGAAGTGATAATGATTTGCGTGGTTGTTTAAACATTGAATACCCCTTTCATTTTTAAACATCATATAGCAGTTTGAAAAATTTGTAAAAGGAGTAAAATTTAAATTTAAAGGGACCAGGGAGGTCGAAAACAAGAAGATACCTAGTAGAAAATAGGGAATTATGTACAATTAGTTTTAACAAAATGAAACATTACTAGATTTAAAAATCTCCTTAAATATTTTTTAATCATAATTCTTGATTGCAGATAATCCTCCATGCAACGGCAACAACTGATAGTAGGATTTAAAATTGTAACTTCCTATCAAATCTTGTAAAATAGAGTCAATTGAAAAAACCAACCACCAAGAAAAAAGAAGGTGTCAAACAACGATGAGAAATAAACGATTTTTAATTGTATCAGCAATTTTTCTAGTACTATTTTTTTTCATAGCACTTTTGACTTCGGGAACTCAAGGGTTTTTATTTGATGAAAAAGTTTCCTATTGGGCAGAACAAATGAAGGAAGGCATCCTTTACCAAATGATGAAGGGCGCAACTTTAATTGGTAAAAGTGAAGTCATTTTAATTATTACTGTTTTGATTGGTTTTATTTTTTTAGTGAAAAGAAATTGGCAGCAATTTTTCTTTTTCTTCATATTATCCGTTGGCGGGGTTATTTTAAATTTTGTGTTAAAAATGGGGATACAACGGGAGCGGCCCGGAGATGAAGTGAAGTACATAGATGTATTTAACGTAAATTTAGAACTGCAGTCATATAGTTTTCCAAGTGGACATGCGATGCGTGTGACGATTTTAATGTTATTTTTAATGTATTTGGCTCATTTATATTTACGGAATAGTGGATTAAAATTGATTGCATTCATTGTTGCTATTGTGGTACTTCTGTTTGTGCCGTTGAGCAGAATTGTGTTAGAGGCCCATTATGCAACAGACGTCATTGCAGCTATATTTATTTCTGCATCATGGTTCTTTCTCAGTCTGTATTTTTTCCATGTTCGGAGGAGGAGTATTTACAGAATTTATAAGCGAGAAAGCCCATTCCTTTAGGTGTGGGATGAAAGCGTATCTATATTAAATTCCTTTTGCTAGAATAGCTTCCCAAACGAACAAATGTTTGATATAATTAACCTACAAACAAATGTTCCCTAAGGAGGTGTTCTGTGAAAATATGGCCATTATTTCGCTGAAATTGGAGTTGTTGAACCCAACGAAATCAAAACAAGGAATGTATGAAAAAATGACTGAAATAAATACGGGGTTTTCCAATTGGTTGTTGGGTTTAACTAGTTTATCAAAAATAACTTCTAAGATTTTTAAAGATTTTTCTGATGAAAGGTTTCCTTCTGCTATTGTGAACCAAACCATTCGTGAAGTAAACTCTAAAAAGAAACATCAAAAGGCAACATTATTCAAAAAATTTTGGTGTGGTTTTAATAACCAAAATTGCAAAATTGAACTAGAAAATAACTTATATAAATTTTCCTTTCCAACATTGAAAAAAAGAATTGCTGTACCTGTTGTTGCTAAAGACTACCAACAATACTGGTTAGACAAGCTGCTTAGTGGGAAAGCAAAACAAGGTAAAACGGAATTATATAAAAAGCGTGGGCGTTGGTTTGTTGCTGTAGCTATTAGTTTTGAAACAGAAAAGCTTAAAATTGTATCCCTTCACCCTAAAATAATGGGAATTGATGTGGGCCTTAGAAACATTGCCACATGCAGTTTGGGAACGAAAAACTTAATCTTTAAAGGTAACGGTGTTTCCTTTAAAAGAAGAAAGTTCGCTTCCAAAAGAAAAAAACTCGGCCAACTTAAAAAGTTATCAGCCATTAAAAGATCCAAAAATAAAGAATCCCGATGGATGAAAGATGTCAATCACAAAATCAGTCGTCAAATCATTCATTTTGCTATTTCCAACGGTGTTGGAGTCATCAGAATGGAAGATTTAACAGGTATTCGTATGGCAAAGTCTAAAAAAGAGGCAGGAAGAAATCTTCATCACTGGAGTTTCTATCAACTTCAAAAATTTATCGAATACAAAGCAGATATGAAAGGGATAAAAGTTGACTATGTAAAACCTGCCTATACTTCACAAACATGTAAATGTGGCCATTGCCATAAAGATAATCGTCATTATTTAAATTTTAAATGTAAAAAATGTGGTTATAAAAATCATGCTGATGTTAATGCAAGTATCAATATTGCCAAAGCAATTTCCGGTTTTTCAGAAACAAAAAATAAAACGAAAACATCGGCTTGAAAACTAGTGTTGTGGTCATAGCAACACCGCCTGTTGTGGTACAAACATATTCTTTGAGAATATTATAATACAACAGGATGGGGTGATGACACCCCCCTTAACTCAAGGCTTGTTTGAAACAGAAATGGACTGAAAACGTTAAAGCACTTGAGAATCCCACTATATGAAACGTAGCTTGTGGCTTTAGCCATGGGAGTGTCAACAGCCAAGGTATCTTCATAGATAAGAAAAGGAGTGAAAACCATTGTGGTCTATCACTCCATAATTATGTTTACAAAGCTTTATTGTGATGCTAATACATCGGCAAAAACCTTCATATATTGGGGTAAATCAGGTGGCCGACGACTGGAAATAATATGCCCGTCTGTGACAACAGGTTCATCAACCCATGTTGCCCCAGCATTTGTCATGTCATCTTTAATCCCCGGGGTGCTCGTTACTGTCCGACCTTGTAAAATATGTGCCGAAATTAGTACCCATCCAGCATGACAAATTTGTCCAATTGGTTTTTCTGCTTGATCCATCGTTTTAATAAAGTTGATTACTTCAGGATATCGACGTAATTTATCCGGTGCCCAACCTCCTGGAACGAGGATAGCATCATATTCTTCAATTTTAACATCGGAAAAAGCAAGATCCGTTTGTGCGGGCACACCGTACTTTCCGTAATAGGTTTTATTGCCAGTCTCTCCAACTAAATCCACTTGGGCTCCTTCTTCACGAAGTCGATATACTGGATACCAGTGTTCTAAATCTTCAAAATCATCATCAACGAGAGCAATGACTTTCTTGTTTTGCAATCGCATTTTTACCCACCCTCTCCTTTTATACAGTGTATCAGATGATCATTTCGTTATCAAAACAGGAATTTTCGGGAGGGTTTATTTTCGTTGTAAAAAGTTAGCCCCTAGTGAATTTTTAAATGTGCTTTTTCATTTTTTGATATGGAATGTTATTAAAAATTCAATTTTGGCTATGGTAATTTGGGGTTTTACATTCCTTTACCGGCATCATTACGTTGCCGTCCTTGTTGTTTCATTTTGTCCTGATGGGATCCACTTAATGGTTCTCCATAAGGTTGTTTTGGACTTTTTGGCAAATTTGGTTTTTCCTGTTGTTTTGGTCCTTTTGGTTTCCCGCCCACTATACATGCTCCTTTTTATTAGAATATGTTGCATATTTTGTAAACAATGTTTCATCTTCTAGCAAACCGCAAACGCCACATTGTACTTTATAAGGTGGACCCTTGTATTGCATATGAAAAGGTTCTATCGTTTCGGGATTTAGTTCTGAAACAATATCGCCTGTTGAAGCATCTAATTTAACAATTTTTGCATGTTGTTCAATAAGATTAAACCTCGTTCGATTCGTTTTACAATTCGGACAATGATACGGATCCGACATAATCAACGCCTCCTTTTAAAATTAAAATTTTGTATATTTATTCAGTAGCCCTTAGTTTGTAATTCTGGTACCAATTTTAAGTTTTCAACAACAATCCTATTAGGAAGTTTGTAATTTAGAAAAACTAGCTCTCACTTTTGATCTTTTCTTAGTGGCATTTATAGGGTGTATCGGTTTTGGTTAATTATGCGTTTTTGTTCGGAACATTTGTAAATGGGTGGTAGGAACTTTAAAATAAAATAAATGGTTTATATGAAAGGTAGGCAAATAAATAATGGGAAGAAAAATAAAAGTTGGGATTATTGGGTACGGGAATTTAGGTCGTGGTGCAGAAGCGGCAATTAAACAACAACCTGACATGGAATTAGTGGCTGTTTTTTCACGAAGAGGTGCAGTTGAAACCATTGATCCCCAAATAAAAACACTTCATATTGATGAAGTGCGATCTTATAAAGAGGAGATTGATGTGATGGTTTTATGTGGAGGATCGAAATCGGACCTGCCTGAACAAACTCCCTATTTTGCGTCTATGTTTAATACGGTAGACAGTTTTGATACACATGCAAAAATCCCGGAATTTTTTGAATCAGTAAATGATGTCGCGGAAAAAAGCGGTTTTGTTAGTATTATTTCCGTCGGCTGGGACCCAGGTCTATTTTCTATCAATCGGGTGATGTCTGAAGCAGTTTTGATTGACGGAAATACCTATACCTTTTGGGGAAAGGGTTTGAGTCAAGGACATTCCGATGCTGTTAGACGAGTCGAAGGGGTAAAATCCGGAGTTCAATACACGATTCCTTCTGAAGATGCAATTGCCCGTGTGAGAAAAGGAGAAAATCCTAGATTATCAACAAGTGAAAAACATCGTCGTGAATGTTTTATCGTCCTAGAAGACGGAGCAGATCCCCAAAAAGTAGAAAAGACAATCATAGAAATGCCTGATTATTTTGTCGATTATGATACTACTGTCCATTTTATTTCCCAGGAAATATTACAAAAAGAGCATCAGGCAATGCCACATGGGGGATTTGTCATTCGAAGTGGAAAAACTGGAGATGACAACAATCAAATTGTCGAATTTAGTTTAAAATTAAATAGTAACCCCGAATTTACATCTAGTGTACTCGTTGCCTATGCCCGTGCTGCTTATCGATTGCATTCAGAAGGACAAAAAGGAGCAAAAACAGTATATGATATTGGCCCAGGGTATATCCATCCATCCTCAGCAGCTGATTTGCGGAAAAATTATTTATAAATTTAGTAAAAGGGGTTTGACTGGGAATGTTACTTCGCATAAACGTGGCGGGGCTGCTTATAAATCGTGATTATCGCACATAAAAGCAGTGGCACCGCACATAAACCGAGTCCACCGCACATAAAAGCTGTGGACCGCACATAAATCGTGATAATCGCACATAAACCTTGATTTACCGCCCTTTTAAAGGAACTGCCGCTCATAAAATATTTATTGTTCCCGGAAAAAGTCAATTGGCAGGGCAACGTCATTTACAAATAATCCAATTGGATCAGTTTTTACGTAAGTAAAAACTATCCTAATGAAGTTTATTTAATTGCATAAAATATAGTTCGGATGCTATTAATCATTGACATTCCACCGCACATATACCTTAATTTACCGCTCTTAAATAAAGACATGTGACAGTCCCTTGGGACGGTATCATTCAAGTCATGATATTAGGTCACAGAAATTTCTAGCAAATAAATTTCATTATCCGCCCGGTTTAATTATTTCTCCTATTGGGTAAATAATAGATATATTCTAAGGGAGGGAATTGGAATGGTAGACGAAAATACTAATTTACAATTAAGGATATCTAGTATGATTAGTGAAGGTGGGATTGGGGCTGATGCTTATTATTTTTATATCCTTGATCCGGGATTGGAAAATAAAAGTGAGAGACGTGAGGCGGCAATGGTTGATGAGGGTGGTATAGGTGCTGAAATTTATTATCGGGAAGATGAGAAGATAGCTAAGAGGTCCTCCGAAAAGAGGAACGATGGTTCGGCACATTTACATTAATTTTTCGATAAAAATTTCTTCATCAATCACAAATATAATAATAGATGAATAAAACGCCCTATTTAATAAAAACTAATTGGAAAAGGGGGCGTTTTTTGTTGCGGTTTTATATTGGTCTGTTGACTCTTTTTCTTATAGTATTTCCTGTTTCTCCTGATAAAATTATTGCTGATAAAAATGACATTGCTATTATTGTTGAGGTAGATCAAGATCCGAGTGAAGTCCATCGTTACATAAATAGTTATTGGCCAACGGTTGAGGTCGTGGCAACATACACGGAGTTATTTCGTGGTTTGGCTTTAAAGGTCCCGGCTAAAAAATTGAACAACATGATTGCTGAACCATTTGTTCAAGGGGTTCATCCAGTGAAAACTTATGAAATGTTACCGCTAGAAAATATACATGACAATCATTTTATAAGTAAAAGTCAATTTTCGGCCCCGCAAAAGTTCAAAAATGAATTTTCGACAAAATTTCAACTGCATAACGCTGTGTTGCCAGTGAATTTTAACAAAACGAAGTTTACTGGAAAAGGTGTGAAGGTAGCTGTTATTGATACAGGAATTGATTGGCAGCATCCTGATTTAAAGAAAAATTTCAGTGGTGGTTTCGATCTTGTCGATCTGGATGCTGATCCAATGGAAACGACACTTGAACAAGGTATCCCGACTTTTCATGGGACCCATGTGGCTGGGATTATTGGGGCAAATGGCACTATGAAGGGTGTGGCACCAGATAGTGAATTGTACGTTTATCGGGCGTTGGGACCAGGGGGAATTGGGACGTCGATTCAAGTAATTGCAGCGATGGAAGAAGCGGTTAAGGAGGGTGTCGATATTATTAATATGTCACTTGGGGCATCAGTAAATGGACCAGATTATCCGACGAGTAAGGCGGTCAATGAAGCATCGAAACGGGGCATCGCTGTCGTTGTTGCTAATGGGAATACAGGTCCAAACAGATGGACAGTTGGGGCACCGGCAACAGCTACTTCTTCCATTTCTGTCGGTGCTTATGAATCAGCACGTAAAATCCCTTATTTGTATGAACCTAATCAACAAAAGAAAATACCATTATCGGCCCTGCCAAATCATCAAAATTGGAATTTTCAGCGTGATGATATCATCACTACTTCCCTTAACAGTGAAGTATTAAATGGAAACATCTGGCTAATGACTGATGAAAATGTCAATATAAACCAATTGGTGGATGATGGAGCAAAAGCGATGATTATCCCTAGAAAATTCGCATCGTTTTTTTCAGCGATTGATCCGGAAATAGCAATCCCGATTGCATTTATTTCTGATGAAGATGCCAACTGGTTAAATGAAAATAAGTCACCATATTTCCAACACAAGTTCGAGGAAAGGGCTGCGGCGACGGCTCTGTTTAGTTCCCGGGGCCCGGTAAATGGGAATTGGGATGTAAAACCAGACATGATTGCCCCAGGGGTTAACATTTTAAGTACTATCCCTGGCGGATATTCCATTTTGAGTGGTACGAGCATGGCGGCCCCGCATGTGGCAGGGGCGATAGCGGTGATGAAGGAGGCAAAGCCATTCTGGTCGCATGAAAAAATTATCGGTGCTTTACAAACGACTGCAATACGAATGACGAATGAGGATGACACAAATGAATCACCGACTGACCAAGGGGCAGGGCTCATACAAATTAAAGATACAATAGATACAGACACAATCATTTACAATCCAATGCTTACGTTAGGAAAAACGCAAAACCGGCTCGAACGAAAAAACACCCATATTACCATTGAAAACACAACTGAACAAGAACAACATTACACATTCGAACAACCGAAGAAAATCAAAGGTATCCAATGGCAACTACCATTGTCATTTACTTTACATCCCCATGAAAAAAAACGTATACCGATTAAAGTGACGATAAATGACCAATTAGTAGATGAAGCGATGAACCAAAATTATTTAACATTGCGACAGAAAAATCATACCTATCATTTACCTTTTTTAGTCGTCACAAATGAAGTGGACAATCCAACAATCGCAGGATTTTCCTTAGAACCAAAAGAGTGGGATGACGACATGTACCAATACGAATTGTACATTACTGAACCGGTCCAATCCGTTCAAATTCAGCTATATGATCCAGACACGATGTTGAATAAAGGCGTCCTTTGGAAGTGGACCGACTTAAAAGAAGGCATGAATGGAGGGGAAATTCCCCGTGTGGAAATTAAACAACGTGGTTTATATGATGGTCTAATCATCATTCAGCTAGAAAATGGTGAAATCGTTAATGAATTTACGGAAATTTTCATTCAATAAGGGGGAATTTTTAGTTTTGCGGGAAAAAATGATATCCCACCTAGCAAAAGAAACGGCAATTTTTCCAGACAGTTTAGGAAAAATAAAACAGTCAACCCAATAAACTCCATAGCAATTTTTGCAAAAATTTACACATCTAATTGGGTTAAAAATGCAACTCGATTTGTTCATAAAAATGTCAAGATTTAGCGAAAGATAAATGCTATCAATCTAAAAGTGAAAACTTTCACATAAAAACGACAATAAACGGATAAAACATTCATTAATTAAATTGACATCCTATAAGTGCTAATGTAAAATTCATCGTATGGAATCATTTATGTATAATAAGCAAATTATGTGCTTTTTCCTATAAATGACCCGATTTTATAACTACATATTGTATTGTTTTTCCTCAAACAAAGGTGGTAACATTCACATAGGTAATTTTGTTTGTTCGGTTTAAAAACAATACGAAAGTGAGCGAATGATGTCAGATTATCAATTGATGGCTAATCGACAACGAATATGGATGCTCGTCATTTTTATAGCATCAGCTGTTAGTGTGTTTTTAACTGCCAAATCTGCATTTTCATTAGGTTTAACATTAGGCATCACTGTAAGTTTTTATAACTTATGGTTGTTGCAAAGAAAGGCAAACCTATTAGCAGAAGCGGCGGAAAAAGAAGGTAAGCGAATTGGTATTGGAACAATTTCTCGCCTAGCTGCAGCCGCCCTAGGCGTATTAATTGCGATAAAATACGACTTGCATATCGTTGCCTTTGTCATCGGACTTATGTCGTCTTATGTAGTTATCATGCTAGACTTTTTACTATTTAATAGGAAATAACACAGAAAGTGGGGTGAGATGATGGAACATGGTGCACCAATCATTGAAAATGTGTTTGGCATTCCTTGGTTATCTGTAAATCTTTCCAACGTACTAATGATTGTTGTCACAGCGGCAATTGTATTCATTTTATCGGTATTGGGAGCAAGAAAACTGCAAATGAAACCAACCGGTGCACAAAATGTGATGGAATGGATTTTAGACTTTGTCAAAGGGATCATTAACGACACGATGGATTGGCGAACTGGTAAAGTATTTTTGCCACTTGCAATCACACTATTTACTTTTATATTAGTAGGGAACTTGCTAGGTGTCATCACAACATTTGCCTATAATGGAGAAGTTTGGTGGAAATCACCGACAGCTGATCCGGGGATAACGTTAACGTTATCATCAATGGTCATTATATTATCCCATTATTATGGTATCAAACTACGTGGGACAAAACATTACTTTAAAAGCTATTTCACACCAATGTGGTTTTTATTTCCGATAAAAATTATCGAGGAATTCGCGAATACATTAACATTAGGTTTGCGTTTATTCGGTAACTTATTTGCGGGTGAGGTATTACTAGGACTACTTGTTACATTAATGACAACAGGTGGAATTTTAGGGGCGATATTAGGTCCGGTTCCGTATTTAGCCTGGTCAGGCTTTAGTGTGTTTATTGGTGGTATCCAAGCGTTTATTTTTACAATGCTATCAATGGTTTATATTGCACATAAAGTTAACTTAGAACATTAATCAACCAGCTTTATCGAAATAAATCTGGAAATGATAAAACATCACTATTATATTTTTTGAGGAGGATTTTATATTATGGGAGCTTTAGCAGCGGCAATCGCAGTAGGATTAGGTGCACTTGGTGCAGGGATTGGTAACGGTTTGATCGTTAGTAAAACAGTTGAAGGTGTAGCACGTCAACCAGAATTAAGAGGACAGTTACAAACGATTATGTTTATCGGTATTGGTTTAGTTGAGGCACTGCCAATTATTGGGGTCGTTATTGCCTTAATGGTAATGGGTAGATAATTAAATATTTAACCGTAAAGGCGAAGCAATCATCTAAAACTTTGCCAACATTTATGTAACGAGATATTTTTATCCGAAAGGAGTGACGTGTGTGCTAGGTGGATTTCATGTAATCGATATGGTTGTTATGTTAGTTTTATTCGTTTTACTCGTTTATTTAGTTGGAAAATTCGCTTGGGGTCCAGTCATGGACATGATGAAAAAGCGTGAAGACTACGTAGCAAGTGAAATTAATGCTGCTGAACAAAGTCGGGCTGCAGCGGAAAAGGCGCAAAAAGAGTCGGAAGAAAAACTAACACAAACAAAACAGGAAGCACAGCAAATTATTGAAGAAGCCAAAAATGCTGGTACAAAACTAGAAGAAGATATCGTTGCTTCAGCAAAACAAGAAGCAGAACGAATTAAACAATCAGCAAAAGAAGAAATTCAAAATGAAAAAGATAAAGCATTACAAGCATTACAAGAACAAGTTTCTTCACTTTCCGTATTAATAGCAAGCAAAGTGATTGAAAAGGAAATTAGCGCACAAGATCAAGAAGAGTTGATCGCGGACTACATTAAACAGGTAGGAGAAGAGCAATGAGTATAGTTGTTGCGAAACGATATGCAGATGCTCTTTTTAAGCTTGCCACGGAAAAAAACCAAGCAGAAACAATTCAACAGGAACTGACGATTGTTCAAGAAGTTTTTGCTAACAACCCAAAATGGGCGACGATGTTAAACCATCCACGGGTTAGTAAAGATGAGAAAATGGACATGATTAATAAAGCCTTTGAAAAAACAAACCAACAAATTGTCAATATGATTAAATTACTTATTGAACGTAATCGTATCGAATCAATTCAAGCAGTTATCGGTCATTATGATGAGTTATATAATGAAGCAAATGGTATGGCCCATGCGACAGTTTACTCAGTTCGTTCATTAACGAGTGAGGAAAAAACACAATTAGAAACATCTTTTAAAAAACAGTTAAATAAAAAATCAATGACAATCGATAATGTCGTTGATCCATCGATCATCGGTGGGATGAAAATAAAAATTGGTAACACGATATATGACGGTTCGATTAGTGGAAAATTAAATCGATTAAAAAACAGTCTTGTTTCCGTTAGTTAATAAAGATAGGGGTGACATGGTATGAGCATTACTGCTGAAGAAATCAGTACACTGATTAAACAGCAAATTGAAAACTTCGATTCCGAAATCGAAATAAGTGACGTTGGAACTGTTATTGAAGTTGGGGACGGAATTGCACGTGCTCACGGACTGGATAACGTCATGGCTGGAGAGCTCGTCGAGTTTTCAAATGGTGTTGTAGGAATGGCACAAAACTTAGAAGAAAGTAACGTCGGGATCATTATTTTAGGTCCTTACACTGAAATTAAAGAAGGCGATGAAGTACGTCGTACTGGTCGTATTATGCAAGTACCTGTTGGTGAAGAATTAATCGGACGTGTAGTTAACCCATTAGGGCAACCAATTGACGGAAAGGGACCAATTGAAACGTCAAAATCTCGTCCACTTGAATCTGAAGCACCGGGTGTCATGGCACGTAAATCGGTTTTCGAACCATTACAAACAGGGATTAAAGCGATTGATGCATTAGTACCAATTGGTAGAGGGCAACGTGAATTAATTATCGGTGACCGTCAAACAGGTAAAACGACAGTAGCTGTTGATACGATTTTGAACCAAGCTGACCAAAATATGATTTGTATTTATGTCGCTATTGGTCAAAAAGAATCAACTGTTCGTGGAACAGTGGAAACTTTCCGTCGTTACGGGGCACTTGATTATACGATTGTTGTATCAGCAGGAGCATCTGACCCTGCACCACTTCTTTACCTCGCACCATATGCTGGTGTATCCATGGGTGAAGAATTCATGTACAATGGCAAACACGTATTGGTCGTCTATGATGACTTATCAAAACAAGCAGCAGCTTACCGTGAGTTGTCATTATTACTACGCCGACCTCCAGGTCGTGAAGCATTCCCAGGGGATGTATTCTACTTACACTCACGTTTACTCGAACGTGCTGCAAAATTAAATGACGATTTGGGTGGTGGTTCATTAACAGCCCTTCCTTTCGTTGAAACACAAGCAGGAGATATTTCAGCCTATATTCCAACCAACGTTATATCCATCACAGATGGACAAATTTTCCTACAAAGTGATTTGTTCTTCTCTGGTGTTCGTCCAGCGATTAACCCAGGTTTATCTGTCTCACGAGTTGGTGGGGATGCGCAAATTAAAGCGATGAAAAAAGTTGCCGGGACATTACGTCTTGACTTAGCAGCCTATCGTGAGCTTGAAGCATTCGCTCAATTCGGTTCAGACCTTGATAAAGCAACACAAGCACGATTAAATCGTGGACAACGTACCGTTGAAGTGTTGAAACAAGGATTACACAAACCGTTAGTCGTTGAAAAGCAAGTGATGATTTTATACGCATTAACTCGTGGTTTCTTAGACGATGTTGCTGTTGATGATATCCTTCGTTTTGAAGAAGAATTCCATGTATGGCTTGATAGCAACGCTAAAGAAATTTTAGACACGATTCGTGAATCAGGGGCATTAGCTGATGAAGATGCGATGAACGATGCCATTGAAAGATTTAAGAAAACATTTTTAGCTTCTTAATTGGATGGCGAGAAAAGTTTTCGAGTCATTCAGTTGTAACATTTAAGTGCGACATGAAAGTGAGAACACCTCGATGGAAGAAAGGTGGTGAAGAGCTTGGCATCTTTAAAAGATATTCAAGATCGAATTAACTCGACGAAAAAAACGAAACAAATTACGAAAGCAATGCATATGGTTTCAGCTTCGAAATTAAGTAGGGCTGAGGAAAATGCCAAAGGCTATTCTTCCTATAGTCATAAAATTCAGGAAGTGATCGCAAACATTGCAAGTAATAAATCCGATGTATCACATCCAATGTTAGAACGACGATTAGTCAAGAAGACGGGCTATATTGTGATGACAGCTGACAGTGGGTTAGCCGGTGCCTACAATAGTAACATCGTCCGGAAATTACATGACATCGTTCGGGAAAAACATCAATCAAATGACGAATTTACAATTATCGGAATTGGTCGCATGGGAATTGAGTTCAGCAAAAAACAAGGTTACGAATTATCAGAATCGATTGTAGGTATTTCCGATCAACCGAAATTTGCCGACATTAAAAGTATTGCAGCAAAAGCTGTGCAAATGCATGAAGATGGAGAAATTGATGAATTGGTCATTATTTACAACAAATTTGTCAGTGCCATTTCCCAACAAGTACAGGTGAACACGCTTGTACCAATTTCAGATATCGAAGAAAGTGGCTCAACAAGTCATTATGAATATGAACCAGATGAGGAAGAAATTTTGAAAGTTTTACTACCTCAATATGCGGAAAGTTTAATTTATGGGGCACTTTTGGATGCAAAGGCTAGTGAACATGCTGCCCGTATGACAGCAATGAAGAGTGCTACCGATAATGCGGATGAATTAATTGATGATTTAACCTTGTCATTTAACCGCGCGCGCCAAGCTGCTATTACACAGGAGATTACAGAAATCGTCGGTGGAGCAGCTGCGTTAGAATAGTGACATGAATTTTGGATAAATTTTTCCAAATGGGTTTGGAAGGATTTTATACGAGTAAGAGTAAGTAAGGAGGGAAATCGATTTGAGTAAAGGATACGTATTACAAGTAATGGGACCTGTCGTTGATGTGAAATTCGAAGATGGGGAATTACCTGAAATTTACGATGCATTACACGTGCAAATTACTGGTGCTGATGAGGGTGAACAAACGACCCTTGCACTTGAGGTAGCCCTTCATTTGGGTGACCATGCTGTCCGTACAATTGCGATGTCTTCAACTGACGGGTTACAACGTGGCGTTGAAGTGGAAAGTACGGGTGGTCCAATTGCCGTGCCTGTTGGTGATGCGACACTTGGACGAGTTTTTAACGTATTGGGAGAACATATTGACCTTGGGGAAGATTTGCCAGAAGATACAATGTCAAATCCAATCCACCGTGAAGCTCCTGATTTTGAAAACTTATCGACAGAAACTGAAATTTTAGAAACAGGGATTAAAGTAGTTGACTTATTAGCCCCCTACATTAAAGGTGGAAAAATCGGTTTATTTGGTGGTGCAGGGGTTGGAAAAACAGTTCTAATCCAGGAATTGATTAACAACATCGCCCTTGAGCATGGTGGTATTTCGGTTTTCGCCGGGGTTGGGGAACGTACTCGTGAAGGAAACGATTTATATTATGAAATGAAAGATTCCGGAGTTATTGATAAAACAGCGATGGTGTTCGGGCAAATGAATGAACCACCTGGGGCGAGAATGCGTGTTGCTTTGACGGGATTAACGATGGCAGAATATTTCCGTGATGAACAAGGACAAGACGTGTTACTCTTTATTGATAATATTTTCCGGTTTACACAAGCAGGTTCTGAAGTGTCTGCCCTACTTGGACGGATGCCATCTGCGGTTGGTTATCAGCCGACACTTGCAACAGAAATGGGACAATTACAAGAAAGAATTACAACGACAGATAAAGGATCAGTTACATCCATCCAGGCGATTTATGTGCCGGCGGATGACTATACTGACCCGGCACCAGCGACAACGTTTGCTCACTTAGATGCAACGACAAACTTGGACCGTGGCTTGTCAGAGCAAGGGATTTATCCAGCGGTGGATCCATTAGCATCGACTTCACGTGCGCTTGACCCGGAAATTGTTGGGGAAGAGCATTATGAAGTCGCGACAGAAGTTCAACGGACATTGCAACGTTATCGTGAGTTACAAGATATTATCGCCATTCTCGGAATGGACGAGTTAAGTGACGAAGATAAGCTTGTTGTTGGACGCGCACGTCGTGTACAATTTTTCCTATCACAAAATTTCCACGTTGCTGAACAATTTACTGGGCAACCGGGTTCTTACGTACCAGTAAAAGAAACAGTACAAGGATTTAAAGAAATTTTAGAAGGAAAATATGATCATCTTCCTGAAGATGCTTTCCGTTTAGTCGGACGCATTGAGGAAGTTGTGGAAAAAGCAGAAAAAATGCAAGCAGAAGTTTAAAAGAAATCGAAGACAGGAATGGAAAAAAGTGAATTTGTTTTTTTCATTCCTTGGTAGAAAGGTTTTCCAACCTTGTAGGAGGTGTGTTGGTGAAAACATTAACAGTCAGTGTCGTAACACCAGATGGATTAGTTCTAGAAGACGACTATGAAATGGTAAGTTGTCGAGCTGAAAATGGTGAATTAGGTATTTTGCCTGGACATATTCCTCTCGTCGCACCACTTTCAATTAATGAAGTAAGACTGAAAAAGGATAGCACGGAAAGTTATATGGCCGTTCATGGAGGATTTTTAGAAGTCCGACCTGACAAAGTAACCATTTTAGCACCATCAGCCGAAAATGTAGAAGATATTGATGTGAGGCGTGCGGAGGAATCACGCGATCGTGCGATGAAACGAATCGAATCAGCACATGAGGATATCGATTTGTTGAGAGCGAAGTTGGCGCTATCTAGGGCAATGAACCGAATCGACGTCTCGAAACATAGATAAACATTGCGAAATTGCAGAAGTTAGGAGCCAATATTTTATTGGCTCCTTTTCGTTGTGTGCGGGGCATGCACATATTCTATAGGGTTGAAGTCCCGAGCCGTGAAGGCAATAGTTGCGGTTAGCTTAAGATAAGGGTGTCCATCGTGAGGTGGAATCCATACCGAACGGTACGTACTGGTGGTGTGAGAGGACGGGAGTTAATCACCCCCTCCTTACTCGATTGGATTATTGTTCAGCCCCTTTGTCGAATAGTATTGGTGGAAAATTTTAGGTTAATATGCAAGTTTTGAGGTAGCAAGTCTACTTCCCCCCTAGTATAATAGAAATTTTGGTTATATAACATAGATAGTCATCCTAACCACATTAAATATATTTAATATCAGAATTAGTAAAACTACAATAGTAAAGAAGCCTTCAACACCTTTATGATTGATTTTAGATAACAAATTGCTACCGATTAATCCCCCGACAACCCCTCCCAAAATAATATAGGGAAGTAAATCCAATTTAAATGGCCCATATCCCGTAGTGGCTTGCGTAGTCAAAAGGGATGCAATTTGTGAAAAAAAAATGATAAATAGCGAGTTAATACTTGCATTCTTCGAATTCATTGAAAATCCAAGAGTTAAAACGGCCACATTAAATGGCCCTCCGCCTATTCCTAAAAACGCTGAAATTACACCGAGGATAATTCCAACTGAAAATATAAGGAACGAATTTTGTAAATTGTACATTTTTATCAAATTTTTATTTTTGTAATAGACAGAGATTACTAGCATTAATAAAGCTAGAATTACTGACTGTAAAAGGGAAACTACATCTAAAGTCCGCATAAAGCTTACTAAAATGTTGAATAAAATTTTTCCAATTATGCCACCAATAATAGAGGAGAGAGCAAGTATGATGGAAATTTTTAATTTTAATTTTAATTTTGATAATGCTATCTTAATCAAAGAAACACTAGACATCGAAAACACTGTGGCAGCCGATAATATCGATATTGTTGATATGTCATAATGTCCGTGAAAATCGAGGATGGGCTTAATAATTACTCCCCCCCCAATTCCTGCAATGGCACCAAATATGGAGGCAATTAGACCAATTAAAAAGTATGAAATTTCTATGTTTATCCCCCCATAATTATAAAATAGTCTCTCGGGTGATTTTGAAACGGAATCAACATCAGAAGTACCTTTTACCTTTATGATGTTTTTAACTAGCTCTGATTAGAACCCCTTTTTCAAATCCTAGTACTGTTTGAAAAATTGGTGCAAAGTTTACCCGAAAAAGGTAAACCGGAAATGAGATTGCCATCGTCAATCCCTGATGCAAACCTAGGTTGGAATAGCGCTTGTAACAGGAATTTTCATGGTTAAATTTAGGTTATGGTCAATCAAAAATAATTCATGGTTATTACATGTGTGAAACATGATAGTACAGAATGCGGTGTACGTAATGAATTCCGTACTGGGACTGAACGATTTATGGAATGCGGAAAACTTATTATAACCTAAAAGGATATTGTGGACAATGCTCTCGTAAACATAGGCCAAAATGCATATAGTTGATAAAAGAGGGTGAAAAATATCTATTAAAGAAGTAAAAGTAAAATAAATTTTATTCAATTGGTTTTTTGAAATATAAAATATTTTGAATTTATATTAGTTTGATTTAT
The DNA here is from genome assembly GCA_032113595.1 of Pseudogracilibacillus sp. Classification (GTDB taxonomy): domain Bacteria; phylum Bacillota; class Bacilli; order Bacillales; family Amphibacillaceae; genus Pseudogracilibacillus. The sequence continues at coordinate 18,814 of DAMCTP010000050.1, forward strand.
TTGTTTGTATTTTTAAATAATATTGCAAGTAATTTTTATACTACTATTAATATTCAGGAATTTTAGGGACAGCTAGTTAATTTCCGAATCC
>DAMCTP010000051.1:0-18893 GCA_032113595.1 Pseudogracilibacillus sp.
TTGATAATCAAATAATTATTTATTTTTCCCTTGACATATTACCGCAGGTCTTTTCTGTTATTGGAATATCTATATATTTAGTTTCCATCCTTAATTTACGACAAAAAATTATATCTGCCAATATCCGGAATGAGGTAATATTACCGGTAGTATAAACTTTATATTTTCCGATAGAATTTGTTTTATTAAATAAATTGTTATTCTTTAACTTAGTGAATACCTCCTTTACTGTCTCTTCTTCCGATGAAACTATATTAACTGAATTTCCTACTACATTGGCAATAATATCCTTTATTAGTGGATAGTGGGTGCAACCTAAAATTAATGTATCAACATTAATTTTATTAATTGGTGATAGTGATTCCTTAACTGCTTTGTTTATTTCCGGACCACTTAGCACTCCCTTTTCAATTAATGGAACAAATAAAGGACAAGAATATGACTTTATATTTAAATTTGGACAAATTTTTAAAAGAGTATCTTGATATGCACCACTATTTATAGTTCCTTCTGTCCCAATAACTGCAATATTTTTACTTTTTGTATTTTTTATTGCCGCCTTTGCCCCTGGAAATATAACACCAATAACGGGTATTTTCACATTCTTTCTTATTATTTCTAATGCATAAGAAGATGCTGTGTTACAAGCGATTACCAACAATTTAATATCCTTAGTTAAAAGGTATTTTACCATATTCCAAGTAAAATTTATTATTTCATTCCTATTTTTTGAACCATAAGGGCACCTTTTATTATCACCAACATAAATAAGGTTTTCATATGGAAATTCATTCATCATTTCCTTATATATAGTTAGTCCACCGATACCGGAATCGATAATTCCTATAGGTCTGTTCAATCTACCAACTCCGTTTCAATAAGCAAATAAATATATAAACTTGAATTATTAAATATAATCGTTTTTATTTCTCAAAAAACTTGTAAGTTTCCAGGATCTACTGTTAATTACGTGATTTATATCCTTTTCCAACCTGTTTTCACGTTTTTTTACTCTCACAAATTCTCTTTCCATGACCCTTAAGGCATTTTGTGTCGAATGATATTTTTTTATGTTAAATGATTCAACAATTTCAAAACCAACCGTTATTGGTTCTCGCCATTTTCGAGCCCTTATTTTTTTAACTTTTGAACTTTTTGGGTATCCTTTTATCACTGATTTAAAGTTGTTTACGAGAGATCTATCAGTCCCGGCTACGATAATACTAATTTGATCAAAACCATATTTCTCTATAGAGCCATGTAAGCCCATCCTTAATGCCTTTTGCTTTAACCAATTATGATAACTTTCCTTTTGAACCTTACCAATTACGGTGTATTGTTTAGCATATAATCTATCAAGGGGTGCGGGTGTAACCTCTACTTCCAATGCTGATCTGTTTTCCATAGGTTCAAGAATTGTTGACATATCAAAGTAAATTTTTGAATTAGTTGTATCAATCCCTTTTGTTTCTGGAAAATAATAATCAATTATTGCTTTCGGAATATTTCTTGCTTTGCCTTTTAGTGGATATAATATACCACCTATTTGCGCCGTTGCATTTATTTCAATGACATAGGAAAGAGAATTTCCATCTTCATCAACATCATTGATTATATCAACCCCAGCATGATAAAGTCCTGGAATGGCGTTTATGGATTGAATGGCTATTTGTTTCATTTCATCAGAAATTTCATCCGTAACATCAATTGGATCTCCACCAATCGAAATATTCGTTTTCTCTCTTAATAATAGATATTCACCTTTTTGGGGTACACTAGAAAGTCTATAGCCTTTCTTTGCAATAAATTCAATAATTTCCTTATCTACATTAATTAAACAACTATTTAAACGGGAATTCTTACGGCGTTCAAAATTTTTCAGTTCAATGAGTTCTTCAATTGTATGTTCTCCGTCTCCCGTAATGTTTGCTGGTATTCGATTATATGCTGCTACTACTTCATTTTCTATAACATATAAACGATATTCCTTGCCTTGCACATGTTGCTCCACTATGACTTCCCCATACTCTAATTCATGGCGAATGTAATGTAATGCACGCATGAATTCCTCATTACTCGAAATATTTGTAACAACTCCCATACCTAAACTTGCATCAGTAGGTTTACAAACAAGTGGAAAAGTTAATGTTTTACTAAATTCGATTATTTCCTCGTCCGTTGCTTCTTCACTAAACCCTTTTCCTTCTGGGACAGGGATATTTCTATTTGCTAATATTTCCTTCGTGATTCCCTTATCAGCAGCTAATTCAACCGCTTCATTTGTTACTTTATCACCACGAGTTCGAAAAAAATAGTGAGTTTTTTCATTAGAGCTTAAGGAAAATAATCTTCCCGGTGGATTGACACCAAAGACAATCATATTATCAAAGTGGTTGGAGTCCTTCGTATACCACTTTAATTTTAAACCTCTCCTCCAACCTTCAAGTGCAACAGCAAATGCATCTAATCTAGTTTTTCTAGCATTAACAACTATATCTTCCGTTAATTGTGGTAGACTTACTCCTTTACTATATCCCAACGATTATCACCCTTCAAAAATGACCATCCATTTATTTTACCTTAAAAGGTTTTAACATTGCACCTATCCATCTTATAGGATAAGAAACCTTCCAGGAATTACTTTGAATTAAATTTTTATAAGTTACCTCGAGTTGCTGGATGTTTGCATTGGTACTAACAATTTCATTTTCCAAATTAGCCAATTTCTCAATAAGCATCTTATTAATTATTCTTGAATCAAATCCAACATTTACATAACCAGTATATGGTTCTTCCTTTATTTCGGTAACCATCGCTCTTTCTTCATCTTCTAAAATACCATTTTTAAAATCATCAATAGGTTTACTTTCAGTGCCTGCAACTACTATTTCAATTGTATCCTCCTGTAGAACAGATACAAATCCATGTAATTTCCTTTCAAATGCTTGTTTTCTTAAACCCAGGTGGTATCCAATATCAACTACATCACCATTTACGATATATTTTTTCATTAATATTTCACCGACTGGAGGTGGTGAAACTGTTGAAATAACAGCCTGTGTTGAATTTAATGGTTCCAAAACATCTGAAAAATCAAAATATATCTTTTCCCTCTCGGTATGTATTTCTTTTGTCTCGGGAAAATAAAAATCTATTATCGCTTTTGGCACATCACTTGGTTCTCCTTTATAAGGAAAAATAATTCCACCTAATTGTGCAGTAGGATTTAGTTCAATTACATAACTGTTTTCTTGTCCACTATCTGTTTGTTCTACAATGATATCTACTGCACCATGTTCTAAACCTTCTATTGCCTGTAAGGCCCTAATCGCTGAATTTTTTACAGAAGACGAGAGTGTTTCTAACACCCCAATTGGATCGCCACCAATAGAAACATTGCCCTTATTACTTAAATTGACAACTTCACCTTTTTCAGGAATCGATTTAACTGTGTAATCATTTTTATTTATAAACTCATTAAGTTCATCATTTATTTTGATTTGACAATCCATTAATCTCGGATTTTTATTTCGCTCTTTATTTTTTAAGTCAATTAACGTACTAATTGAACTTACACCATCACCAATTACATTTGGAGGTAGGCGCAAAATTGCTCCAACTACTTCATTTCCAACTACATATATTCTATAATCTCTTCCTAAAATAAATTGTTCAACAATGATTTCATTTTCTAATCTATCATCAAATAAATAATCAATGGCTTGTTGTAATTCATCATTGGAAGAAATATCTGTAATAACCCCACGACCGAAACTACCTTCTGTCGGCTTTACTACTACCGGAAATCCAAGTTCCCTTACATATCTAAAAATTTCATCCCGATCATCATCCTTGTTAAAAGACCTCCCACGGGGGACGGGAACTTTAGCTTTACCCAATATTTCTTTCGTTTTCTGCTTATCCATTCCATCTTCTACTGCCTTATTCGGCACTAAATCACCACGTGTTCGAAAAAAATAGTGTGATCTTTTTTCAGAATGTAACGAAAAGAGTTGTCCTGGTCGATCAACATACCATGTTTTCATATCTTTAAATTTTTCTGAATCTTTCACATGCCATTTTAATGTTAAGCCACGGCGCCAACCTTCTAATGCAACAACGTATGCATCAAGATAGTTTCCTTTTATATCACTTACTATTTCCGGCGATAAATGTGGTAGCCAGTTCGTATTCACTTTGTCCAACAATAAAACCCCCTATAGCTTAGTCTACATGTGAACTGGTTAATTTTCTTGTGTAAGTTCATTAAATAGTGGGAATTTCTTTCCTCTTCTTAAGTCTTCCATTAAATTTGCTTCTGCCTCTAGAAAAAAATCTCCAAGAAGCTGATCTATTTCTTTTGAAAATTCATCATAATTACCTGGTTTAGGAGTAAATTCGCCAAAAATAAGTTTATTTTCAGATTGTAAAAAGTCAATTCGTATAAATGGAGCAGGTATACTTAAACTAAGTTTCTCTACCATTTTTATATCCCCTTCAGACACGCCTGTCCCATCATACAAACTTTCATTATATTTATCGACGGAAACTCTTTCCATTGATGATGTCCACCAACAATGGCGGATTTCCGGTTCTCGGGTAATTTCCAAAATTAAACCAACCTGTCCATAAAAACAATAAAACTTAAAGTCTTTGGCTAACTTTTTGTCATCGCGGTTTTCATAAATAATTTCCTCTAGCATCCATTCATTGTTCTCTACTGCTTTTAACTTTAAATCGACCTTCATTTGTTGAATTAATTCAGTCCAATTATGTAAATGCACGGAACGTTTTACGTCAAATATATCATGAAAGTCATGAACGATATATACACCTCTTGCTCCAGCACCATCCACTGGCTTAATGACAATTCCTTCTATCTGTGGAATTTGATCAATGCTATAGGTCCCTTCTGATAATTTTGGAAACTCTATATTAAACCTACTAACAAAATGATAACCTTTCCGTTTATCATCTAATTCCCATTCAGGTAAATAACCAGTTAATTGTTTTTGTCGCATTCTCAGCGTTAAACTCCCCCTAAAGGAAGCTACTTGTAAAGGAATCGGCTCATTTGTTAAGCCAGACCGAACCATAAATTCCGGGATGTCTTCTATTTTCAAATGGTTGATTATTAATTTGTAAATGTAATCTTTTTTATAAGGCCTTTCTTTCATATATAATCGGGCTGCATAAATAAGGGCTTCGTTAATATTTTTTAATTGTTTTTCTTTTGATTCCATGAGGTCTTCCAGATAATTAAAAAGTACTCCATCCCTTTTCAATCCTTTTAAAATTTTGTGCACATCGTGTTTATTTAATTCAGGATCTAATAATTCGAGTTTATTTAATGATTCCTTTTTGTTTTCTATCTCAATTTTTAATTGGTAATTTTCGTTTTCTAAAAGTTTTAACCTTTGTTTTCTTGATAAATTAGCATCCCTTTTAAACAGCTTGTTTAAAAGGCCTGTTAGTTTTCGATACACAATAGAATATCGCCAAGTACTACTTTTTTTAATTTGAGAAATTCTTTTTTCATATTTTGCAATATTTTCATTCGACTTTTGTATCTGTTCCTCCGCTTTAATTATTTCATTAATTGTATCTAAATGATTTTTTGTCTTATTTTCATTCTCATATGGAGCCACAGTGTTTCCCCTCCAATTACATCCATTGCTTTTCAACAAGCCATCCTTTAATTCTCTTTTCATATGTTGATTCATTCTGAACATCATCTATTACCCATGTGTCATTTTTTAAATTAATATATTTAGTTTCGTGTACAGATTTTAATTGATGTTTTACCTCTTCATTAACAGGATACCATATACCTTTATTATCAAAATAAGTCATATTTTGCATTAAACAATTACGTAAATTTATCTTACTATGCTTATTATACTGTTTTTCTAATAATTCATCTATTATTATTATTGAATAAAGTGTATTAACTTTAGGTAAATATTTTTGCCATTGCTCTAAACTGCTTACATTTCTAATAATGACTAACTTACAATTAATCTCTTCACCATAAACTATCATTTGGACATCTTCTTCGTTTATTAGTTCGAATAACACTTTATGAAAAGACCTTTCGATTCCGGCTTCATATTTATACATTTGAGCAAGTCCCGTTTTTAACCCTAACTCCTGGTTTTTCTTAATTTCCTCAACGAGTAATTTGACTGCATCATCTTTTATCCGGTAAAAATCTGCTATCATGACTATATCAAAGTTTCTATCTGTCTTCTTTCTAGCAGGTAACATCGGATATGGAACTGGAAATTGTCTTTTTTGAGGAATTTCTCCATAATATAAATCATTTGTAAAATGATGATACTGTTTAAAAGAATCAAAGTAAAACTTTCTTGCCCCCATAAAAAAACCATTATATCCAAAGGCAGAATTACCTGTTAAAGATAAGTCACTCTGTCTTGGAAATGATAATGGTCCAGTTTTCAAATCAATGGTAGTATTTTTCCCAAAAACTAAGGATAAACGGCGCATAAATTCACCATCCGCGGCAAAGCGAACACTATCCCAATAGCCTAATTTATCCATCACTTCTTTCCTTCTAAAAAGCAAGGAAGACAGATTGGTAAAAAGATATTTCCCTCTAGTGCCACGACGATGAAAGTAGAAATCCTCTGTCATTCTTGCCTGTTCAGAGGTATTTGCAATAATATGTGGATGAGCAATTAAATGATTTACTTGAATTTCAATTTTTTGGCAATGGGACCAGTCATCTGCATCATTAATTGTAACAAATTCACCTGATGCATGCTTTAAACCAATATTTCTTGCCACATATGGTCCACTGTTTAATTCAGTTGAAAGTAATTTAATTCGATCATCATTTTTCATATATTCTTTAATCACATCAACCGTACTATCTGTACTACAATCGTCGACAATAATAAGCTCTATGTTATTCCAGGTTTGTTGTAAAATTGAGTCAATGGCAATTTTAATACCAACTTCCGAATTGTAGGCTGGTAAAATGATAGAAACCTTATGTTTTTTTGACTTAATTAAATTTTGTGGTATCGTTTGTAGGTCATCATATGCTAAGGGCTTGGATTTGTTTGGCATTTTCAATGGAATTAGTTTATATGATTCATAAACTTTATTTATTAGATTGATTTTTTCTTCATTTGAATCCGCTAGATTAGCCAAAGCCATCAATAAATCAGGATGTTGTTTTATTTCTAAAGCATGATAAATTAACTGTTTAGCTCGTTCATGTTTGCCTAATTTTCTAAAACATTCTGCACCAACAATTGTTTTGTGGCGAATTTCGTCCTTACTTACTGTTCCTTTCAAGGCATCAGCTAAATGGTAAATAGCCATTTTTGCTGAGTAAATTGTATTTTTATTTGCATACCACAATAATAACTCCCAAGCAATGGCGCGTTTTAAATATTTGTTGTTTGTTTTAATAAAAAGGGCTTGTAAATTTTCAAGTCCTACATGAGTAAAACCTTTCGTATAAATCATTTGCCGATATTTTTTCAAGTCGTTTTCTGCTTGTTTGTTTTTATATTTTATACTATACAAATTCTTTCTATTTCTACGATTTAATACATATGCTCCAATTATCCAGATTTTGCTTTTTATCGTTTGCGGTTTAATGGCATGGAGAAGCCTACTAGTTTTAATTGAGTAAAATTCCGATTCTAGTTTAACTAATTTTCTATATGTTTGATTTTCTATTTGTTGTTTTTCCTTTAATCGTTTCATCACTTGTTCCTTTTTAATGATTAATTCCTTATCACTATAAACTTCATCCATCATTATTCACCCATCCAATCCTTAGTTGAGATAGTGATGTTGTTTATTTGTTGATCATTTAATCTGTTTCTTACTTCCTTTGTTAATGGATAATATACTGGTTCAACATTAAATAAATATTTTACTTTTTCACTAAGATTATCTTCAATTGTAGAGTGGATAATGATATGAACTTCTTTCGCCTCAATATGGGGTATATACTTTTGTTCATCTATCGTTATATCTTCAATAAAAATAACAAGTCGATCTGTCTTGATTTTTTCTCCATAAACTAACATTTGAACATTTTCCCCATTTATGTATTCTCGTATTTTAGGAGAAATTTCTAATTCAAAGTTTAAATCATAACGATATAATTGAATAAGACCAATTCGGTAATTTTCCTGTTTTTTCCACTCTTTTATCGTTGTTATTTCAATACTATCGTTAGATTTAACAGTTCGGAAATCAGATGCCAATATTACATCGAAAGTTCGAAAGCCATTATTTTTCAACTCTTTATTTGGCCACATAGGCTCCGGAACAGGATACGGTCGCTGTAACTGTGGATAATCATATTTTAATAAACTTCTTTCACAAGTTTCATAAAAATATTCCATACTTTCTACATATTCTTTTCTAACGCCCATAAAGAATCCATTATAACCAAAAGCTGAACTTCCAGTTAATGAGGAAACAGATTGGCGTGGTAATGATAAAGGACCTGTTGCTAAATCAACAAATTTGTCTTTCCCAAACACTCTTAAAAATCGACGTTTAAATTCTCCGTCTGCTGCAAATCGTACACTATCCCAAAAACCTAACTTATTTAGGACTTCTTTACGGCGAAACATAATCGAGGACATATTTGGAAATATATATCTTCCAGGTGTCCCTCGTCGGTAAAACTGTAAGTTTTCTGTTAATCTAGCATGTTCCGATGTATTGGCAATAATTTGTTTATTTTTCTGTAAATGCCTTACCTGGGTTTCGATCTTCTTTTCATGTGACCAATCATCTGCATCGTTAACGGTGACATAATCACCAGATGCAGCTTGTAAGGCAATATTTCTAGCTATATACGGTCCCCCGTTAGACGGTGTTTGTAATACTTTTATACGTGTATCTTGTTTTTCAAATTCTTTTATAATATTAAATGTGTTATCTGTGCTTTGGTCATCAACAATAATAACCTCTATATTTTGCCAAGTTTGAGACAATATAGATTGTATTGCAATATGAATCCCTTCTTCAGCATTATAAACAGGAAAAATAACTGTTACTTTTTCATTATCTACTACTTTTCGAGATTGTGTTTCCATTTCTAGGTCATCGTAAACGGGATTTACTTCATTGATAAAAGTAATTGGATTTAATTCATATAGTTTAAAAGCTTTATTTATCCAATGTAATTTGTCTTTTATTGATTTCTCTAAATTTGCTAAGGCAAAATATATATCTGCATGTGATACTCGTTCATTTGCTTCTTTGAGAACTTGAAATGCTTTTTCTAACTCGCCACTTTGTTGTAGACATTCCGCTTCCACAATAGCAACTCTTCTTAATTGATCATTATCTTTTTCATCTAACTTGGCATCCTCTATATATTTCAAGGCATTTTTTGCATCTCTTTTTGCATATTGATTGGCATACCATAAGGTGATTTCCCATGCCAGTAATCTCTTCAAATGAATTTCGTCTGTTGATGCATATCTATTTGTCATTTCTTTTAAGGTACGATTAGTAAATCCTAAATTATATAAGTGACTTTTATACTGATTCACAACTAATTTGTTTTTATATGCCTTACTATACCTTTTAAGTATTTCTTTAATTTTACTAGGAATTAAGCTACTAATTTTTTTCCCTTGATGCTCACTCATTCTTGATATTAAAAGCCAATCAAAAAAAACCATGAAAATACTTATTATTTTTCTCAATTTCATACCACCTACAAATGTGCGTCCTTTTTATTGGCTTTCATTATTTCCTTCTAGATTTAACGCCCATTTCTTTTTCGTATTTGTCGACCGCCTCTTCCGCATCACCGTCAAATCGAATTCGTCCTTTTTCAATCCAGATGCCACGCGTACATACTTGTCTAACAAAACGCATACTATGAGTAACAATGATCACCGCTTTAGCTTGATCAATCATTTCTTGAATTCTTTCTGTAGCACGTTGTCTGAACGATAAATCTCCTGTTGAAAGTGCCTCATCAATGATAAATATATCTGGTTTCAAAACTGCAGCGATACTAAACCCTAATCTAGATTTCATACCACTTGAGTAGTTTTTTACTGGTTTATTAATCATTTTATTTAAACCCGAAAACTGTACTATTTCATCATATTTTTCTTCTACAACTTTCTTAGATATGCCTAACAGCATTGCATTCAAAAATATATTATCTGTTCCCGTTAGTTGGGAATTAAACCCTGTGCCGTAGCCTAAAAGTGATGATGTTTCCCCATAAATTTCAATATTACCAGTGTCGGGGGCAAGGATTTTTGTTAACACTTTGCATAATGTACTTTTCCCTGCTCCATTATGACCAATAATACCTACAACTTCTCCTTCATAAATCGAAAAATTAATATTTTTCAGTGCCCAAAATGGACCACTACTCAATTTATAAGATACACCTACATTGTTTGCCTTCACTACAACATTTTCCTTAATGTCTGTTTCTGTTTTATTTAATTGTAAGCTTCTTTTCTTTTTAACAATTTGTGGAACAGTTGCCCGATAGTTTGCAATGACTGTCTTGGGATCGCCATCCTCCCTAACGACACCATTATCTATCCATAATAAGCGGTCACAATTTCGTTGGGCATACCGTAAGCTATGGGTAACAATAATGACCATCTTGGCATTTTTCACTAGCTCCTTCATTTTCTCAGCTGCTTTTTTACTGAATCTTGCATCTCCAGTATTTAATGCTTCGTCTAATATAAGTATTTCGGGCTCTAAGTGAGCAGCAACACTAAATCCCAGTCTTGCTTTCATTCCACTAGAATAATATTTCATTGGTTGATCAAAGAATTTTTCTAAATCGGAAAATTCATGGATTTCATTAATGTATTTTTCAATTAGTAATTTATCAATACCTAGCATCATCCCATTTAAAAAGACATTTTCTCTCCCGGTTAACTCCTTATTAAATCCCATTCCAAAAGAAAATAAAGCAGTGACCTTACCTTCTACCTTTAAGGTACCTTTATCATGTTTAAGAATACCTGTAATGATTTTACTTAACGTTGTTTTACCTGCACCATTGGACCCAATAATTCCAAGTATTTCACCTTGAAAGCCGGTAAAGTCAATACCTTTTAATGGCCATATCACTTTTGACTTTTTTTTCTTATTTGTAGTTTTTTTTCTTTTAAACTGGTGTAAAAGTAACGACTTTATATCATCATTATTCTGACTGGTAGGATAAAAAACACCTATATTATCCGCTTCGATTACTTCTTCTTTGTTTTCATTTATACCCGAATTTTCTTTTGTTCTTAGCATGTTGTTTCCCTCTTTAATAACAAATAATTAAAAACCTTCAAATCTTTCCCTTATAATGCTTTAATAATTTTATGTTCGTTTTTACTAAAATGATACATCATGTAGACAATGATAATAGTAGATAACACTAAAATAATACCTAATGGTATAAATGATGGTGCTTGGTGATACATTAAAATATCCCGATAAGCATTGACAATAATTGCTATCGGATTAATTGCAACAATCAGTCCATATTCAGGTGGTAATCTTCCACCTTCCCAAATAATTGGAGATGCATAGAAAAATATTCTTATCACATGTGTTAAAATGTTATCTATATCACGGATAAAAACTGTAATATATCCTAAAACTAGGCCAATTGCTAACAAAAAGGCAATTGTTATAACAATTAGATAAGGCAAGAACACGATATGCCATGTAGGAACGACCCCAAAAACCGTTAAAAATAAGGCAATGACGATTAATCCAAATAAAAAGTTAATAAGTTGTGTAAATGTAAAAGAAAGTGGAAATACAAATTTGGGTAAATACACCTGATTAATAATCGAACTATAACGTAATATTGATTTAGCAGATGTATTTATGGAAGAACTAATCCATCTCCAAACTACTAAACCTATAACTAAAAATACAGCGTAGTCTTCTCCACCCCTTTGTAAAATAATGACTACTAGAAAGTAATATACTGCTATATTTAATAAAGGATCTAATAGCCACCAAAAGTATCCTAAATAACTATTTCGATGTTCCGCTTTTAGTCCCGATTTTACTAAATAAATTAATAAATCATTCCGTTTTTTAATCTCTTCGAAATACGCCTTCATTAATAATTGACACCATCCAATATAAAGTGAATATTTCCTACCTTTTTAGTTTGAAAGTAATCATTTTTTTAATGTTAATTAATGTATAATTTATAAAATACCAAAGACTTTTCATAAATGTTTGCTTTTCAATTTTGTAATATACTTCCCAGTTTTTTTTAGCTGCCTTCCATTTATTTCTTGATATAGAATTTCTAACTAATCGATAATTAGCTAGGGTTTCTGGTAATCCATAGGCATAAAAACCTTTTTTTGCTAATGTTAACCAGTAGACATAATCTTGTCTTGTACGTATATTATACATTCGTTCATTACCTATCTTTTCTGTATCAATCATTACCGTCAGACAGCCAATGACACAATGCTTCATTAAATCATCATACTTTACTTGAAAAGGTGCCTTGGAAATTTCATTTGTTTTTGTGCCATCCTCTAAGACCCTCTGATATTGTGTATAAGAAAATGCAATGTCATTTTCCAGCATAAATTCCACTTGTTTTTCTAATTTGTTGAATGTCCACATGTCATCACTATCTAAAAATGCGAAATATTTTCCATTTGCATGATCCATTGCTGTATTTCGTGCAATGGCTGAACCGCTATTTTGATCTAAGATAATTAATTTGATACGTGCATCCCTTTTTTGGTACTGTTCAACGAGTTCAACAGTTTGGTCAGTCGATGCATCATCGACAATCATCATTTCCCAATGATCGTATGTTTGGTTTAAGACCGATTCAATGGTTTCACCTATAAACCTTTCTGAATTATAAGTTGGTGTAATAACGGATACTAATGGGTTCACCATCATTAACTACCACTATCCTTTATTAATTGTTCATACCAATTTAATAGTTTTGTTTCCTCTGCTTTCCAGTTTAACTTTTCCATAACCGCTTTCCTACCATTATTACCCATTTTGCGATTTAAATTAATATCGTTACGTAATCGTTCAATTGCAGAGTGAATTGCATTTTTATCATATGGATCAACCGCAATTCCACATTCATATGTGTCAATAAATTCTTTCCATACAGGAAAATTAGAACATAAAATTGGCAGTCCTGCATTCATGTATTCAAAAAATTTAGTTAGTTCCTTCTTTTTATAATGATCTGTTGGTGGAAACAGTGCAATGCCGGCTATCGAACGATGTTCAGCATAAGTTTTTTCCATTTGTTCCTTTTCAATAAACCGGTCTATTCCTTCTATAATTATTTGATCTTTTCGATTACCAGCAACTTCATACATTGTCTCAGCAAGTTCCTTAGAACACATACCGATAAAATAGACATCTACATAATTGATAAACTTCGGTATTTCTGCTTGAATTATAGCCCCTCTGTCCTTAGTCACATTTCCCGTATATAATAATTTGTTTTCTATTACATTATTATCCGAAGAATTGATGTGTTTATATTCTGCTATAAGTGGATAATTTAAAATGCATGTACCATTTTTATATATTTCCTGGTAATATTTTTCTGCCAAACTTAACTCCATTCTTTTTATTAAAAGTATTTCAATCATTCGATATAATTTAGCAATAGCCTTACGAATCATTTTAGGTAAATATTTCTTTTGTAGAATGCTTGTAACATAATCTTCATGTATATCGTAAATAACAATATTATGTCGTCTTTTTAACAACCATCCTACCAACAGTAATTCGGGATCATGGAAAACATATATTTTTGCATTTTGTTTCTTGGCTTTTTTAAATATATCAATAGAACCAAAAATCATCCTTTTAATACGATTTTGATATTCCTTTAAAGGAATATGTGTAATTTTTTTACTGTTTAAATCTTTTTTTTCTGAAGCGCTTTTGGCTATTAATATTACATCATATCCAGCTTCATGAAGTGACATACACTGTTTATAATAAATTCTCGGGTCATATGGATGATGCACTGTTGTTAAGTGAACAACCTTTATTTTGGAATTCATTTTTATCAACTACCTTACATTTACTTCTCATTTAATGAATGTTTTTCTAATGCTAAAGATTAAATTTTACTATGAATTGTTTAAAACTGATAGAAATACGTTTTCATATTGGTTAACTATATCTCTTGCATCATAAAATTGTGCCCTTATTAATCCTTTATCTACCATATTATTTTTCTTTTCTTCCGGTAATTTTAAAACTGATAATATCTTATCAGACATATCCTTTGGGTTTCCAACTTTACAAATCAATCCATATTTGCCATCATCTAATACCTCTGTAGAACCAGGTTTGCAATCGGTAGATACGATAGGTGTTCCACAAGCCATTGCCTCTACTAATACATGGCCAAATCCCTCTGATAAAGATGACAAGACAAAGATATCAGCATTTTTTATAAAAGGATAAGGATTTTTTTGAAAACCTAGAAAATGAACCTTTTCATCTAATTGGAGTTGATTCACTTTTTCTTGTAGTTTTTCTTTTAATTCACCTTCACCTAAAATAATTAAGTCCACTTTGATATTTTTACATACCATTGAAAAGGACCGAATCAATGTTAAATGGTCCTTCTCATCTACTAGCCTACCCGCAGTTACAATAACTTTTTGATTTTTTTTCTTTATATTTTTTATTATTGGTGGTATTTCATCCGTCATTTGTCGTTCAATATGTAACAAATCGACAGGATTATAAATAACCCGTATTTTTTGTGGTTTTACATGATAGACATCTATTAAATTTTGCTTTACACCCTCAGATAATGCTATGACTCCGTTTGCAAATCGATAAATTAACCCATAAATTCTTAGTTTGAAATTTTCCTTTTTTGTACCACCTAATAGTGCTGCTTCCCGAATGATTACTTTTGTGTTTGTCAAAGAAATAAGTTTTGCCAAAATAGCAATTATATTATACGTAGATACGGTACTAAATAAAATTTCTGGTCGTTCTTTTCGTAATAGACTTGCTAGAAGCAAAATTGCTGACCGTAAGCGTCTTTTCCTTAATTTAATGAAGGAAATATCATCACGAACAAAGCGTTCATAGTCATAAGTAAAGTTTAAAGTTACTAGAATTGGTTCGAATTTCTCTCTATCTAAGTGGTTAATAATATTTAAAATTGTTCGTGCTGCTCCTCCACCACCTAAACGATAGATAAAAAAAACTACTTTGACTTTCTCCACGTACAATCCTACTCTCCAATTAAAGTATGTGAAAGAAATATTGCAATCTTTTTATTTATTAGCTACTATGAAATTATATCATAGCAGTAGATAGAATGGAAAGAATGGGATAAAAAGCGATGCTTGATTACGTAAATCCTATTAGTTTAAGAATAATATGTGAACATGAAGATTTAATTTTTGGTAACGTATAATTGATTATCCCTCTTTAACATCTTTTTCCACACATATTCAACTGTAACGATTTAAATAGTTTTTTTTCATTAAAATAAATGGTAATATATAAGAATTCTTTAATTAAATTTCACTTTAAATCAAAGGCGGTTAAAACATGGTTACATTTGAACAATTAAAAGACGGTATAGAAAAGGTAGCTGTAATTGGGTTAGGCTATGTGGGTCTCCCTTTAGCTATTGAAATGGCAAAAAAATATAACACTTATGGCTATGATGTGAATAAGGAAAAGTTAACTATGTACAAAAATGGAATTGACGTTACTGAGGAAGTTGGAGATCAGGCGGTTCATAAAACAACTTTACATTTTACAAATGATGAAAATGACCTTAAACATTGTAAATTCCATATTGTAGCTGTACCAACCCCGATTAATACCGATAAAACACCAAATTTGTCTCCAATTATTAATGCTAGTAAGACAATTGGGAGAAATTTAACAAAAGGTTCCATTGTGGTGTATGAGTCTACAGTATATCCTGGAACAACTGAAGAAATATGTATTCCTATTTTAGAACAGGAATCTGGTTTAATTTTTGGTGCTGATTTTAAGGTAGGTTATTCCCCAGAAAGGATTAACCCCGGAGATAAAGTAAATACATTAACTAAAATAATAAAAATTGTATCCGGGTCAGATGATGATGCATTAAAGGAAATCGCACTGGTTTATAACTATATTATTGAAGCAGGGGTACACGAGGCAGAATCGATTAAAGTAGCAGAGGCTGCGAAAGTTATCGAGAACTCACAACGTGATATAAATATTGCTTTTATGAATGAATTATCAATGGTATTTAATAAAATGAATATAAATACTAAAGCAGTATTAGAAGCAGCAGGAACGAAGTGGAATTTCCTCCCATTCACACCAGGTTTAGTTGGAGGACATTGTATAGGGGTTGATCCATATTATTTCACTTATAAGGCGGAACAACTCGGTTACCACTCACAAATTATCTTAGCTGGCCGCAAAATTAACGATAATATGGGTAAACATGTCGCATCTAATGTGATAAAAGAGTTAATACGTTCCAATACGAATATAAAGTATGCAAAGATTGCCATTTTAGGGCTTACTTTTAAAGAAAATGTACCTGATGTACGTAATACTAAAGTAATCGATATTATAAAGGAATTAGAGGAATATGGTGTAGAAGTTCTTGTCCATGATCCAGTAGCGGATTCTGAAGAAGTGAAAAAAGAATTTAATTTGACACTTGCCCAGGAAGATGAACTTAGTGATTTAGATTGTATCGTTCTAGCAGTTCCTCATGACTATTATATAGACAATTATGGACTAGATAAACTAGTTAGTTTATTCAAAAAAAATGAAGGGCTTCTAGCGGATATAAAAGGAATCCATGCTAAACAGGAAAGTGAAGCCAAAGGGCTTCACTATTGGTCACTTTAACTAAATTTACAAAAACCAGAGTCTCTCTGTTGTTTAGCCAATAAGAGAGACTCCACTAATCCTCAACCTTATCTTTTTCTATTCTAGCTTTTTTTGATCTTATACGGAAAATCTTCAATATCGCATCCACTACTGGCCTTTTCCCATTCATGACTAACCCGGCAATTTCCGCTAATAAATGGATTAAGATGACGATGATGGCTGTCACGATGAAAGTGACAATCATCGGTGAATTTACGAAAGCAATCGCTAGCACACCGAATAATAAACTAAAGGCATACATGATTAAAACTGATTGCCGGTGATTAAATCCAACACGAAGTAATTGATAGTGAATATGTTTATTATCCGGTTTGTAAATTTTTTGTTTATTCGTAACTCGACGAATGATGGCAAATAACGTATCAAATATGGGTACAGCTAACACGATAATTGGAATGATAAAGCTTAGTATCGCGATGTTTTTAAATAAGCCTAAAATAGATATAACAGCAATCATATAGCCTAAAAAATTAGAACCTGTATCTCCCATGTAAATTTTTGCGGGATAATAATTATGATATAAAAATCCTAAATTAGCACCGATTAAAACAACACACAAATAGGCAGCGAAGACATGTCCATCAATAATAGCCATGATAAACATACTAGATATTGCAATCGTCGTAATTCCCGTTGCTAGGCCGTCTAATCCATCAATAAAGTTAACAGCATTAGTGATCCCTACAACCCACAGGATTGTAATTAAAACGCTAAATAAGCCTAATTCAATCATTCCGATAAAAGGTAACGTGATTTTTTCTATGATTAGCCCAGATGAAATTAAAAATGACGCCGCTACAATTTGCCCTAACAATTTTACGATTGGACGTATGTCATACTTATCATCGAGAATTCCTGTTAGGATGATCACAATAGCACCTAATGCAATACCTTGTAAATTTTTGTGGTGAGGCCATAAATAAATTAAACCGATGACAACTCCGAGGAAAATTGCCACACCACCTAAATATGGCACAGACTGTCGGTGGATTTTTCTATAATTAGGAAAATCAACAATATTAAATTTAATCGCAATTTTTTTAATCGGAAAAGTTAAAAAAAAGGTTGAGATAAGGGCAATAAACGATGCTATCATTAAATTTATATAATCCATCTACTTTATCCACCTTTTATATGTATATGTATAAATAAAAAATGAAGTGTTTTAAGACTGAATGATTATTTTGCTATTAGCATTTGTTCAGTCATTTTGGCACTGACTTAAATTATAACGAATATGAAGATGGCTATCAAATTTAAAGTAAGCTGTTCAGCTTATATCCTTTTAAATTAAATGAAGTTTAAGTGTTTGTCTATGTATGGAAAATACAACTAGAGGACAGAAAGTCATAAGTCTCCCTGCCCTCCTCGACGGTTTATCTGGAAAGACAATAGCATCTATTGTATAAGTTTGAATTGGTTTATTTTTTAAAATAATCTAAGAAGTATAATCGAAGAAAATAAGTAATGACTTGACTCGTTCGTTTCATTTGAAGGTCAAATTGTCGAACGGAAGTTGTAATATAGTAACCCATATCATTTTCAAAAGTGACATATGTTTCTTTTTCAATTCCTACATATTCTTTCACATGAAAAAATGAAATTAGTACAAAATTATCATTTTTCATTGAAACAGTTGGCAAAAAGAATATTCCCCCTTTGGGATGTATAGGTATTGGTATTTTCGATTTTGAATTTAATATTCTATGTACCGTTTTACATCTACCTTTAAATGATGCGCCATATTCAACACAATTAAAGTCAATAATTTGTAATGGAGAATATTTGGAATAGAATTCATTTTTTGTTTCAATAATACGAGTACGATAATACCCATTATTTTCATTGATAATCATGATTGTCTTAGGATTAATTTTGTACAAGTTGTCCTCCCATCTGCATTGTCTTTCCTAATTAATTGAAAAAATGTATATTATATTAAATATTTTAAC
>DAMCTP010000052.1:0-18807 GCA_032113595.1 Pseudogracilibacillus sp.
ATTAAACTTAACACCTTTTTTATTATAAATACCATTAAAATAGTAGTAAGCGTTAAAATATTCATCAAAAATAATATTATTCCGATGTAAATCTATTGTATAGGCAATATCAGCAATATTTTTACCTCCTCGTAATTCTCTGACAATATATTGCGTATTGAATTTCTCCTGAAGGTCAATTACCAGTTTATCCACTAGGTCCTTTTCTCTAGTAAACATTTAGTTTACCCCCAATTAATTATTTACAATATCCTTTTTAGGATTTTCAGCAATTTGTAATAATCGGTACCTTTCTGGCTACCCATTATTTCTTTTGGTATAGAATCTAAATTAGTTATTGCCTGATCAATTCGTTTCAACAAATAATTACCTTGGCTTGTTTTCTTATGTTTATTAATTTCCCCTACCTCTTCGAGCATCATTTGCCAATGATGCAGCTGAACACCTTTGTCACCAGTACCTATCTCAATAGCTGTCTTTCCATTACACCATCTACAATAACAACCTTCAAAATAATTATAGATCTGTTCAAATGCGAAGGTATCTTTTTTGGGATAGGATAAAAAAGATAGTACTTGCGGAAAATAGAATTTTGAATATATATTAAAAGCATCTCTCTCAATTTTAATATACTCTTCATCAAAATAATCTATACTGGCTAAACCTAATGAAAATGCATGTATACCTTTAGAAATTAGTGCAAGTCCCAATGCAATTGGTATCTTTAAAGCAATTACGGGCTTATTTGAATACTTTTGTAAATTAATCATAAAATCTATATAACTAGCCAATGATTGTTCATTTAATTGTTTCATATCAGACACTTGAACTATAAAACCGTTAACATCAACATGGACAAAATATGATAATATCTTTTTTGCCTCAAATACAAGGTGACTTAAGTTAATTGAAATCATTGCATATTTTTCTTTTTCATTATCAACTATTTTAGTACTTTCATCAATCAATTGAACATTCATTTTTATCCAGTCTTCAATTTTATCAACTGCATAATCTGTATTGCTTATATAATGATATGGTAAAATTACTTTTTGCCCATTTAAAACTGTATCATACCATTTCATTATATAGTTTTCTCGATTGTGAGGATTCTGTAAATATTCTAGCGAAATAACCCCTTTTGATGGTGCATATGGTAATTCCATCAATCCTTTAGTTCCTCCGAATGCAATATATGATAACCTTTGGGTAGAGGGATCAATTATAACGTTTTTAAAGTTTCTATCACTTAAATACTTATGTAGCCCTTTCATCCAATATCTTACGTGAATAGGATAAATAATATTTGATTCATTTTCATTTTCAAATTGCATAGTTACACTTTTTTCCTTATAAACCCACGCATAATATTTTCCTGATGTAATAAGTTCATCCCGCATATCAGTCCCGTCAAATGAGCTAAGAAATTCATGCACCGTTTGGTACCGGGCAAACGGTTCCTTGGATGTTGCCTTAAATATAATTCTCTCTAATTTATCACTAATATTTATATTATACTGTTTTGGGGGTATAATTGGCTCATTTAGTATCTTCATTAGTAACTCTGGTAAAGTTGCAGCACTGTATGGAATATTTTTTGTTAGCATTTCATATAAAATGATTCCCAAGGCATATATATCTGCTCTATAATCGATATGTTTACTATCCCTTAATTGTTCAGGTGACATATATAAGGGGGACCCTATCTGATTTCCCGTAGTCGTGATAGATGAAAAATCGATTATTTTACTTAAACCATAATCAATTATTTTAATATTCCGCTCAGAATCTATCATTATATTATCCGGTTTCAAATCTCTGTGAATTATTCCCTCACCATCTATTATAGTATTATGTAGTTCCATAACTCCTTGCAATATTTTGATGAAAATTTGAACTAATAAATCTAGCTCCACATCGTTTTCTAGGAAGGCTCTCAAGGTATCCCCATCAAAATATTCCATTACAATAACATATTCATTTATACCAATTTCATTTTTAAAGAAGAAGTCATCTTGGTATTTTATTAAATTATTTCCTTGAACTTTCCTCAAGATATCAATTTCCCTTGTTATCCTGTTTTTTTTGTTTTTAAATTCCTCTAGAATATAAGTCTCAGCGAGAACTTTTGCTGCATAAATATTCCCACCTTTTGAAGTCTTATAAACTGATCCAAAGCTCCCACTTCCTAGTGCCTTCTCAAATAGATAGCCATTAATTACGGTTCCTACAATATTCATTTCCCATCTTCCTCTTATACATATTTATTAATAAAATATAATTATGGTATGTTAAATACCTTATGGGCTAGCCTAAGGATTTGCTTTAAAAACTATTTCTACATATTAAACTTACACAAAAACTGTAAATTATGATATCTTTTTAGACAGTTAACTTTTATTTACAAGGATCCACAATTTCAAAATAAAATGTTCATTCAAATTTGTAAGTCACAAGCCTAAATACCTATATTATAGTTAAAATATTTTTCTCAGTTACATTAAAGATACATTGTTCACTTTTTCAAGATGTTATAATCGGAAGAATGGCTCATAAATAGTGAGGCGTAAGTGGTTCAAATTTAGATTGGGAGATACATGGATAGTAATTACAGGATAGGCGATGAACTGTTAAAAGTCAAGGTCGTATGTTCGCATTTCTAACTACCTAATTATCAATTTTCAAGTGAATAAATTGCCCAAAATCAGTTTATTGGATGAAGGATAATGGTAAGGCTAAATTTCAATATATAAACCTTTAATAAAACTCCATTTTAAATTTTTATAATAATTTAAAAACACGATAAAAGTTACAATAATATACCACCATATATGATACTCTAGAATCAAACTAACATCCCATCACACATGACAGGTGCACAGATTGCAAGAAAATTTTAACATTACCTCTAGAATGATTTACATGATTAGATTGACCTGTCATTAAACCAACCTAGTTACTTCTTAATCTAGGATAATAGCCTTTCATTTAAACAATTTAAAAACTTCAGTAACTTTGGTATTAGAAAGATTTATAAATCTTAAACTATAGCAAATTCGTTATCCAACATGCTGTCGCTCCTCCCACCAATCAGGGAGGATTTCCTTTTGCCTACCACTATTTGGGACCCGCCATCCCCGCTTCTGTCGAAAATCCTCCTCTGCCTTCTCAACGTCCACTAACGTAAACAGCCGTTGTTTATGCCAGTTCCGCAAAATCCCCCGCACATATTTCCAAATCAAATGTCCACTGTGTATCGCACGAATGATTGCCTCATACACTAACGTATCGCCCATGATTTCGGCCCAATGATAAAGTTCATCTGTCTCACTATCAGCTGGTTCACCAAAATGATCTTCATAAAAACAGTACGTGGAAAAACATAATTGGTACTCATTATTCTCCACAGGTTCGGCATTATATAAATATTCCCGCATCATGTCGAATAGTGACCTTCCGTCCACATCATCCACTTCAGAACATGGTGCTGTGGCTTCTTCTACTTTTCCTTCTACTTCTTTAGCTATCTCTTCAACGTGACAACTATTATTTTCTACCTGGACATTTTCACTGCTCCCAGCACTTTTTCCTGTAGACACCCCTTGCCCATTCGTCTCAATTCTTTCCACCTCGGCACGTTCACGTCTTGCCACAAGGGACACCATTTCATATAGCGGTGCATTTGTTCCCCGTGGTGTATACAAAATAAACCCTTTATCGCGCAATTCCAATCTTGCACGCTTAAACGTACTAAGTGGCAATCCTGACTTCAGCCTTAGGGTTGATGCAGCTACCGAAAAACGCTTCACCCAATGGGCCCGATTGTTCACATGCATCATCGCAAACCAAAGTGAAATCGCACTTGGTGTCAAAGAGTTTGTTTCCAATCTGACATAAAACTCATTGATTTCCCGTATGTAATTCATCCCTACCTACTCCTTTTCACATAAATTAATCCCATCATAGAGTAGGTAAAAGGATTTGACAAAAACCCTAATTTCGTAATTCGTGCGAAAAATTCAATTTTCTTCTAATAAAATACAATTTTACGACTACTTATTATGGTAAAATTCAATTTTTGCGCAAAATGATCAAATTAGGTACTTTTTGCATTACTGACAACACCAAAAAAACCACGGAATCAAAAATTTTCATTCCGTAGTTATAGTAATAAACGTATTATATATTTATTTTATTGTTTTCTTTTTGTTTATTAATGGGCCCATCACTTGGCTCACGGATCGGCTCATGGATTGGCCCATTACCTGTTTAACCCTATTGTCCTTTCTTCATGATTGTGACTGCTTCCGGAAATGATAACATCAAGGTTATAGTGGTCAACATGATAGGTTTTGCCATCCGTTGCAGTTGTTGCATAATTTGCAACAACTGAATCACGCTTAAGCTCACCTTCAGTAAAAATATTTTTTATATGTCGCAAGATTGTAGATTTATCCCTCTGAAATAACTTTGCCATTTGATCTATCGAAAGCCATACAGTGTCACCATCAAAATTAGTTTCTATTTTAGTTAAACCATCTTCAGTCTGATACATGATTATTCTCGAATCCATCAGATCACCCCATTTTTTTAGATTGATTACTAATATACTTATTACTACCTCTCTTAAACACTTTCATCTTAATCCCGATTCAATCATCACCAATTTATTTATTATCACAACAATTTTATGTTAAATTTCTTCAATGTTTCGACAAAAATTCCATTCCTTATCGTCATTATTTCTCTTGTGTAGTTAAAAGATAAACAAATTCCATTCCATTATCAAGCTCATATGTTCTTATTCCAATTTAAAAAAACCGTCTAAACTTTATCTTTTAGACGATTAAAAATGACACAATACCATTTCGGTAATCAAACCTACTTTGATTATTAAATTTTAAAAGGTCTAAAATATTTCTAATCATAAATTGTGCACCACAGACCACAAAACCTTCATCACTTTACCACACTAAAGGGAGTTTGACCCCAATGGCAAACATCTCATTTAACAGAATGTGTGTTCCCATTTCAATTGGTTATTAGAATAGTTTATGATAAAATAAATGTGTAGTCAAAAGTTTTATGGGTGGATGGTTGTCATTTGTTATCCTTTCTTTTCTTGGAGAGAGGAGGTGATAATCATGGATCTATTCTTCGACTTTTTGAAGGATGTTTTCAGGGGATTCATTCGTGTAACAAGTGCGATTGCATTTCACAAACTCCTTTGTAAAGACGAGAAAACCACCCGATGCCGTAACAAGCATAAAAAGGGTGGCTCTCAAAAGTAATAAATATTTGACAACCACCGCCTGTACGGCTGAGGCTGCATGAGGGAGGATTACCGTCCTTCCTCTTTACTATCTATATCCATTTTATCTTAAAAACATGCAGAAATCAAGGAGTTTACTTTTATTGCTTTTTGCACCTAGCTAACCAATCCACTGTTTGACCTTCCAATAAACTACAGGATTTTCATTCATATGTGACGATTGCCTGAATCAGTGTCAATGACCTTTTTATTTATCACTTCGGCCATCCCTTTTTCATCGCGCTATTTTTTCCATAATAAATCAACTAACTGAAATCGAATCCAGAAATTAATAAACGTACCGATGTCAGTACTAAAGGAGTTTGTCCCCAATGGCACATACTTCCCCTAATAATGTATTCAAAGGGTAATACCTGTTATGTTAGAAAAAGGGAAAGGGGTCATTATTAATACTGCATCAGTTTCAGGACTTCTTGCAAGCAATGCCGGCATTGAATATACCGCAGCAAAATGTGGTATTATTGGGATGACTAGACAGCGGGCATTTGAATATGGACAAAAGTTGTGAGGGCTATTGCGGTGGCACTAGGTGTAACAGAAACCCCTTTAACTAAAGAGACTGTTATGGTAGCTCCTGGCGGTCCTTTCCATGATTTAGCGATGAATACACCTGCTGGAAGGTACGGAAAACTAAAGGAAATTGGTAAGGCAGTTGCATTTTCAGCCAGTGATAATGCGAGATGGAAATCATTGATGGTGGCTTATTGGTATATTAATTATGGGTACAAGTTTATCATTATCGAGAAAAAACGTCATCAACTTGCGGTTTTTAAATTAAGTGAGTGAAATTTCAAAGTGACTATCTAAATTGACTTTTGTCTGTACAAATTTAAGTCAATTTTCAAGATACTCATCATCTATATAGAAATATGCTGGTCTCATTCTTTACTATAGGGGTCCCCAATGGCCAATGGCTAGCACTTTTTAACCTTACTTTAATGTATTGTTATACCTATTTATCTCAGCCTTAATCCATTCATATTTCCTTCTTAACCTTTTACTGGAGTGACTCATACCGGCTTCGGCCAATGGTATGTTCAGCCTTTTTGGCCTTTTGCCATTTTTATTGTTTTTACCCTTGCCAAATTTATTCATTTCAACGCACCGCCCACCTAGTTACTAGGATATGCAGCGTACACATGAATTATTTGTAATTAAGCTGACTAATATAGGGAGGTTTTCATGTCGACTTTTATTTGGCACTTTTTAACTTCGCCAAAATTCTCTTTCTTTCTTTATATAACCTTTTACTTGTGTGACTTTCCCCCGCAACTGCTAACGGTATATCTAGTCTTCTAGTTCGGATTTTAGGTGCTTGACGTTCTAGATTCTTCCTTTTTGCAATGTCTGTCATTGCTTTCCACCATCCTCTTTGTAATTCTTCTTATACTCCGTACCTAAACTATACGTCATTAATAGCATATTTAATATGTAGACATCAATCTCGTCAACTAATACCTTTCCATCTTTGGAAATGATGCTAGCTACGTATTCTTCACCTAAAATAAACAATGGAATTAACATTAATGAATCCGTTTGTGAATAGTATGCTTTTCCCTCAGATATGCTTCTTCTTATTTTTCCACGTAAAGTCCAAGCAAACTGACTTAATACAAAATCTATTTCTTCGTCAACATTTTATGGATAAAATTCAACCTTTAAACCCTCATTTTTACAATATCTTTCAAAAAATTCCTTCATATCAAGTATGTATAATTCCTTATTTCCATTATACCTTGGGTAGTCATATGAATTCAAGACCCCCTCCATATTTTCCAACTTTTTAACAATGGACCTTAATTTATTATCTGTTTCATCGATTAACTCACTGCTTCTTTCCCTTAATTCCTGTCCACCTAGTTTGCTGAAATGTAGATTTAAAAAAATGAACGAATCTATAAAAACAAACACCACTAGTACTATTAAATATTTCTGCCAATTAACAAATAAACTTAATGGACTAATTGTTATCGTAACAGATAAACCTAATAAATATATTATATACCAGAATTTTCGCAGTGTATCATTTCTTCCTATAAATTTAACTTTTAAACTATATAGGATTGTGTACGTGAATAACAAAACAAAAACAAACCACATACCTATAATAAGTATTATTTCCAAATGTTCTTCCATTAATATTCATCCCCCCGCTTTACAACCTATAGAACATTATTCCATTCAATACTTTCCTTTAACTAATCACACCAGTTCCGTCTTATATATCCTGCACCGATTATTATTGTACAGATGATAAAAATCGGGGTCATAGTTCGAAAAAAAGTTGTCCGACAAACAATTACACTTCCCTTCATTTCAATCCTTCACATTAATTTACAAAATCCTTCTATATATTATTAGCATTAAAAAGGCTACCAGCACTGGACAATCATTGCCATATCATCACTATTTTCTACTATAGTCGTTAAAGAATAGGCAATTACCACATCATTGTCAAGGTCATATGTTCGTGTTCCAAATACTTGATTTTTCAACTTTCAAGCAATAAAATCGCCTAAAATTGATATTTTTAGACGATTGGAAATGGTAAATTTCTTTTCAGTGACCAAACACACCAGTAAAATTCTTCTTTAAAAAGTTAAAATAAATTTATATTTTCGTTAAATCGTGAAGCCCACACAACAAAACCTTCATCACTCCACCACACTAAAGGGGTCTAGTGTAGTAAATAGATAAAA
This sequence comes from Pseudogracilibacillus sp., assembly GCA_032113595.1. Classification (GTDB taxonomy): domain Bacteria; phylum Bacillota; class Bacilli; order Bacillales; family Amphibacillaceae; genus Pseudogracilibacillus. The sequence continues at coordinate 8,032 of DAMCTP010000052.1, forward strand.
TAGTTAAAAAACCACCGTTTTTTCATATAAAATGAAAGTACCTATCACAGAACTTCCAATTACTTAATCCCTACATAAGGAGCTGACCCCAATGCCTCCATAAGACAAAAATCAACAATAAAAAACCACGATGAATATTAATAATTAATAAAGGGTACATAATATATAGACTATAATTTGAGGAGTGGTAGTGTGAAGTTAAAGGATAGAGTGGCTATTGTAACTGGAGGTGGCTCTGGGCTAGGGCAGTCAATGTGTGTGGAAATGGCAAAAGAAGGAGCAAAAATTGTCGTAGCAGATGTAAGTATGGACAATGCTGATGAGACGATCAATCTGGTAAAAAGTGAAGGTGGACAAGCAATAAGTGTTGAGGTAGATGTTGCTGATGCAACTAAAATAGATTCTATGATAAAAACTGTGTTAAATGAATATGGTTCTATCGATATTGTCTGTAATAATGCGGGAATTGGAGGATCTGGTGAAGAAACAATTAATGTTCCCGATGAGTCTTTGGATAAAGTGCTATCTGTCGACTTAAAAAGTGTTTTTCTCGTCTCCAAAAGGGTAATACCCGTTATGTTAAAAGAAGGGAAAGGGGTCATTATTAATACTGCTTCAGTTTCGGGACTTCTTGCAAGCAATGCTGGTATTGAATATACTGCTGCAAAACATGGTGTTATTGGGATGACTAGACAACTAGCATTTGAATATGGACAAAAAGGTATTAGGGTTATTGCTGTTGCTCCGGGTGTCATTGAGACTCCATTAACGAAGGAGGCTGGTATGGTAGCTCCTGGCGGTCCTTTCCATGATTTAACGATGAATGCACCTGCTGGAAGATATGGAAAGCCAGAGGAGGTTGGTAAAGTGGTAGCATTTTTAGCCAGTGATGATGCAAGCTTTATGCATGGAAATCCCATTCCTATTGATGGTGGATCATTGGTATATTAATGATAGATACAATCTAATTATTACCGTAGAAAAACGTCATCAACTGGCGTTTTTCTAATTTTATTATTATACCCATGACAAGATAAATTAAAAGAGAGCCGGATGCATCCAGCTCCCTTAAGTGTATGCCGAAGCAATACACCACGGTTAATTATGATGATAAAATAGAATCTATTGTATTTTATATTTTAACCTAAATTTTTTGACAATTAATTTATATTTTGTTAAGAACAAAGGTCTTGAAATAAATGAATATTGCATTATAATAAATATAATCATAGTTACCCAATGTGGTTTCTAAGGAAGTCATAATAGTATGAATACTAGAGGGTTTTTGATTTATATATAAATGTTTAATTTACGATTTAGCAATCGTGTTAATTTTCACACATTATACAGGCATATTTAACTAATACAAATATATCACCGAAACTAGACACCACGAGGTTAGAATGTGGTGTTTTTATTTTGTAAAGGGGGAGTCTATTTGTCTAAAGGAATATTATACTACTTTAAAAAGCCCGATCCAAATCGACCTATCGGAGAAAATTATGTAACAGAAATTAATAACTTCCGAAAATCCTTAGTAAAAGAGGAGGATGCAATGTTATATCTGTTTGATAATAAAGTCAAATTCTTTCATCGTTTAACTAAGGAGTTACAAGATTATAAAAACCAAACAAATTTACCACTATTTGAATTTTGGCAAATTAAAAATAGAGTAGGCTATGTTTTATATGATTATGAGCATTACATTAATGAACTTGGCGAAGTCAAAAAAAGAAGCGCTTATGTTTGGAGATTTATAGGATTTGGAAGTAGTTGCTTTGCTAGTTCCAAAGAGGAATTAAAGAAAAAAGTCTTACTTCTAATCAAGGAGTATTGCAATGATATTGAGGGAAGAGGATATAATGCATATCCCTATTATACGAAATATTTCCGTCATACATCACCATAAATGAATTATTAATTTGTAGTTAGTAACACTTTAGCAACTTTAATAAATTGGGGGTGTTTAATATGGATTTTGTTTCTATTGATTTTGAGGTATCAAATTTTTATAGCCGTTCAAGTGCATGCTCCATTGGAATTGTTAAATACAAAAATGGAAAATTGGTAGATGAATTTTATACATTAATTAATCCAGAGGAAAGTTTCGATCCATATTGTACAGAGATTAATGGAATTACACCAGAGATGGTTGCTGGAAAACCCACATTTGATAAAGTTTGGAAGGAAATAAAAAACTTTTTTGATAAAACTATCATTATTGCGCACAATGCGTCCTTCGACTTGAGTGTTTTAAGACATTGTTTAAATAAATTTGATATTACTTTCCCGGAATGTCAGTACTTTTGCACTTACCTTTCCGGGAAAAGAATCTTTCCTGATTTAGCTAGTTATCGTCTTAATTATTTAACTGAACATTTTAATCTACCTTCGTTTAAACATCATCATTCTCTTGATGATGCCAAAGCAGCTGCAGAGATTTTACTTAGGCTAATTGATACAACAAAAATAACTAATTTGGAAGAGCTAGCAAATAAACATGATTATAAACTAGGAGAATTATTTCCAGTAGAAAATACGTATCGTCCATTTTCGTCAATTAGAAAATATCGATATAGAAATCGATACCAAAATACTTTAAATGCAAAAGAAATTAAAACCATAAAAACCGACTTCGACACTAACCATCCTTTCTATAAAAAAGAATTTGTATTCACGGGAAAACTAGATTCCATGGCACGAAAGGAAGCAATGCAAAAAGTAGTTGACATTGGTGGTTTTTGTGGTAATTCTGTTACACAAAAATCTAACTATCTGGTTATCGGCATCCAAGATTTTAATCGACTAAAGGACGGTATTAAAAGTAGCAAAATGAAACGGGCTGAACAGTTAGCTAAAAAAGGACAAGGTATTGAAATAATCACTGAACAAGAATTTCTTCAAATGTTATTTTAACGAATATAGGAATATTCCAAAGCTAAATAAGTCATATCAATTGATAAAATAATATGTATATTTGTAAATTTTTATTTGATAAATGAATAAAGGGGGATATGATTGACTAAAATATTGATTACACAAGAAGAAAGCGATAATATAATGAATGAAAAGAAGTACATTAATGAAGAGATCAAGTGGATGAAGAAACCCCAACATGGTATGATTTATGAATTCACGGTGCCTATTGAATTAGGGTTTAATAATAAAATACGTTTAACTTTAATTGTTAATAGGAATACCAAGATCAGGAAATTTACTTTCACAATATTATATAATGGTACTGTAAGGATAAAATCCCTGGACATTGGAAAAGGGCATAAAAATCCTCCTTTTAGAAAAGAGGATCAAGTTGGTAAAACACACAAGCATACTTGGACAGACCAATGGAGAGATACCTGGGCATATAAACCTGATGACATTACAGAAGGGGCAGATTTCCATCAACTTTTACAAGAGTTTTTCCTAGAATGTAACATAAAGTGTCTTGTTGAAATTCCAGAAATACCATCTATAAAGGAGGAGTTGATTTTGGATGATGAATTGTTCAAGGGTAATGGAATATATTAATAATGCAGCACCAAGTTTATTTGAGTGCGAAATAGAAAAAGAGATTTTAAAAATTTCTACCCCTTTTAACTATCCTGATGGCGATGAAATAGAGCTCTACATTGAGTACAAAAATGATTATTTAATTCTATCAGATTTAAGTGAAACTTACAGGTATTTATTTACTTATTCGATGGATATAAATAATTCTAACAGAAGAAAATCTATCATAAATAACATTGTTGAGACGCATAATATTAAATTCAATAATGGTACTTTTTTTGCAATTATAAAAAACTACCATCATTTATTGGAGGCTATCATCAATCTTAGTCAGGCAATTATTAGGGTAGGGGATTTAATATACACTCTTAGAGCAACCAATATTGGATTTTTCAGAGAAGAAGTTACTGATTTATTAGATAATAATAATATAAACTACGAAATGAATTATTCAGTAAAATCACCGAAAACCGGTTCTAATTATACTTTTGATTTTGCAATAGTAGATAAGAAAAATGATGATACTAGCCTGATGAATATAATAACTAGTAATAAAGAAGGTAGAAGACCATCAATCGATTCCCATATTAAAACCTGGTTTGATATAGAAAGAAATTTAGGTGATGTTTATTCCTATAAAAATAGAATTACTTTATTAGATGATTATTCATATATATGGCAACCAAATGAATATGAGTTGATTTCAGAACTAAGTGAAGTTCATAAGTGGACGGAGAAAGATAAGTTAATAAATAAATTAATAGTCTAAATACATTTCTATATTCAGGGGAGAGCGATTTTTGTTGCCTTTTCTCCCCTAATCACAGATTTTATTATTACATAGGCATTCTCAGATTTTTACTTTTTAATTTTTCTTATTAAATTAATTCCCTTCCAACATGACCACCATAATCAAATTCTTCGTGGCTATTTTCCGGTGTACATTTTTTCACAAGTTCTTCTAAAGTAGGTTTATTTGGAATAGGGTGCAATAGGATACCTTCTTTGACTGTTCGAATTTAGATACGTGAACCATTCATAATATTGTATTGTTCAGCAACTACATTTGGTATTGGAACAAAAATACTGCCGCAAAATTCCTTTGCTCTCGTAAACAACAACATAACCCCATTTCGATTTCTTTAATATTCTATAATTACACTAAAGGGGGCTGACCCCAATGGCTCTAATGGCTACACAAATGCAGTCTCTATTTGTCACGAAAGTAACTTTTCAAAGTGAGTATCTAATTTATTTTGTCTACAATTTTAAATCAATATAACTCTAATTTTCAAGATACTCATCATCTATATAGAAATATGCTGGTCTCATTCCTTGTTGTTTTATTAAAGACTTTCCAATTAACTCGTGTGCAATTTTTCTTATAGTTGCTTCAGATAATCCCATGATATTGGACAGTTCCTTTACCGTCAATCCAACATTATAATGAAAAAAGTTGTTTTGTGCTAAAACAAACATAAATTCCGAATGTTTTTCCCCTGATATATTCATATCCTTGTTAATTTTGTTTAAGACAGAATTTATTAACTCTATTTTTTCTCTAAGTTCCGCATTCATATCTGTTAAAGTTTTCAATATAATATCTAAAAAAGCATCGATAAAGCTATTCATTTCCCCACGATTCATAATACTATTGGAGTGTTCAAATGCATCGAGATATTGATTTTTCCATTTATTACAACCTCTTGACAGTGACAACGATGATATATCCCCTAAACTTCTAGACAAGTATAGACTGCTAATATATCGGGATGTTCTTCCGTTCCCATCATAAAATGGGTGAATGTAGCCGAAAAAGTAATGACCTATTGCAACCTTAATAATGTTTGGAATTTTTTCTGTATCATTCAGGAAATTTAATATTTTTTCTATTTCTGTGTGAATTTTTTCCTCAGGTGTTAGCCCTCGGTGGATTACCACTCCACTTCCTGACTTTTTTAAAACATTGGTGATTTCCTTTCTGAAAATAATCCCGTCGGGTAATTCACTTTCTGCTATTTCCTCTTTTGTAATATCATCATAAATAGCCCTAATATCAATTGGCTTCTTCGGAAGATACTTTTCCGGTTCAAATAGGTCCATATACGATTTAACCATACTTTGAAATCTTCTGTTTTCATTTCTCTTAAGTTTTACATTCCGGACACTTAACGCAATTTCCCGTTTTGTACTGTGGACTCCTTCTAGGTCATTTGTGTGATACAACTCTTCTACCAAGCATTCGGTTATAAACTGATCCTTTGCTATTGGGGGTAATTTATTAAAACTTATCTGTAATTGTCCCGACATTTTATAAATTTCTGCCACTGTATAGATCATTTTATTTGTGGGAATATAGTACAATTCAAATACATTAGTTTGTTTTATCGGCTTAATACTTAGGCCAAACTTAACTGTGGATTCCATATTGATACGCTCATTATATTTCTTTTCAAAATAGTTTTGATCAAACTGTCGAAATATCTTATATAAATATTCCATTGTTTTTTCACTCCATATATAACACTTTTGAATGATTGTTATACAATGATAGTACATTAGATAACCCTATGCAACAAAAACATTGTTATTTATAACATAGCATATCCAAATTATACTACTTTTATTAACTTCCAAGTTTTTTTAAACTTATAATAAATATATATTGCTATAAAATTGAATTACCATCCCTGAACCGTTAGGAAATTATAAATCTATTGTTTTAAAAGCCCCCTTTGAAACGCTTCTAATAATATCACCCGCTTCTATTATGTGTATGCCAAAGCAAAACACTGTACACAATATAATCTTAAGATGACATAGTTCAATCATCGGGACTAGTTAAACGTTACATTAAGTTGCGCCACGATATTTAACGGGTATCATCACCATTAATTATCTTTTTTAAAATACTCCAATTTGAGAGAGGTCTATCAATAATGCAAAATAATCATCAAGCATATCGTGAAGAAATTGCTGTTGACAAAGGCATCGACAATACCATCCCATTTTTATTAGAAGGGTACAAATATATTTCTAATCGCACAAAACGTTATAACAGAAAGATGTTTCAAACCCGTTTATTTGGTGGAAAAAGGGTTATCTGTATGTCTGGAAAAGATGCCGCAGAAATTTTTTATGATCAGGAAAAAATAAAACGTCATGGTGCAACACCACAACGTGTGCTAAAATCCTTCCTAGGAAAAGGGGGTGTCCAAACATTAGATGGGGAATCACATAGACATCGTAAAGAATTATTCATGTCACTTATGAACAAAGAGCGACTAAATGATGTGAAGCATATCTTTAAAAAAGAATGGTTACATAATTTTTCCCAAAAGAAAGACAACTTCGTATTATATGAAGAAGCTAAAGCAATTTTAACGACGACGGCTTGTATTTGGGCTGGGGTTCCGGAATCAGAAATGCGGAAAATTAACTCCATGACAAGGCGGTTGTCTTCTTTATATGAAGCTGGTGGGGCTGTTGGGACGAGATATTGGCGTGGTAGAATGAATAGAAGACTTGTTAATCACTGGATGGAAAAGCTTGTTATTGCTGTTAGGCAACAAGAGATTGAAGTTAGTTCCAAAACTGCTTTACATCAGATCGCATGTTATCGTGACTTAGAGGGGAGACCACTGAACTCAAAAACCTCCGCAGTGGAAGTCATCAATATATTAAGACCTATTGTTGCGATTGCTGTTTATATAACTTTTTGTGCGTTGGCTCTTCAGCAATTTCCGACTGAGCGTGAAAAATTGTTGCATGGTACCTCCGACAATTATCAGATGTTTATGCAGGAGGTACGACGATATTATCCATTTTTTCCAGCCATCATTGGCAAGGTGAAAGAGGATTTCTTCTGGAACGGTCATCATTTTAAACAAAACACACACATTATCTTAGATATCTATGGTACGAACCACGACCCCTCCATTTGGGAAAATCCAACTATTTTTCAGCCTGAGCGTTTTAACAATTGGCGGGAGAATCCATACACACTTATTCCTCAAGGTGGTGCAACTCACTATGAACACCATCGATGCCCTGGGGAATGGCTAACAATGGATATCATGAAGGCCAGTCTAGAATTACTTGTCCATCATATGTCATACGAAGTTCCAGCTCAAAATCTCCATTATCGTATGACGAAAATGCCCAGCACACCAAAGTCCGGTTTCATCATCACAAATGTCAAGGTTAATCAATAGGGTTTTGCCTTGGAAAAAATTCTATGGGTATTTCATCATGCTGTCATTTTTTGGTTAATCCATTGATATCATCTCTTTTAAAAACAATACGAATTTTTTGCCTCATTTAGTTTGAAATTGTTATATTTTCTGTCAGATGTTTCGTTTTTTTACAATAAAATAAACATTGTAAAAATAAAAGGATTTTATGCCGTTGTGTCGAATTAGTATGATAGGGGGAAATTTCAAAAGTACGTATAGACGACAGATAAATAGAAAAAGTATCAATTACAGCGGGAACGCAATAGGGCGTTCTTTTTTTTATTGTACCTGCTAAACCTTTTTCATGGGAAGAAGCTTAATCATAATAACATTGACGGAGGAAACGATCAATGAAACTAACAGTAGACATACAAATGGTGCAAGAAAATAGGCACCCTGATCTTAAGGAAATACAAACAATGACTGCTATCGTTAATCATGCGTTTGCCACATCAGAAAAAGGCCTTTGGCAACAGGATAGTGAGCGTACCACAATAGATGAATTTACCGATTTTATTAAAAACGGTGAAATAGCAGCAGCCAAACTAAATGGACAAATTGTTGGGTGTGTCCATGTTCGACAAGTGGATAAGTATACAGGTGGTTTTGGCATGTTAGCTGTCGACAGTAACTATCAAGGTCAAGGTATCGCTAGTCAATTAGTTTATTTTGCAGAACAACGGTTCCAAAAGCAACAGTTTTCGAAAATACAGCTTGAATTGTTAATGCCAAAGAGAGACGAGCATCCAGCCAAGGAAATGTTAAAAAATTGGTATGAGCAGATTGGTTATCAACGTGTTTCCAGTGAATCTTTTGAGGATTCATATGCACATTTAGCACAGATGTTAGCCATTCCATGTGAACTGGTTATTTTCCAAAAGGCTTTAACATTGGATAAGTTCTGACAAGTTTTTTTCAGAAAACAACCAAAGACATTTCCCCATTTCCACATGATGTCCAATCGTCTATTTTATAGTTAATTGGGTAGTTTACACACAATAGACTTAAAAATACGCTAGTATCATAGGGAATATGCTAATATTTTTTCCCTTCACTTACATAGTATATTATTAATCTTTCTAAGACTTAGAATTGATTACACATGACCCGCTCAGGGCAACCCCTTTTGAAGAGCCACCTGATCACTGGCTCTTTTGTGTTTAAATCATACTATCCTCAACAAGAACATTACCATGATAGATAACTATTTTCTATTTAATTAGACTATTTTCACATTTTAATGAATTGATTGGGAAAAACTAATACTCAGCCATTATCAATGGTTCTAACGTTTATACTAGTCAAAACTACCATGATAGAAGTATATTTTTCTAAAACTAGGTGATATAACAATTTGTATCTATCATTCGTCATATAGTATTACTGTATCAAGTAAAAAAAGGGAGGAGGATACCCATGGGTTATAGAAATAGTTATGTTGAAGAAAGTGTTAGAGACCGTGATAGAGGATGTGGATGTGGCAGTAGAGGCTGTGGCGGTTGTGGAGTTGCAGGAGCAGGTACCGGTTCAAGAACAAATTGTGTAAAAGATGTTGTCAGAAGAATTTTGGATGCACAACGTGAAGTTTCAGGTGGCGGTCTACACGATTGCGATACTAGTTGTGATCGTTCTATAGATGAATTACTTTCACCGAGCAGGGCTGAGAGAGGTAGATTTACAACTATCCCATTTATGCTCATTTGTAAAGATAAATGTAAAACATTTTATGGTGCTGGCTTCCGTGGACACGGGGCTGATACGGAACAACGTGGTCGTTTTGAATGTATAGAATCCCCGGTATTCAAAGTTCAAGGATTTGTTCGTGGATCAAATAACTGTGTTAGACTAGAATTATTATTACCCGTATATGGACGTAGAGATGGTGAAGGAGATCGCCGCCACCATGATAGCTGTGGTAGTGATGTATGTAACCACTTTGGCCATCGTTTAATTGAAAATTGGCGTCGTACTGGAGTATGTATTACCGTTGATTTAGATTGTTTCTGTGGAATTTCATGCCTAGATGCTACTACACCGCGCGAATTTGATAACTAATCACTTAACACCATGAATCTGGATATGTGTGGATATAACTTCCGTTGCAAAATGGGGGTTATATCCCCTTCATCTGATCGCAGGATAAAATGTGTTAATAACAAGCTGAATAACTATTAAGATTTAGGAACTTATATAATTTGGATTTAATTAATCAAAACCACCATTGTGATTAGTGGTTTTGATTAAAACTTATCCAAGCTGTAATGATTAATGGGGAATCATTCCCACCGTGATCGAAAATCATCCCAAGCTGTAATGAATAATGTGAATCACTACAGCCTTTATTTAACTCCTTCCTTCTAAAAAATCAAGTACGTGTTACCTTCCAAATCACCCCTGTGTTTGCTACCGGTCCTGCTGCTGTGAAAATACCATAATCCGCAATGTATAGTGCACCGTCAGGACCAAATACAGCATCAATTGGACGCTCAAATCCGCCACCATTCGTTCTATTGGCTGGCAATCCGGAATGATTGATTGCAAATGTATTAATCTCCCCATTTTCCATGTCAATGGTCGAAACCCGATGTCCTACTCCATAAGGCTGATTTTCCCCTGTATTCGTTGGAATAATCGCACCAAATTCAGCAATATAAGCGTCACCTACTTTGCCAAAATTCGAGTCGTGATTAAAATTGAAACCCATGGTAGCAGAATGTGGCTGGAATGTTGTAAAAGGTTTTGGAGGATGCATAGGATGCTTCGCCAATAAAAATTTAGGTTGTGGTTCCCCCATTGGTTTGAATTGGGGTAATGTTACGGGTAATCCGCCCGTATAATCTGGCCAACCATACCACACTCCCGGACGTATCCATTGGAATTCATCAGGTGAATTAGCTACAGGGCGACTTCCACGAATATCCATTCCATGGTTGGCAGCATACAAACGGTTATGTCGATCAAAATTGATCCTAAATGGGTTATGTCCGTATAATTGTGTAAAAGAGATTAAAAGAGTCCATAAAAAAAGGGC
>DAMCTP010000053.1:0-18600 GCA_032113595.1 Pseudogracilibacillus sp.
TAAGCTCTTCAGCGCTGATGGTAGTTGAGACTTTGTCTCTGCAAGAGTAGGACGATGCCAGGCAAATATAAGTAGATTTAAATTGTATTTTTACGATTTAAATCTGCTTTTTTAATTTGTTTAATGATATAATGGCTTCATATGTATCTTCTTTATCTGTATAAATTATGTTTTTGTAGAAATTGATTCCGGGTATTAATGGAGGAATTTTAATGCGTTTAGACAAATTTTTAGCAAATATGGGAATCGGCTCAAGAAAAGAAGTAAAAATTTTAATTAAGAAGAAATTGGTAACCGTCAATGGTATAATAATTAACAATAGTAGTTTTAAAATAAAACCAAATGTAGATGAAGTCTTTATTGATGGAAACCATGTAATTTATGAGCAATTCATTTATTTCATGTTAAATAAACCACAAGGTTATTTATCGGCAACGAGAGATACCCAACAAAAAACAGTTCTAGAATTAATTCCTCAAGAATATCGTCATTATCACTTATTTCCAATCGGGAGATTAGATATTGATACAGAAGGTCTATTACTAATAACAAATGATGGAATTGCGAACCATCAACTAACAAGTCCAAAGAAAAATATTCCCAAAATATATTATGCGAAAATTGAGGGCGAGGTAGTAGAAGCACATATAAATGAATTTCAAAATGGTATTACATTAGATGATGGCTACAAAACAAAGCCATCGATTCTTAACATCATTCAGTCGGCATCAATATCCGAGATTGAATTATCGATTACTGAGGGTAAATTTCATCAAGTGAAGCGAATGTTTGAAGCGATAGGAATGAAGGTTAACTATTTAAAGCGAATTCAAATGGGGGGGATTTTTCTAGATTCATTGTTGGAAGTTGGTGAAGTTCGACGACTTACCAAGCAAGAAGTAGATTATATAGAAAAAATTAAAAATACATAAAAAGGGTGTGATGAGATGGCACAGTTGATAAAAATGTACGATTATATTTCTCGTTATGAATCAAATCCATTTCATTATCCAACACAATATATACAATTGAAAAATGAAAATTGGATAAAGCTAAATGAATTATGGAAAAAGTCTCAGGGAGAAACAATGGAGGATAATACTAGTGTCGAACAAAAACCCGTTAAATTTAATTTCAATCCTTTTTCTAAAAAAAATGATTCAAATGTTGAAAAAGAGGAAATTAATTCTAAAACTACTCCAGAATATGCCTTTATAAAGACACAGCAAGAATTAACGTATTATTTCCTTAATAAACTTTTTTCATTTCAATTAAAATGGGCATCATCAACTCTTTCCCAAGTTTCCTTTACAAATAATAATATCCAAAATGATTCAGATTTAAAGTTTTTTTTACAGAGTTTTCCGGATATTTATCTAGTAATGTATCGTCCTATTTTTATTGTGAAAAATGCTCCAGTAGAGGGTGAAGTTATTTTAATTAGTCCCATTGGAATTGAAATTATTGTTATCCTTGAGGAAGAAGAAGATATTATTTATATTTTAAATGACGAAAGAACTTGGCTTATTGAGGATCAACATAAAACGTCTAAAATGTTAAGCCCAATTATCCAATTAAAGCGGACTGAGCAAATTGTAAAAAGCATATTAAATAAATACAAAATCTCATTCTCAATTCAAAAAACCGTTTTGTCAAAAACAAATAGGTTTTTATATCATACAGAACCTTACCAAGTGAACTTAATTGACAAAAATTCATTTAGTCAGTGGCATGAGCAAAAGAAAAGGTTGTCTTCGTCTCTTAAAAACAACCAATTAAAGGCAATTGATGCATTACTCAGGCATTGTGATACTGTGTCAGTTAGAAGACCGGAATGGGAAGAAGAAAGAGATTCACAATCAAATGACTTACTATGAGGGTAGCCAATGTATATTTTTATCATCAATCCAACAGCAGGTAACGGCAGGGCGAAAAAACATTATGAAAAATTAATGAATAAGGATATTTTTCATAAAAAGAAGTTTAAAGTATATTATACAGAGTATATTGGTCATGCGGAACAAATAGCTGTAGAAATAGTAGCCTCCTTTCAGTCAGATGAAATCAGGGCTATAATTGTTTTTGGCGGTGATGGGACATTAAATGAGGTCTTTAATGGACTTAAAAACTATGAAGTACCAATTTCACTTCTACCAAGGGGGAGTGGCAATGACTTTTCCAGAGGCATTTATTTAGAAAAAGACCCAACAAAAATTTTACAAAAGGTAATAGAGAATAAACATCAAAAGCCATATTATTTAGGTCATTATTTATTGACAGAGGAACAAAAGGAACGGCGTTTTGTTAATTGTATCGGATTTGGATTTGATGCCGTCGTTGCTAAAAGTGCAAATGAATCGGCCTTAAAAAAATTACTTAATAAATTAAAATTAGGTAAGATTAGCTATATTATCGCACTTATTAAACAGTTATTTTTTTATAAAACGATTGATGTGACAATCGAGATGGACGGGGTCACGAAACACTTCCATCGTTGTTTTTTAACAACTATAAACAACCAACCGTATTTCGGAGGCGGTATGAAAATAAACCCATTAGCAGAAAATAATGACGAGACATTATCAATCCTTGTTGTTGATTCTATTTCAAAACTAAAGGTATTATTTTTATTTGGCACTGTTTTTACGGGAAAACATATCGATTTTAAAGAAGTACATATTTTCTCTGCTAAGCAAATCAAAATTACTTCAAAAACAAAAATTCCGTACCAAGTAGATGGTGAAACGGGGATGACCTTAAGCTGTCAAACAAGTAAGGTTAAAACACCTATTAAAATACTTGGTACAAAATAAAATGAGTGGTGTATATATTCAACTTATTTTCATTTTTGCCCTGTGAATCGTATGCAACCATTTTTTGATATTCGTTTCATTGGTAACAATATGTTCTAATTGGGATTGTGATAATTCACCTTTTATGCCATAGTTATATATTTCTGGTAAAATAGATAATAATTCTTCATCGATATCGTTATTTGTGCATATTGCTTGGACAAGTCGTCTAATTTGTTTATATTCATTTAATGATACGGTGCGGTAAATGGCTTGCTCATCTAGTAAATCATGTAAAAGAGTTAATTGATTATGCACTGTTAAGTACATATGTCTGATCACCTCCATCGTAGTATACGTACTTAAATTTGTAATTATTCATTTTTTTAAAAGGAGGAAGAAAATCTATGGAAAAAATGCAAATAGGCAATGCAACTCTCACTTGGCTAAGTGGTGGAGTGAACCTACTTGATGGTGGTGCTATGTTCGGCGTAGTACCAAAACCATTATGGAGTAGAAAATATCCCGTAAATGATAAAAATCAAATTGAGTTAAGAACAGATCCAATTTTATTACAGTTACATGGAAAAAATTATTTGATTGACACTGGTATGGGAAATGATAAGTTAACGGATAAGCAAAAAAGAAATTTTGGTGTATTGGAAGAATCCTTTCTAGAGGAATCACTCTCAGAATTGAATATATCGATTTCTGACATTGACTATATATTGATGACCCATTTACATTTTGATCATGCATCCGGATTAACAAAAAAGATAGGAAATTCGTTTGAACCGGTTTTTAAAGATATCCCTATCATTACTTCTGATGTAGAATGGAACGAAATGAGACATCCGAATATTCGTTCAGTAAATACGTATTGGCCAATAAATTGGGAGTCAGTTCAAACCCAGATGCAACCTTTTACTAATGAAATTCAAATTACTGAAGGATTAAAAATGATTCATACAGGTGGCCACAGTGATGGACATTGTATTCTTGTCTATGAAGAAGGCAATGATTGTTTTATACATATGGCAGATTTAATGCCTACACATGGGCATCAAAATAAACTTTGGGCACTTGCATATGATGACTATCCTGTTACCTCTGTTCTCGCAAAGGAAAAATGGATGGCTTACGGGTATGAACGGGAAGCATGGTTCACATATTATCATGATGCCTATTATCGAGCGATAAAATTTGATCACGATGGGAAAATGAAGGAAACTATCCAAAGACAAGGTAAAAATTATATTAACAAGGAATAATAATCGGTAGCAATCATGGCGATTATTCATTGTACCTTCCTTCTAAGTAATCAATTAGTTGTTTGACTGCCATTCTCAACGGATTTTTCATGTAGAAGGGCACTCGAAGGTCGTTTGACTGCCCTTCTCATCGGATTTTTCATGTAGAAGGGCACTCGCGGGTCGTTTGACTGCCCTTCTCAACGGATTTTTCATGTAGAAGGGAACTCGAAGGTCGTTTGACTGCCCTTCTCAACATATTTTTCATGTAGAAGGGCACTCGGAAGCAGTTTGGATGCCATTCTCATCAGATTTTCCATATAGAAGGGCACTCGAAGGTCGTTTGACTGCCCTTCTCAACAGATTTTCCTTGTAGAAGGGCACTCAAGGGTTTATTTTAAACTGTTAATCTAAAGGCTGAACATCTATAATTGTTCCCGTTTTTATATCAGAAAAAAACTCGAATTGCTTATTTACACCATCTATATTTTTGCTAATACCACCACGGTATGTATCGTAAACTAATCCGTTTTTTTCGAACCTTCTTGGTTTCATGTAAATCCAAGAACCATTAATTGGACTGTTTTTTTGAAAAGTCTCCTTTGCATATTGTAATGCTTTTTCTGGGGATAGCTTTTGAGAATTACCTAACTGATCCCGTAAGAGAAATCCAACGACTATGCCTACGATTAATGATAGGATAATGTTTTTCCTCTTCATTTTATTTTCACCTCAATATATTCACTTAATATAACATATTACCAAATTTATTATAACATGAACAATAATTGGTAAGGAAGGATTGAAATAATGAATACAGAAACTCTTATGATGTTTGAAGCTTTAACTGAATTACAAGGTGCACCCGGAGACGAAGGTCGTGTCCGTAACTATATGGAACAACAATTGAAAAAATTTTCAGATGAAGTAATTTATGATAATCTCGGCAGTGTATTTGGGGTAAAAAAAGGGAATGGCCCTAAAATCATGGTTGCTGGCCATATGGATGAAGTTGGCTTTATGGTGACACAAATTACGGAAAATGGCATGATCCGTTTTCAAACGTTAGGTGGTTGGTGGAATCAAGTGTTATTGGCACAACGTGTACAAATAATGACAAGTAATGGTCCTGTAATTGGTGTCATTGGTTCAATTCCCCCCCATAATTTAACACCTGAACAACGGAAGAAACCGATGGAAGTAACCAACATGCTGATTGATATTGGTGCCGATAATGAAATAGATGTAAAAAATATAGGCGTAAGACCGGGAGATACAATTGTCCCAATTTGCCCCTTTACACCGATGGCAAATGAAAAGAAAATTTTAGCGAAAGCATGGGATAATCGATATGGATGTGGATTGGCTATAGAACTGTTGAAGGAATTAAAGGATGAACAAACACCAAATGAATTGTTTTCTGGAGCCACCGTACAAGAGGAAGTTGGTTTAAGGGGAGCAAAAACAGCGGCAAACATGATTCAACCAGATGTGTTTTTTGCTTTAGATGCTTCACCTGCTAATGATATGTCAGGGAAAAAAGAGGAGTTTGGTCAATTAGGTGAAGGAGCATTGTTAAGGATTATGGATAGAACGATGATTACCCACCGAGGAATGAGGGAATTGATACTGGAAACTGCAGAGGAGAATCATATTCCTTATCAATATTTCGTTTCACAGGGTGGTACTGATGCTGGCCGTGTACATATTGAAAATGAGGGTATACCATCGGCTGTCATCGGTATTTGTTCACGCTATATTCATACATCTGCATCTATCATTCATGTGGATGATTACACAGCGGCAAAGGAACTTTTAGTGACATTGATACAAAATTTCGACGATTCAACATTAGAATTAATCCGAAAAGGATAACATGTTTTAATGGAGTATTTAGATATATTGAAAAAGCAATATCATGGGCGAAGGGGGACCATGACATGACAATAGTGCTCGGTTCAAAAAATAAAGCAAAGCTAAGAGCAGTCCAATCATGTTTTCCAAATGAAAAAATTATGACTGCAACTGTTGCTTCTAATGTGTCAAATCAACCACTTTCTGACCATGAAACGAAAAAAGGGGCAATTAATCGAGCTATGGCTGCACAGCAACTTCAAAAACAAACAATTGGGATTGGTTTAGAGGGTGGTGTGATGTATATTGATTGTCATCCATTTTTATGTAACTGGGGGGCATTGGTGACAGCTAATGGCAGTTTATATACAGCGGCCGGAGCACGTATTCCTTTACCTAAACAATTTTCTTCCTATTTAAAACAAGGTCATGAATTAAGTGAACTAGTGGATGACTATGTCAATAAACAAGGTATTCGTCATCATGAGGGAGCTATCGGTATTTTTACGAATGGTGAAATCTTACGGGATGATATGTTTGTCCATGTTATTAGACTGTTAAAGGGTCAAGCAATGTACGACAACAAATAGTAACATAAAAAAAAGCAGTGGTTTTCCCACTGCCGCTTTATATTTAGTCATAAATATATTGTAATACTTGAATCGCTTGGTCAACCGTTTCTACAGTAACATTTGCCTTATTTGATAATTCTTTTAATGGATGGATTAAATTTTCCGGTCGAATGATTATAGTTGGTTTATTTAACGTAATTGCGGTACTAGCATCCATTGCAGTGTTCCATTGGCGATACTGGTCTCCAAATAATGCGATAACAACGTCGGCCTTTTGCATCATGACTGCTGTGCGGAAATTATTAATATCGGAAGCAGCATGATCTTTATACAATTTCCCCGGTTGCTTTCCTAAAACTTCTTCCCCAATATTATCTGATCGGTCATGATTTGTTTGTGGAGCAACAAAAGTTAGTGGTAAACTTGCTTTCTCCGCTTTTTGTTGCAATTCCTTTCTCCACTCGGTATGGATTTCTCCAGCTAGATAAACAGTTAATTTCATTAATATCCCTCCAAACCACATTATACGAAACATCGCCATATAGGGCAAATAACTAAAGATATATTTATGAATGAAAAGTATCATACACATAATTAAAGGGAAAATTGATAAGCAACCTAAAATCAGGGACGCTCCGTTTTATTATGTATTTGGCCAGTTTGTGCATTTTTTGAACGAGAATTTGCGATGTAATCCTTTCTAAACTGTATAGCAATTAGGAGAAGAGATTCACGGTGATCGATAAAATATGATAGACAGAGTAATCCCTCTTTGTGAATGTAAAATCTCACTCAAAGCATACATCGTTGTTAAAGTATTGACGATAATATGATAAACTAGTAACAGGAGAATTTTAGATAGGGGCTTTACAATGTCGATGAATAGTATGAAAATGAAACGAATTTTAGAAGAACGTTTAGCAAATTCACAATATCGTATTTCCTTTAATCGTGACAATGATGTTTTTCGTATCGAATGGAAAGAATCAAAGCAAGGTGTAAATGTAAAATTACCTCAAATCATTGCCAAGTATAATGAAAGAGGCCAGGTGGCTATTGATGAATTAGTGGCACATTTAAACGAATCACTATCTTTGATGAATAAACAGTACACCTTAACAGGGATGGAAAAAAGCATTTTTCCAGTTATTCGTTCAACTTCGTTTCCAACTGAAACAAACGCAGGAAAAAGTTTAGTAACAAAAGATCATACAGCGGAAACACGGATTTTTTTCGCCATTGATTTAGGGAAATCTTATAAATTAATAGAAAAAGAAGTATTAGAAAAGGAAGCGTGGAATGAGGAGCAACTGCTAGAAACGGCTTTATTCAATGTTCGCTCCTTAGATACGTCATTTAAAAAAGACTCAGTAGCAGAAAATGACTTTTATTTTATAGCAACACAAGATGGATATGATGCAAGCCGAATTTTAAATGATTCATTCCTTGAAAAAATGGCTAGCAATTGTGAAGGCGACGTAGCCATTGCTGTCCCCCATCAGGATGTACTTATTATTGCTGATATTAGAAATGATACTGGTTATGATATTTTAGCACAAATGACCATGAAATTTTTTGCTGAAGGAAGAATCCCGATTACTTCTTTATCATTTATATATGAAAATAAACATTTAGAACCGATTTTTATTATGGCCAGAAAAAAACCTAGAGGTAAAAAATAAAAATAATAAACAGAATATTTAGGAGAAAGTGTGAACAATCATGGATAGTAAATGGGATAGATTAAAGGGGAAAATATCGAATATTTTTTTTGAGGAAGTGGTAGGGGATGATGAGCATTATTCCAATGAGGTAGAACATGAGCCTCAAGTGGGAAATAAAACAAAATCTTCTTTTCGCTTTCCTGTCATTCCTGATGCCGATATACCAGAAAGTAGTAACAAACGGAAATACATCCCTGCTAAAGTACAATCCAAGCGGGTTCCACGAAAAAAGAATCATCAACGTACATATCCTGCATCTAATTCAAGTTATCAATTGTATCAACGGGAGAAAAGGCTAAAAGAAATGGAGGAGATTCCTGCATTTTTACGAAGAAAGCAGGCTCAAGATCAAATTGATTCGAAAAAAAGAAATAGAGAATCTGAAATCAATAGTGGCCGAAAGAATGTTGAAGCAACGGGAAGAAAGGATCATTCATTACATAGCAATAAGGATCAACAACAATTTCCGGAAAACCAGCAAAATTCCTTAGGTACAACTTTCACAGCTAAAAAAAGCCATTCATTAGATATACCATCTTATAAGCGTCGAGGTGAAAACCTAACTGACAGGAAAACGCATGTTAAAGACAATGTAGGTCATAGAAAAAAAGGAATATCATCGAATCAATTTCATACATTTAAAAATGATGGTCAACAAAATAAAGACCATGATTACGATGTGCAAAACCCGATGGATTTATTAGCTGACCCTGTCATTCAAGATGTGGATGATATGAAATGGGTTCAAGAGCAACAAAGGTTATTAGAGCAAGCACTAAATAACTTTAACATTGCGGCAAAGGTAGTCCATGTGACTCAAGGACCTTCAGTAACGAGGTTTGAAATTCAACCAGAATTGGGTGTCAAAGTGAGTAAGATTAGAAATTTAGCGGATGATTTAAAGTTAAATTTAGCTGCTAAGGAAATACGAATAGAGGCACCTATTCCTGGTCGTAATACGGTTGGAATAGAAGTTCCCAATCAGTTTCCACAAATGGTGACTTTAAAGGAAATTGTTGAAACGAGTGTTTTTCACCAACATGCATCCCCTTTAACGATTGCATTAGGCCTAACCATAGAGGGAGAGCCGTTAATTACGAACATAGAAAAAATGCCCCATGGATTAATTGCTGGTGCAACAGGTTCCGGAAAGAGTGTGTGTATTAATACGATTTTGATTAGTTTGTTATATAAATCACATCATGATGAGGTTAAATTTTTACTGATTGATCCTAAAATGGTAGAGCTCGCACCATATAATGGGATTCCACATTTAATCTCACCAGTGATTACAGATGCAAAGGCAGCTACAGCTGCCCTAAATTGGGCAGTTAATGAAATGGAAAGCAGATATGAAAAATTTGTGCAAGCAAGTGTAAGAAATATTGAAAAATATAATGAAAAAGTAGTAAATGGTCAATTAGATGATGAAAAAATGCCCTTTTTGGTTATCGTCATCGATGAATTAGCGGATTTAATGATGGTTTCTCCTCAAGATGTGGAAGATGCTATTTGTAGAATCGCGCAAAAGGCTCGGGCTGCTGGGATTCATTTATTACTAGCAACACAACGACCGTCAGTGGATGTCATTACAGGGTTGATTAAAGCAAATATTCCAACACGTATTGCGTTTACAGTATCATCACAGGTCGATTCGCGAACAATACTAGATAGTAATGGTGCTGAAAAATTACTCGGTAAAGGTGACATGCTATTTATTGAAAATGGGTCTGGGAAGAGCTTACGTTTGCAAGGGCCATTTGTTTCTGATGATGAAATTAATCGCGTCACTAACTACATGAGGTCTATCGCTAAGCCAAATTATTTTTTTGAACAGGAGCAACTACTTAACGTAACGGAAATGGAAGATGAAGATGAGCTCTTACATGATGTTATTGTATTTGTTGTAGAGAATAATCAGGCAAGCACTTCCCTGTTGCAAAGACAATTTAGAATAGGGTATAATCGTGCGGCAAGACTTATTGATTTATTATATGATAAAGGGATAATTGGAGGTCCAAATGGATCAAAACCAAGAGAAGTATTGTTAACAAAATCTCAATTAGAAGACTATTTAAAAACTACATAATAATTTGAGGGTGTAAAAAATGAAAGAAATCGAACAAAAATTACAAGGTAAGATTAGTCGTTTAACAAATAAAACATTTAAATTTGATGAAAGGGTCAAGGAAGGCTGGTTTTCGGCGGTATATTTCCTGAAAACAAAAAAGATTGTTGAGGAAAAATTAGCAAATAATGTTGTAACAATGCAGTTTTTTCAAAAAGAAGAGGCAGTATTATGTGGGACTGACGAATCGATAGCATTAATTCATACGTTTGCCGATAATCCAGATGAATTAGAAATATATTCTTTAAAAGATGGGGATAAGATAAAGCCTTTTGAAACAGTACTAACCATTACAGGGCCATATCAATATTTCGGTTTTTTAGAAGGAATTATCGATGGTATATTATCAAGAAGAACATCGGTCGCAACAAATGTATACAATGTAGTGAAAGCCGCCCATTCAAAACCAGTTATTTTCATGGGGGACCGTGATGATCATTTCACACAACAAGCTGGTGATGGCTATGCTGCATTTATTGGTGGTTCAACAGCACAAGCAACCCATGCAATGAATGAGTGGTGGGGGAAGCATGGAATGGGAACGATGCCACATGCATTAATCCAAATGTTTCGTGGTGATATCGTTGCAACGACAAAAGCTTACCATGAAGTTTTTCCCGAAGATGATTTAATTGCACTCGTTGATTATAATAATGACGTCATTACTGATTCATTAAAGCTAGCCAAGGAATTTGGTGAGAAGTTAGTAGCCGTACGCCTTGATACATCGAGAACATTAGTGGATAAATACTTTTTACGAAACCATCATTTAATGGGGACCTTTGATCCGCGAGGGGTTAATCCAGAGTTGGTTTTTGCCTTACGTGATGCATTGGATAATGAGGGCTACAATTTCGTTAAAATTGTAGCAAGCGGAGGATTTACCGAAGATAGAATCCGTTATTTTGAAAGTAAGCAAGTTCCAGTTGATATGTATGGTGTAGGAAGTAGTTTGTTAAAAATAAACATTGGTTTTACTGGAGATAACGTCCTTTTAAATGGCACACATTCGGCAAAACAAGGAAGAAAATTTCGTCCAAATGACCGTTTAGAAAAAGTTGACTATTAAATATATAGTATTCATTTTCAATCATCACCATGATTGGTATACTTAATAAGTGTTGTTCAAGGATTAATATTTTAATTCAATAAATTTGGGATCTATATGTCATTTTATTTCCATTTAAGATTAATGCAGTGATAAGCCATGTTGTTTAATATATTGGAGGTTTGTAATGGTGAAGTATCACTTTATAGGAATTAAAGGTACCGGTATGAGTGCATTGGCACAAATTCTTCACGATAATGGGGAAGAGGTACAAGGGTCGGACGTTGAAAAATACTTTTTTACGCAAGTTGAATTAGAAAAAAGGGGTATTGAAATAAAGCCTTTTTCAAAAGATAATATTGAAGAGGGACTAACAATTATTGCTGGCAATGCTTTTTCGGATGATCATGAGGAAATTTTAAAAGCAAAAGAGCTGTCATTAACTTTTTATAAATACCATGAATTTTTAGGGGAATGGATGGAGCAATATACGAGCATAGCAGTAACTGGATCCCATGGTAAAACCTCTACCACGGGACTGCTTGCCCATGTTTTAGGTAACTCTTTTCCCACTTCGTATTTAATTGGTGACGGTACAGGGAAAGGGCAAGAAGGTAGTCAATATTTTGCATTTGAGGCTTGTGAATACAAACGTCATTTTTTACAATATAAACCTGATTATGCCATTATGACGAATGTTGATTTTGATCACCCTGATTATTTTATAGATGCTAATGATGTATTTAATGCTTTTCAACAACTAGCTAACCAGGTGAATAAGGGGATCATTGCTTGTGGTGAAGATGAATTTTTGCAGAAATTACAGGCGCCCGTACCGATAATTTATTATGGGTTTTCTACCTCGCATGACTTTCAGGCAACAAACATTGTTGAATCATCTGAAGGTACAACATTTGATGTTTCTGTTAGAAATACGTACTATGACACGGTTACCATTCCAATGTATGGCAACCATCATATATTAAATGCCTTATCAGTCATTGCATTTTGTCATTATGAAAATTTGGATAAACAAGTCATTCATCATTTAACTTCTTTTTCCGGAGTGAAACGTCGTTTTTCTGAAAAAATAATGAATCATCAAATTTTAATTGATGATTATGCACATCACCCAATTGAAATTAAGGCTACAATTGAATCGGCTAGAAAGAAATATCCCGATCGGGATGTGGTCGCTATTTTTCAACCGCATACGTTTACAAGAACCCATACTTTCCTAGATGAGTTTGCCGAAAGTCTTCGTGAAGCAGATCATGTATATTTGTGTGATATATTTGCTTCAGCACGGGAAAGTGCAGGTATATTAACGATTCATAATCTAATTGATAAAGTTGCCGGGAGTTCCTTACTTACACTGACAAATGTTTCTGAATTGGCAAAGTTCTCCAATAGTGTGCTAATTTTTATGGGGGCTGGGGATATACAGAAATTCCAATTGGCATACGAAAATAACATGAAAGAAAAAAATATGTAATTAGATGTTAGCTTTAATTTAAAATATTTATGTAAAAAGCTACGGTATAGTTGCTTCAATCCGTTAATTATGTTAGTTTTATACACACAATGTCTTCAACAATTGTCCTATTTTTATGACATTAACTGGTTTGGTGAAAAAAGTGAAGGGTATATAAATAGGTAGCCAATAAATGAATTAATAATAAAAATGACTATCCCACTAGCTCAGAATGAGTAATTGTCTTTGTTGTTGAGCAAATGGACAATAAACGGCTGAAGCCTTCACCTTTAAACTTACGTCTGTTGAATCGGTAACAGAATTCATCCAAATAGGCCTGTAGATGTTTTGGGTCCAATCCGTGGAAAGTACCACCTATAAAGGCTTTTGCATTTGAAATAATCGTATGCAACCAGTGTAGATGATCTGGTGATTCCTTCGGATTATATACTTGATATTCATGTTGGAAACTGGCATTATCCAATGCTCTATAAGAACGATAAGCATCGCTGTTGATAGTAGTTCCAGGAATAAAGTTCTTCTCGGCAAAATCTACCAAGGTTTTCCCTTTAATATTAGGGACAACTTCCATTTTGAGATAGAGTGGATGACCGATCTTATTCAATGATAAACCGACGAGTACCTTTGCTTTTTCGGTACCACGTCCACGTTTTCCACCTTCAGTAGGTGCGCCAAAGAAGGCATCATCTAATTCAACTATACCAGCAAGTGTATATTCAGCATCTCGTTTTTTCATTGCTCGACGAATTTTGTGTAAAATAAGCCAGGCTGTTTTGTAGGTTACGGAAATTTCTTCTGAAAGCCTTTGTGCTGATATACCCCTTTTATCATGAGCAATCAGATAAATGGCCAAAAACCATTTTGTAAGATCGGTTCGAGTCTTTTCCATCACAGTTCCTACAGTGACCGTTGATTGGTAGCGACAATTCTTACATTCATACAGATGAAGTTTACGTGTTTTAGTCGTATAATAAGCATCATGCTCGCATTTTTCACAACGAAAGCCAGTTTGCCACTTCAATTTAAAAAGATGATCGTGACAGGCTTTGTGGATAGAGAATTTCTTTTGAAAAGTAATTAAATTCATTTTTGGATACCTAGACATACAGAACACTCCTCCAGAACATTTGTTTGTATATTAAGTATACCAAACATTCGTTCCTCCGGAAAGTGAATCTGAGCAAAAGGGATAGTCATTATAATAAATAATTAAAGGAGTTGTATCAAAGATGAGTGCAGCAATATCTATCGCAGTAATTATAGTCGCTGTCGCATTCGCTGTGTTAGTACTTTATTTGGCACAAACGTTAAAAGCAACACAACGTACATTAAATAATGTGGCAGATACACTTGAAGGGGTTGAAAATCAGTTAGAGGGAATTACAACTGAAACGACGTTGTTAATACAAAAGACGAATGATTTAGCGGAGGATATCAACGATAAATCAGCTAAATTAAATAGTTTATTTGACGGTGTGAATAATATTGGCGATTCCTTTAATAGTATTACAACATCAGTAAGAAAATTATCTTCTAACATATCCGATACGGCAGATCATGATGTTGACAAAGCAACGGAAGCGGTAAAATGGGGTTCTGCCTTTTTAAATGTATGGAAGAACCGTAAATAAAAATAATTAATGGAGGAATGTACAATGAGTAATAATAGCGGAAGAGACTTTTTAATTGGTGCATTTATCGGAAGTGCGGTTGGAGCAACATTAGCATTATTATTTGCACCGAAGCCTGGTCGGGAATTGCGTCAAGATATTAACCAAGGAACAAGACAAGCGATAGATAAAGCTGGCGAATGGAAAGATATTGCTCAGGAAAAAGGTGTGGAATGGAAAGAAAAAGGAACGGAAATGACGAAGCAAGCTTATGATTCCACGAAGAAACTTTCAAAAGAAGTGACGGAAAAGACAAAGGAATTAACTGAAGAAGTTTCAGCAAAAACTAAAAGCCTAGCTAAAGATGTATCAGAAAAAACGCGAGACCTTGCAAAGGATGCATCTTCTAAGGCAAAGGACATAGCCAAAGATGCTTCAAGCAAAACGAAGGAACTTGCTAAGGAAGTGAAGGACAAAGCAAAAAGTACGGCAAAAAATGCGAAAGATGATGCAGAGGCTGTTGCATCAAAGGCTAAAAAGTCAAAAGATAAATTAAGTCAAGCGGCGAAAGAAGTTGCTGATGAAATGAAGAAGGATGCTAAAAAATAATCGTGTATCGTTTAAATCCCCCTCATGAAATTTTACGTATATTCGTGAGGGGATTATCTTTGATAACGGTGCTTGGCCCGCAGGATTTCTTGTGATGAGTTATTGCCCTTTGAGCCCTGTCGTTTTTCCACAAGTTAATAGTTGAATTGAATCGTCCCTCTTGTTGTCCCTAATTATTTAATTTTCAAATGATCTCCTGTAACGATTTCATCATGAAACCCAGCTGGGTCATCATTACGGTATAATTTATAGTCCCCACTTATTGCTTTCAAATCGATATCTATATAACGGAATAAATCTTGAAAAATAAATGGACGCGGTTTACGCTCCTCAATCACAATATGATCTCCATCTTTTAGGAAATCATGTAAGGTTAGCTTTGCATCTTTCCTTTTTATTGTTAGTAATGATTGCTCTAATTGAATTGGTTTATCCTGAAATAATACTTTAATGTGATGTGTATGCTCTTTATTTAATTGTTCAACAACAGTTCGGACTGTCGGTTTGTTAGGATGAATAATTTTCAAGTTGTCATTGGCATTTAATATAGCCGTTTCGTCTACTTCTTTATCATTTAATATCAACTTTGTCGAGGAATTTTCCAAATTTACTAATTGATGATTTACTTTAACTTGTAGGGCTTTCATTAAGTTATTTTTAATTGAAATATTTTCATTTAAAAAGTCTGCTATTGTTGTATTCATGACTATTTTTATCTTATCTTTATCTTTTACAACATAGTGACTGTCAACAACTTTTTCATTAACCATGTAGGTGGAAAAAAGGTAATGTTGTTGATCATTTAAATAAAATGGGATTTCCGGTACCTCCCCGATAAGTTCACTTAAATTAACTTTGGGAGATTTCCCATTTTGGCCTTTATTAATAACGATGTGATCCTCTGATTGAATGACTGTATCGACCGTTGCTTCGACATTATTCACAAAAATAGTTGGTTGTTGACCGTATTCCCCACGCAGTGTCATTTTTTTGCCATTGATAGATACGACGATTGCTAGCCCCGGTCGCCCATAATATTTATTTACTTCAAGTCCAGCTTGAACAAGTGCATCCCCAACAGTTAATTGCTTCATTGCAAACATTTGAACGTTTCTATCATTGACATAAATCGTAACATAATTTATTGGATTATTTTTAGCACTAATCGCAATCGCTATTGGAGTCACAAATTCTGGGCCTTTAGGTAATTTTTCATTCGTTTTTAATTGTTGAATGGCTTCTATTCCTCTTATCCCAACTCGATTAGTAGGTAGTTGTAAGGAATTAGCAAGCATTTCAGTCAATTTTGGCGTTAAACTTCCCCCTCCAATCAACATGACGGCTTGTGGGGCTTGTCCATTT
This sequence comes from Pseudogracilibacillus sp., assembly GCA_032113595.1. Taxonomy (GTDB): domain Bacteria; phylum Bacillota; class Bacilli; order Bacillales; family Amphibacillaceae; genus Pseudogracilibacillus. The sequence continues at coordinate 16,445 of DAMCTP010000053.1, forward strand.
AACATGATAATTTCGTTAGCTAGTAATTTGGCGAATTCTTTAATTTTATCGGAAAGTTTTTCAACCACATTTTCAAAAGTAATGGTTTGCTCGAATCCTAGAATATCCTGTATGTCGGCTTGTTTCTTCATGACGATATTTTGTTTGGCCTGTTCAGCGACTTTAAAATCTAGGACAAATTCATTGCTCATAGCCTCCGTAATTTCGTCCCCAGCAACAGGTACCATACTATAACCTGTAACAGTTCCCTCTTTTGTAATCGCAATATCACTCGTCCCGGCGCCAACATCAATTAATGCTACATTTAATTTTCGCATTGACTCTGGTATGAGCACATCAATTGCAGCGATTGGTTCCAATGTTAAAGCCTCCATGGACAAATTAGCACGTTCTAATGCAGCCAAAAGTGACTTTACGACAACCTTTGGTAAAAATGTAGCAATAATTTCAACTGTTGCTTTTGAACCCGTCTGGTCAATAAAAGAACCAATGATGTCACCATCGATTTTATAGTGTAAAACAGAATACCCAACACAATGATATTCGTGAAATACTGCTTCATCATTTTCTTCCATTAATGATAATTGTGCATTTTGGACGGCACTTAATTCTAAATGTTTAATTTCTTCGTTGCTAGTAATCATTTGTTTATCAATAGAAATCGTTTTTTCAGAATGGATTGTTTTTAATGCACGCCCAGCAGCAGCAACACAAACTTTTTTTAATGGGCCATAGTTTTTTTCAAGTGTTTCTTTTATTTCAGTAATTATTTTGGCAACTTGAATGACATTATGTATTTGTCCATCGAGCATGGCACGTTCCTCGTGATGTTTCGTACAAAAATCAACGATGTCATACAAGTTATCTTTTTCTTGTAATAGTACGCCGGTAACTGATTGAGTTCCGATATCCAGTGCAAAAATATGCTCACTCATGTGCTATTGGTCCTTTCTTTAAAAATGGTAAAATAAAGTAGTATAAATACCATTATATATGTAAACAGGTGACAAATAAAATGTTTTTCGATATAATTAGTCTAATTTACTTTTAGAAGGAGAGAAAAATTACTAATGGGTAATCGTTCTATGGAACAGTTAAGAGAACAATTGGACACGTTAAATATAGAAATTTTGAAATTAATTAATCAACGTGGGGATCTTGTACAACAAATTGGGGAAATAAAAGGAAAGCAGAGTACAAGACGTTTTGACCCTGTGCGAGAACGAGATATGTTAAATAATATCATTAGTCATAATGATGGTCCTTTTACTAATGCAACAGTTGAGCATATTTTTAAAGAGATTTTTAAAGCCGGCTTAACGATACAGAAGGATGACCATCAAAAAGCACTACTCGTTTCACGAAAAAGGAAAGCTGAGGATACTGTTATTAATATTAATGGTGCTCATATCGGTGGCGGTGATACTCATTTTGTTTTTGGTCCATGTGCCGTGGAAAGTTATGAACAAGTTTCAAGTGTCGCCGAAGTAATTAAAGGTAAAGGCTTGAAGCTACTAAGAGGTGGAGCCTATAAGCCTAGAACCTCGCCATACGATTTTCAGGGACTCGGTTTGGAAGGGCTGAAAATTTTAAAAAAGGTAGCAGATGAATATGATTTGGCAGTAGTAAGTGAAATTGTTAATCCGGCTGATGTTGAAAGTGCACTAGATTATATTGATGTCATTCAAATCGGTGCGAGAAATATGCAAAATTTCGAACTGTTGAAACAAGTTGGAGAAGTTGACCGTCCGGTTATTTTAAAACGTGGACTATCAGCCACTATTTCTGAATATATTAATGCAGCAGAATATATCATTTCCCGGGGGAATAGTAATATAATCCTCTGTGAAAGAGGAATTAGAACATATGAAAAAGCAACACGAAATACGTTAGATATTTCTGCTGTACCTATTTTGAAGCAAGAAACACATTTACCAGTTATTGTTGATGTTACCCATTCAACGGGTAGAAGGGATTTACTTATACCAACCGCAAAGGCAGCTATTGCAATTGGAGCCGACGGGGTCATGGCAGAGGTACATCCAGATCCTGCTGTTGCATTATCCGATTCTCAACAACAAATGGATTTCGAACAATTTGAGCAATTTTATAATGAAATTATTCAACTGGTAGCAAAAATTAAATAGATGCTCAAG
>DAMCTP010000054.1:0-17674 GCA_032113595.1 Pseudogracilibacillus sp.
AACCGACCTTTTAATGGTTGTTTGTAGATCCCCAGAATAAGCATTTGTGACAATAACTAATTCATTTGCGATAACCGTTCCATTTTCCGTTTTGACAACAAACTTATTATCTATTTTCTTATAGTTCATTGCATAAGAGTGTTCAAAAATCCTTCCACCTAATCTTGTGACAGCCTTTGCTAACCCTAACGTGTAGTTTAAAGGATGGAAGTGGGCGCTTTTTTCATCAACTTGGCCACCATGATAAAAGTTAGTATCTAATTCGGTCTTAATGGCTTCTTTTTCGACAATATGAATGAAATCGTAATCCATCTTTGTCGCCATAAATTCTTGTTCTCGTTTCATTCCTTCTAAATGTGACGGCTTAAAGGCTGCATAAAAACTTCCTTTACGGATAAAGTCGCATGAAATTTGTTCGGATTGGATAATATCTTCAATTAAATCAATTGAATCGATCGATAATTGCCACATAGCCTTTGCCGTTTCTAACCCCTTCTTTTTCGCCCAACTCTGCATAGAACCAAGATAGCCTGTCAACACTTCTCCACCGTTTCGTCCACTTGCACCAAATCCAACGGTATCTTTTTCTAACACGATTGTGTCATAATTCTTTTTTTGCAAATGATAAGCTGTTGAAAGGCCTGAAAATCCAGCACCAATGATGGCAACATCACAACGTTGTTCTCTATTTAGTTTGTCAAAACTTTCCCGTTCATTTGCCGTTGCTTCCCACATAGAAACAAGATCCATTTTTTCACCTACTGTTAACGTAATTTTCTTCAATTTTCAAAGCCCTATATTATAATAGAAGATTCCTGTCTTTAGACGATGTAAACTTCATAAACAAGTAAATAGAGATTAACACTAAAATAGTTAATAAAAGTGATAAAGCTGAACCTAATTGCCAGTTCATTTCCACAATAAATGCGTCACGAATGATATTACCAACCATCAGAACCTTTCCACCTGTTAACAAATCAGTAACAACAAAGATACTTAATGCCGGCACAAATGTAATGAGAATTCCCGCAAAAACTCCTGGAGCGGTTAACGGTAAAGTAATTTTAAGAAAGGCTTTATATGGTCTTGCACCTAAATCTTCTGCGGCTTCCAAGTAAGATTTATCCAATTGTTCAATCGATGAATAGATTGGCAAAATCATAAATGGTAAAAAGCCATAAACGATACCAATAACAACAGTATAAGGACTATATAACATGGAAAGTGGTTCCGAGATAATCCCTAGGTTTATAAGTAACGTATTGATTAATCCCTTGGAATTTAATAGAACAATCCAGGCATAAAGTAAAATTAAAAAATTTGTCCAAAAAGGGACCATCACTAATAAAAGTAGAGGGTTTTTCCATTTACCTGCATGGGCGATAAAGTAGGCAAATGGATATGCAATGATCAGACATAAGACAGTTCCGATACCTGCCCAATATATTGAATACAAAATAACTTTTGCATATAAAGAACTAAAGGCCAACCGGTAAGCTTCTGTACTAAATTCATATAAAATACCACCAAAACCCAAATTAGTCGTAAAGCTAATGACCCCAATTAAACCTAAAGGAATTAATAGAAATAGTAATAACCAGATGAGACTAGGTGAGAGCATGGTATAGGCAAGTTTGAAATTTCTAATCATTTGTTATTTCCCCCTTATTTCTCATTAATAGTCCCCAAATAATAATGACTGAAATGATAAGAACGATTAAAATAGTCGATAAAGCATTAATTTCAGGTGACACACCAAGCCTCACCATCGAATAAACGAGAACGGGGAGTGTGCTATCCCCCGGACCCGATGTAAAAAATGCCACTTCAAATTCATCCAGAGATAACGTGAAAGTTAAAAGAGCACCAGCCAAAACACCAGGGAAGATAAGCGGAAATGTTACTTTCCAAAATGTATGCCACTCATTAGCCCCAAGATCTTTTGCTGCCTCTTCCAATGAACGGTCAAGCCCCGCCATTCTCGCAAGTACAATCAGGGCGACAAATGAAATTCCCCACACAACATGGCCTGGGATGACAGTTAAGAGACCTAATTTAATATTAAGAAGCCCATAGATAGCAAGCATAGATATTCCGATAACAATATCAGGGATAATGACAGGTATTAAAAAGATAAAATCCATCGCCCTTCTTCCTATAAATGTATAACGGTGTAATGCTAATGCGGCTAATGTCCCTAAAATAGTTGATAAAATAGTTGTTACTACGGCTATGAAAAGGCTATTCATTAAAGCCTCGATAATTTGTTTGTTATGAAACAATTTCACATACCAATCAAATGTAAAACCGGTCCATACTGTTCCTAGTTTTGAGTCATTAAAAGAAAATACCATTAAAACGATTATTGGAATATAAAAAAAGGCAAAAACAATTAAACTATAAATGAACAGGACCTTCTTAGTTCTTTTCCTCATACATACACCTGCCTTTTTTGATTCTAAGATTAAAAGAATAAGTTAATGGCATCAATCAAAATTTGTCTTAATAATAAGGGACAGGACGCTTTATAATTGAACGTCCTGCTCCCAGATTACCGTTAAAAAGAATAAATGAGTTAATTTCCACCTTCAATTTTTGCTTTTTGAATGACTCTATTAACAATTTGTGTTCTATCGGGGTCAAGATTATGGGACCATTGAGCTTTGTCAGTTTGTTCTTTTGGCAGGCTCTGTCCAGGGATTTGACTAAACTCTTCATCGTCTAAAAGTTCTAATGCTTTCGTATTTGGGTTTCCATAAGGATACTCTTCAACAAGTTGTTTACTTACTTCTGGACGTAATAAATAATTAATAAACAATTCAGCATTATATTTGTTTGCCGCTGAATTCGGAATGACCATATTATCGGTCCATTTTATTCCTCCCTCTTCAGGTAAGACAAAGTCGATATCTTCATTTTCTAAATAGGCAACTCCAGCCTCTCCTGAATAACCATAAGCAATCCAAGCTTCTTCACTGACAAGTTGAGGTTCAGGAGTTTCGGAAAATAATAAAATATTCGGTATGAGTTCTTTTAGTTTATCCCCACCGGCCTCAATTTGTTCTTCTGTAGGATCATTCATATCGTTTCCTAAATATTGTTGTAACATATCACTAATTTCATCTGCTGCATCCATTAAAACAACATGACCTGCATATTCCGGATTCCATAAATCACCCCAACTTGTTGGAGGGTCAGTAATAATCGATTTATTATAAATAATTCCATCATATCCATATAAATAGGGTACTGAAAATTTGTTTTCGGGATCGTATTCCAAGTCTTTCCACTCATCAGCTATGTTCCCAAAGTTTGGTATATTATCATAATCAATTTCTAAGAGCAATCCTTCATCAGCCATTACTTTAACATAAAAGTCTGAGGGGACAGCAATATCATATGGAACTGTACCACTTTTAATTTTGGATAACATTTCCTGGTTTGAAGAAAAAGTGGAATACACAACTTTGATTCCATATTCCTCTTCAAATTCTTCCAAAATCTCATCCGGCATATATTCACTCCAGTTAAAAATAATCAGTTCATCGGTTTGTTCACTTGAATTGTTATCTGTACCGTTGACATCTCCGTTATTATTTGTATTATTTGAACTAGTAGAATTAGAACATGCAACAAATAATAAAAGCAATAAGCTTAAAAATAATATACTCATTAACTTTTTCAAATGTCTCATCCTTTCCATTTTTTTATTAGACATTGTGCAGGTTAACCTTCCAAAATTACAGCTTTTGCTGGGTCCCAGCTGACATATACTTCACTATTCTCCGTTATTTCATTTAACACCCCGTTTGATTGGTTAATAATTAAATTTGTTTCATCAGATATGTTAACGATTAATTTAGTTGTGGAGCCGATATATATTTTATCCATCAGTTTACCCTTTAAATAAAATGGCAATTGGTCCTTATTTGTATAAATTTTTGAATGTTCAGGACGAATTGATAAACAAACAGCATCATTTTCTTTTAACCTTTTCATTGTTGGAATAAAAACTTCCTGACCTTTATATTTCACAACAGTAAATTCTGCCTGAGTTTGTGCTATTTTCCCTTCAATGATATTTGTTTCACCGATGAAGTCAGCAACAAAACGAGTAGCAGGAAGTTCATATATTTCACTCGGTGTTCCAATTTGTTCAATTTGTCCATCATTCATGATGACAATTCGATCAGACATTGTTAATGCCTCTTCTTGATCGTGTGTAACGTAAATAAATGTAATGTTCAATTCTTGTTGTAAATGTTTTAGTTCTAGTTGCATTTGTTTGCGTAGTTTTAAATCGAGCGCTCCAAGTGGTTCATCGAGTAATAATACCTCGGGATTATTTACTATTGCCCGTGCAATAGCAATTCTTTGTTGTTGACCACCACTTAATTGTGATGGTTTTCGATTTCCGTAAGTATCTAATTGAACGAGCTTCAATACATTATTAACACGTTCGGTAATTTCTTGTTTTTTTACCTTTTTCATCTTAAGACCAAATGCAATGTTATCGTAAATTTTCATATGTGGGAAAAGTGAATAACTCTGAAAAACAGTGTTAACCGTTCGATTGTACGGTTCAACATCATTCACCTTTATGCCATTAATTAAGATGTCACCTTTAGTTGGCTTTTCGAAACCGGCAATCATTCTTAAGGTAGTTGTTTTCCCACATCCAGACGGTCCTAATAAAGTTAAAAACTCCCCAGACTTAATGTCCAAATCAAGATTTGACACGGCTTCAACATCATTAAAACGTTTTGTAATATTGTTTAATTGGACCATATAATTTGGCAAAATAAACCCTCCGTTACGATAAACTCTCATGAAATAAACAAAGACATGATAACGCTTTCAATTAAATTATTATAAATAGTTTATCGATAATCACTTTGTCCAACATTGGACAAATGGTTAAATAAATTGCTGAAAAATGTGACAAAAGAGCAAAGGACTTAGCTACTGAAAATACTTTCGTTCAAAGGCCGAGATGGAATCATCTAAAATGGAAATAATTTTATCAATCTCCTCTTTATTGATGATTAATGGAGGTGCAATTGCGATAATGTTTTCACCTTCGGCTACGCGAATAGCCCGAACAATTAACCTCCGTTCGAAACATTCATTCGCTACTCGGGTTGCTGCTTGCACTTCTAGATTAAATCGTCGATTAGTTTCAGGATCTTCATATAATTCGAAAGCTGTTAGCAAACCAATAGTCCTCGTTTTCGTTACAATAGAATGTTTTTCTTGTAAAAAGGTTAGCCCCTTTTTAAAATGTTGCTCCATTTTTACGACATTTTCCAAAATTTTATCCCGTTCAATGATTTCTATATTTTTTAATGCAACGGCGCATGATGTAGCATGGCCACTATATGTAAAGCCATGACTTAAAATCCCTTCATATTGAATGATAGTATTTCTTATTTCCTTATTAATTAATACACCACCAAGTTGTGAATAGCCACTTGTCACACCCTTCGCAAAGCAAAGTATATCAGGGACAACATTCCAGTGGTCAACACCGAACATTTTACCTGTACGACCAAACCCACAAATAACTTCATCATTAATAAATAAAACATTAAATTCATCACATAAATTTCTAATGGCTTGCAAGTAACCTTCCGGTGGAATGTTGACGCCACCTGATCCTTGAATTGGCTCCATTATGATGGCAGCAATAGTATCACTACCTTCTTGTTCAATTAAATGGCGAATACTATTTTCATAATCTGGATTAGAACGATCGCCAAGTTCACAGTTGGTTAAATGGGGTTTTGCATGAAATACTTCTGTAATATTAGATCCAGCAAATGAGTGAAAATTTGGGATAGAGGTCGCTGTTTGAGCAGCAATCGTTACACCGTGGTAGGCATTATTTAAAGCGATTATTTTTCTTTTTTGAGGTTGTTCTTTTAGTTCCCAGTAAAAACGCGCTAATTTAAAGGCCGTATCGTTAGCTTCGGAGCCACCGGATGTATAAAAAACAGAGCATAAATCGCCAGGTGCCAAGGAAACAATCTTTTCCGCCAAACGAATAGCCGGTTCATTAGAATAACCAACAAAGGTTGAATTATAGGCAAGACTTTTCATTTGTTCTTGAGCAGCATTTGCAACTTCATTATTGCCATGCCCGATATTGACATTCCAAAGCATGGAAAGCCCATCTAAATAAGTATCTCCCAAAGTATCTTTTACAAAAACCCCTTTACCTTCAGTAAAAATTACTTTAGGCCCATTTTCAGCATGATATTTTGGAGAAGTAGTTGGATGTAAAAAATACGCTTTGTCTAATTCCGACAATTTTTTATGTGTTTCTCGGGAAAGGGAAGCTGTTTTGTTCATTTACTAACCTCCTGACTGATAGCTAAGTCATATTTTATTAAATATATTAGAATTTTCTAAATTTAACATCGGTCAAAAGGTAAAATGATTATGAGCAATTTTGTACAAAATGACAATTGGGTTAATTTGTATAAGAAATGAATGTTGTTTATTTAGCTTTTAGCATGTTTCATATTGAAGAATTTGAAGGCATAAATGGAAAATTCAATAGCCAAACGTTTCTCTCCCTTCATAAAATCGTCTCCGAGTAATTCTTTTAACTTTTCAATCCGATGATATAATGTTTGTCGTACAATAAATAGTTTCTCAGCCGTTTCTTTTCTTGCTCCGTTAAACTCCAGTAATACCTTTAATGTTTCTAGCATTTCTCCATTATATTGTTGGTCATAAGTGAAAACGGGACCTAAATAATCATCAACAAAGGTTTGTAAATTTGATTTTTTCACATTTAAAAGTAGACGATAAATGTATAAATCATCATAAAACATCGATTGAATGCCTGTTTTGTATTGGACATAAATTGTATCCTTAGCCTGTTCGTAGCTATCATGAAGGGAGCCGAGTTCTTGTATTTTGCCAATACCGAAAAATACATCATTTGAGGCCCCTTTTTTTAACAGGTCATTTTTACAAATTTGATTAATTGCACATGATAACCTCTCCTTCCAGTCTGTTTCAGACCGAATGTTGATAAGAGAGAATATTAATCTGTTCCGGTCAATGGTTACAAAAGAATAATACCCTTGTTGATTGAAAACTTTATTAAAAATCATGGAGTAATATGTCAAATCACCATGTTTATTCGTCGGTTTAAGGTGACAAATACAGACGACACATTTATTAGGATGAATCGTTGAATCACTGTCAGAAATAAAGCGAGTAATTTCTTCTTGATCATGTTCACCATGAAGCCATTTTAATATCCATTGATTTTCCTCATGGTTTCTTTTTTCTTCAACATATAATCTTCTGAAATGATCTTGAGAGAGAGCGGTAGCTGCTCTGTCTAATACTAAATAATCTAATTCAGTTAATTCATTCTGATTAGTTAATATAATTAAGTCTGCAAATTTGTTTCCTAATGCCTCTACGGGCTTCAATGCACTTTTAGACGGTGTTCCCATGACACTTTGTTGTTCAGCAGATTTAATTTCCTCTAGTATTCTGTCTTGGTCATCATTTGAGTGTAAAGGAGGAAAAAAACGTAGGTCATTTCCGACGGGACGATAAACTACTTGTACATCTAAAGATTGATATAGTAACCGTAAAATTTTATAAAAACCATCTGTTGATAGTAGAAGGCGATTAAATTGATTCGAAATCGCTTCCAATTTAACAATCTTTTGATTATGAGTCTCGATTAACAGTCCATTGAGATCCTGAGAAATGTCGATAAACCGAACAGGTTCATTAAAGATAATAATAGGGATAAGATGCTTGTTAGCTAATTCAATCATTTTTTTCGGTATTGAAGAAATATATGTACCAAGTTCAATACATAGGGCAGATGCATTTTTGTCAATTAATTGTTGTAAAATATCAAGGCTTAATTGATTATTTTCCTTCCAGCCAATGCCCGTTGTTAGAACTAGTTCATAACCATTTACAAATGAACCTATATTAGGGATTTCAATGATGTGAACCCATCGTATCGTTCGCGATAAACCTTCTTTTCCCGCTATCACTTCAGCATTTTCAAAATTCGGTCGACTTAAAATATCGGCAACAGTTAATTTAAATGGATGTTGCATATGAGTACCTCCCCGTAAATAAAGAAATTAAAGTTAGACAATTCAGAACTTTAGTAATTCTTTTACATTATATTATAGTATATATATCAAAAAAGACTATGTTAAAATATAGTTAATAGATAGAGATGGAGGTTATGACATGAATTTTATCGTTTCCCCTAAATGGGTCCAGAAACAATTAGAAAATGAGCTGGATATAGCCATCGTTGATGTAAGATTTTCATTAGCGGATCCCGACTATGGTAGACGTACTTATGAAGAGGAGCACATAAAAGGGGCCGTCTATTTAGATTTGAACATAGATTTGTCAAGTGAACCACAAGTGCACGGAGGCAATCATCCTTTGCCAAATATAGAATCGTTAGCCTCGAAATTAAGTAGTCTAGGAATCGATGAAAAAACAACAGTGGTTATTTATGATGAAGCAAATGATATGTTTGCCTCAAGAGCATGGTGGTTACTCTATTATATGGGCCATGAAAAAGTGCATATAATGGATGGGGGCATTAAGGCGTGGCAGCAATTAGGTTATGAAGTGACAGAAATAATCTCCCAACCATCGAAGAAGGTGTACAAGCCATCGATTCGGAACAATAAAATAGTTGATATGGAAACGGTGAAACATCGGGATCAGGATGAGTCAGTACTAATTGATGCTCGGGCGAGGGAAAGATATTTAGGTGAAGTAGAGCCCTTGTATCATAAATCCGGCCATATACCTGGGGCGAAAAATTACTTTTGGCAAGATGTTTTTGATGTAGAAGGGAAATGGAAATCGGTCGAAAGTTTACAACAGGATTTTCAACAGTTAAAAAAAGACACTATTAAGGAAATCATTGTTTCTTGTGGATCTGGTGTTTCCGCTTGTCCTAATATTGTTGCACTAAAAATGGCAGGTTTTAAAAATGTAAAATTATATCCGGGAAGCTTCAGTGATTGGATTTCATATGATCATAATGAATTAGAAACAGTAGATGAGACGAATAATTAACTGACAAAGGAGTTTCATAATGGGAAAATCACGGTGTGCATGGGTGACAGCAGATGATATTTATATCGAATATCACGATAAAGAATGGGGGGACTTTGGTTCCTTTCACAATGATCACTATTTGTTTGAAATGATCACTTTAGAAGGTGCACAAGCAGGCTTAAGCTGGATTGCAATTTTGAAAAGGCGAGAAAATTACCGAAAGGCATTTGCCCAATTTGATCCAGAAAAGGTAAGTAAATTGACAGAGGACGATATCGAAAGGTTAATGACCAATAAGGGAATTATTCGTAACCGTCGTAAAATTGAATCAACGATAAAAAATGCCCAAGCATTTGTGAAAATTCAACAACAATTTGGGAGCTTTTATGAATACTTATTAACATTATTCTCACAAGAATTACCAATCATCAATCATTGGAGAACAAACGAGGACGTTCCAGCAATGACAACCGATTCAGAAAAATTAAGTAAGGAACTTAAAAAACATGGTTTTTCGTTTGTTGGCCCAACGATTTGTTATTCATTTATGCAAGCTGTTGGAATGGTGAATGATCATACGAAGAACTGTTGGTTATATAAAGGTTAGGGAAAAGGGGGATAATACTTATGTCGATTTTTATAGATGAAAATACATTAAAAGAGAAATTAAACAATAAGAAAGAAAAGTTTTTTGTGATAGATGTTCGGGCTGATCAAGCATTATATGAAGAGGGACATATACCACGGGCTATTTATATTAATCCAAGCAAATATATTTCTGGCACTAATCGTTTTTTTGTTGAACCCACTATTTTAGGAGGAAAGTTAGGGTCCGTTGGGATAGATGAACAGAGCGAACTTATCATTTACGATGGGGGTAACAATCGTAATGCCGCAAAATCATGGGTTGCCTTATACTACATCGGCCATGAAAATCTTAAAATTTTACAAGGTGGGTTTTCAGCATGGGAAAATAGTGAAAATCCCATCACAAAGGAAAAACAGGATTATCAGGCAACGGCATACTCTGTTTCACCTAAAGAACATGTAGTAAAATCGCTTGAGGATATTCGGCAGTCGGTAACAGACGATACGAAAACGTTAATCGATTCCCGGTCACATGATAGATATATTGGTAAAAAAGAACCGAAATATGCTAAAGCAGGTCATATTCCTTCGGCCGTCAATTTTTCCGCAAAAGACGTAATGAACGAAAAAGGACAATGGAAAAATAAACACCATTTACAAGAACATTTTGCTAGACTGGAGGGTCACGATGATATAACTGTTTCTTGTGGGACAGGTGGATCGGCTTGTTTAAATATGATTGCATTAATTGAGGCGGGATTTTCAAATGTATCAATTTTTCCGGGTGGGTTTAAAGAATGGATTGATGCGAATGAGCCAATTGCAACCGAAGATGAGTAGTATTTGCTGTTAAATCGTCTTTCCTTTCTTTTTTGCATCGGCATCTAATCCCGTGCCTATGGCAATCCCAATTCCTAGTCCGATTGGTAAACCTAAGGCAATATCATCGAATATAGTTAATCCAAAAACCATACCTAAACAAATTCCGATGGACAAAAAGATACTTATGTAATAACCTTCTGAAATCAAGTTGTGTTTTTTCTCAAGGTGAGAGACCATCTGGTTAATTGTCTGTTTATGTATTTTATCATCAATTTCTCCCTGATTATTTAAATGATTCTTTAATTCATGGAGATGGGATTCTAACTGCAATATTAGTTGTTGACATTCTTTGCAATCATGTGAGTAGGTATTTAATTGCTCGATAATCCGGGCACATTTATTGAGTTGTAGTTTCGTGACAAGTTGTTTTACAACATACTTAACCATATAAAAATAACATTTGCACAAACTAAGAGCAAGTCTTTCTGCACTTCTAGAAATTTCGTCCATTGAACTAGAGGTTTGTTCGGTTGAAGCGGATGATTGTTCAATCCTGTTGGACTTCCTCGTAACCTTTGTTCAAAGAATTGACGACATCATTGGTTTCCACCTGAATTGATTAGTTATTTTCGATATATATGGAATCATTTTTAGTTCTTAAATTTGAAAATGTTAATCTCCTTATTTAAATCTTTAGCTAAAGAGGCTAAGTTTCCAGCACTATTTGAAATTTCATCCATTGAGCTAGATGTTTGTTCTGTAGAAGCAGAGGTTTCCTCGACTCCAGCAGCTGCCTCTTCTGATACTGCGGCAATTTCACTAATCAGCTCATTCATCTGTTGACTACTTTCCGTGATTTCCTTTAGTTCGTTTGCGATGTTTTGGATATTATTGACCATCGAAGTGACGGAATTATCAATAGTTTGAAAACTTTCACCTGTCTTATCAAGCTGATCTATTCCTTGTTTTACTTCTTCATAACCTTCATTTAAAGAGTTAACGACATCGTCTGTTTCTGTTTGAATCGTCTGCACAATATTCGTTATTTCTTGTACAGAACTTCCAACCTCTTCGGCAAGCTTCCTAACTTCATCAGCTACGACAGCGAAGCCCTTTCCGTGTTCACCAGCACGAGCCGCTTCAATAGCAGCATTTAATGCTAATAAATTCGTTTGTTCAGCAATATCTTTAACGACATCGACAAGTTGGGAGATGTTGTCGGATTTTTGTTCGAGTCCACTAACTTGATGTACAGCTTCTGACACAATCTGATCGATTCGCTTCATTTGTTCGACAGACTTCCCCATTAACTGAGAACCATCAGAGGTTATCGTTAAGACACCTTCAGTTGATAATGCAATGTCCTCCCCTTTTTCTTGAGATTGTTGGATTGTAGTGACAAAATCATTCATATTTTCGGTTAAATGTTGGGCACTATCTGATTGCCTTTCTGCTCCCGTAGCTAGCTCCTCCATTGTAGTTACCATTTGTTCACTACCAATTTTCACTTCAAGAGCAGCAGTGTTTAATCCATTACTACTTTCTTGCACAGATTTAGCAACATCAGACACTTTGGCAATAACATGTTGCATGTTATTTTTTAAAGTATTGGCAGCATCTGATAACTGGCCAATTTCATCCCGACCTTCATAATTTATCTCATTGACAAGTAAATTTCCGTCGGCCATTTCTTTGATCATCTCGACAACTTTTGATAAATGTTTATAGACGATACGAGATATGAGTAACATAATAAAGACACCAGTAATAATACTTACAATATTAGCAATAATGAGTAAATAACGACTATGGTCCATACTATTATTTGCTTTTACGACTGATGTTTGTTGATTTTCCTTTCCAAGTTCAATTAATTCTTCAATAAATGTTACTGAATTAGCCTTTATATTTCTAACCTTACTTCTAACATATAATAATCGATCCTCATCTTCTAAACTATTTAAAATATCATTTAAAAACAATTCATCCATCTCGGCAATATTGTCTTTTATAAAATTGAAGTATTTTAATTCTTCGCCGTCTGTGTATTGTTTTTCCAATCGGGAAAGTAGTTTAGCAGTTTGCTCCTGTCCAGCTTCATAATCTTCAAGATGGGTGCGGGAGTTTACGATAATATAGTTAGCAGCCAATGAGTCCTTTTGTTCAATTAGTAATGAAAGCTCCCCTAAATCAATGGCAAGCTGACTTTTATTTTGAATATCGGAAACATTTGATTTTGCATCAGTTAACTGGATAAAGACAACTGTAGTTGCAGTGATAAAAAGAATGATAGAAATGAGGAATGCAAGTAAATATTTTCCGCCAATTTTCAAATGACGAAAGCGCAAATATAGGAATAATTTATTTGATGCAGGTGATTTGGACGGTTTCTTCATCATGAGTCCCCCTTAAAGTATTAAGAAAGTTTTATTTGTTTAAATAGATATCAATCTCATTATCATTTTTTTTAATTTTTAAAATTGAAAGGTAAACCATTTGGGGGCTTCCCATGCTGTTTATTTAAGGGCTAAAGGTGTTAATAACGTCTATTCATCCCCACATTTTGAGGAGGATACCCTAGTTAAATTTAGACAGAAATAAAGTGACGAAATGATAAATTAATTTATTGGGAATTGCTTTAGTTATTTTAGATATTCAAATATGAACATTTTGTGGAAAAAAGAATAAAATTTTGCAAAAAAGGTATCTTTTTAAAAATAATAATATGAATGTCTCGATTAAGCAAGTGAATTTAGGAATTTCTTCCTTATTTAGATGGAAAAACTCCCTATTTATAAAAAGAAAGTAGGGAGTTATCATATTTGGGACATTTAAACTATTATTAAGCAATAATACATACTAAAGGGAATCGAAAAAGTTCATTTAGAAAATAGCCAAGATAATATTACTCTACTTTAAACATATTAATATTTTCAGTCATCTCTTTGGAGAGTAGAGTTAGTTTATTTACGCTCTCGGCAATTTCGTCCATTGAACTTGACGTTTCTTCCATTGATGCTGATGATTGTTCGACCCCAGCAGCGGCTTCCTCTGAGACAGTGGCAATTTCATTTATAAGTTCATTCATCTGATGACTATCTTCCGTAATTTCCTTTAATTCATTGGCAATACTTTGGACATTACTTACCATCGATGCAATCGAATCGTCTATTGTTTGAAAGCTTTCACCTGTCTTATCTAATTGTTCAATTCCATGTTTCACTTCTTCATATCCATCGTTTAAAGAATCAACGACGTCATCAGTTTCCACTTGGATTGATTGTACAATATTTGTAATTTCCTGGACGGATGTGCCTACTTCCTCCGCTAGCTTCCTCACTTCATCAGCTACAACAGCAAAGCCTTTTCCATGTTCTCCAGCACGGGCTGCCTCTATTGCGGCATTTAAAGCTAACAAATTTGTTTGTTCGGCAATGTCATGAACTACTTCGACAAGTCGGGAAATATTAGTCGTTTTTTGTTCTAGACCTTTTACCTTTTTGACGGCGTTCATGACAATAAAATCAATTCTTTTCATTTGTTCGACTGATTCATTCATTAATTGTGAACCATCAGAGGTTAACGTTAAAACCTTTTCTGTTGAAACAGCAACGTCGAAGCCTTTTTGTTGCGAATCATTTACTGAAGAAACAAATGTGTTCATATTCTCAGTTAAGTTTTGGGAACTATTAGATTGTCTTTCTGCTCCTGTTGCAAGTTCCTCCATTGTCAGTACCATTTGTTCGCTACCACTTTTTACTTCATTAATGGCAGTGTTTAAACTATTACTACTTAACTCTACTGACCGGGATGCTTGAATCACTTTGGAGATAACTTGATTCATATTATTTTTTAAAGTGTTTGCAGCTTTAGATAGATAGCCAATTTCGTCACGGCCATTATAATCGATTTGCATCACGGTCAAATTTCCATCCGCCATTTCCTGCATCATATCGACTACCTTACGTAAATTTTTATAAACTACACGTGTAATGAATAACATAATCATCAAGCCAATGAAAATGCTAACCAAATTAGCAACAATTAATATGTAATTACTTTGTTCTACACTTTCATTTGCATGAAAGGTAGTAGAACGATAATTTTCTTCACTAGATTCAATAAAAAAGTTAATGACGGAGACAGTTTTAGATTTGATACTCCTAAAATCACTCCGTATTTTATTCACCTTTTCTTCATCTTGAACATTATTGACGAGATCGTTCAAAAAAGCATTATCCATTTTTTCTAAATTGGATCGTATGTTATTAATTAATTCTTTTTCTTCTGCTTTCCCTTGCCTCTCTAAGTCACTTAGTAATGTCTCTAATTCTTCCTGTCCATCCTCATACTCATAAATGTAATTATCGGAACTAAAAATAATGTAACTAGCAATAATGGTATCTTTTTGTTCTAAGAGCAATGCAACCTTTCCTAAATCAATTGCCATTTGACTAGTTCCTGCCATTTCATCAACGTTTTTACTAACATCAGATAATTGTAAATAAACAACGATGGTTGCGCTTACAAATAAAATAACTGAAATAAAAAATGCCAATAAATATTTATAGCCGATTCGAATATTTTTAAATCGCAGAAAGGAAAAAATTTTTAACGGTGAAAAAATTGACCGTAATTTACCCAAGTTGATTCCCCCTAACATTAAATGAATCGAAATAACTATTTTTCCCATTATAGTCGATTTTCACGTGAATAAAAAGGGCTATTCGAATAATTGAATATTAATACTTATACAGTATTACGTTTTCAATAAGGAAGATTCATACACTTCGTACAATTTAGCGGGTGATCGGCCATTAACCACTCAAAAATCACTTTTCTTTCCATATGCGTATGAAAAAAGTACACTATAGATGAGTTCAGATTCGTGACTAGGAAAAATTGCAAAGGATGTGTATTTCATGGAAACAGATATTAATGTTCGGAAAACAGAACATATTAAATTATGTTTAACAGACCAGGTAGAAGGTGTAAATAAAACAACTGGCTTGGAAGGGATTTCTTTTATCCATAACGCACTTCCGGAAATCGACTTTAATGAAATAAATTTACAGACAACTTTTTTACATAAACCACTTCAGGCACCGTTTTTAGTTAGTTCAATGACAGGTGGCTCCCAATTGGCAACAGACATTAATATTAATTTAGCAAAGGCAGCTGAGAAAAAAGGCTGGGCTATAGGATTAGGTTCAACACGTGCCTTGTTAGAAAGTAGTGCCCATGAGGATTCTTTTCTTATCCGTAAACATGCAAAAACAACACCACTTATCGCTAATATTGGTGCCGTTCAATTTAATTATGGATATGGCCATGAAGAGTGCCAACGGATTGTTGATCTTACAGAAGCGGATTCACTTGTACTTCATCTTAATAGTTTACAAGAGGTGGTACAGGATGGAGGGGATTTAAACTTCAGTAATCTATTGCCAAAGATAGAAAAAGTATGTCGGCATTTGTCTGTCCCTGTCGGGGTGAAAGAAGTAGGATTTGGTATAGACGGTACTGTTGCAAAAAAATTACATGAAGCAGGAATAGCTTACATAGATGTCGCCGGTGCAGGCGGGACCTCTTGGAGTCAAGTTGAAAAACTTCGGACTGAGGATCCATTAAGAAAACACGCTGCTGAAGCATTTAATAGTTGGGGAATTCCAACGAAAGACTGTATCGTTTCTGTCAAAAGCGAGCTAGCTAATGTCCCGGTTGTAGCTAGTGGTGGTATGAAAACGGGATTGGATGCTGCAAAAGCAATTACACTTGGAGCAAATGTCGTTGGATTTGCGAGGGCCCTGTTACAAGCGGCAACAGAATCAGAAGAGGCAGTTTTAGCCGTGATGGAACAAATCGAATTTGAATTGAAAATGACAATGTTTGGTATAGGTGTCTCATCAATTGAATCATTGCAACAGACGAGACGGGTGTCGATCATGGGGAAATCGTTGTTAGATGATGAAAAATAGCAGATTATTTTTGTGATGGAATAGTAAGCAAACTATTTCAGATAGCATATATCTATATGGTAAAATACACTTAATAAAAGTTGACATTAAGTAGGTGTTTCAAGTTGAAAGTTGAAATATGGTCAGATTTTACCTGTCCGTTTTGTTACATGGGAAAGACAAAATTTGAATTAGCATTGGATAAATTCCCACACAAAGACAAAGTTAAAATAGAATATGCAAGCTATCAATTAGACCCAAATGCTGAAACACCTTCAAATAAATCAGTATTCGAGATACTGATGGCGAAATATGACCAAACATTAGATCAAGTAAAGGTTATGACAAATCAAATTACGTTGCAAGCGAAGGAGATTGGCCTTGATTTTCATTTTGAACAAATGCTACATGTTGGTACTTATGATGCACATCGTTTAGTGAAGTATGCTAGAAGAAAAGATAAGGAACAAGAAATGGTCGATAAAATTTTTCATAGTTATTTTACAGAAGGAAAGCAAATTGATGACCATTCCGTTCTCCATGAGTTAGCCTTAGAGGTTGGTATTGAAAAAGAGGCGATAGACGAAGTTTTATCTGTAAATTGCTGTGCAAAGTCTGTGAAAACTGATATGGAAACAGCCTATGAAATGGGAATCCAAGGGGTACCGTTTTTTATCTTCAATAATAAATACGCTATTTCTGGTGCCCAACCTATCGAAGTATTTGCGAATGTGTTGGAAGATATATGGCAGGAGACACAATTAGAAAACCGTGCTTCGGACGGCGAGGGTACATGTACAACTAATTACTGTGAAGGGCCCGATTGTGATTAGTTTTTTTAGTGTCATAAATTATCGGAATTAATCAAACTAACTGGTGGGAGTGTATTTTTCCCGCAGGTTAGTTTTTTTATCGTTACTCTTAATAGAAGGGGGATAAAACTTTTTCATCTTAACAGATTTTCAGTAACCGTCTAAAAAAATGAATGTTATCATTTTCCCTTTTAATGGATTCTCTAGCCGTGGGCAGTCTTCTCATGGCTTCTTTTTTTCTCTTGACGGATTCTCTAGCCGTGGGCAGTCTTCTCACGGCTTCCGTTTTCCCTTTTAATGGATTCTCTAGCCGTGAGCAATCTTCTCATGGCTTCCGTTTTCCCTTTTAATGGATTCTCTAGCCATGGGCAGTCTTCTCATGGCTTCTTTTTTTCTCTTGACGGATTCTCTAGCCGTGGG
>DAMCTP010000055.1:0-17659 GCA_032113595.1 Pseudogracilibacillus sp.
TTCTTTAAATAAAATAATTAAATAATTTCCTAACATTGGAATGGTAGGAGGAATTGCTTGTGGTAAAATCACTTTTGTCCATTTTTGGATAGTCGATAAATTTAATGCTGTAGAGGCTTCCCATTGGCCTTTATCAACTGACTCGATACCGGAACGATAAACTTCGCCAATATATGTACTAAAGTGTAATCCTAATCCTATTACAGCACACGTGAAAGCTGAAAAGCTTACACCGATAACGGGAACGACTGGTAAACCGTAATAAAGGAAGAATAATTGTACTAGTGGTGGAGTTGAACGGATGAACTCCATAATCCAATAAACCACCCATCTTAATGGTTTAAATGGGATACGTCTAAGAAATACCCAGGCAAAACCTACAATAAGTGCAAATATATAACACGTAAAAGTTAATAGAACAGTAATCTTTAATCCTTTTACCACAAAAGGAAAAGCATCTGCAAACATATCCATACTCATTATGTGGCCACTCCCTTCTTAGAAATAGCCTCCATTTTTCTAGAAATTAAAATAAGAGGAATAGCAATAATAAAGTAGAAAACTAACAATAGTATATAAACAGTGGCACTCATGGACATATAGGAGGAACTAAAACGTTTTCCATGATATAAAATGTCCTGCATTCCAATTAGCGATACTAATGAGGTCGCTTTCAACATTTGAATTAGGTAGTTTCCAAACTCTGGTAGCATCATACGTAATGCCTGTGGGAAAATGATGAGACGCATTCGTTGGAAACCGGATAAGTTTAAAGCAATGGAAGCCTCCGTTTGTCCTTTATCAACAGAGAGGATGGCTCCCCGTACAATCTCGGACATGTAAGCCCCGTAGTTAAGTGATATTGCTAAAACTCCCGCCGCTAAGTTACTACCCACTTGAAAATCAAATAATATTGGTAATGCATAGTAAAGCCAAAATAATTGCACGATAAGAGATGTTCCACGAAATACTTCAACATAGACAGTCGTAATAAAACGAACAATTTTAAATCGTGAAATTCGACAAAGCCCAGCAAAAATAGCAATAAAAAAACTTAATATAGCAGATAAAACTAGCACTAAAACAGTTACTTCTATCCCTTTCATAAGTACTGGGAATACTTCCAATAAGGCATTAATAGCAATCCCCCCATTTCAAAAGTAGAGTAAATAAGAATGAAACTTGTATAAACAAGTTTGCGAAAAAAATTAATGTATCATTGATTGATAATTGTTAAAAAGTAGGGTCTACTTTCTTCTTAAGTAAGAAATAAAGACCCTACCATATTTACCTTATATTATTTATAAATATCTCCAGAACAAACTTCCTCAGCAGTCACATCATTTCCTACCCCGTTAGATTCTAAACTGAAATAGTTCGCTTCTAACAACTCACCATAAAGGTCAGTATCCTTTAATGCTGCTAAAGCCTCGTTATAAGCTTCACGTAAATCATCATCATCTAGACGGAATGCTGCAGCACCATAACTTGGTGATCCTGCTTCTCCACCCTCAGGTACAATGATTGGCTGTTCGAAATCTTCAACGAACTCTAGATTATCTGAATTCATACTTTCATAAGCCATTCTAACTGTCATTTCAGTACCTGTTGTTGCATCAGCACGGCCTGACTCAACAGCGGATAGTGTGGCTGGGATATCTGGTGCACTTTGAATTTGACTTTCATCAACACCATATTCCTGTACGAACTCATTTTCAGTAGCACCTGACATAATAGAAACGATTGCATCAGGATTATCACCAATGTCTTGATAGCTCTTTAGATTTAATGGATTTCCTGCCTGTACGATTAACCCTTCACCATATAGCACTTCAGGGTTACCAAAAGCAGCATTTTCACAACGATCCCCAGTAATAGCCATAGAAGCTGTGATGATATCATACTTTTTAGCCTGTAGACCAGGAATTAATTCACCAAAGTCAGATAAATGACCTTCAACTTTTTCAATTCCCATACTTTTTAAAACTTCAGTTGCAACATCAACTGCAACACCTTTAAGTTCGCCGTCTTCCTCATATGCATAAGGCTTCTCATCTGCGAAACCTACATGGACAACACCTGCTTCGATAAGACTAGCGACACGCTCTGATACATCTCCACCATCATCGCTATTATCGGTGTTATTTTCAGCGTTATTGTTGGCAGTATTGTTATTATCGCCATTATTGCTATTTGCACCACCATTGTCATTTCCTCCACATGCAGCAAGTGCAAGAACTAATACAAAGGCAAATGCGACACCTAATAACCATTTCCTCATCTTTTAAATGACCTCCCTTTAATTTTACAACGTCACGTAAATGAATATGTTATCAAACTATGAAGATAACAAAATAGATATTTCAACAAAAATTTACGTTTGGTTGTATGTAACATAATAAAGCTTATCGATATTTGACTCAACTTTTGAAAACGCTTAAATTACACTAAAATTGACGATATTAATGTATTTATGTTATAAAATAATGATATTTCTAACATTATATCAATGAAATCATCTGTTATCTCTTGTTTTCGCTAAAAAATGGGTAAAATCGGATAAAATTGAAAAATTCATACAAAATGAAATGAACATACTACATATTGTATGAAAACGCTTACCAATAGCGTTTCACGGCCTTCTAAACAATTGAAATGGCAAAAGATTTTGAAACATGTTTTTTATTAAAGAATGACAAATAAATGATTTATTCCATATAATGGTGTAATTCTTAATTTAAATGTTAACTATTTGTTGATATTTCCATGAAAAACAGTAATTATAATGATAGACGAACAACACTTTGTAGAGTAAAATAGATTTATAATAAAAAAGGATAGGTGTCGTTCATTGATTACTGCGATGGTCATTAGTATTGTCTTAACAATCATTGTATTAATTTTAAGTTTGGTTACTATTTCGAAGGGCTATGGTTATCAACATACAATTGATCCTAAGAGTAATGAACATGATGAGTTCACTCAACATAAATAAGTAACTGTGATGAAAAATATCATTTTTAAAATAAACAATTTGACAGGGAATTATCGGTATTGATAATCAATTTATCAAGGAACTTTTTTTATTTTATAGTAAAATAATCGTGTGGGGAGGAGGATAATCATGTATACATTCATCGCCATCATTGTTGGTTATTTATTTGGTTGTGTACACGGATCACAAATAATTGGAAACTATAAAAAGATAAATATTAAAGAAAATGGCATGAAAAACGCAGGGGCTACAAATGCTACATTATTATTGGGATTTAAATATGGGCTGCTTGTTGCATTTATCGATATCTTAAAAGCAATTATTTCTTTATTATTCATTAGTTATTTATTAATTAAATTTAATGTCATGTATGATGCCCAAGTTGCTATATTGTATATAAATGCGTTATTTGTCATAATCGGTCATAATTTTCCGTTGACAATGAATTTTAAAGGTGGAAAAGGGACGGCCTCATTATTTGGGGTTTTGTTATTCTTTAATTGGACATTTGCTGTGATGAGTCTATTTATATTATTATTATTTGCTATTATTACTAATTATTTTGTGACGGGAACACTAATGGTTTATGTGACTTTTGTTATGTATACGGCCCATACATTTGGGCAAATACCAGCGTTGATTGCTACTATGTTTGTCATCCTTTTCTTTATCAAGCATAGGGAAAATTTCAGAAGAATATTGCAGAAAGAAGAAGTGAAAGTTTCAACCCTGTTACGCCGTGAAGCCAGTTAAATAATTCTTTTATGATTCCAAACTTGTGAAGTAATTTTCACAAGTTTTCCTTTTAAAAAAGCCATCATCACTATTAATATCCTATATATTCCGATGATTAATAGAACCAGATTCCCTTAAAAATGGATCATTCAGTTGATGACATTAATAAGATACCTATTTAATGGTTTTGCAGATTATAAAAATGCAAAAGATGTATGCATTTATTTTTTTGTGTTATATTATACCTACATGGGTATCTTATTTTAGGGGGTTGCTATGAGAAAAGTTTTCATTAGTATGATCATTGTTTTGTCATTTTCCTTTGTCAGTTGTTCTAACAGTACCACCCATGAAAATTCTATGCAAACAACAAGTTATGAAACAATTGAGATTGAAGAAATTGGGGATTATGTTGCGGAAGGATATATGCTCGTCGATGTGAGGGAAGTAGAAGAATTTGAAGGTGGACATATTCCTGATGCTATCAATGTTCCCCTCTCAACTATCCAAAATGGTAATTACTCACTCGAAGAAGGGGCACAGTATATCATCATTTGTCGAAGTGGTAATCGGTCACAAACAGCAAGTGAACTACTTGAAAAAAGTGGATATCATATTGTCAATGTTTCCGAAGGTGTATCCAGTTGGCAAGGGAAATTAGTGAAATAAAAAGTATTGTCGCTTAAGTGGCCGTGAATGTCATTGATTTTAATGAAGTAAGTGGCCTTTTTATATAGACAATTGGTGTAAAAACGAATGATACCATCAGGTTAACTTCTATTTTTGTGTGTGATATAATAATGCTAGTAAATCGTTATTTGCAAACAATGAAAGGGATGTTAATGAATGGGGATGCCATCGAGAGTTTTAACGATTGCGGGTTCTGCAGCTGGTGGTAGTGCTGGGATTCAAGCAGATTTAAAAACGTTTCAAGAATTAGATGTGTATGGGATGAGTGTTGTGACAGCGATAGTGGCAAGACATCCAGTAACAGATAAAAATGTTCATCCAATGACAATAGAATCGATTGAGGCCCAATTTAATACAGCCAATGCACAAGTAGGGTTTGATGCGATGAAAACAGGGATGTTATTTTCCATAGAGGTCATTCAGGTTGTTGCTGCACTACTGAAAACATTAACCATTAAAGATATCGTAGTTGATCCAGTAATGGTTGGTAAACTAGATTCTAAATTGTTAAAAGATGATGCCATCATCGCTTTGAAAAAGGAATTAATTCCCCAAGCAACAGTTATTACACCAAATATGACAGAGGCTTCTATTTTGTTAAATGATCGGAAATTAACCTCTATTGATGATTTAAAACAAGCAGCCATTGACTTGTATGATTTGGGAGCTAAATACATATTAGTAAAAGGTGGTCGACTTAAAGGACCTGCTATCGATGTGTTATATGATGGTGAAAAAATCGTGACATATGAAGCGCCAAGAATTCATACAGTAAATACAAGCGGCGCTGGTTGTACGTATTCAGCAGCGATTGCTGCCTATTTAGCGAAGGGCGAGGCGTTAGTAGATGCTATATTGTTCGCAAAAAGTTTTGTCACAACAGCGATAGAACATAGCTTTTCATATAATGAAATGGTGGGCCCAACTTATCATGCAGCGGAACGTAAGTATGATGAAGCACATGAAATTGTTGTAAATACTGAAAAAGTGTAGTGTTTGAAGGAAAGGCAAATACTTGAAAATTTTGTTATAATGTAACTAATAAAGTGAGAAAATGATATATAATCGAACTTATTTCCCGGGATATAGCAAAAGTTGTCTTAAATAAATATCATGGAGGTTTTATTGTTGAAAAGAGCATTAATTAATGTCGATTATACGTATGATTTTGTAGCGGAAGATGGCAAGTTAACGTGTGGGATTCCTGGGCAGGCTATTGAAAAGGCGATTGTAGATATAACGCGGGAATTTTTAGAAAAAGGTGATTTTGTCACTTTTGGAATTGATGCTCATGAAGAAAATGATCCATTACATCCGGAATCAAACTTATTTCCACCCCATAATATTATTGGAACAAGTGGATTAGAGTTATATGGCGAACTGAAAAGCGTTTATGAATCATATAAAGACACCGAAAATTTATTTTATTTCCATAAAACTAGATACAGTGCCTTCGCTGGGACAAATTTAGAGCTCAAGTTACGGGAACGTGGTATTTCAGAATTACATATTGTAGGGGTGTGCACAGATATTTGTGTCCTGCATACAGCTGTTGATGCCTATAATAAAGGCTTTGACATTGTCATTTACAAGGATGCTGTTGCGAGCTTTAATCAACTGGGACATGAATGGGCATTAACCCATTTTGAACAGACGCTTGGTGCAAGAGTAGTGTAGTAAACAACTGGATTGAACCGTATCTGTTTCCACATTGATTTTGTGGGAAAATTTATTGACAAACCGGAAGATTTTGCTATGATAAAGTAGTAAATAATAAATAAGATAATGATGATGATAAAGATAATTTATTTAATGGGAGCTTGTAGAGAACTAGTGGTTGGTGGAAACTGGTGCTAACATTAAAATAATAGCCCTTTTGAATTGACGAATTGAAATAGAAGTAGATTTGTACGTAAATGTGCGTTAAACATTAACCAATGAAGGCTGTGGATGTGTTTATGAAACAGCGAAAAAGGGTGGTACCGCGTTGAGGAAACTTTTCGCCCCTTGTTTTTTTAGGGGGAGAAGTTTTTTTATTTATATAAAAAGTATCATTAATGAACAATATAAAATTAAAGGAGATGGATTATTTTGCTTCAAGATTATAGTGTTTTAAGAATTCCGGGACCAACACCAATACCACCGAGTGTGCAAAGTGCAATTAGCAAACCGATGATTGGACACCGGGGAAAAGAAACAACTGAATTGTTACAACGGATTAAACCACGCGTCAGGAAATTATTCGGAACTGATCAAGACATTTTAATGCTAGCGGGGAGTGGAACTGCTGGGTTAGAAGCTTCAGTAGTTAATGTAGTCGATGAGGATGAAGAAGTGTTAGTCGTTGTGACAGGTGCTTTTGGCGACCGCTATGCGAAAATTTGTGAGAAATTAAACATTAACACTCATCGATTGGATGTCACATGGGGTGAGGCGGCTAATCCAGAAGAAATTAAGGCATACTTGCAAAAAAGTCCCCAAATAAAAGCAGTATTTATGACACATTGTGAAACATCGACCGGGGTGCTTAATCCTGTCGGTGCTATTAGTGAAAAAGTGAACGAAGTTTCAGATGCATTAATTATCGTGGATTCTGTGTCGTCCCTTGGTGGTGTCGCAACGAAAATGGATGACTGGGGTGCTGACATTATCGTAACAGGTTCACAAAAAGCCATGATGCTACCACCTGGGTTAACGTTAATTAGTGTCAGTGATCGTGCCTGGGACGCAATAGAGAAAAATAACCGCGGTCGATTTTATTTTGATTTGCAAACATACCGAAAGAATATTGAAAAAGATGGTGTTCCCTATACACCGCCAGTACCCCTTTTGCAAGGATTAGAACAAGCATTACATTTAATCGAATCCGAAGGTTTAGAGGAAGTATATCGTCGCCATGAGGTGATGAAAGACATGACACGTGCTGCAATGAAGGCTTTAAATGTTCCATTGTTAAGTACTGATGAATATGCTTCCCCGACTGTAACAGCGGTAAAACCAGCGACATTCAATGCTGAGGATATGCGGAAATTTGTTAAACAACATTTCAATATGAGTTTAGCCGGTGGACAGCAACACTTATCTGGAAAGGTTTTCCGTATCGGACATATGGGTTATTGCTCACCTGCTGAAGTACTTCAAGTGATTAGTGTGATTGAAATTGCTTTAAAATCATTAGGCGAATCAATAACTTTAGGTTCAGGCATGAAAAGTGCCCAAGAAGTTTTAGCAAAAAACTTATAACAATGAGATTTAATAAAGCCAAATAAGTAAGACATTTCACATAGAAATTATACTGAAGGGTGTAAACAATGACTTTCAAAATATTAATTAGTGATCCACTGAGTGAAGATGGCATTTATCCATTAAGGAAGGCAGAAAATTTACAAATAGATATTGAAACAGATTTATCAGAAGCAGAACTTTTGCAAAAAATCGGGCAATATGACGGTTTGCTTGTTAGGAGCCAAACCCAAGTAACGAGGGAATTGATTGAAAAGGCACACCAATTAAAAATTATTGGTCGTGCTGGAGTTGGTATTGATAATATTGATTTAGAAGCAGCAACAGAGCATGGGATTATTGTTGTTAATGCCCCTGATGGCAATACGAACTCAGCAGCTGAACATACGATGGCAATGTTAATGGCAGTTGCAAGAAATATTCCCCAGGCATATTTTTCCATTAAGCAAAAACAATGGGATCGAAAATCATACGTTGGTGTCGAATTGAGAGGGAAAACGTTAGGTATCATCGGGCTTGGACGAATCGGAGTTGAAGTGGCGAGAAGAGCAAAAGGACAACGAATGAATGTCATTGCTTATGATCCATTTTTCTCGGAAGAAAAGGCCAAAAATTTAGGAATAGAATATGGAACAATTGACGATGTATTAAAAGTAGCCGACTTTATCACAGTTCATACACCATTGTTAAAGGATACGTACCATTTAATTAATAAAGATGCCTTTGCCAAAATGAAGGATAATGTTCGGATTATTAATTGTGCTCGTGGTGGAATTATTAATGAGGATGACCTATACGATGCAATCGTGGAAGGAAAGGTTGCCGGTGCTGCCTTAGATGTATTTGAAGAAGAGCCTGCCGTTGATCACAAAGTGTTAAGTCTTAAACAAGTGATTGCAACACCGCATTTAGGGGCAAGTACAGTAGAAGCCCAGGAAAATGTAGCGATTGATGTGAGTCATGACGTTG
Organism: Pseudogracilibacillus sp.; assembly: GCA_032113595.1. GTDB lineage: Bacteria > Bacillota > Bacilli > Bacillales > Amphibacillaceae > Pseudogracilibacillus. The sequence continues at coordinate 8,633 of DAMCTP010000055.1, forward strand.
TCCGAGTGTTATCGGGTGGTTTAGCTAGAAATCCCGTTAACATCCCTTCAGTTCCGCGTGAAGTCATGAAGAAAATTGAACCATATTTTTATTTGTCAGAAAAATTAGGAAGATTTTTAGCCCATTTAGAAGAAGAAGTCGTTGAGGAATTAACAATTAATTATGCGGGAGCATTGACTGCATTTGAAATTGCCCCTCTTACGCAAAATATTTTAAAGGGATTTTTACAACGATACTTAGGTACCCATGTCAATAACGTAAATGCTACGTACTTTGCTGAACGAAAAGGTATTATTGTCCATGAAAACAAGACCTCCGCAACGAGGGGTTTTACAAATTTAATGACGGTGGAAATTCGCACAAAAACGAAAGTAAGAAAAGTGTCTGGAACATTATTGAATGGATTAGGTTCACGAATTGTGCGAATTGATGATTATAGTATGGACGTTATTCCTAAAGGACATTTACTGCTTGTCCATCATAAAGACCAGCCGGGTGCAATTGGCAAAGTCGGTAATTTATTAGCCGAATTAGACGTTAATATTGCGACGATGCAAGTTGGCCGAAAAGATATTGGTGGTAATGCAATCATGTTGTTAACGATTGATCGACCACTTAATAAAGAGGAATTAGGTAAAGTACGAAATTTATCAGGATTTGACCATGTAAAAGAGGTTGATTTATAATTTGGGAAACGTTGGTAAAATACTTTCACGTTTCTTGACATTTAATTTACCACCCTATATATTAGGAATATAATTTCATATGGAAACATTGAGAAGGAATAGTATGACTAATAAATCTTTTACAGAAAAGGATGCACGCTGAAAATTCCTAAAGAAATTAGTTAGAACCAGCCTTTTAGTTCACATTCGGAAAAAGCATTGATTGCTTGAAGAATGTTGCGGTGCAAACCGTTATCAAATAAAGTGTACATTTATCACTCATGAATAATCAGTGTGAAAATGTAAACAAGGGTGGTACCACCATGTCCCCGGTCCCTTATGGATACGGGGATATTTTTGTTTTTAATGAAAGGAAAATCATTGGAGGAGGAAATATAATGGGTAATGAGAAACAATTTGTCGAAAAAATTACGAATATGGAAGACGATTTCGCCCAATGGTATACAGACGTTGTCAAACAAGCAGAATTAGTCGAATATGGCCTAGTACGGGGAACGATGATTATTAAGCCGTATGGTTTCGCTATTTGGGAACATATTCGTGACCAACTAGATAAGAAAATTAAAGAAACAGGCCATTCGAATGTGGCATTTCCGGTATTTATTCCGGAAAGTTTATTGCAAAAAGAAAAGGATCATGTGGAAGGCTTTGCCCCAGAGGTAGCATGGGTGACACATGGTGGAGATGAAGAGTTGGCTGAAAGGCTAGCGTTTCGACCGACTTCTGAAGTATTGTTCTGTGATTATTATTCGAAAAACATTCATTCTTATCGTGATTTGCCAAAGCTTTATAATCAATGGGCAAATGTTGTCCGCTGGGAAAAAACGACACGACCATTTTTACGGTCATCTGAGTTCCATTGGCAAGAAGGCCATACTGCCCATGCGACATACGAAGATGCAGCTGAGGAAACAGCTAAAATGCTTGATCAATATGCTGCTGTTCTTGAGGATTATATGGCAATACCCGTCATTAAAGGTCGTAAAACAGAGATGGAAAAATTCGCTGGTGCTGAATATACGATTACTGTTGAAAGTATGATGCATGACGGACGTGCTCTACAAGCGGGTACTTCACATCATTTTGGTTCAGGTTTTGCAGAAGCCTTTGATATTTCCTATTTGGATAAAGAAGGAAACAGTCAATTTGTACATCAAACATCATGGGGCTTTTCTACACGAGTGATGGGGGCATTGATTATGGTTCATGGGGATAACCGTGGTTTAGTTGTGCCACCACGTATTGCCCCAACACAGGTGATGATTGTCCCAATCGCACAACATAAAGAAGGCGTATTGGACAAAGCATATGATGTCCGTGATCAGTTGCAAAATAAAGTTCGTGTCGGAATAGATGCCAGTGACAATAAACCAGGTTGGAAATTTAATGAAAGTGAAATGAAAGGTTATCCAATTCGACTTGAACTAGGGCCGAAAGATATTGAGAAAAATCAAGTGGTGCTCGTTCGTCGTGATACAGGTAAGAAACAATTTGTTTCCATAGATGAATTAGACGTGAAAATTGTTGAATTATTGGATGAGATTCAGCAAAATTTGTATGATCAAGCATTAGCACACCGGAATGAAAATACTTACGTCGTGAAAAACATGGAAGAATTAGCTGAAATTGCTGAAAAGTCCCCAGGATTTATGAAAGCAATGTGGTGTGGTAAAGATGCCTGTGAGGAAAAAATTAAGGAAGAGACACAAGTAACCTCCCGATGTATTCCATTTGAACAAGAAAAAGTAGCGGATGTTTGTGTTTGTTGTGGTGAAGAAGCCGAGCAGATGGTTTATTGGGCAAAAGCGTATTAATACTCAATGTGTGATTAAATTTAATATAGGTAGTAATTAGTTCAGTTTTGGAGAACAAATGCGAACATTGTCCTCCTAACTGGACTATTTTTTTAACAATTATATTGCAAATTTAAACAAAAACTTATAAGGATAGCACTTTTTTATACCCTGTTGTTTTATAGTTAAAGTGTAGTGTCAAACATTAAACAAAAAAAGGTAGCTATTTAACCTGTAGACATAAGAAAACAAGGAGAAACCTTATAAAACAAATATGATTTTGTACAAATATCAAAATATGTAGATAACTTTTTGAAATGATTGAAACAATTCTAATCCTTTACTCGTGTTAGGGGTAGCAACATGATGATAGGAGGAAAACAGTAAATGTACACAGTAAAAATAGAAAATGTTAGTAAATCATATCGTAAATTTCAAGCATTATATCAAATTGATTTACAAGTTGAAAAGGGATTATATGGTTTACTAGGACCAAATGGTGCAGGGAAATCAACATTAATGAATATTATCAGTACGATTTTAACATGGGATGAAGGACGGATATCTGTGTATGACTATGACTTAAAAAAGGATAGTCATAAGGTGCGTGAGCTATTAGGTTATTTACCGCAGCATTTCCAAGCACCAGGGCAGTTTAGTGGTGAAGAATTTTTGCATTATGTGGCATCAATGAAAGGGATGGATGATCGCCAGAAACGAACAATAGAGGTCCAGCGCTTATTACAACAAGTAAATTTAACAGAACATGCACGTAAAAAAATCAAAGGCTATTCAGGTGGAATGAAACGTCGTTTAGGGATTGCCCAAGCATTAATCGGCAGTCCGAAGCTCATTATTCTGGATGAGCCAACGGCAGGACTTGATCCATCTGAGCGAATTCGTTTCCGTAATGTCATTGAACGATTGGGAAAGGAATATACGATCATCTTATCTACTCATATTTTAAGTGATATTGAAACAAGCTGTGAACAAGTCGGGGTTATTAATGAGGGAAAGCTACTTTATCAAGGAAAGACTGATAAGCTTGCTTCTATAGCTGAAGGGGTAGTTTGGGAAATTACCGTGCCAATTTCCCACTATGACGAAGTGGAGCAATCATCTATCGTACTTTCAAGTAGACGTGAGCAGGAACAAATGGTATTTCATGTTCTGTCGAAGGATGAGCCAGAATATGCAGCTAAAAGTGTGAAACCAACATTAGAAGATGGCTATATGGCATTGATTAATGGGGTGATCACATGAAGCAGCTTAAAAATAATTTTAAATATGAATGGTTGCTGTTAATACGTAACAAATTTTTAGCGATTCCTTTTATTATGAATATTATTGTTTGGGCATATATGTTTCATGAAAAAAATTTGCTTGGAGCTGAGATAACAGTTGAAAATCAATTTTACACATATTTTCTTTGGTTCCTTTTATTGAATCTATTCATTATCGGAAGCATTGCTGTTTATATAGTAAATCGGGATAGAGATTCAAAATTTGAGCAATTAGCGATGACCTATCAGGTGAAAAATTGGCAATGGTTAACAAGTAAATGGTTAATAGCGCAAATATACGGGTTAACCATCACGGTTTTAACAGTAATTACTCAAGCGATTTGGTTTTTTACGACCTCCATGGCTATTGCTGATGTATTGAAACAATCCATGTACATATTTGCGCAAATGGGTGGCGCACTTTTTATTATTGTTTCATTTGGCTTTCTATGTGCAGTGCTTATTCCAAATATATTCAGTTATTTAACCATTCCTGTATTGATTATTGTGTCTGTATTTTTACCATTTGATAACACAGGAATGTCATTTGAATATGATAATCCACGTTTCCATTTGCTGACACCTTTTGATTTTATGTTTGTGGAAACGCCGTATGAAGGGATATGGGGAATTGAACGTGTTTTTCAGGGGACGCTAATCCACCAAATAGCTATATGTGTCATAGCAATTTTAATTTTCGCTTTTATGTTATTGATTTTTAAAAGAAATCGTCGTAGTAAAGGGGAAAAGCAATTAGTGTTTATTTTTCTATCGATAACAACGGTAGTGGCTATTTTTGTTAGTTTTATTCGTTTTACAGATTATAATCAAGCATTTAAACAATATGTCGAAACAGGAAATTATTATATCGAAACATTGCCTGCGAATGATGAAGGAGAAGCGGAAGAGGCCTATTACAATTATATTGACCAGTATTATGATGAAATGCAAGATGATGAGCCATATGATTTTTCCATTGAAACATCCGATTTAGATGTATTGTTAAAAGAGGGTCATCGGTTAGAGGTAACAAATCAATTGACAATAAAAAATAATAGCAAGAAAGAAACTTATGAAGTTTTTCTTACCTTAAATCATTTGTTGGATATAACAGAATGTAGTGGTGAACGTGAATTAAGTTGTTCGATAGATGGGGATTTTATTACACTTAGGTTTGCAGAACCGATTCAGCCGAATGAGGAATTTAAAATGAGGCTTACATATGGTGGAAAGATTTTACAGTACTTTGATGAAGGAAAGGGTGAGTCGGCATTTATTGATCAGCAGCGTGTATTTTTACCTAAATCCGCTGGCTGGTATCCATTAATAGGCAAGCGTGCCTTATTTCAAGTGCTAGAAGATGAACATACCTATGTAAAATTTAGATTACGAAATACAAGGCTATTAGAGGATTTTCCCACACATTTTAATATATCAATTGAAAGTGAAGGTGTGGAAGTACCATTAATGATGTCGATTCCTAAGGCTGAAAATGGCAAATTTATTGGGACAACAAAGCATGGATTAGAATTAATTGGTGGAAATATGGTAGAGCAGGAAGTAGCAGGTATCCGTGTGATTAGTCATCCACAATTGCGGGAAAACATGTCTTTAGTCGTCAATAAATATCATCAAGCTTGGCTAGGACTGAAGGAATGGTTTGATTTAGATTTAATGCCAGAAACGATTTTTGTTTTGCCGAACAATCACTATTATGAACAGATACAAAATATGACAGAGGATTTTTATTTATTGAACGAAGATTCTGTGTATGGAACAGCGTTAGAATGGCATATTGCATACGAAATATACGGACAAGTACTTCAATCTGGTATACCCCATCCCGAAACATTTCGTAATGGAGGTAGTACGGATGAAGTAGATTTCTATGACCGAACTATTTTAAATGAGTTATTTGAATGGAGTATTTATTACCAAATGAAGCAAGAATCCTTCACAAAATATAAAACTAAAGGAAACTGGGAAAAAGAGTATGACCAAAAGATGGAGATAATTAAAGAAATGGAAAGAAAAGGTGATGAATACGTACTTGCGTTTGCCCGTTATTTATATGATGCTAGCAATGAATTAACAAATAGAAGTGAGTTTAATATCGAAAGGCTTGCTGAAGCATTTGAAAAGGAGATGAAAGAATGACGGGATTATTTTTTCGATTTCGGCTCTTTTTCAAAAAATGGTTAGGCTCAATTTATGGGATTGTCTTACTTGTAGCTATTCCAGTAACTGCGATGATTCTATATTATGATTTTTATTATGAAGAGATAGAAAGATTATTAAGTTTAATTTTTGAATTACTAGCACCGGTTTGGCTTCTGCTTATCCTGCAATGGTATTTTTCAATTGAATTTGATTCTGGCTTTTTTACACAGGTAGTAACCTATCCCATTGCTAAATATAAATTTTTACTGGAACGTTTTTTATTTGCATATATGGTGTTTTTCGCTTTGCTAGGTACTATTACGTGGGTGCTTACACCAATGCTAGGTTCTATTGTATGGAAGGCATTACTTTATACGCTGCCACTTTACTTTTTCTATGGGGCAGTGATGCTTATTGGACTTGTGATCAGCAAACGTTCACTCGGTGCTTTGCTTAGTGGTATTTTTCTATATTTGCTGAGCTTAATTGGAGCCCCATTATTAGGGCAGGCTTTTCAAATGATTATGTTAAAGTATGGCAGTGTTATCTATTTCTTAGAGGGAGTGGCAGGCTGTAGCCTTGCGGATAATGCTTTCTATTACTATAATCGACTCATGTATATTGGATTCGGTACCATTCTATTCATTTTAGCGCTTATCAAATTTCAGAGAAAACCGGTATAGGAAGGGGGGAGGAAAATGCTAGATGAACAATATATGTCAGAATTGGCAAGTGGAAATGATTCAGCATTTGATTCCCTTGTTTTCCGTTATCATAAGCCTCTTTTCGGTTATCTCTACCGCTTATTACACGATGAAAAACAAGCGGAGGATCTCGTGCAGGAGACTTTCCTGAAGATTTATCAGGAAGGCAAAAGGGGATTTATACCGGAGCAATTTAAGCCTTGGATGTATAAAATTGCCACGAATTGCTGTAAAGATTATTGGAAAAAAGCATCGACGAAAAGGGAATTTGCAAAAGGGGATCTATATGATAATCCAAGTCAGGTATACCATATTATCGATCATCAGATAGAAAGGAAATGGATGATAGACTCATTAAATCAGCTTTCGCTTGATTATCGAACAGTGCTCTATTTACGTTTTTATCAGGATTTAAAATATAAGGAAATCGCTATGACATTAGAAATTCCTTTAAATACGGTTAAAACGCGTATTTCACGTGGTTTGAATCAACTTGGGGAAATTTTGCAGAAGAGTGAAGGGAAGGAGGAAAGAAAATATGAGTGAGAATAAGGAATTACATGAACTTGAGAAGGAATGGAGGAGACGGATGGAACGTTTTACTACTCCAGAACCTACCCGAGAGCAGACATGTATGTTACTAAACAATATCAGAAATCAAACAGCTGAAAAACAGCCACAAGATATACGAGCGGAACTTGAACAATTACAGCAATCTCGTACACCACTTGGAGAAATGTTTGATTTACTTGCCTCACAATGGACATTTTATGGGATGCGTAGCTGGATTTTAACATCAATAGTGATGCTTGTACTAACTGTTTTTGTATATGGAAATGATCCGGGAGTAGCGGGCTTTTCGATTTGGTTAAAAGGAATGAGCTTGTTAATGATTGTTCTTATCTCTTATGCATTCCGTCCAAAAAATGAAGGAAATGCTATGCTTGAGGAACTTAGCTATTATCCGCTTATTCAACAAATGTTTGCTCGCTTCGTTATTGTAATGGGTGTGCAACTTATTCTTGCTTTGCCATTGATCTATTTCTTATTAGGGTCGGCAAGCACAATGGTGTATATTTTCGGTACGTTTACTCCATTATTTTTCTTTGGAGCGGTTGGCTTTGTTAGCACATTTTGGCTTGGAGGAAGGGCTGGAACAATCATCACTGGCTTTCTTTGGTTCATGCAAATTTTGTTAGATGGTCAAGTTAAGTCATTCTCATTATTTCGCTTGCCGGAAAGTGATTGGTTTATGTTAGCGAATATATTACTTATGTTCATATCTATTGTGCTACTTGGTTCTATAGTTCTTAAACGAGGGAAGGCTACACAATGAGATTAACATTAAACAATGTGACATATGATATAAAAGGAGAACGCGTATTAGATCAGCTATCATGCTCGATCACTACAGGTATCACCTATATTATTGGAAAAAATGGTTCAGGGAAAAGCACATTATTAAAGATATGTGCGACTGCGCTTCAGCCAACAGAAGGAACGATTGGGTATACAGAATTAGTAGAGAACCAACAGACAATTCAAAAACGCAAAAGATTGACGACAGAGCAAATAAGAAGAACGATTGGCTATATGCCCCAGGAATTTACAGGTTACGGAGAGCTATCAATTGAACGGTATTTACGATATATGGCAACACATAAAGGGGTTCCACGATGGCATGTAAAGAAAATAGTACACAAATGGTTAGAAAAAACAAACTTGTATCCGATTCGTAGAAAGGGTTTATTTACCTTGTCAGGTGGACAGTTAAAAAAAGTAGGCTTGATTCAAGCGCTAATTAACCAGCCACGAATTTGTATATTAGACGAACCGTTTGAAGGATTAGATCAGATGGAAAGATATTATTTTGACCGCGTTTTGCGTAGAAATGCCTTCCATAGCATTATCCTTATTAGCACCAATATTGTTGAAGAAATGAAGGAAGGTGATGTGCTCTGTTTAGATCGTGGAAAGATTCAATTATTTACCAACTTAGACGAAGAATCATATCAACAGGTAAGGAAATGGATAAAATGAAATAATCGATTATTGAAAGATAACTGTAAGTCCATATGAAAATCTATCTTTCCATAGTCGTTTATTCCCACGGTTTCCGTTTTCCCTTTTAATGGATTCTCTAGCCGTGGGCGGACTTCTCACGGCCTCCGTTTTCCCTTTTAATGGCTTCTCTAGCCATGGGCGGTCCTCTCACGGTTTCCGTTTTCTTTTTTAATGGATTATCTAGCCGTGGGGTGTCTTCTCACGGCTTTTGTTTTCTCTTTTAATGGATTCTCTAGCCGTGGGGTGTCTTCTCACGGCCTCTGTTTCCCTTTTTATGGATTCTCTAGCCGTGGGGTGTCTTCTCACGGCTTTTGTTTTCTCTTTTAATGGATTCTCT
>DAMCTP010000056.1:0-17129 GCA_032113595.1 Pseudogracilibacillus sp.
AACTATTCGCAACAAAGGCGGAGGCGATTTTGGGAGTAGAGTTTTATATTAAATTTTACAATAATAGACGTCTACATTCATCACTAGGATATATGAGTCCAAAAGAGAAGGAGATGAGCTATAAGAAGGAGCAAGGGGAACAGCTCTTGGAAGAGCGAAAAGCCTCTGTGTGAAGAAATGAATTGGTCTTTGATTCGTTTTATCACACGGAGGGATCCAAACGATTCGTAAGAATCGTGCGGAAGGAAAAAATAGCTCGATAATAGGGTGATTATTGTCCGAAAACTTGACATAAGTCCATGACCGCTCATAAATTGAAGTGGCCGCCCATAAACTGAACTGAACGCTCATAAACCGAAGTGACCGCTCATAAATTGAAGTGGCCGCTCATAAACTGAACTGAACGCTCATAAACCGAACTGACCGCCCATAACAGACAAATTATTTGTTGTTTTTTCCAAGAGTATACTTAAAAATACGGAAACAAGTTATTGACTTTTTTTACCTAAATAAATATAATCCCAAATTTCCTTTAAAATTTCCGTCTCATATAAAATTTTAATAAATATAAAGGTGAGGGGACCTATCACAATTCCAATTAAACCAATTAATTTAAAACCGACGTACATCGTTACTAAAACAAGTAGGGGACTGATACCAATACTCGTCGATAAAATTTTTGGTTTAATTAATTGCCGTTGTAAAACAATGAGTCCATATAGGATTGATAATCCAATACCGAGAAAAATATTTCCTGTAGCAAATGAATAAATGACCCATGGAAGGAATATCAAAATTGCCCCGAGATATGGTAAAAAATCAACAACCCATATTATGAGCGCAATCGATAGGGCATTATTCACCTGTAAAATAAGTAGCCCGATAAAGGCGATAACAGCTGAAATGAACGTCAATTTAAACTCTGCCTTTAGAAATCCGAGTAATGCCCGTTGCAGTCCTTCATAAATTTTATTTATTTTGGAATGAACAGGTCGGGGAATGATTTGGTGCATTTTCCGAATTATTCGATGCCAGTCTTTACTAATAAAAAATGTCGCTAATAAGGAGATGACTAAAATCGTCGCCACATTCGGTATTTTTGTAATTGTCATATAGAGACCATTTCCCGTTGCTTGAATTAGATTACTAAATGCATCGGTTAATTTTGATCCAATCATTTGCATACTTTCTAAAATTGTTGAACGTTCACTTTGGTCAAGCCCACGGAAAACATTTAATAAATTTTGATAATAAGGATAAACCTTCGTTAAATAAAGGTCCTCTATATAAACTGAAAATTTTTCATATTGTACAGGGATAATTTTTGCCAAATAGGCAAAACCTTGAATCGCCTCATTTACTAAGAGGGTTATTGCAGCGGAAATGACCGCAAGAATGGTAATCATAGAGGTCAGCACTGCAAAACCTCGTTTCATTTTTGTCTTTTCTTGAAAAAAATCAACAAGAGGTTGAATGACAAAGGAAATAATGAAACCAATAATAAACGGAATGGTGATTTTACCTATAAAATAAATAGCAAATCCACCAACAACGGTTATGGAAATAACGATAAGAAGACGTAATAAAATTGAAATATATTTGTTTTTAAACATGTAATACGCCCTCCTAAAAAAAGCTGGTAGATATAATTATATTTTAGCATAAATTGTCTAAATACTCTTACATTAATAGAAATTTTCACGAAAAAATTAGCTTACCAAACATAAAGTTGGTAAGCTAAAATACAAATTTAATATCAAACGAGTAAGCGAAGGGATTTTAAAACACCTAAATGTAACCCTTCGTGCCAAGTAATAAATTGTAAAGATGAATCAACCGTGTCAAGCAATGTACCATGTAAATCACGAGTTTTTGTTGCTTTATTATGATACTTTCCATCGAAAAAACTCTCTATACGGCTTTCTTGTTCACGTAATGCTTCAATAATTTCATCTTTAGTTGGCACATCCCCATGCCATTCAGAAGGGCGTGTCCCATCAAGAAAAAGATCCATCCATGCCGGTCGTATTATTTCGTAATTATTGTCAGCATCATGTAAAAACCCCTCAGCTTCCGCATAAATATGGCCCGCATTCCAACGTATCGTATTCGGAAAATTATCTGGTTGAATATCCCAAACCTCCTCCTCTAATTTTGGTAATAAAATTAAAGTAGAAGTTCGATTATACTTAAACATTTTCATCGATTCCATTATGTCAGCTCCTTTTCCAATTTCATTATACATGAAAAAGTGAGGTAATTCATATGAATTGATTAACAAATTTAAGCAACCTCAAATGCAATTAAACCGTTCAAATTAAGCTTCGATTGAATTTTTTAAACGATGTTAATAGGAAGTGGTTAAATTGACCAAAATCACTATATCAAAAAAACTGTTAGGAGGATCATTCCTAACAGCATGTTTTTTTAATACTAAAACTAAATTTATACGGGAACAACTGTCAAACTCTTTTGAAAAAAATCCTTTAACTTTGATGTCAAACGATGGAATTCTTCGTGGTCATGATACATGAAATCATTGTGCTTTCCGTTAATGACATAAAATTGCTTTGGTTCATGTGCTTTTTTATATAGTGACTCGGATTCCTCCATTGGGTGTAATAAATTGTGTTTCCCATGTCCAATAAAAATTGGCCGGGGGGAAATATCGGACACTAGATTTTCGGCATTCATTTGAATGATTGAATCCGTAAATTGTAATTGTGTTTTTTTCCCGAAAGGGGATAAAGGTGCTAATTCCCTTTGGACATAATCATTTGTTGCAGGATCAAGTGGATAATGTATAAACGGGTCTTCTGGCAAGGATTCTCCGTGCACTACGCGTCTTATTCTATCCTCTTCAATCATTTTAACAATTTCCACCCAATCAACATAAGAATGTATTGATTTTAACCATCTTGACCCATTAAAAAAGCCATTTAGGGCAGCAACTGCCTTCACCCGTTGGTCCCGAGCGGTTGCGCTAACCACATTCGCTGCACCCATTCCCCATCCAATTAAACCAATTGCATCGGGGTTGACTTCATTTTGTGCTTGTAAAAAAGTAACCGCATTTATTATATCTTCTATTTGCTCATCTAAAATAACCCTGCCTTGTTCTCCTTCACTATTTGCAAACCCTCGATAATCGAATCCAAGGCAAATAAAACCGGCTTCTGTCAAATGATGGGCAAATAGGCGAGGATAAAATTCGTTAAAACCTTGATAACCGGAATTTGGTATAATGGCAGGCAACTTTTCTCCATCTTGATAATTATCAGGGAGATAAAGTGTCCCATCTAGTTTATTTCCTTCACTATAAAAAAATATCTGTCTCTCTTGCATTGTTAAACCTCCAGCAATCATAGTGTTTTCATTCATAATTAATGTTTTGAAATGTACAGCATCATTTTATTCGTTTAGAAATCCCGCCTCTACTAACCAATCCCTTGCAACTTCAGAAATGTCATCATGTTCAACATCGACGAGATAGTTGAGAGATGTCATCGTTTCAGAATCTAATTTTGCTGAAAGTTGATTTAATAAATCTGATAATTCATCAGTAACTTTATCCTCACGAATGACTGGGGCAGCATGATAAGCTGGGAAAAACATTAAATCATCCTCTAAAACAACTAGATCAAAACCTTTAATTCGGGCGTCTGTGGCAAATCCAACAGAAACATCGGTTTGACCCTCTTTTAGGGCGTCATATAACAGACCAGAATCCATTCTGACTACGTTGTTTGAAGGGAATTCGAATCCATATTCTATTTGTAAACCTTTCATTCCATCATCACGGGCGTAAAATTCAGCATTGGATGAAAATATTAAACTATCATCAACATCGTTTATGTGATTTGCCAAATCTGTGATTGTTTTTATACCAAGTTCATCTGCCTTATCCTGACGCATCATCAGTGCATAAGTATTGTTAACCTCTGATCGATCCAACCATACTAATCCAACTTCCTCATCAGTGTCTTTAACAATTTCGTACGTTTTGTCGGGATCTGTTTCAACCTCTTGCTCCTGAAAAACAATTAATGCTGTACCAGTATATTCCCAATAAAGATCAATTTGTCCGTTTTCTAGAGCAGTACGTACTACTGTACTTCCCATGTTACTTGCCTCTTCAACAGGGTAGCCATTTTCCTTTAAATAAATCGATGTAATTTTTGATAATAACAGCTGTTCTGTGAAGTCTTTCCCACCAATGACGATTTTTTCCTTCTCGGCTGAAGAATTATCTTCATTATTTCCATTCGAATTCTTATTAGCATTAGTATTATCACCACTACATGCTACTAATAAAGCCAATATACTTACCATTAATAATAAACCTAGTCTTTTCATTAAAATCTCCTCCATTTACTTTATACTGTTTCTAAATCACGTTGTAAACCTTTAGGAATAATCACCTTGCCAAAAATACCAAGTACCATATCTAGTGAAATAGCTAAAATGATAACTGGCACAGCACCTGATAGCATAATCCCTGTATCAGCAATTGCAATCCCAGTAAAAATTAAGTCTCCTAGGCCACCACCTCCTATTAAAAATGCTAATGCTGCCGAACCAACATTAATAATCATGGAGGTTCTTATACCGGCTAAAATAACACTGAATGAATTTGGCAACTCCAACTTAAACAATATTTGTATCCTAGTCATTCCCATACCAAGACCGGCATCGATAATAGAATGGCTGACACTTTCGATTCCTGCTACAGTATTCCTTAATATAGGTAACAAAGAGTTAAACCAAAGCGCAATAACTGCCGTTTGCCATCCAATCCCGAAATAAGACATTATTAAAGCCAGAACAGCAAGGGTAGGGATTGTTTGCCCTATGTTAGCAAAATTGATTACCAACCAATCAAATTTTTTAAATTTCGGCCGTGTTACTATGATGCCAAGGGGAATAGCGACAGCAATTGCCATAAAAGAGGAAAATGCAACAAGGCGTATATGCTGTCCACTTAAGTAAATTAGGTCACTTTTATTATTGATAATAAACTCAAATGCACCCGCTTTATATGCCCAAACAAAAATTGCGACAATGACAGTGATTAATATGTAGCGAATAACTCGCTCAATTTTTTTGCCCATTCTAGGCCCCCCTTGTCTATAAAATATCTGATGTTTGACTAACTGAATGAGAACTAAAAGACGATAAATTTGCAATATTTAAAACACCAATTGGCTTTTCAGATTCATTTATGACTTTTACTTCATTATTTTTAGAGGATAAAATAATAGACAAAGCCTGTCGTAAACTTTGATTAATATTTACCTTCTCTTTGATAAGTTGCAAATTTGTATGGTTATTTTCAATCCCTACCGCCTGAATTAAATCACCAACAGTAAATAAAGAAAGCCTTTTGAGGGAACTCTCACTTCCAATAAAATCTTTAACAAAGTCATTTTTTGGATTTGCTAGTACTTCATTAGGGCTATCATATTGCATAAGTGATCCATCTTTCATAATAGCAATTTTATCTGCAATTCTTACCGCCTCATCTAAGTCGTGACTAACAAATAAAATTGTTTTCCTAACATTTTCCTGTATTCTTAGAAATTCATTTTGAATATGTTCTCGAATGACCGGGTCTAACGCTCCAAATGGTTCATCCATTAACATAATTGGTGGATCAGCGGCCAATGCCCTTGCGATTCCGACACGTTGTTGTTGACCCCCCGATAGTTCCCAAGGAAAGCGTCTTTTGAATTCATCGGGATTTAAACCAAATAAATCCAACAATTCGTCGGAACGTTTTTTCATTTGCAAACGATCCCACCCTAGTAATTTCGGGACAACACATATATTCTCCTCAATAGTCATATTGGGAAATAAACCATTTTGTTGAATTACATAGCCAATAGATCTCCTCAATTGTATTAAATTTAATGATTGGATATCCTGGTCATTCATTTTTACATTACCACTAGTTAGGTTGACTAACCGATTAACAATCCTTAGTAAGGTTGTCTTACCACATCCAGACGGACCTAGTAGGACACAAATATCACCTTCATTTACTTTAAATGATATATTATCAACAGCTGTTACTTGATTTTTATTATCTCCATAAATTTTTGTAACTTCATTAAATGTCAGCATTTCTAAACACCTTCTCCATTATGATTTCATCCCCTTAACAGACAGGGTTCGTTGAATCCCTCCCATTATTTGATCAATTGCAATTGCCAAAATAGATACCCCTAAAGCGCCAACCTGGACCATCTCTTTATAACTGGTAGAAATACCCCTAGCAATATATACACCAAGTCCTCCAGCCCCGATGTATGCGGCAATAGCTGCAATTCCTATTGTTAACACTATAGCCATTCGTACCCCCGCCATAATAACCGGGAGGGCAATAGGTAATTCAACACGTACTAATCTTTGAAAATCCGTCATCCCCATGCCAATTGCTGCATCACGAATGTTAGGGTTTACATTTTTGATGGCAATATAAGTATTTCGAATAATTGGTAATTGGGAATACAAGATTAATGCAACTACGGCCGGGACAAACCCAATTCCTTGATTAATAATTGAAAATATCGGTATCATGATTCCAAACAAGGCTATACTTGGAATCGTCATAATAATGCTAGAAACAGAAAGGACTAAATTAGCCAGTGTTTCTTTTTGCGTAATATAAATACCGAAAGGCACACCGGTTAATATTGAAAAACCGACAGCAATTCCGACAATACGAATATGTTCCCAGGTTAATTCCATCAAAGTCGCCCAATTATTTTGAATAAAATCAATCATTCACACGTACCCCCCTTATAGACTTTTTTGCCTTATATATCTTGTTGCAATTTACATGCCAATTATAAAAGGTGGATTTATCATCAAAGCGTTTACATTTTGTAAAAAAACTTGAACTTACAGTAAAAATATTTTTACAAATATTTATAAAAGGCTGAGAAAGGGGATAATGGCTAATAGGGTTGAAGAGTGAATCTAGTTAATAGGGAAGAAATCCATTGATAGGGGTTGGCACTTGTAGATGACAGAATAAGGGGTGTATGCCATTACCGGTTTTTTAGTGGTGGAAAAATAGAAGGGTTGTGGAAATACACCACAACCTTTTCAAAATCAATAAAATTATGTGAAAGAATAATGGCTTTGGGGGAAGACTATTTTATGGATGGGTGTTGGGGAATAAGTAGACGTTTGTCACTAATTACATAACATCGTACAAAATTATTGATTAAAATACTTTTTGGTTTTATATAATAAACTTTGTCTAGAAATTCCTAACACTTTAGCAGCTAATGCTGGTTTACCAGAAGACTGATCAAGTGCCTCCAAAATAATTTGTTTTTCCATCATTTCCAGCCTCTCAGGTAATGTATGTTCATCATTAATTAGATCCTGCTTGTTAAATTGTTGAGCAAATTCCTGTATTTGATGTGGAAATCCATCTAAGGATAAATAGCCATCCCTAGCCAATACAACAGCCCTTTCGATGGCACTTTCTAATTCTCTAACATTACCTGGCCAAGGGTAGTGGGTTAAAATCAATTTAATTGAATCCGTCATTTTATAATCAATTTGGTTTTTCAATTTATGCTTTTTCAGAAACTGGCTGGCTAACAATAAAATATCGTCTTTTCTATCCCTCAAAGGGGGGAGAAAGATATCCATGACATTTAAACGATAATATAAATCCTCCCTAAAGGAACCTTTCGACAATAAACTTTTTAAATTTTGGTTAGTTGCTGCTATTATTCTAACATTTACGCTTTTTAATGTGTCACTTCCAACAGGCATAAATGTTTTATTTTGGGTTACTTGTAACAGCTTTGCCTGAAATGCCAATGTTGTTTCACTTATTTCGTCTAAAAAAATAGTGCCACCATCAGCTGCTTCAAACTTTCCCATTCTATTCGAAATAGCACCAGAAAAGGCCCCTTTGACATGACCAAATAGTTCACTCTCAAGCAGTTGTTCAGGCAGTGCTGCGCAATTGACTGGGATAAATGGCAGCCCATTCCGTTTACTTTGTTTATGTATCATGGATGCAATCATTGTTTTACCTGTACCACTTTCTCCTTGCAATAAAACATTTGTATTAGTGATGGCTACACGATGAACCATTTCAAAAATTCTTTTCATGGCGGGACTTGATCCGATAATTTTCTCATTTATTTCATTTTCCTGTACCTTTACTTTTAATTCATTATTTTCATTTTTAATCCGTATCCATTCAAAGGCTTTTTCAATTACAACAAGTAATTCATTAATTTTTACAGGCTTTATAATGTAATCAAATGCACCAGCTTTCATTGCTGATACAGCATTCTCTATGTTCCCGTAGGCAGTCATAATGATATAAACTTTTTCTGGGTAATAGGAACTAAATTCCTTCAATAATTCAATACCCGTACAATCGGGAAGTCGTAGATCAAGAAAAACTATATCAATTTTTATTTCGGAAATTCTTTTTCTAGCCTCTTGTCCATTAGTAGCGGTATGAACCTGATAATTTTGTTTAGATAACATTGATTTAAATATTTTAATTAATTTTGGTTCATCATCAACCAACAGAATATTTTTCATTTCTATTCCTCTTTCTTGTTCATCCAAAATAATTATTTACTCCATGGGTCTATTGTGGGAATTTAATAATGACCGTGGTACCCACAGAATTTTCACTTATTATCTCAATAGTCCCGTTATATTGGGTAACTGTTTCATAGGCAATCGACAACCCTAGCCCCGTACCTGACTTTTTAGTTGTAAAAAAAGGATCAAATACAAGTTCCAAATTTTCTGTAGTTATCCCTTCACCGGAATCCTTAATAATAATAGAAATCGTTGAATGTTCCTTTGATACTGATATTGACAAATTACCGCCATTTTCCATTGCCTGTATACCATTGATTAAAACATTTAAAAGCAATTGACTAATTTTACTTTTCTCTGAAGTAATGATTGCCTCTTGTATATGAAAGTGCTTATGAACAATGATGTCATTTTTATCAAAACGATTTCTCAAAAGGAGGAGTAATTCATCAATAATTAACAAAATATCTATTGATTCCGTTTGTTCTTCAATATTTCCCTTAGATAATTTTAAAAAATCTACAATAAGTTCATTCATTCGTTCAGAAGTTTCCAATATATCATCCGTTAATTCAATTATATAAGATTGTTGTGGGTCAATTTCAATTTTAATGGCTTCCGCAGCAGCATGAATAATACTGAGTGGATTTTTTATTTCATGGGCTACCCCCGCTGTTAGTCTTCCCAATGAAGCCATGTGTTCGGCCCGTTTTAAATCCTCTTCCATTTTTTTAAGTTTGCTTACATCCCTTAGAATCATAATGGAGCCGATAACCCGGTCGTTATTATCATAAAAAAGATTAGAATAAACTCTTACATTATAATAGTTTCCATTCTTATCTAATATATAGCTCTCTTCATCTTCAAATTTTTTACCAGCCATTAATGTTTTTAAATTAATAAATTCATTCTGATTTCTTTTAAATGGCACATCAATAACCCTTTTACCGATAACTTCCGTTCGATCAAATTGGGTTAATTTTTCCGCTCCTTTATTAAAGGTAATGATTTCTCCTTCCCGATTAGTTGTCACTACAGCATAAGGTATCGATTCTAAAATATTTGCCAAATCTTTTTCTTTTTTAATTAACTCATTAGCCATCTCGTCCATCATCACGGAAAGTTCTCCAATTTCATCATCACTACGGATAATATTTATTTTTGCCTGATTAGATTCTTTATATTGTTTTGCTTGATGGGTTAAATTTGTTAATCTACCAATAATATTCATTGTGGAGAAAATAGTAACGATAAATGTTAAGCCCAGTCCAATAAAGAAAGCTATTAACAGAAATTTCTGTAATTGTGTAACAGGCTTAATGGCCTGTGAATTCGGTTCCCCAACCAAAACGCCAAAATTTCCATATTTAACGGGTTGATAGGCAAATGTCATTGACTGATCAAAAATTCGTCCATACCAAACCCCCCGTTTATCTTTATATAAATTCTCCCCAAGTATGTGTTGAGAAAGGTCCACTGTCATAAATTCTTCTACATTGGAGGAAATGACTTTACCCTTAGAGTCTAGTAACACATTTATTCCTTGTTGGCCTAATTTTACCTGGCTTAATAGTCTAGAAAGGGTATGTAAGTTAAGATAGGCAATCACGCCACCACGATATGTGTCATTTTCATCTAAGATAGGGTAGGATACCGCAATCGTTTTTCTGCCTCCTTCTAGAGTAAACATATCTGAAATGTAGTACGTTTGTGACCACTCCATTCGATTAATTAATGGTTTATCTTCCGGGGAATTAGAAAAAGTGACGTTGGGGACATTTGAAATAATTTCTTTGTTTTCATTAAATACCCTTGCATGGTAGTAGAGCGGATTACCAAAAATAATTTCTTCCATTTCCATTAAATTTTGGTCCTCATCTAAATTTAACCTTTTGGAATATTCCGATATTATTTTCATGTCATTAATGACATTTAATAAAATATAGTCAGTATTTTTCCCTAAAGTTTTTGCCAATAATTGATTTCTATTTTCAACTTCCCCCCTTACAGAATGATAAATAATAAAATTAATTAATAAAAATAAAATGGATAAGGATAAAAATGTCAACAATAAAGTTGTGATTAAATTTCGTTTCATTAGCTTTGAAGTGAATAATTGTTTCATACTATCCCATCCATCCCCGAAATATCACGTTAAATAATAAAAAATAAAAAGATTTTACTTATCCAAAATTTATTTACAAATATTATAATTTATGAAATGCCAATCGAAAGGTAATCGCCAACAGACTCTCTATAACTGATTATACCAAATAGGTCAAAAGGGTGTTCGACATATTTACTATTTTTCCTGTAAATTCACATGGTTTATTGGTGTTTCATTATTAAATAGTCTAACTATTTCTCGTGCTGCACCTGTTGCCATTAATGCTAACGATTCCTCAGTGGATGCTGCTGTATGGGGAGTCACGATAACCGTTTCCAAATTAAGTAAAGGATTATCTATTTTTGGAGGCTCATTTTCAAAAACATCAATACCCGCACCGGCTAGCTCACCACGTTTAATTGCGGTAGCAAGTGCTTGCTCATCTACTAATCCACCTCTAGCACAATTAATTAAATAGGCGGTATTTTTCATTTTGCTTATTAAATCCTTATTAATAAAGTGATGCAATTTAGGGATAAAAGGTAAATGTAAAGAAATAAAATCGGAATGTATTAATAATTGATCAATGTTCTCAAGAAATGTAATCCCCTCCTTATTCTCTGCATTGATATAAGGATCATAAACAAGTACATTCATTTCTAATCCATTGATGCATTTTTTTGCTACCAATTCACCAATTTTACCGTAACCGATTATTCCGATAGTTTTGCCCTTCAGTTCATTTCCAATATAAAGATGTCTAACATTAAAATCACCATGGCTTAGTGCCTGATTTGCTCTGACAATTTGGTGGGAAAGGGATATAATGAGTCCTATCACATGTTCAGCAACAGAGTAAAAATTAGCATCTGGAACATTACACACATAAATATTCTTTTTAGTTGCGTATTCTATATCGATGTTATCTACCCCGACACCACCTCTCGCAATAATTCCGAGATGGGGAAGAGAATCAATCAGTTCATCATCGATGATAGCCCCCCTGACAAGTAAAGCCTTGTACCTATTATGTTTTTCGATAGATTTAGTATTTTTTATAATAGTATATTGAATGTGATGATTTTTAAGGATTTCTAAACCTTCCTTGGCAATTTCTTCATGTTTCTCAAGGATAATTAACACTTTTTGTTCACTCATTATAAAATCTCCTTTTTATTTAAAAATCCAATAATTGTTTTGGATTTTTTTCTACCATATAATTTATTTGCTTCGATGAAATACCCTCAGATAACATTTTTTCAATAAAATTATTTAAAGCCTTGACCGGTGGGATATTATGATTTTGGCCATAATCAGTTACCATGACACAAGAACTCGCACCTAAAATGTTGATACTTTCGGCCATTTTTTTAATAGTAATATCAGCAAAATCCTCACTACACGCTAAGTAACACTTTTCTAAAATACACCCTTTTTTAACCAAGTCTTTTTGCATCTGGAAGGGAATAGGGGCGATGCCTAAATCAACGTGTTGAATTAGCATTTTTTCAATTTTATGTTCCTTTGCTGCTTCAACTAGTGTAGGTATTTCCCCTGGTGAAAGGTGTCCAGTCGCCAGAATAATATTTGCTTCCCCAATAAGACTAAGTATTTCGTGAACTTCATTTAATATCTTTTTATTTTCATCCCAAATTTTTAATCCATAAGTATGACCTAGTGCTTTTTTACTGTTGAAAAACCTTGTTTCCTTTTTCCCAAAATAACGTTGATGTTCTTCAGAGGAAAAAGTAGGCATCCAAATAATCTTCGCCCCCAGTTGGATTGCCGTATCAACTGTAATAGGTGAAAGGCCCCCGGTGAAATGATTGCAGACAAGACCGCCATAAACCTTGATAGAAGGCTCCTGTAATTGGATAATCCTAGCTCTGTCGACCGTTTGGCTTTCATGCGATTTTAATACTACACCATCCATCTTAGCTTCTTTAACATCGTTAATTAATTCCCAGTCTGTTTGTTTTCTAGGGAATAAACTTGGGGAACTGTGGACATGTAGCTCAATAGCACCTTCTAAGAGGTTATGATAGGTAGTTGACATCTTTTTGCTCCTTTCAAATAGTTCTTATTCAGGGTTATTGCAATTTTTGTGCCACTTATTATTTTGGGCCTGTTATTTGGGGGAATGCTTATTTAATGTAGGTTTTTGTAATTTTTCACTAGAATAATTATCAATGTTCTTTAAAATAATTGTAAAAAAATTTTTCTCAGTAAAATTTAATTACTAATATTATGGGGGATACGTGAAACCTGTTGAATTTTTCCTAGGAGAGTCATTAAATTGAGGAAGGATAAAAGTTAATGTTATAAGCCGTCTAAATTTAAACATTAATTCTTTAGACTGTAACAAGGTGTTTTATAAAATATATTTAACAGATTATGGGCAAGACTAGGTCCACTTTAAATTAAATTTCGGTTAGAAGAGTAAATAGGGTTTATTGGTTGTTTAAATGAATTCGATTCTCTCAATTGCTTTGCATTTTCAATTTGAATATGTTTGACTTATACTATATGGAAAAACGAAGGGAGTTTTACTATTGGACCAAAATGAAACAAATCAAAGTGATACAGATAATGAGTTAAATCCGTACAATACGAGGGAACAAGATTCGGAACATGAGCCGAGTAGTGACTTGGGGAATCCTTCAATTTTTGGAATGATTACTAGTCCTAGGGAGCAATTTGAAAAGATTGTTCATCAGCCTAAATTTTTAATTGCAATTATAATTGTTACTTTATTAACTTTTATCGGGGCATTACTAACGTTTGTGAACTTTAATTTACCTCCGGATATATTATTTGGTCTTGGGGAAGAGGAACAACAGTTTGTTATTATGATTAGTAAAGCGACACTTATTATTGCGGGTTTAATTGGGCCGATTTTTGGTATTTTGTTATCAACGGTTATTTATTTTATAGTTGCCAAAATTTTGAAATCCGAGATTACATTTAAACAAACTTTCTCAATGTTTTCTTACATAGGCATTATTTCAGCGATTTCAGCTTTACTTCATGGAATTATCATGTTGTTAGTTCCAAATCTGTCATCGGAAATCATTGTAACTAGTTTAGGATCACTTGTTCAGACAGGGGATGTGTTCCAGGCAGTATTGAATTCTATTGAGATTTTTGCTATTTGGCAGTTAATTATTACGGCAATTGGTCTACAAGTTGTTGCGAAGTTTTCCAAACGTGCTGCATGGACGACAGTCATTGTCATTTTTGCAATAGGGCTTGTATTACAAATGGTTTCAGCAGCAATAAATGCATTGACAGCCATTTAATAAAAATTTTTCCGATACAGAAAAATTTCAGCAAAAAGGATGCATGGGTCACTTAGGAAAAAGTTAATCAAAAAATAATACTAAAAAGAGGTCATTCCTAATTAAATGGAAGTGACCTCATTTTTCCTATGCCAGTAAAACTTAAGGAACGATTTAACATACTGTTTCACTATGCCAATGTCATATTTTCCTCATCATTATACTTCAAGGTGAAAAATAAATCACGCTCTTTCCACAAGATTATTACAGAGATGATTAGCAAAATAATGGTTTGAATCACTTTACTCATCGGATGGGTTGCAAAAATTTCATTAGCAAAACCAGCGGTAAGATGAAAAATAATTGTCACGAAAATATTACGGCCAGTTCGAAAATATAACCAATTCATAATGATGACAAATGGAAATAGACTAACCGCAAAATTTATGGAATAGAGAATGCCAGTTTCCATTACCTGATGTTGATAATAATCCTTAATAAAAGATAATGGTAAATGCCATAAGGCCCAAAATATTGCGAACACAACGGATGTTGTGAACAATGTCACCCTATTTCTCAAACAGTCTGTTCCATAGGAATGCCAAGCAAGCTCCTCAATTATCGGTGCTATAAGTAACAAAAACCATGCTGAGAATATCCCACCAGTAAATGAAAAATCCCATGAAAGTAAAAATTGATTTATATTATAACCGAAAAACAAAGAAATAAACTGTGCAACAATGATACTAGTGAGGAGTAGAAATAAAGTTAAAACAAGATAAATAGGCTTAATTTTGCGGGAGAGGAAAAACCTTTTCCTTAAATCTAACCGCATATCACGATCAGGAAAAATAAGTATAAATGCAATAATCATTGGTGCTAACAATCCAATAATTCCAATTAAACTGAAACTGAGCACATGCACTGAAGTCCTAGGTTCCATATGGCTTATATGTGCAGCAATAAACCACAAGACCCAGGGAATGAGTATCGAAAGACTGTAGAATAAAATAGGTCGATCATATTTTTTAATCATTTACTAACCTCCGTCATACCTGTTATTGATTCAAATATAGCGAATGACGGAGGAAATGTACTCAGTCTTAAGGTTGAAAAATTATCAATCCGAAGTAGGAAAATTTGGTTTCATCAAAAACCCCAATTGTCACTAACTTTGAAATAATACCCAGGGTTTGAGATGAAAAGCCGTTAATTGTTCCTAACTTACGTAAACTCAATGAATGTTAATATTTTACAGAATTCAATATTAATAATTTTACGGACGGTGATTTTTTTCTAAGGCTAATAAATCTTTTTTCACATTAATTCCTGCGCGAAATCCTGACAAGGAGCCACTTTTTGCAATGATTCGATGGCATGGTATAGCAAATAAAACCGGATTTTTTCCAATGGCAGCACCGACAGCCCGGACCGCATTTGGATTATTTAATTGTTCTGCAATTTCCCCATATGTTCGAGTTTCTCCATAAGGTATGTAAGTTGAAGCATCCCAAACAGCCAACTGAAACGGTGTTCCCTGCAAATCAGTCTCAATCGTAAAATGAGTCCGTTCACCTTGTAAATATTCATTCACTTCTATGACATAACGTTCCAATTTCACTTTATCTTCCATAAGTTCAGCATCAGGGATTTTTTTCCCTAACCAATTTTCCAATTCCTGAAATGACCGATTTGGTGAGCTAATATAACATAACCCTTGATCCGTCGCAGCAAAATACATCTGCCAATCTTTAATATGGACTTTTGCCCAATAAACTTTTGTCATCATCAACAAACCTTTCTGATTAAAATTTCATCAAAACAACCATCTTAACTTCAATAAAAATTTAGCGTATGATCTCCCAGTGATGTTCATTTGCGATTAACTCTAATTTATGATCAGGAGCTACGGCAATAGGGTTTCCAACCATTTCTAATACAGGTAAGTCAGAAAAACTATCTCCATAGGCATAACTATTATCCCAATCCACTTTCTTATTTTGTAGTGAGTGATGAATAGATAGCTTTTTTTGATCTGATTGAATATGTTGAATTCTCGTTTGAAGATCAATTTTTCCGTCAGAAAAAGGAATGACTGTCCCAATGATTTCATCAACGGGTAAATTTTTGGAAGTTGCCTCTAGCAGTGGAGTATAAGCGCCAGAAACAATCATGACAAGAAATCCATCTTCATGATGTTGCCGTAATCGTTTGACAACTTCCAAATTGTAATCATCATGCATTTTATCGGCCATTTCCGTAAAGAATATAGTTAATTCATTTTTTCCTAGCTGATGTAATGCATGTAAATAACGTTCCATCATTTGTGCTTTCATTTTTGCCTCAGGATACAGTTTTAATTTATAAGCAACATAAATCGGTAAAATTGAACGATAAAATTTCGAATAAACAGTCAAAGTCGGATGATTTTTCAATTGACCCATCATTAAGGGGAAGGTTTCCTTTTTATAGATCGTCCCATCGAAATCAAAAATAGCTAGTCTCACATCAATCATCCTATACAAAGATTTTTTTAAAAAATTCCACTACATATAGAATATTTCAAGCTAGGACAACTGTAAAGAAATAAGACAAGCTAACGTGTAAAGAATTCCCTCATTAAATTTTGTAAAAAATTAACGACATTACTTCGTATGTTCAACCGGAATTTGGTTAAGCTACAAAAGAATAATTAAAAAAGGAGGGTGAAAAAATGTGGAAACAATTGTTAACGATTGTAATGCTAGTCGTATTAATGGCTGCATGTAACACAACAAACAAAAATCCAACCGCACCACAAAATAACGAGCCAACGAATTTTCGGATGGATAGAAATACCGACATCAATAATCAGCAACCTGGAATGAATCAAGCTCCAAATATGAATCGTCAGCCAAACATGAATCGACAAAATGGAATAGACGAGCGACAAGGGATAAATGGTAACGATAATCTTAATAATGATATGAATAATAACAATTTAAATCGAGAGCCATTTAGTAGAGATGGGTCAATGTCTCGATAAAAAATAAAATAAAAAAAATCACAATGTTAAAGAGAACCGAATTATTTACTCTTGGCCATTGTGATTTTTTATATTACAATTTATGATGCTAAATAACTAGGATTAAATAACCATATTATTGGTATATTGT
>DAMCTP010000057.1:0-16427 GCA_032113595.1 Pseudogracilibacillus sp.
ACTAGAATTACGAATATGCGGTACTAATACCGCCTTAGCCCCTAGTTCAGCCGCTCTTAAAATCTCTCCAGGATTATGATATGATACCCTGACTATAGGGGTAATATTAGAAATTTCTGCAGCCCGGATCATATTTTGAATCTCATGCATTCCCAAAGAATTATGTTCCATATCAATAATTGTAAAATCATAACCTGCATAACCCATCATCTCAATAATTGATGGTTCACTTAATGAACTGAATATTCCATGTGCAATGTTATTTGATTGAAAGCATTCCCGTAAATTATTTTTTTCCATTTTTATCTTCTCCATTTTTTAAAATTATCACATAATAAAGCATGCAAATCTCTACAGTAACAAGGAACATTCATAACTATTAAATTAATATCCTCAGTTAAACTCAATCTATTCTTTACTCAATGACCCTTTAACTTATGTTTATTAAGATTCATTTGTAGAAACAATTAATTACCTACTTTTCTATCGAGGATAATCGTAACAACATTACAGCTCGAATACCTCACTATTCTTTTGCCTTTTTCGGGAATCCATATTATATTTTAAAGGACGGATTCTTTGGCCAAGACTATAACATATTATACTTACCTCCCGAAAAAACATAATAGTATTTTAATTTAAATGATACTCCCCTTTATTTTTATTTCTAAAGCATTTTATATTAACTGTCCCTTCAATTCCCCGCCACTCTTGTCCTTCACTAAGTTTGGATTATAATATATTTATTATTTTTTGATTTTATCCGAATAATGATGGAATAAATAGTACAACTTGTGGAATTAACACAATTATAATAATCATTATAATTGCAGTACCTAAGTAAGGAAGAGTATTCTTTGTAATTTTCGGAAAGGATTCCTTCGACACACTTGAGGCAACAAATAGAATTATTCCTACGGGTGGAGTAATCATTCCCATAACTAATGTAATTACAAATATAACACCAAAATGGATTGGGTCAATTCCAAATTGCATCGCAATAGGTGCTAGGATAGGTGCAATCATAATAATTATCGGGCTTGCATCTAGAAACATTCCAAGAATAAGTAATAATACAACTACAATAAATATAAATATGATGGGATTTGATGTTAGTGATGTAATATATGTACTTAGACTTATATGTAGATTATTTATTGTTATTATCCAAGAAACAATGCTAGCCATACCCATTAGAAATAGAACTACTGAAGTAATAACTCCCGATCTAATCATAAATTTAGGCAAATGACTTAATTTTAAATCTCTGTTAATTACAAAACCCACAAATAATGCATAAGCAACTGCAACAGCCGCAGCTTCAGTGGGTGTAAAAATGCCTCCTACTATTCCACCAATTATTATTATGGGCATAAAAATTGCCCAAATAGAGTTCCTTAGCGATGATAAAAATTTTCTAAAATTAAAAGGTTCTCCCGAAACCACAAGTTCGTTCTTTCGAAGAATAAATCTGGCTACAACCATAAATAATAATGCTAGTAAAACACCTGGACCAATACCCCCTAGAAACATATCCGCTATAGAAGTCCCCGATACTGCTAATGCATATACTATCATCGGAATGCTTGGTGGTATGATTGTTCCAAGTGTAGATGATGCAGCTATAATTGATGCAGAATGTGCACGGTCATAACCCTCTTTAACCATAGAAGGAATCATTAATGTTCCTATTGCTACAGTTGCAGCAATACTAATTCCAGTAATGCCCCCGAATAACAAACAAGCAAAAATTGTAACAAACGCTAGATTCCCTTTCAGACTACCCATAATACTCTTTGAAAAATCAATTAGTCTTGAAATTATTGATATACTCATTAGCTCCCCAGCAAGTACAAATAATGGAATAGCTAAGAGTGGGTATAAATCCATTGCTCTAAACAAACGCTGAGGGAAAAAACTAATAATATTTACCCCTGAGTCTCCAGTTATTAAATAAATTGCTCCACTAATTCCTAATGAAAAAGCTATCGGCATACCCAAAATCAAGAGTAAAAAAAAGCAAATAAACATAATCCAAATCATAGTTTCACCCTATTTCTACTAAATACTGAAAGTATATAATGTGGAATCATTAAAATAACCCCAAATGGTATAGCTAAGGTTGGCCACATCATAGAGATTGGCAACGTTGCTGACATATTTGATTGCAAGTTTATTGCGTGCAATAAGCTAACAAAAAAGAGAAATATTAAAAACAATAGGGCTGTAATGGATGTAATAATGATTAACAGTCTTTTATATTTACTTGGAAGTCTCTCAATAAACACATCAACTGCCATAAATTCATTATTTCGAATTGCTATATTTGCCCCTATAGCACCTATCCAGATTAAAAGATATCTAGACAATTCCTCTGTGAAAAATGGGGTAAAGCTGAAAATATATCTTCCTATAACTCCACCAAATAGTAAAATAAATATTAGAGAAACTAGAATTACGAGCATCCAGTTAGCTAATTTAGCAAAAAATTGATCAATACGATATAACATTGATAACATATCTCCACCCTACCTTTATGGGATTGGTATAAAAAATTCATTTAAACTGTAGGTCTGTTTAAATTACTTTTTATTGAATTGGTACATCCAAAGCATTATAAACTTTTTCAACAATCTCTTGATCCTCCGCATTCGAGAGAAAATCCTTATATATAGGTTTCATTATTTCTTTAAACCCAAGTAAGTTCTCCGGAGAAACTTCATTTACTTCCATTTCTTCTTTTAACTTGTCAATATATTCAGATTCAACACTAGCAGAGAGTTCCCGCTGAAATTGGGCAGTCTCTTTACCAGCCTCTAAAATTATCTCCTGTAAATCAGATGGCAACTCATTAAACAAGTCATTGTTCATAAAAAAGCCCGTAAATGCAAATACATGACTAGTTAAACTTAAATATTCCTGAACCTCATAAAAGTTATTTTCGTATATAATATCAACTGGATTTTCCTGAGCATCTATAACTCCTTGTTGTAAAGCTGAATAAAGTTCTGCAAATCCCAAGGAACTAGGGTTTGTACCCAATGCCCTAAATGCTTGTAATTGAATTTCATTCGGTTGTAATCTTAAATCCATACCATCTAAATCTTCAACTGAATTTATAGGATGTTTACTATTTGTTAATTGTCTAAAACCTTGTCTACCGTATCCCAAAACTTTAAAACCATGCTTCTCTAATGCGTTACTTAACTTTCCACCTACTTCTCCATCCATCAATTCATATGCATTTTCTATATTACTTTCATCAATAATAAATGGAAGCTCAAAAACATTATATTTGGGTTCGAAATTTGCCCCCATATAAGAAGTAGTCCCATATGTAATAGCTACAGTTCCATCTTGGACCGCTTCATTTAATTCAACATTATCACCCAAAACGCCATTAGTATAAACTTCTACCTCTATTCTACCTTCACTTCTTTCCTCTACAATTTCTTTAAATTTGTATTGTGTTTCCGCTGTTGGATGACCATCCGGTTGGGTACTAGCAAATTTTAATGAGAATTCTGGTTTATTTTCTTCCTTACTGATTTCTTTTCCATCCTTGTTATCATTACTATTTGCTTGGTTGCTACAACCGATTATCAAAATACCTAGTAATGAAAAAAACGATATTAGCATTATCCTTTTACTAATTTTCAAGATTATTTCCCCCTTTTAAATTTATAAACCTAAAGCAGACCTACAGTTACTGATTCCCATATATAGGAATTGTATTTTACATATGGGATTTAGATGAATTCTAACACACCTTTACAGTCGTTGTCAACGTTTACATTTAACTTTATTTTATAATATTTTATGGTATATAAGTGATAACAATTTTTACCTTTATTTAATTCCTTTTAAATAAATAAGAATCGGCAATATGCATAATTCCTGGCATATTTCCGATTCTTATTTTTAACAGTATAAATTATTCGATACAAAGAGGAACCTAATTCAAATACCCTAAAATATTAGATAACTTCCTTGTGGTACTTGTTAAAGTAGTTACCATTTTACTAATGTTTTCATCGTTAAATCGATAAGAAGGACCAGCTAAACTTAATGTTCCAACCACTTCCCCGGTTGCATCAAATATAGGGGCCGCTATACTGTATACATCTGTACGATTTTCACCACGGTTCCAAGCGTATCCTTTATTTAGTATCTCGACTAATTCTTTTTCAATTTTTTCAAATTCAACCAAAGTTTGATCAGTAAATTTGGGTAAACCAACCTCGGATAATATCTGAACCCTTTTTTCCTTACTCATATATGCTAGAATAACTTTTCCCGCTGCTGAACTGTGTAGCATTATTCTTTTACCTATATAAACTTGAAGACCAATTGGATGTGGACTATCAATTTTATCTATATATACCCCGTAATTTCCAGACCTTAATATAAGATGAACCGCCTCTTTCAATTCCCTATTTAATTTTTCTAAATAGGGTCTTGCTAATTCTTTAATGTTTGTATCACTCATTAAAACATTGGTAAATTGTAATATCATATAACCCAGTTTATATTTTCTTGTTTTATCATCCCTAATTATATATCCCCTTTTATTTAGGGCAGTCATAATACGGTGAACAGTACTATTGCTATGTCCAGTTTTTTCTGATACTTCAGTTATACTTAACCCATATGTATTATTATCCTTTAGTACTTCCAATATATCTATAACCCTCATGGAAGAATCCCAGTTCCTTCTATTCATTTCCAAAATCCTCTCAATATTTATTACATGACTAGTATTTACTATATAAAAAGTAAAGGAAGGAGTCTATTATTTTAAATTATTTAGCAGGATGAGTCTTTAAAACAACCCTAAATATATCTCAAATTATATAATTCTTATATTGAAAAATATAGGCGTTTCCCTGTTTTATATCCATATTATTTATCTTCTATTCATTGTACACCATTATTCATAATTATTTTTCATTTTGATATTATTAAGTTCAAAAGGAACTAGAACAAAACTCCAACTACCCAGCACTTCATACACATTAGACCTATGATTCGGCAAATTCCAAATAGTCTGTAACTATATTCTATTCAAAATCTTTATCTCAACTTCTCTTTCTTAAACACCATCAAGAGAAGTCAACCCCATGAAATCTTTGTCCACATCGTATACAAATAAACATATTCTGTAGACTGTGATTATGGGCAATAAAGTGCGACCAGTTGCAGTTGTTGTATAATTTGCAACAATTAAATCACATTCAGACTCGTATTCAGTAAATACTCTTTTTAATATGTTGCGAGAGTGTAGATTATCAAATAGTAATATGTACCCTCTAGGGCTTTTATCAAAAATTTCTCCTGTATATTCCCCCCCAGCTTTACCCCCAACATCTTCCATATACTTTTCGGCAATATCAAAGTATCGTTCATCTCTATTAATCTTATTTGCATAAATTGAACTTTCCAAATAGTCTACTTCAATTGCGTATACTACTACACCATTTACAGCCAGTACATCAGCAAAATAATTAATATTTCATTGATTAATATAACAGCTAAATCACTACTCCAAGAAAAAACCCCTTGGCTCCACGTTTCTCTCATCTAT
The DNA here is from genome assembly GCA_032113595.1 of Pseudogracilibacillus sp. Lineage (GTDB taxonomy): Bacteria > Bacillota > Bacilli > Bacillales > Amphibacillaceae > Pseudogracilibacillus. The sequence continues at coordinate 5,585 of DAMCTP010000057.1, forward strand.
CCTTGGACAAATCTTCACCTTGAATTCATCAGAAACAATCTTCAATCCTTCCTTAACAACAACTCTTAAAATTAGGATCCAATAATTTCAATAAATAAAGAATGGAGCTTACTACTTTCATGTTTATTGTGATAATTTTTTAAGCATCAAAAGAGGAGTTTCTCAATATCGTTTTATTTATATTTTTTAATATACTTTCTTTAATATTTTTAGTAATAATAAATTTTTCTACTGTTATTAGCCCTTTGGCATGGCATTATTAATAAGATACTTAAGTTCTCCTTATGTATCTCAATTAAATTTTCATTGTAAAAATGATGAAAATTCAAATCATCGTTGTGGGTCTTTTTTCCTTGCAACTTTTTAATATAGAATGACACCACACCCCTTATGTCTAATATACTACAAATATTGACAAATTCCTTTTTATTTAACCACAATCCAACGACTCATCCAGAAATTTGTATTATATTATGGAAAAGTCCTTTTTAAGTACTTTATCTCATAAATTAGGGTCATATCTTTTAATCCTCATTTTTGTTGACGTCAACAATTACAGTCTATAAAATATAATACGAATGAACTAGTTTGTGCATTTATTACAAGCATTGAAAGCGCTTAATTATATAGGGAAACTTTAACACTTTCCCAGAAGTGGGGGGAACAGTGAAATCACCTGTTAAAATTGCATTGGTTGGTTTAGGTCATATTACACATCAAAAATTAACCTCATTATCCCTGCTTAATCATTTTCAAGTTGTTGCTATTTGTGACAATGATCGTGCAAAAGCAGATGGGATTGATTTAGATGTTCCTTTTTATCATGAATATGATGAATTGTTAGAAACAAATGTAGATAGCATTTTAATTGCCACTCCAAATGACACGCATTTTAAATTAAGTAAAAGTGCTTTGGCAAAAGGGAAAAATGTCCTAGTTGAAAAGCCCGCTGTTACAAAGATTGAGGAACTGCTTGAGTTAAAAAGACTTGCATCCGAAAATAAAACAAATTTAACAATTGCTTATCATGCTTCATTTGCTAAGGAATTATTGTGGTTTATAAGTAATCATGAAAATATAATCACTAATGACCTAGGGCCGATTACTGGTATTCAATGCATGTTTTATGATCCATACATGTCGGGGGATGGATTACGGGAAAATGCTGAAAGTTTACAAGGAAGCTGGATAGACAGCGGGATTAATGCTTTAAGTGTCATTGACAAATTAATTGATATAGAACATGTACATATTGTGGATTCCAGACTAACGAGGTTATCTGCCATTCCTTTCACAGAAATTCAAGGTACAGTTGATTTTACTTTTCCAATTAAAAATACAGGGAGGGTTGGCAGAGGACAAATTGATACTAATTGGACCCTAAATAAAAATTATAAACAAACTAAATTATTTTTTGATGGAACTGACGAGATGATTATTCTTGATCATACAAAACAACAAGTATTAATAAAGTACCGAAATCAAAGGGAAGAGGTAATTAAGGATTTTTCCCATCAGAATGAGCGTTTAGTGCATCATTATTTAGGTGTTTTTAATGATTACTATGACAAACTTAAATATAAGCGGGATAATATAAAGAAATCAATCCATTTACATGAGCTATTATTTACGCCATATTTACAGGGGGAATAAAATGTCTTTAAGTAAATTTAAAAAGTCAAACGATTTTACAGCAGTCCGGAAATTTACCAACCGCGATAAACCTTTAGAGGTATTTAATACTTCTTTAAGGGAGGTGATTAGTGGGTCAAGACAGTTTAAAGTCATCGTTTATTACGGATACGGCGGAATCGGTAAATCAACTTTGTTAAATGAGTTAAATTCCTCATTGCGGGAAAATACAAACAGGAAACTATTGAGAAAAGTTCATCCAGTTCACATTAGTTTGGATGCCTTTGAATATAATTCCCCTATAGAAATTTTATCATCGATTAGAAAACAGTTGAAAATTCCAACCATTTTATTTGATTATGCGGTTATAAGATATTACTCTCTCCAAGGGAAATCTGTGGGGGATGTAAAAAGGTCCATTGGTACAGATAGTATCCTTTTTGAAGTTTTAAACTTTGGTGCCAATATTAGTGGTGCAGTGATACCGTTGAATTTAATTTTTAAATCTTTCCTAAACATTAAGGATAAATATTACACTATGTTATCAAAATATAAAAGCAACATTAAAGAAATTAGTGATCTAAATGAAATGGACTTGTTTGACAGACTGCCACATTATTTAGGTTTAGCCATTGAAGAGGCTGTTATTCAAAATGAAACGACACATGTTTTTTTTATGGATGCCTATGAAACAATTTTAAAAAAGACCGAAAATAAAGCCGTTTCTAGATCATCTGAAGAATGGATAAAGGAATTTATTGGTTCAAGTGAAAATGGCTTATTTGTCTTATCCAGCAGGGATTATATTAAATGGGAAGAAACTAATCCAAGATGGGGAGAATACCTAGAACAACATATTTTAGGGTCATTAAGTGATGATGATGCAGATTATTTTTTAAAGCATGTTCCAATAAAAGAGGCGGAAATTAGGAATGAAATAATAAAATCAGCTAAAGGGGTTCCGCTGCACCTTGATTTATGTGTTAATATATATGAATTAAAAAAGTCGAAAAATGAGATGTTAAATTCTAGTGACTTTATTAGTGCTGACAACGAGGTAATTGATAGATTTTTAAGACACTTAAATGAAGAAGAAAAGGAATTAATGAAATTTTTATCAATCCTTGAAATATTTACTTACGAATATTTTAGTCATCTCATCCATTATTTCTCCGTTGGATATGCAACGACAAAATTTCCAACATTCATTAAAAGGTCAATAATTAGTACCATTGATATTGAAAACGGACTTTATAAAATAAATGAAAGTGTTAGTTCCCACATTGTTGTGTATTTAGATGGGAAATTCATATCGCAAATTTTAAAGGCAACATTAGAATATATCTACAGCCAAATAAACAATGATAATGATGAAATTATTTTTAAGTACTTTGTAAAACTAACGAGTAAACACTATATTATTCAATCGCCATCATTATCCTATGTCGAAAAATATATAGAAGTATCGTTTTATTTCATCAATAAAGGATATTGGAACAGTATCGGAAATTCAATATTAATTACAATAAACTTGCATACATCAAAATTATTGAAAAATGCTTTAAATATTATTATGGCAGTATTTTATAGAAGGACAAACAGTATATCTACTGCTAAAGAACTAATGGAAACGGTTGAAGTAAGAAAATCATTTCTAGGCAATGCGAAATTGTCAGTTTTGTTTCAAAAAGCAAATATCACTAGACTTTCGGGTAATTACATTGATACAAACAAGGCTTATCATGACTTGATGTTAAAACTTGATGGCATGAACGAATATGAAAATTTATCTATAAAAGTTAAAAGGCAATTTTCAGATTTAAAGTTTTTATTAGGTGATTTCACAAATTCACTTAAATTAATTGAGGAAATTTTAGACAAAGATATGCAAATTAATGAGCTAGCGGAAACTATTAGAATAAAAGGACATATTTATAGGTTTAATTGGTTTCTAGAAGATGCGGAAATTGAATATAAGAAGGCACTACAAATTGCCAAGGATAATAATATCATTAGTCTTGAGGGGAAAATATACACTAACTTAATTGAAACATATTGCTGGAATAATCAGGAAGAAGCCATAAAAATTTTTGGTAAGGCAATAGAGATTAACGAAATGCTTAATTCCTCAATCGAACTTGGGAAAATATATGCTGCAATAGCTATTTCTTATCGGGGGTTAGATTCGGAAAAGGCAAAAGAATTTGCGCAAATGGCAATTGATATACAAAATAAAAGTGGCTATCAATCTGGTGTTTTATTTGGTTACTATGCATTGGGAATTATTGAAATGACAAATAATGAATTGAATCTTGACCATCCAACATGGCATAAAATTAATCTTTTAATAGGTGATTTACAAGTCTATCCTTTTTTAATGTTGCCATTTTTGCTTAAAATAGGCTGCCAAGGTAGGATTAATAAATTAATCAATTCAATCAGTTTATTAAAGGTTGAGAGAACTATCAAGATGATTGATAACTTTGTTTAATATTAAAAATCGAATAACTTATAATGTTTTTTAAATAAACCCTAAATAAACCAAACATTAACTTATTTAAGCTATGTATAAACAGGGAGGAATCACCCATATGTGCCTTCAGTTCTTTCATGATTCATGGTATTCATCATAATCGTTAATCATCTGATATATTTCTTCTGTTTAATTAAATTGCTTCATAAGATGTTGCTTAATCATATTCGGTCTTTTTTCTAAAATGATATATATAAGATAATACAATACTTACCATAAACTAAGCTAGTTGATTGCAAGATTTATAGTAATGATCAACTAGTTTTTTTATTGCTAGATTTTGATCATTACATCTGCCACATCGCTACCAACCCCCCTTGGAGAAATTCACCATATGCATCCCTGGTAATGTCGGGCAACTGTATTCACCCTACAAAATGTCGCAAATTCGTTATCCAACATACTTCCGCTCCTCCCACCAATCAGGGAGGATTTCCTTTTGTCTAGGTTTACTAGGGATCCGCCATCCCCGCTTCCGTCGAAAATCCTCCTCTGCCTTCTCAACGTCCAATAACGTAAACAGCCGCTCTTTATGCCAGTTCCGCAAAATCCCCCGTACATATTTCCAAATCAAATGTCCACTATGTATCGCACGAATGATTGCCTCACACACTAACGTATCACCCATAATTTCTGCCCAATGATAAAGTTCATCTGCCTCACTATCAACCGGCTCTCCAAAATGATCTTCATAAAAACAGTACGTGGAAAAACATAATTGGTATTCGTTCTTCTCCACCGGTTCCTCACTATATAAATATTCCCGCACCATATCGAACAATGCCCCTCCATCCACCTCATCCACTTCTTGATGATGATTGGAACATGACGGGACTGTGGCAACTTCCATATTGCTCTCAACTTCTATGGCTATCTCTTCAACGTGACAACTATTATTTTCTACCCGGATATTTTCACTGCTCCCAGCACTTTTTCCTGTAGACACCTCCTGCCCATTCGTCTCAATTCTTTCCACCTCGGCTCGTTCACGCCTTGCCACAAGGGACACCATCTCATATAGCGGTGCATTGGTGTCTTGTGGTGTATACAAAATAAACCCTTTATCCCGCAATTCCAATCTTGCACGCTTAAACGTACTAAGGGGCAATCCTGACTTCAACCGAAGGGTTGACGCAGCTACCGAAAAACGCTTCACCCAATGGGCCCGATTGTTCACATGCATCATCGCAAACCAAAGTGAAATTGCACTTGGTGTCAAAGGATTTGTTTCCAATCTAACATAAAATTCATTGATTTCCCGTATGTAATTCATCACCACTTACTCCTTTTCACATAAATTAATCCCATCATAAAGTAAGTAAATGGATTTGACAAAAACCCTAATTTCGTAAATCGTGCGAAAAATTCAATTTTGTCCTAATAAAATTCAATTTTAAGATTACTTTATATGGAAAAATTCAATTTTTGCGCAAAAAGACGAAATTAGGTACCTTTTGCATTTCTGTCAACACCAAAAAAACACGGAATCAAAAATCTTCATTCCGTAGTTATAGTAATAAACGTATTATATATTTATTTTATTGTTTTCTTTTTGTTTATTAATGGGCCCATCACTTGGCTCAGGGATCGGCCCACAGATTGGCTCATTACTTTTTTAACCCCTTTGGTCTGTCAAGTTATCCCCAAATTAAAAAACATCCAATTTTTATGCCACCTACACAATCAATAACACGATAGTATATATAAACAGAATTGGTAATGTATATTAAAATCACTTTTTCAAACCCTTTTCATTACTAAAGTTCTAAAATAGAGGAGGGAAAATCATTTTTATAGGAGAATCGACATGAAAAGCATAAAAGAAGCATATAAAATCACGAACAACACTATTGCTATATTACCCGCAAAGCAAATAGAATTTGATAGTTACGTATTTGAACTGAATCGAAAAATATGCGTCAAAAAAACACCCCTTCAACTAATAAAGGAAGCGTGTATCGATTACTGGTCAACCTTTTATGGTAGACGTGACGTAGTCATGAAACGTATGGGATACAAACAGAAGGTCCCAATTCCAATCAGCACAAAATATGGGATCGTCGCATTCCCAACCCATAATATAAACTCATTTGAATGTGCATGGTTATTTACAGAACATATAAGAAAAATTCAACAACACCCAAATCATCCAGATAGAAGTCTCGTTATATTTACGAATAGAAAGACCCTTCCATTTGATGTATCATTACATATTTTACAATCTCAATACAAACGGTCATTGAAATTGAAGTATGCAATTATGGAAGGGAAGATTTACTAAAGGGCTCTACCCCTTAAGGAAATAATGACAATTGCTTTTTATCCATTTGTTTTCCATCTCAGACCCCTTTCAAAAAATCAACATCGTTCATTGAGTTAATTGTGTAAAATTGTCTTTTTATCGTCAGATAGACAAGGACTTTTTTATTAAAATTTATTAAATTAATAATATTATTAAATGTACCCCTGCTTTTGCCATTCCAGATCATAAATCCATAGTCTGATTCCTTTACCATTGCCAGATCCTTTGCAGCATAAAAATTAAATCCTTTCACTTCCGGATTTACCATGACCTTTTCAACATCCCAATGACCGACATTATTTCTTACTTTTCCATTTGATGCAAATACTTTAACATTATCATAGTGATGCGAATGAAGGTAGATCTGAATTTCTTTATCTATTCCAACAGCATCCCCTACCAATACCGTAAAGTTATTAGCTCTTATTTTATCTAGTCTTTCAGTCAATTTACTATTCAAGCTTTTAACAGCCCTTGGTCCAGCTATAAATACCTTCACCCATATCACCTCCTTGTTTTTGTTAAGGTAAGTACATAAATATTTTTTATGTTCGAATCAGTCCTTAATGCCTTTACAGCCGCATTTAATGTTACACCAGTCTGATACAAATCATCAATTATTAATATATTATAGGGTCTCTTTGCATTTCTTTTCATCATAATTGAATTTAGCACTTTATTTTTATCATAAAGGGAAAGATTTTTTGATTGTTCAGTATCTTTCTTCACCAACACATCGATGAAAACGTCCCTTTTCAAATATTCTCCTACCCTTTTGGCTATTATAAATACAGGTTGAAAAATCCTGTTTTCATTACTAGGTGGGGCTGGTAAAACAACATCTATATCCGAAATAACCCTCCAGCTAGGAAGGAATGATTCAACTATTTTCATAATGTCATCTAGTTTCGATAAATCCTTATTATATTTTAATTCATATAAAAATTCACCTAATAAGGTTCTTTTTGTATCAAATTGTTCACGTCCTAGCATGTCTAACCCTAAATATACACTGGAAATCGTATGATAATTTAGGGCAAACCCTTCATTCCAGTTACCGTATAATAACACCATTGGAGTACGAGGGTGCAAATAAAAATACGAAGACTGGCAAGAACGATTTCTGATAAACACTAAAGAGGGTCTGACCTCAATTTCTAAAATAAAAAACTGACAATCCAAAATAATGAATTCCCAGCCCTTAATTTTTTTATAATCTTTTCATTAGAAATTAGTTGCAGCATGTTCATTTTTAGCTAGATAATCACGAATCATTTCCATTAAATTTATGTCTAGAACGTGGAAAATCTTTTCGTATGATTCTATGCTAAGATTACCACCACCGCCCTCAGCCCTAGCGATAGTTTTCAAGCTAACATCTGCTTTTTTAGCTAATTCCTGTTGTGTATACCCAAAATCCATTCTTTTTGCGAAAATTAAATCACCTAAAAGAGCAGATGTACCAAAGAATGTTTCCTCTAGTTCTGGGTGTATTTTTGTTAATTTACTATTATCTAGTAAATCTCTTCCTTTTTCCATTTAAAATCCCTCCAAGTATTTCTCAGGTTCTCTCTTTACCCGTTGGTACATATTGTATGCCTTATCCCGATAAAGATTTGTTTCGTCTTTTGGCGGTTTGCGTGTTTTTAGAAACACATAACAAAACACAATATATTCTATGCCATTATATTTATATGGGAAAAACAATAGCCTTAAATGTGCGTTTGATGATATCCCATACCTCAATTCATAGATGGGGGCTTTAGCCAATGGTTTTGCTAATATATACCTTTTGCTAAAAGATTCATCTCCCACCATTATATCTAATTGTGTATATTCCCGACAGAGAACATCCAAATCACTTATGGATAATCTTTTTATCGCAAATTGGATAAATGCCAAATGATATTTGGCATCATTGTCATCTTTAGATTGTTCTAACAGCCAATCTAAATAATCACCAACATGATCTACCCCGTTGTCTTTTACAGTAATTACTCTTTTCATTATTAATGTTAACATATAGTCAGATAATTAGCACTAATTGAGCACTATATGTCCTATCCCCCTTTAAATTTTTTATAAAATTAAAAAAGTTTCAAAATACTAAATTATTGTGCAGCCCACACAACAAAACCTTAACCACCTTTAACACACTAAAAGGTCTGACCCCAGCATTTCTTGGCACTGTTGTCTTATCATTACTATATTCTCCTGTAATTATTTAAAGATAGTCATTGCGAAAAAAAATAAGCATCAATTACTTCAGTTTTTTATTATTTTTGGTTTTGAAAAGAAAGAGAAGATTCTATCTATTTCTACGGGGAATAATATTCGTGGCAACCATTGCACACCTACTTAATATGATTCGGAAAAGAAGCACTATCTATTTTTCATAAATTTAAGAACATACAAACGCCATTAATAATACATTCGACAAACCTTCTTAAATTCCTTCATTTTTTTACAACTTTTTCAATCTAATCCAAACGTCCAATCACACTCCAACTCAACCACCAACACTTCATACAGCAATCTCCATTTCCAAGTCATTACATCATCCGATATTGACGACTCACCCTCATACAATCACAGCCACCTTGCCTCCCAAACATCCCGACCCCAAACACCCCCCGATACCAATCGACAAACGAGCTCATCCCGTCGCTCCCCAGCCCACCACTATGATTCCTGATTCAGATACAACCCCCACATTCACACCATCCCCATCAAGAAAAATCATCCCCCTCCATCCACCACGAACCATTTCACCCCTCCAACATCCCTCATTTAAAACCAACCGATTCCTCACAACCAAACAACATTTATTCACCCAACCACCAACATCCTTTCCACACACACCCATGAACCCTCCTGTCACATCTACCATCACACAGATCATTTTCAGCCATCTCGCCAAATAGCGTTCATCCCGATGACCCTTACATGCATCCATCATTTCCTTTCAATAGGAACATCCACTGCAACCACATCACCCAACTTCCCCACAACCCCTTCTTCGGGGAAAATTTTAGCTTTATCACCCACGCACCCTTACCGGTGTGAATCCATCATTTAACCCAACGCACGCCGTCGCCCGCACTCCCACCAGTCATCAGAAATCCGCTAAATGTTCACCTTAACGGACGTGACAAAAAAATGCCTGCATCTCTTGGCGATATTAACAATGCAAAATGTTGAATAACGATCATGTTAACATCCATCCAAAACACAAAAAAACCACTATCAACTAATGATAGCAGCCTGCCTATCGACACTTATCCCTAAATCAATCAACAATAGAACACATCATTTCAATTTCTCATTTTAATATCACAAACATGTCCTTTAGGTCATTCTTTCTTATCTCTTTTATAAGGATAATGAAATAAAAAGTGGGGGATGTACCCTATGGATGATAGAAAAGCATTAGAAGAAATTTGGAGACAACTTATTTCTGAAACATTTAAAGCCCATCGGTCCAAACTAGGATTGACACAAAAAGATGTTTCAGAAGCAATAAACTGTGATGAAATTCATTACGGAAGAATTGAGCGTGGTGATAAATTACCAGGTGGTCTCTTATTGGGACTCATCGTCATCGCATTAGAAATCGATTTCCCTGAACTAATGAACGTATACAAACAAAAAGAAGCCGAATACTATAGGAGGTATAAATGAATCACATCCTCTCAACCTATACCATCACAACGAACACCCTCGCTGTCGTCCCCGCTCGAACGATTGAATATAGCTCAATCGTGCTGGAGTCAAATCAGCAATGTTATATCAAACAAACACCATTTGAAATCATTAAAGCCTCGTGCATCAATTACTGGTCCACCTACGACGGGAGACGACAAACAACGATTCAACAGACCGGCTTCAAACAAAAAACACCCATTCCAATCAGCAAACAAAACAATATCATAGCATTTCCAACCCATTCACCAATAAATTATGATTGTTGTTGGATAATATACAGTCCCTATCTTAGAATCATTCCCCATCCAAGAAAGACAATTCTCTACATTGGCCACGGGAAATCCATCACTCTCGATATTTCAAATCATATATTACAAAAACAAATAGAAAGAGCGTTTGTGGTTTATTATAAAATGCAAACGGCATAAAAACTTGGATGGTAGCAAATTACTTTAACACATTAATGAGGTCTGATTACATCAAATTCATTCTTCTAAATACAAAAAAATTGTTAACCACTCACATCAACACCTTCATCACTTTATCACACTAAAGGGGTCTGACCCCAATTCCCACTATAGATGAACTTTTCAAAAACTGTTTTTGATAGTTTTACTTAGGGATTACTGAATAATTAAAAACCTTTGATTCTATTATATTTGTTCCCGTTT
>DAMCTP010000058.1:0-16256 GCA_032113595.1 Pseudogracilibacillus sp.
TTACTACGAGTTCATGTTATGATAGTTGTAAACATAATTAAACTGTATCAAATATGGGGGAAGATGCAAATATGTTACATACCATTTATGAAACTATCAATCAACATGAAAAGCAAATGATTGATATACGTCGTTATCTACATGCTTATCCTGAAGAATCTTTTAAAGAATTTAAAACAGCTTCATATATAGCCAGCTTTTATGATGATTTACAAATTCCATATGAAAAAAAAGTTGGTGGTAATGGCATTATTGCAACATTAAAAGGTGGCAAACCGGGTAAAACAATAGGATTGAGGGCCGATTTTGATGCATTACCAATACAAGACCAAAAAGAGGTTCCATATAAATCTAAAAATCCCGGCGTTATGCATGCCTGTGGACATGATGGACATACAGCGACATTACTTGTTTTAGCTAAAACAATGAAGCAATTTCAAAATGAGTTGCCAGGTACTATCGTTTTCATCCATCAACATGCTGAGGAACTACCACCGGGTGGTGCAAAGCCAATAATGGAATCAGGATTACTTGATGAGGTAGAAGCCATTTTTGGTAGTCACCTATGGGCAACGACCCCTCTAGGGACGATTGAAACAAGAAAAGGTCCATTTATGGTGGGAGCAGATAAGTTTGAAATTATCATTAATGGAAAAGGAGGCCACGGAGGTTACCCGCAGTTTACAAAGGATGCTGTTGTTATTGGTGCAGAGGTCGTGTCACAAATTCAAAATATATTAAGCCGTCAAATTGATCCTTTAAAAACCGCTGTAATTACGATTGGTAGGTTTGAGGCTGGAACAACATTCAATGTAATTGCTGATAAAGCGACATTAGTAGGAACGGTAAGATACTTAGATACTGCTATACAAGAACAAGTAAAACAGGAAATGGAGCAAATTATTAAAGGAGTCTGTCTTTCATATGGGGCATCATACCAACTGAATTATGAAAAAGGATTCCCTCCTGTTATTAACCACAATGATGAAACAGAAATCGTATTAAAAGCAAGTAAAAATATCCCTGGGATTAACGTAGTTAACGAAATCGAACCACAGATGGCTGGGGAAGATTTTGCATTCTATTTACAAAAAAAGCCTGGTGCTTTCTTTTTCACAGGGGCCAAAATAGAGGGACAAGATTATCCACACCATCACCCAAAATTCGATTTTAATGAAAAAGCAATGCCGATAGCAGCTAAGGCATTAATTAGTGCCTATATGGCATATCAAGAGAAGTAGGTTTTTCATTAATTAACAATGCACGTAAAAACTCCTTAAATGAATATCGCTCTAAATACTTTTAGAAATTTTCCGTTTTATATACCCGTAATGAAACAAATAATTAAACAATGAACCACCAGCTAACATAAGGAAGAAGGTACCTATGTCCTCAAAAATTAGCAACATCAATGCAAAAATAATTGTTTGAATAAAAGTTAGTTGCACGAGCCAATTGACAAATGATTGTATTCGTTCACTCATTTCGATTGGATATAACTTCATCCATATGCTTGTCCGATAATGATGATAAAGGGAGGCCAGCTGGAAGGCTGTTAAATAAAGAAATAGTAAAGCCAACAATAATACAAACCACCGATTTGGTACAAACAAAATAATTAAAGCGCCTATCACTGTCAAACGGATAAATAAATTGAGGTAGTCACCGCTTCTTATAAAGGTTAGCCGATAAATATAATCAAAAGTTGCTTGATGCTTAAATGGGACAATTTTTTCAATTATTTTAGCTAATGCTCTTCGTTTTTTCAAACGTTTATATGTTTCTGGCACATTAGCAAATTGACTCACAAAGCGATAAAATGACGCTAACCGATGTTGATCATTTTCGATTAACTTTTCCCAACCAAGACTTGCCTTTTTTCTTGCTAACATATAATTGTTATTAAACATAATTAACATAAAAACAAATATGATGGTGACAAATAAAAAACTTTCCAAGATAAAGAAGTAGAAAAAGATAATACTCATAAAAATCCGCAAAATTTTATCTATGTATAAAATCATTTTATGTTGAATATTTAACATCCACCATTGACTTAATAAATTCCAACCTTTCAAAATGATTAATAAGCCATATAAGAAAATATAATCCCACTTATCTTTCATTGGAAATGCTACCATTAATAACGGTGTCGTGACAGCAATAGCTAAAATAACTACATACATTTGTACAAAAAAGTTATAAAAAAGTGCCCTCCAAAAATAATTCCCTAATTTTATTTCCTTTACAATGAGAAATACTTTATCAGGCTCTTTTAAAAATGTCTGTATTGGATTATAAAAAACAGTCACCCCAAAAACAACAGCGACAACAATCGCAGCTGGGAAAGTGGGCGATAAATTTGTTAACCATTTTTGATAATATATAGCTAAGGTGATAATACCAAATAATACAGCAATCATGAAATGGCCGTTAAAGATGTACCGTAAATACCGATTAATTAGTAAAATGTGTTCCTTTAACCGTTGTTTAAATAAATGTGAACTATTAAACATAATTTTCTTCCTTTGTTAATGCAATATAAAGATCATCTAATGTCGCACCAGGCATTGAAAACTCATTTTGCAATTGTGATAAAGTCCCTTGGGCGCGAATTTCCCCTTCATGAATGACAATAAATCGGTCACAATAACGTTCCGCCGTTGCTAGTATATGAGTGGACATAAGGACACCGGCGCCATTTTGTTTCATTTTTTCCATCTGTTTTAAATATGACTGAATTCCCAACGGGTCTAGACCAACAAACGGTTCATCCACGATGTAGAGTGATGGTTCAATTAAAAAAGCACACATAATCATCACTTTTTGACGCATTCCTTTAGAAAAATGAACAGGGAACCAATGTAAGTGTCGTTCCATTCGAAAAGCCTTCAACAACGTAGGTAATCTTTCCTCAAAAACTTTTTCATCAATATCATATGCCATTGCAGTTAAACGAAGATGTTCATGTAACGTCAATGAATCATACAGTATCGGTTGTTCAGGAATATAACCAATTTTCTGTCTGTATGCCGTTAAATTATCCGATAAAGTAAGGCCATCGACTGTAATTGAACCACTTTTTTGTTCCATTAATCCGATGATATGTTTAATCGTTGTACTTTTCCCCGCCCCATTTAATCCTATAAGGGCGACAATTTCACCATGATTGACCGAAAAGGAAATATCTCGCAAAACATTTTTATTTGAATAACCGCCGATAACGTGATTGATTTGTAATAAAGGTTTCATTATGTCCTCCTTTATAGCTTCTTCTATACTTTCTAGTATATATGATAGGGATTCATTATGTATATTATTACAGTAGAAGTAAATAATATTTGTTGAAGATTGTAGGTCGTCTTGTAAAATTTTTTATATTAATGGAATCTAACGGTTCTAACATATGAAAAAATTTACTAACCCCATAAAGTAATGATGGACCACTTATGATCTTCTTAAAGCAGACTACTTGCTAAGGCAATGTAGTCTGTTGTTGTTTTTGGCGATTACTTCCTTCATTTTTAATTTTTATATTACTGATGTACGCTACTGTAACACTGATTTATTTTTCCAATATATCCTTCATATACTTGTTAGCATGTTTATGATAAAATATGAATGTAGTACAAAATACGCTTAGGAGTTGAATGATCATGTCACATGATGACTGTCTTTTTTGTCAAATCATTGCAGGTAACATTCCCTCTGCAAAGGTATATGAAGATGACAATGTTTATGCCTTTTTAGACATTAGTCAAGTAACAAAAGGACATACACTTGTCATACCTAAAGTACATACGAAAAATATATATGAAACCCCAGCCGATGTAGCAAGTGAACTTTTCAAGCGTGTTCCAATGATTGCCAATGCTGTTAAAAAGGCTTATAAACCGATTGGTTTAAACTTATTAAATAATAATGAAGCTTTTGCAGGACAATCTGTCTTTCATTTGCACATACATATCATTCCCCGGTATGATGATTCTGATGGATTTGATGCTAAATGGATAACGAGAAACGATGAATTTACAAATGAAGATTTACTAAAAATCTCTAATAAAATCAACGCGCACATTAATTATGAATAGAAATGATTAGTTATACTTTGGATTGAAAGGGGACATATTGATGGTAAGTACTAAAAATATTTTATTAGGGTTTGTTGTTGGTGGAACAATAAGTGCCGCGGCTACGCTATTAACAACACCTAGTTCGGGTGAAAACATTCGTAATCGTGTAAAAGAACAAGGATTAGAATGGAAGAATATTGCCGATGATATCATCCGTGAAACAATTAGGTTAAAAGATCAATTAGCAAAAACTTCAAAGGAAGGGGTCGCATTAATTAGTGAATTGACAGAAGATATGAAAACCTCTGTTGATGAATGGAAACACACTATTGAACCTCATCAGGAAAATATTTACGAATATTTAGAACAAATTGAATCAAGCATTAAAGATCTTGAACAAAAAATAACAGATTCGAAGCAAAAATAATCGTGTTATCAAGGACAAGAAAGCATCGAAAGTAAGATCACTTTCTTGTCCTTCACTATTGCATTTTTGAAGATAAATTCTAGCAAAATAAAAACCTGTTTCCTAGTTAGAATATATTGGTTATAATATATTGCCCAAAAAAAGTGTCACTAATAGATGAAATATGTTATTATCTTTTAGAAAGAATTTTTTGATAGATAGATTTTTGTATTGTCGGTTAGTTTGAACGATTGAACATGGTATTTTATTAAACTAAAAAAACTGAAAAAACATCATACTGAATGTTAACAGAGGAGTGCATTAATGTGAGAAAAGTAGTTGGGTCATTGATATTAATTATCATCATACTTGCAATAACGGCATGTGGGGCTAAAAATAATGTCATCGTTGAATCAGAGGCAGGAAATGTCAAAAAAGATGAATTTTACGAAGAACTTATCAAGATGGAGGATGCTGGTAATGTTCTAAGAAATATCGTGATGATCAAAGTGCTGGAAGACAATTACGAAGTAACGGATGAACAAGTTAATGAAAGGCTTGAGGAATTAAAAGAACAAATCGGTGAGGATTTTGATAGCATCCTAGAGACACAAAATATTACAGTGGATGATTTAAAACGTGATATTCGAATTAGTTTATTACAAGAAGTGGCAATATCCGAAGATGTTGAGGTAACCGACGAAGAAATTTCTGAGTACTATGAAAAAATGAAATATGAAGTGAAGGCATCTCACATCTTAGTGGAAGATGAAGAATTAGCAAATGAAATAAAAGGGAAATTAGATGAAGGGGAAGATTTTGAAAAACTAGCTAAAAAACACTCCACAGATTCTAGTTCTGATAATGGTGGAGATTTGGGCTACTTTACAGTTGATAATATGGTACCAGAGTTCGAGGAAATGGCATACAAACTTGATATAGATGAAATTAGTAATCCAGTTAAATCAAGTTTTGGATATCATATTATTTTATTAACTGACAAAAAGGAAAAGGAAGATGTCGGCACTCTTGAGGAAAATAAAGGGTCAATCCGGCAAAAGCTAATTGAAAAGAAAGTTACCCCGGAAGAAATAACAGAAAAAATGAACAATCTGTTAAAAAGTGCAAACATAAAAGTGAATCTAGAGCAATTCGAAGATTTATTTAAATTAAATGAACCTGAAGAAGATTTGGATGATCCCATTCTAGAAGAAGAAAATGACGAAAATAATAATGAAAATAATGATGAGGAGAAATAGACAAAAATCTGCCTACAACGTTATTATACCTTAAAAACAGACGGACGAACCGTCTGTTTTCTTATGTTTAAAATTGCTGTTGTCTTTTTTCTCTTTCCCGATGCATTCTTTCCATATACACTTTGCCTTCATTTTCAATAAATTGTTGTTCCAACAATTTCTCGGCACGCATTGCACGGAAAGACATGTATCCACTAAAGCATATAAAACAAAGTACGACTAAAACCCACCAAGGAATGCCAAATAGCATACGATATCCTCCTTGTCCTGTTTAACTCTAATCGTATTATATGCTTTTTTATTTGTAAATATGATTTTTTAAATGAAGTTTCAGTAATTTATTCTACATATCTCTAATCGAAAGTAGGTTTGTAAAAAGAACGATTATCCAGTGCAAATAAACGTTCTGTATATTCGCCTTTGTCGGTTTTCCCTAATGCCTGATTTAACATATTCATTTTTGCATCAATTAAATCAATAAAATGTAGTAGTTCAGCTTCCCTAACTAACGGAGGTTTTGCACTGCCCCATTCCGCTTTACCATGGTGGGATAAAACAATATGCTGCAAAATTAATACTTCCTCACTTTCTATTTGTAATTCCTTTGCCACCTCTTTAATTTCAGCGACCATGACAGTTATATGACCTAATAGGGTTCCTTCTGTCGTATACTTTGTTGACACAACACCAGATAGTTCATGAATTTTGCCAATGTCATGCAAAATAATGCCACCATACAATAAATCACGATTAATTTCCGGATAAATCTCACACAATTGTTTCGCTATTTTCAGCATGCTAACTATATGATAAGCAAGACCAGAAACGAAAGCATGATGATTTTTTGATGCAGCGGGGTAAATAAACAAATCGTCACTATACCTTGTGACAAACGCCCGAACAATCCGTTGAATGTTTGAGTTTTTCATTTCAAAAATAGCTTCCATTACTTGTTCTTGCAACAATTCCCTTTCAACTGGAGCCCTCTGCAAAAAGTCAGATACCCTTACACCATCAGAAACAACAGCAACCCGAATTGATTTAATTCTTAATTGTGCAGACCCTCTAAACTCGGTAATTTCCCCCATTATTTTTACAACTTTTTCCGCGATATATGTTTCTTCATCTTCCTTTGAAGCATCCCACAACTTCGCATCAATTTCACCAGTTTCATCTGTAAAATACAATGATAAAAAGGACTTACCGTTTGTTGCAACTCCTTTTTTCATCTCTTTTATAAGTAAAAACCCATCGAATGTATCACCTATTCGATAATCTACAATTCCTTTTTTCAATCGTATCCCTCCCCGTATGAATTATAAATTTATATTTATTCTCGCACTGATCATAAATTATTTATTGAATTTATCTTAACACAGTCATTGTTACCGTGAAACAATATTCGCCAATATTACGTTATTTCGATAATTTCTGATTCCTGAGGTAAACTTTTTGCTGATGCCAAACTGGCGATATCTTTTTTGCACGTAAATAAAATCACTTGGGTCTTTTCAGAAATTTGTTTCAAAATATCAATCATTTGCGATGTTCTATTGGCATCAAAATGAACAAAAGCATCATCGATGATAAAAGGAAAGTTTACCTTTTCCCCCATGACAACACCGATTGCCAATCGTAATGCTACATACAATTGGTTAACTGTCCCTTGAGATAATTCTTCTACAAAATACCTTGTGTGATCAAATTTTTCGACCTGAAAAGCCCGTTTATTGATGGGTGGATAAACATCTATATAGACACCGTTTGTCATTTTTTTAAATAATAGTGATGTTTGTTCCATAATTTCTTCTAAATGTTTTTCTTGATATTGTTTCTTTGTTTGTTGTAAAGCTGATAATGCAACTTGGTTAATGGCCCATTGATATGCCAAATCATTTAGCTCATCCTTTTTCATTTGAAACGTAAATGATGCTTGAGAAAATTGTTCAGATTGTTCCAACTCGGAAATTTCAAATTCTAAGGTCACTAATTGTTGATTTAGGTCGTGTTGATTATCTTCTAACTCAGATAACTTTTGATGTAACGTCGCTATTTCAAATTGTATCTTTTGTCCATCCCACTCTTGACTTAGTAATTTTTCTTTAATAGATTCTGAGAATAAATTACTTAACTGGATATCAAAACTTTCAATCAATTGTTGTAAAGATTGCTTTTCAACAATCTCCCTTTCTACTTTATAAAAATCTTCTTCATTATCTACTTGTGAAAAGGAAAATAGTTTTAATATTTCATCTTTTTGTATGGCTATACTCTCCTTAATTAATTGCTGTTCTGCTCTATTCTCCTCTAATTGATGCTGATAATCTTTTAACATTTCATTATTTTTACGATAGTCTACGATAATTTTATCGATATGTTCAAACGTTAAACGGTCATACTGCCAGTCTATTTTTTCAGCTAAAAGTTGTAGTTTTTCTACAATTTTCTCCAATTCATTTTGTAGATCTGACTTTTGTTGAAGGATCTTAGCTAAATTTGCTTGATTACTTTTAACTTGTTGGATCTTTTTTAAAAGATCAATCCATCGTTTGACAGAAACCTGTTGTAAAAAAGGATATTGAAGATCCATTTGTTCCCTTTTCCGCTGCCACTCTTTTTCCCGCTGATTTAGTAAAAGCCATTGTTCCTTTAATAAAATTTTGTCATTTTTTAATCTATTCTGCTCCCGTTCTAATGCTTTATAAGTAATATTTAAATTATGTTGAGTCTGTATTTGTTGTTGTAACTGATGGTATTCGGCTTCATCCAATGAAAATGATTGTGTCATTGTTTCATTTTGGAGGAATTTATTTATTGAAGACGTTGATTGTCTAAATGAAAACCAAATAATTAGATTTAATAGTAACAATGACGACATGGCTATTTTCCATATCATTGACCCAATCACAAAGGCAATTATCATTATTCCGATTAAGATGATTAAAATGCTACTAAAAATAAACGTTGACATACGTTGTCGTTTCGCTATCATACCTTTTAGTTCATCACGTCTTTTATTTTGCTTACTATCTACTTGGGATTCTTGCTGATATTGATCAATTTTGAATTGCATTTGATTTATTTGTTCATCATCTATCATTTGGACAGAAATTTGTATTTTTTCTTCTTCAATTTGTCGTTGGTCTAGATTTAATCTTGATTCACCATCTAATACACGGCTTTTTTCTATCTCTATTTCTTGATGTTCTTCAACAAATTCCTTCCATTCTGCTTCTAATTGGAATGGGAGGCTATGCTGTTCTATTAACTCAGGATGAATGGCTAACTGTTGCGTTATTACACTAATCTCATCTTCTATGCTTAAAATTTGCTCTTCTTTTTGCCTAATCATCATTTTTAATTGTTCAAAAGTTTGTTTATCCCCTAATATAAGATAAATATCCTCATAAACATCCTGTGGATACAATTGTTTTAGAATTGATTCATGTTGATGCCGTAATGTTGTTTCACTTTCTTCTAAACTATTTAATTTTGCTTTCAATGGTAACAATTCTTTTTTTACCATTTCATAACGGGCCTTACCGTTTTCAGGGAAAGATAAATCTTTAGGATAACGTTCCCATTGCTCTTTTTTAAGTCGATGTTCTTCAATTTGTGGTAAATATTGTTCTATTCGATGAAACAAGGCTAACCCTGCCTTGTGTTTAGTTTCTAATGCTTTATTTTGTTCGATTTTTTGTTTCACTAACTGTTGACGTTCTTTTAAGGTTAAATATGTCCCTTCCTTTTCTAAATAGTGCTGTAGATTAGTATAGGCTTCACTTATTTCATTTAATTTTATATTAATTTCACGCACTTTTGCCTGTGGCCTGAACAGTTCGTCCGTTTTCGTTTTTAACTTTTTTTCAACAAAGTAAATGTCTGTTGCGCCTGAAAGGCCAACACTAAACAATACTTCACTTAGGTCTTTCTCATTAATTTGTCTAATCTCCTCCAAATCAAGTGCCGAGAATGCATAGACATCAGTCATCATTTTTCTTGTAGCATGTCCAAAAAATTCGATTAACCATTGCTCATCTCTTTCGATTCCGCCCTTTAAATAACAACGAACATTTCCATCGATTCGTTCAATTGTAAGTAGATCCAATTTTGTATCTTGTATAGTTAATTGACCACCGAACTTATTACTTTGCTTTGGCTGCATTTCTTGCCGCGCTTTTGGTGGTAAACCAAACAAAACATATAAAATAAATTGTTGAAATGTTGATTTTCCTGATTCATTTTCTCCATAAAAACAAATAAATGACTCGTTATTTGATGATAAATCAAAGTAAGCATCAACCCATTTTCCAAATCCATATATTGTAGCATTTACAATCTTCATCGATATCGCCTACTATCTGTAAGCTCATTGATAAGTAAAGAAGCTGCTTCTCTTTTTAATTTTTGTTCATCGATTGGTTCGATAAATTGCCGTATATCCCGATGGTTGAATAACTCCTTAATGGCTTCATTGATATCCAATTTATCCATGGATTTCTCAACTTCACCAATGAAAAAATGGTTTGTTTTTGCATTTGATGGTTCATTGAGTTGGAAACTATAGTTATAAATGTAACCCCACTGTTTATTTAACCTATTTTCTTCATTAAAAATTTCAATTAATTCTTCAAAAACCCCATCTTGATACTGTTGATAATGTTCACTAAACCCGGAAATTTCTAAACTATAAAGCATTGGGATTGATTCAATGTTCACCATGAGATCACTAAAATACCTCCTTACCCGATTTATCTCTTCATTTTTAGCTAATTGTATGTTAACCGTTTCAAATTGGATGACATGACTTTTAACGAATTGCTTTTTATTGTTTTTTTCTGACATCTCGACATAATAAAAACCTTTTTCTCCCGATTCTTTTCGGTGTCTTCCTTGTAAATTTCCAGGATAAATAACTGGTGGATTTTCAGATAAAATATCACGCTTGTGAATGTGCCCTAAAGCCCAATAATGAAAAGGGGTGTTATGTAAGTCTGTTATGTTAAATGGGGCGTATGGATCGTGTAGTTTATTTCCTGACACAGACCCATGGAGCATAGCAATGTGGAATGGGATTTTTTTATTTTTAATTTGGAATTCCTTTGTTTTGTTTTTAGTAATAGCACGGTTTTCATAACTAAATCCATAAATGGAGGCTATCTCTCTTCCCTCTTTTTGATAAGAAAATGACGTTACTGTTTCACCCGGAAAAATATGAACATTATTAGGAAAAGAAATTTGATAAGGATTTCCGGACATATAATCATGATTTCCATAAGATAAATAAACATGAATATCGTGATTTTTTAATTGTTCAAAAGCTTTTTTTAAATAAATTTGTGCCTTTAAGCTCTGCTTCTCATTATCAAATAAATCACCAACCAACAAGATGAAATCAACTTCCTTTTGAATGGCAAATGTAATCAGGTGATCAAATGCATGAAATGTACTTAATCGAATTGTTTCAAAAATTGTTCCCGGCAAATTTGTTAAACCTTGGAAAGGACTATCTAGGTGGATATCTGCAGCATGGATAAAGCTAATTTCTTGTACCATTTTATCCCCTCCAATATGTTTATCAATGGTTAAAAGGTTGTATTTATTTTAACATTTTTACCAAAACAGAGCAAGTGTTTGTGTTTAGTTCATAAAGGATTGACGAAAAATCATTTCTTTGATTATTTTTGTTATTAACTTACAATAATAATAACAGTAAAATTAAAATAACCTCTTAATAATGAAAGGAGTTCTACAATTGAAAAAGCAAATTCCTTATTATGATATTGCCCCGAAGGGTTTTCAGCAGATGGTTGCAATGGAAAAGTATACATCAACGACAGGAATAGATCCAAAATTGAAGGAACTAATTAAAATTAGAGCATCTCAATTAAATGGATGTGCATACTGTTTACAAATGCATACAAAGGATGCACGAAAATTAGGAGAGACGAATGAACGGATTGATTGTTTAGCAACATGGAAGGAGTGTACTTTTTACACCGATGCTGAAAAGGCAGTTCTTGAATTAACCGAACATATTACACTTATTGCTAGTAAAAGGGTGCCTACTAGGCTTTATGACCAAATGAGGTTATATTTTTCCGATGAGGAATATGTCGCCATTGTATTTATTATTAATCACATTAATAATTGGAATCGATTGTCTATTTCAATGGGGATGGTTGCGACAGATGAATAAGTTTTCAAACGATAAAAAGCTCTTCATGGGGAAATAAAATCTCCATAAGAGCTCTTTTGCTTTTATCAATAAAAATATGCTTACATCAACTACACAAAAGGTAAACTCGCGCGACCTATTGCTAGCAAATTCTCACCACTTACATTTGAATAAAAGAAATCAAATGAATTTGCTTTCCCAACAATAATAAGGGCAACAAATAGTACGATAAATAAAATAACTAACAAAATGACGGAAGCATTTAATAGTCTTTCCCAATTACCCAAAACACTCACTCCTCTAAAAATAATCTAAAGTAATTATTGATTAATAATTATATAAAAAATGATAAGTTCATTAAATCAAATTATACATTACTTTATGCACATTGTTAAGATTTTTACTTTATGAAGCATGGTTATTATTAATAATATTAAAGTTTTTACACTAACTATTTTATTCTTTTGATTTAGAAGGAAAAAAAGTATATGACCATGAGTAAATAAAATCAACGATAAAGATAATCCCCCAAATCATTCCAACACTATAAAGTGTATCATTTGGATATGGTGTATTTTCAGAAGTTCCAGATTCAATCCACGAAAAATCTGTTATGTAGGAAATCATTTCACTGATATTGTCTGTTCCCAGAATCCAAAATATACTTTGGGCAATGATAAAGACAACAAAATGAATTAGTGAACTCCAGCGATATTTTTTTGCTATATATTTAGGATCTTTGTTTTTTTCAATAATGGCATAATCTTCTTCCGTTAAAAGCTCCTTTCCCCTCCAATTACCTATTTTCTGACGCATCCACCGATCTAATTTCTTAAAATCGATAATCCCAAATGTACATGCATAAAGTAGGAAAATAATGATGACGAACTGAAATGTCGAAAATTCACCGGTGATACGATAAATGAGGAAGGCAAGGATTCCTTCCACGAATAACAATGTAATAAATAAAATAATAAATAAAACACTTAATCTTTTTTTATTTAAAAAGTAACGAACAATTCCAAATACAAGCAAAAAAACCACCGACAATATTTCTATCGAAATAAAAATTCCCCACTGGTATGTGAGTAAAAAACTCATTAACATCTTTCACCTGCCTATTATTTTGATAAAGACACTATAATCAAATTTACTATATATGAGTGATTTGTACAAACATTTCCATACCGAATACATATAGTAATTACCGATTCAACAAAAGGGAGTGATTTTCATGGAAGATTGGTTACCGACTCTTCAAACAAATACACCACAAGAAGGATTTGATTTAGCAATCACATTATCTCAAAAAGGGGTAGAAAAAACACAACCAGATGCAGAAGTGAGGCAAACATTGAGACCGCAATATGCAACAAACGCGAATAGTCTTATAGCAGTCACTCAGGTTATTGCTACTAATTTCCAAACTGTTGCTGCTGCAAATGAATATTGGCGTAACGGTATGTAGAAAATTTAAGAACAGCTTAAGCCTCCACCTAAGAAGTTTTTTATCCTAGGTGGGGGAGTTTTTATGACGATAACGATCTAGATGGAACCCTTATAATTAAAGCAGCAGATTTCCATATATGCATTTAGTGATTTACAAATATTTTCTTCTTTAAAACTTGCCCTGTGAATAATTAATCAGTTTGATAAATTATCCTCATATGCTGTTTGTAATGTTGCTAAATCAATTTTCTTCATTTTCAAAGTGGCTTGATTGACTCGATTGATTGCCTCTTGGCTTCCTTCTGTCATCATTTGTAATAATTCCCGGGGAATAACTTGCCAGGAAATTCCAAACTGGTCTTTTAACCATCCACACTGTTCTGACTCACGGACTGCGGAAAGTTGTTGCCAATAATGATCGATTTCATCCTGATCATCACATAAAACGATAAATGAAATAGATTCATTGAAATCAGAGTGATGTTCTCCTTCTCCATCCATGGCAACAAACCATTCATTGGCGAGCGAAAAGTCAGAAAACAATATGGGATGTTTTTCAGTCTGTTTTACACTTTCTGGGAAATAAACGACTCGACCACGTTCAGATTGTTGAAATACTGATAAATAATATTCCATCGCTGCTTCAGCCTTTCCAAAATCATCCCCAACAAATATCAACGATGGAATAATAGGTGGACGTTCTTCCCCTTCTTGATTTGTCAAAATGAGTTGCCATGACACCCCATATTTGTCTTCAAGCCAACCGTATTTTTTACTAAATGGATATTCCCCCAATGGCATCAATTCTTTTCCACCTAAAGCTAAATTGTCCCAAACCTTATCTAACATTTGGCTCGCATTTGCTTCACGGGATGGATCAAAATTAATCATAAATGATATTCTAGGGTTGAAGCGACATAATGGACCGGCACTAATGGCCATAAACTGTTGTCCCCATAGTTCAAATGCCACTTCATCACAGTCTCCAGATGGTGTATCATAAAGTTTTGTCACATGATTTACCTTTGAGTTAGGAAAGACAGTTGAATAAAATTCTGCCGCTTCCACTGCCCCTTTTTCAAACCATAAAAAAGGGATGATTTTTTGCTCGCTTGTACCCATAATGACCTGACCTCCTGAAATTGAGTTTGTTCTAATTTTAACGCTCATCACGCATCACTTCAAACACTTTTTTGTTATTTCGATTAATACCTTCTTTGTTCTTTGAGAATCAGCATTTATTATGCTACTGTAAGACTAACGACATAAGCTTTAGAGGGGGAAATGATATGACTGTAGGTAGAAATGACCCATGTCCTTGTGGCAGTGGCAAAAAATATAAGCAATGTTGTTTGTTAAAAGAAAACGAACAACAACATCGAGAACAACGTAGAGGAAAATTTTACGAGGCTAAACAAGATTTAGTAGAAAAAATTGGGGATTATTTAGTTCAACAAATCCCGATTAAACAATATGAAGAATTAAACGAACGATTTAAGGAGCGAACACAAGGAAGAATTGACACTGATATAGAAGAAAGTTATTTTACATTTTGGCTCTATTTTTTCCATGAATTTGAAAATGGAAAACGAGGGATTGAGCTGTTTTATGATAATTATTTACATAAATTAACTGATGATGAAAAACAAATGATAAAAAATTGGGTGCAAATGAGGGCACAGTTTTTACAATTAGTAAATCAAACTGACGACACATTTATTTATGAGGATTTAAGGACACATAAAAGATACCCGGTTTCTGCAGATGAAGAAAATGTTTCACATTTTTATCCGTGGATGGGTACGTTAGCCATGATTGAAAAGATGGATGATTTATATTATTTTAATGGATTACGTATCACTGTTCCACCATATAATTTACAACATACGATGGATTATATGGAGCAATTAATGGCTGAACATCATCAATCAGAAGATGAGATTATCCAACACTATTTTCCCGAATTACTTGCAAAGCTGTTTGAATCACCGACAAAGGAAGAACATTTAATTGATGTGACAGAGTATTCACTGACCTATTCGCTGTCGCAACCGGAAAAAGTGATTGAATTTTTGAAAAGTGAAGCTGATATTCGTGGTGAAGAAATTGATAAAAACAAATTCGAATTTGTTTGGGCGGGAAATTGGCGCATTTGCAAAGACAATGCATGTCCTAGTGATATTCAATTAGGCGATGTTTTCGGCAATTTATTTTTACAAGATAAGACACTTGTATATGTCGGAATTGAAAAGGATAAACAGCAAGAAATGAAGGAAAGACTAAAGTCGTTAGGTGATTTGCTCGTTTTGGAAAATGAGGCTGAAAAGGTTATTGATCGATTCCCATCAAAACCGAATAACGTGTTGGTCATGGTCGATGAATACATCCCAGAATATTTTACATTTTATGCCCAAAATAATATTTTAAAAGAAATCGATGAACCAATCCCATTATTTGATAATAAGACCCTACGGGAACTTATTAAAACCAAAAATGATAAAAAAGCAATCGAATGGCTGAAAAATTTAGAATTTAATGTTTACAGGCAGGTTACCCACCAATTTGAAGATGTAGAAGTTACTGCAGATTTTAATACTATCCGAAAGGAATTAGGTTTAGAGCCATCCCCTTTTGTCACAGGGGGAACAGACAGACAAACAACCTATCATTTAGTTACTATGGATTAATTATTAAAATGGAGTCTTGACTAGATTAGCAATCTTTTAAGTACACCCAATTTTAATTTCAAGAATATAATTCGACCACGTATCGAGAGACATTCTTGTGTTTGAATTTTAACGTAAAATGAGCAAAAATTTTACGAGAGACACTCCTGCGTTGGAATTTCAACACCATCTTCATTAAAACCCGACGCAAGGGACTTCTCACGT
>DAMCTP010000059.1:0-15404 GCA_032113595.1 Pseudogracilibacillus sp.
ACCGTAAGGCGATCATATGGCCTATTCTTTTTACACAATTATATGGACTCTGTCCGTTTTTTTAGCAAGTAAGGCGGCTTATAAGATTATTTAATAAGATTAATTATTACAATTTCCTTAGTTTTAACGTAGATTTAACATCTGTACTTTATAATATCAGATAAATAAAATAATAGAATATTTAAAATGTAAATGGGGGAGGAGTATGGCATATCTCAGGCTAAGGCATATTTGGACGCCACTTATACTGTTTGGTATCCGATTTTACAGGGACCTGGATACGAAGATTTGGTATATAAGAAAAGGAAGATATGCGAGATTAAGACGATTGGGATAAATCTACATAAGTTTGATAGAGTCCCATTGTTTGTTCTATTCATAAATGAAGCAAAACAATGGTTTACATCAAATGATTCTCCTACATATTTTGTGAAGCATGTGCTTTAAAAAACATTTTGTATAAATTAGTTCGATAAGTAAGGAGTAATACGAATTAGAAAAACTTTATAGGGGGTACAATATTAGTGTTTATTCATTCAGCGAAACGAAGGCGATTTATAATTTCCGCTATCCTAATTATATTTTCTATGTTGCTATCGTTGTTCATAGCGCAATTCATTGTAAAGGCGGAAGAAGTTTCTTTTGAAGGAAGTGGGGAAGCAGATGATCCCTATGTCATAGAAACAGTGGAACAATTGGACAAAGTACGGGAAAATTTAACAGCGCATTATAAGTTAGGAGCCGATATAGATTTATCCGGTTATGAAAATTGGGAACCAATTGGGAAAAGAGGTGCTGCTTTTCAGGGAATGTTTGATGGTGACGGACATGCCATTAAAAATTTAAAAGTCGGTAGCACCCAAGAAGATCATATCGGTTTATTTGGTTATGTTTTAAGTACAAGGGAAGTTACACCTGTCATTAAAAATGTTCATTTAGAAAGCGTCATTCTTAGTACTGGGGAAAACATTGGTGGATTAATTGGTTTCATAGATACCGAAATGTACGAAAATGATGAAAGAGTTATGGTACATC
Organism: Pseudogracilibacillus sp.; assembly: GCA_032113595.1. GTDB lineage: Bacteria > Bacillota > Bacilli > Bacillales > Amphibacillaceae > Pseudogracilibacillus. The sequence continues at coordinate 1,036 of DAMCTP010000059.1, forward strand.
CAAATCCAACAATTGTAAAAGACATTATTGTGAATGGACAAGTGCACCAAGGTTCCGTTCAACAAGGTGGAATCAATGGAACGGGTCTTTTAATCGGAAAGGCAATAAATGTGAACATAACCAATGCTGAAGTGACAGGTTATGTTAGAGGATCCTACCGGATTGGGGGAATCATTGGTTATGCGCCACGACAAACGTCCATTATAAATAGTTCATTTTCCGGAGATGTGGATGGAAACATGTATTATATCGGTGGATTAGTAGGTAGATTGGGATCGGGATCAACCGTAATAGGAAGTTCCTCAGAAGGATCCGTTTTTGGTACATCAATCATTGGTGGAATAACTGGATATATGACTAGTGGAATAATAAGTGAAAGTTATTCAACAAGTTATGTTGAAGCAAAGGAAAGTCTGGTAGGTGGATTAGTAGGTAGGTTTGATCCGAATGGACCAGATACATTAACAATTACTAAGAGTTTCGCAACAGGAGATGTAAGAGGAACTGGCGCCGTTGGTGGTTTGATAGGGAATACGTATCGTGGTAGACCCGTGGCTGAGATTGAAAATACGTTTGCCTCTGGAAATGTAACCGGGACATTAAATAACGTCGGTGGTTTAATCGGTATGCTTGATGGGTCAAATTTAAGAAATAGTTATTCCGTTGGACAGGTAAAAAGCGATGAAGGAAGAATCCCAGGCGGCTTGGTTGGAAGTGTTGGAAATAGTCCGACTGTTTCGACTAGTTATTTCAATACAGAAGCATCTAGTCAAAATGATGAAGGAAAAGGTATACCGAAATCAGATACAGCCATGAAGAATCCAGATACATTCGATGGATGGGACTTTGATGATGTATGGCATATAGATCCGAATTCGGATTATCCGTATCCAACCTTTGATTTCACTTCTCACATGCCGGAGTTTAATCACCAAGACGATGTCGTATATGTGAAGGAAGGTGCATTAGGTAAGGGACACAGTTGGGATTCACCTTTAGGTAATTTGGAAATTGCTTTACTTATGGCCGAAAGGGATGAAAATATTAAAGAAATATGGATCGCTGAAGGCACATATGTCCCGACAAGAAAATCTATAGCTGCTAATGGGAACTTACAAACTAGGAATGAACATAGACATTTTCATATGGTAAATGATGTAGCAATATATGGAGGCTTTCCTGCATCAGGAGACCCCAGTTTAACAGATAGAGACCCTATAGCATATGAGACAATTTTAAGTGGGGATATATACAGAAATGATGATGGATCAGAGCCATCAAAATCTGACAATGTTCATCATGTGTTTTATCATCAAGCGGATTCCGGAATTGATGAAACAGCGGTACTCGACGGTGTAACGATTACAGGTGGAAGCGCAACAGGGGTGTCGGGTGGGCTCAATTATGGTGGGGGAATGTATAATGATCAAGCCTCACCAACGTTAAAAGATGTTGTGTTTATAGATAATCACGCCAACGTGCATGGTGGTGCAATGTATAATACCAATAGTGCGCCATCACTTGACAATGTTACGTTTGAGAGTAACACAGCTACTAATGGCGCAGGTATTTACAACTTAAATAGTAGCCCAACAATAAACAAGACTAAGTTTGTTGACAATGAAGCTACTACGGATGGTGGCGGCTTTTATAATTCCTCACCAAATGCTAAACCAATTTTGAATGATGTTGCCTTTATAGGTAACGAAGCGGGGTATGGTGGAGGATTTTACAATGAAAATGGTGCCAATCCGACATTAATAAATGTTGTATTTGAAAATAATAATGCAAATTATGGAGGTATTTTTGCAAGTTATCCTGGATATTCAGAAAATACGGCAGCAACGTTTCAAAATGTAGAATTTACTAAAAACCGTTCAAGTAATTCCAGTGGTGCAATACTGTTAGCTGGTAAAGGGGTTTATGATTTTAAGAATTTAACAGTTACAGCTAATGATGGTTCAGGGCTGTTCGTTAATTCTTATAATGGAAAAAGTAATATTTCTGAAGTGACAATACAAAACTCAATCATTTGGGGTAATGAAACGGGAAATTTAGTTAATAAAGATAACACTAATCCGATCATTAGTAATAGTCTTATCGGTGGTTCTGGTGGAAGTGACAATTGGAATGAAGCGCTAGGTGTAGATGGTGGAAATAATTTAGATGAAGACCCACTATTTGTTGGCAATGGAGATTACACGTTACAAGAAGGATCCCCAGCCATTGATGCCGGAGACAATGACTATATTTTAGATGGGGTTACAACAGATTTAACAGGGACTGATCGCATTTTAAATGGCACAGTTGATCTCGGTGCATATGAAAATGACAAAGATCCGAAAGAAAAGTCAACTGTAGATCGTATTACCGTTGTACCAGGAGACATTACGATTCAAGTAGATGCAGATGAAATCCCATTAGATATTATCGATGAATTCGACTTAAATGACCTGCAAGTGAAATTATTCGATGAAAATAATGAGGAAATTAATTTGAAAGGTGAGCCGGTTTTTACAATAGATGATAACTTGATTGCACAAATAAGCAACGGTAAAATTGTCGCCAAAAGTGCGGGGAAAACAGTTCTTACCGTTCATTATGAAAATAAAACCGCTGAAGTGGATGTTGAGGTCAAAAGCCCACCTGTTCTACAAGGAATCTCAATGATTGATTTTTCCTATGGATATATTCAGTTAGAAGTGGATGAATTATTTTCTTTAGATCCTTTTGACTCAAATGTGACAGCTAAATATGTAAACATTGTTGGTGAAGATGACACGGCTACCGTTGGATTAAAACTTTCTGACATTGAATTTATCATCGAAGACGATATGATCATTGAAAAGGTCGACAATTACTTTAAAGGAAAGGCACAAGGTATTTCAGAGGTTACCCTATTTTACCAAGGTAAAGGAACAAATATATTAATTTCAGTAAGCGATGATGATCAAGAAGTGCCTGTTGATCCAGACGATCCTAAGCCTACTGAAACTGATTTCTCTTCATTGGAAGGTCTGTACGCTGATTATGCAGAAGTTGAACAAGAAAATTATACAGATGAGAGCTGGATAGCATTAACCCAGGCATTAGCCGAGGCTGAAGGATTATTAAACGAAAATAGAAAAAATGCTACGCAAGAAGAGGTAGATACAGCTTTTGAAAATCTATTAAATGCCGTTGTTGGATTAGAAGAGGAAAAAGAAGACCCTACTGATCCAACCGATCCAGAACCGACTGAGGTTGATTTTGCTTCATTAGAAGGCTTGTATGCTGACTTTGCAGGAGCAAGTCAAGATAATTATACGGATGAAAGTTGGGAAGTACTAACTCAGGCATTAGCCGAGGCTGAAGGATTATTAAACGAAAATAGAGAAAATGCCACGCAAGAAGAAGTAGATACGGCTTTTGATAATCTATTAGCTTCCATTGATGGATTAAAAGAGAAAATAGAAGAGCCGTCTGAACCGACTGATCCAGAAGAACCAGGGGAAGGGAAAGATCCAACAGACCCAACCGTTTCCAAACCAAAACATATAGATATTGTTCTTGGAAAAACATATGATGTACATGCAAATGATACAATCATTATCCAAGTAGACGATACGAACACAACCATCAAAATGCCAGATCATCTCCCACAAGGAACAAAAATAACCGTGGAAGAAGCAAAAGATAAATTAGAAGTAACATCAGACGGGAACTTAATGATTGCAGGCGATGTATTTGATGTAACTATCTTTGGTCCAAACAATGAAAAAGTTCATGGTCCATTTGTTTTAACAATGGGATATGATAAAGATAATTACAGTGCAGACAAGGTAGCAGTCTATTACTATGATGAAGAACAAGGTATATGGGTCAAACAAGATAGTACAGTAAATGGGGAAGAGGGAACAGTTACTGTAGTGGTAGATCACTTCTCCATGTATGGTGTATTTGCTGAAAGTGAAACATCATCTGATCCAGGTAAACCAGAAATTGAAACTCCACAAATTGATGAAGAAGACTCTGACGGTGATGTAATAATAGATTCTAGTGAACCAGGTAGTACGTTACCCAAGACCGCAACAAATACTTTTAATATGATTGTGATTGGATTGGTAATATTAGTGCTTGGTGGAGTCTCTTTCATCTTCATACGCAGAAAAATTTTATAATTTTATAAAACATACTTTATTTAATCAGGTAGGGGAGTTTATAACCTCTACCTGGTTTAGTTTTTAAATAGAAAAAAAGAATTACAATTATGTGTTTTGTTTGTGTTATGACCACCTTGTTTCGTTTTTAAAAACAATGAAGGACTGTCGGTAAAATAGATAAACCGATCTTATGTATGACAAATAGGCTTATAAAATGACTTAAGAAGATTATTTTTTACAATTTTCTTAGTTTTAACATAGATTTAACATCTGTACTTTATAATGCTAGATAAATGCCATGCTAGATTAAGAAAAAGAGGGTGACAGATTGCAGAAGCAATTAATGGTAAAAAAATAGATTGAAAAGAAGAGTGTATTAAGGGAGTTTATTCAAAAAGATATGAGGAGAATAAATAATTACGAGGAGGATAAAAGGTGCAAAGAAAAGTAAGAAAAAAGCTTTTTCAAAAGAATATACTTATTCTATTTTGTTTAGCTTTAATATTCAGCCCATTTAGTAGTTTGGGAGAATTAGCTTATGCAGAAGGTGATGAAAAACAACAATCAAGGGCAACAGATAAGGGCATGGAACAGGATGATGAATCAGATGATTCTGATGAGGGAGCGAAAGGGTCAATAGAAGATACTGAACCCACTGACGATGATGAGCCATCAGAACCATTAGGAGAAGATGATTCAGACGATACTTCCGAGGAAAACACCACTGATATGGAAGCTGGTAAGGAAGAAGAGGTGAAAGAAACGGATTCTACGATACAGCCTTCTTCGGCTAGAGGTTTCCAGATATTAGCTACTACTCCTGAAGATGATTATGAGTGGGAAGATAATGGAGATGGAACAGTAACGATTACGGGCTATACGGGAACAGATACAAATATTGTTATCCCCGATGTACTAGACGGTAAACCCATAACAGTACTTGGAGAAAGGGCTTTTAGTGGGAAAAACATTCAATCCATAAAACTTCCGGATACAATTAAAACAATCGATGTATTGGCCCTTTATAATAATCAATTAACATCGATAGATCTACCTGAAGGTTTGGAAAGAATAAATGATAACGCCTTTAACCAAAATAAATTAACATCTGTCGAAATACCAAGTAGTGTAGAATGGATTGGTAACCATACCTTTTTATATAACGTGTTTACTTCCATTACCATCTACGGTAAGAACACTTATATCGTCAAGTCAGCCTTTGATCGGGGGTTAGGTATACCATATGATAACCTAACAGTATATGGATTTATCAATTCAACAGCTGAAACGTATGCAAAAGAAAAAGGGTATACGTTTGAACCTTTTGAAGGGACTGCTATAAGCATCCAGGCAATCGATGATATTGAGGTTCCATTTGGTATGGAAGGAGAAGATATTTCCTTACCAGAGGAACAGGAAGTAACTGTTGAAATTAATGGGAAAAATAAAATCATTGAAGTTGAGATTGATTGGGATGAAGGTACCCCAATATACAATCAAAATGAAGTGGGAACCTATATGTTTGAAGGAGAGTTACTATTAGATCCCCATATGAAGAATCCGAACAATTTAACAGCTGAAGTCAAAGTGACTGTATTGCCGCTAGAATTTGAATGGTCTGATAATGGCGATGGAACGGCAACAATTACTGGATATAACGGTTCGGACACTGAAGTATTTATACCGAAGCAAATCGATGGGAAAGATGTCACAATCATTGGGGAAGAAGCCTTTGATCAACTTGGCCTAACAAAGGTAACGTTACCAAATACGCTAAAAACAATTGAAAAGAAGGCCTTTAATAGAAATAGTTTAACAGCAGTCAATATTCCAGAAGGTGTAACATCTCTAGGAGAGGCTGCTTTTCGAGGAAATAAACTAGAGACAGTCATTTTTCCGAGTACGCTACAGACAATGGGGGATTATGTCTTTACAGCTAATAAACTAAAGGAAATCGAATTACCAGATAGCTTGACAGACATGGGTATATGGGCATTTAGATACAATAAGTTAGAAAGCATTAAATTTCCAAAAAATTTAAGCGAAATACCTGGATTGGCTTTTGAAGACAATCAATTAACATCAATAGAAATCCCAGATTTTGTGGAAGTGGTTCGCATTAAAGCTTTTAATGAAAATCCATTAGAAGAAGTTATTATCTATAACGAAAACTTACAATTAGGTGAGAACGTTTTTGCTCACGAAACCAGAGATCCACAAGATGTTGTCATCAAAGGGTATGAAGGTTCAACGGCCGAAACATATGCAACAGCTAATAATCACAACTTTGATCCATTTATAGAAATGCCAGATGAAAACTTAAAACAGGTAATTAATTTGAGGCTAGGAAAAACTACTACTTCCGAATTAACAGCGACTGATTTAGAGAGGTTAACAGAACTAAATGTATATCGAGCAGACATTAGTGATTTAACAGGCTTACAATATGCAACAAATTTAACCAGATTAAGTCTTGAGTCTAATGATATTAAAGATATATCCGTACTTGAAAACTTAACAAATTTAGAAGAGTTAAATCTTGGGGATAATGATATTGGTAATCTATCATCATTAAGAAGCTTAATAAACTTAAATTTCCTATTCCTTTATGGGAATCAAATTAGTGATGTTTCACATTTATCTGGTTTGACACATCTAGAAGAATTAGATCTCGGGTATAATGATATTAGTAATCTATCGCCATTAAGAAATTTAACAAACTTAAATTTCCTATTCCTTTATGGGAATCAAATTAGTGATGTTTCACATTTATCTGGTTTAACAAGACTAAAGGTACTAGACATTGGTATTAATCGTATTAGTGATCTATCACCATTAGAAGGTCTTACAAACTTAGAGGCACTATTTATTAATGAGAACCAAATCGGTGACTTGTCACCATTAGGAAGTTATTTTGGAAATTTACAAGATGGTAGTTTAGAAGACCAAGAAGTGACGTTACCGACGCTTGAAGTGTTAAGTACAGCTAAAACTGTTGAAATCGACAACCCAATCACTTTCCATGATGGAAGTATCATCAATGATGTGATCGTACAAGATGGAACGTACGATAATCCAAAGATTAAGTGGGACGTGACCGGCACAGAAACGGAAAGAACTTTTACATTTGAAGAACAAAATTATGGATTTTCCGGTACAGTTACACAACCGATTGAGTGGGTTGAAGATGAAAAACCAGTCATTCATGCATCAGACATATCAATTTTACTCAACGAACCATTCGATCCGTTAGACGGTGTTACCTCAACGGATAAAGAGAGTGGCAATTTAACGAATGATATAGTTGTTCTAAAAAATGAAGTCGATACATCAGTACCTGGTGTCTATGAAGTGACGTATGAAGTGACAGATCGTGGTGGGCAAACGGTTGAAAAGACTATTAAAGTCACAGTCACTAAATTAGAAGTAACGGAAATTGCGGATCTCGGTGACATAACAGTTGCAAATGGTACAGATAAGTCTGACATCGGCTTACCTACAGAAGTAGATATAACATTAAATGATGATAGTACACAAAATATAGATGTCGTGTGGGACGATGGAGATCCGGCATATGATAAATCTGTTGCGGGGGATTACATTTTCACAGGAACTCTTGATTTACCGACTGGTGTAGTGAATACGAATGATGTTGAAGTAACTGTTACAGTTGCACCCCAACAGTTGATTCTTCCATTGGGAATAAAAACAGAAGTTTTTGCAGGACAAGTTGGAACAATTGAAGGTACAGATACACAAATTACGTTCCCACATGATTTACCTTCTGGGACATTTGTTATGATAACAGACGTGAGTGGAGAAGGTTTTGTAACAAACGCAGAAGGAATTGAACGGGCGGGGAATGTACTAGATTTCAAATTTGACTATCCAAGTGGACAGAGCTATACGGGTTCCTTTGAACTAACGATGTCCTATGGAAATGGATTCGCCACAGAGATTGATATCTATTACTACAATGAAAACGATGCAAAATGGGAAGCACAAAATGGTACGATGGATACGAATAACAATACAATAACAATTCATCCAGACCATTTCTCCACTTATGGTGTGTTTGCCTTAGAAGAAGATAAGCCAGGAGATGATCCAAAGGGTAATGGTGAATCTGAAGGCAGTGCCCCTAATGGTGACGGTGACAACGGAAACGGTAAACCTATAACTGTAGATGGTGGTTCAGATGAAAATGATATTAAAGGCACAGGCGATCAAGTATTATCAAAGACAGCAACGAATACGTTTAACATGATTGCTGTGGGATTGATCCTTTTAGTACTTGGTGGAATTTCCTTCGTATTTATTCGAAGAAGAGCGTTAAAACAATAATTTTTCATTCAAATGTGTAAAAGGTAGAAGATTATGAAATATCTTCTACTTTTTATATACTTCATACCTCTGTTAGAAAAGAATCATTTTGGCCAAAAAAAACATTTTTATGTTCAGATAATATTCTAAAAATTACAGGTATTTAATTGAGAAAGAAAGGTTCAATTTTAACGACTAAGTATCATCTAAAACATTTCTCAAAATAATGTTTGTTTTAACTTAGATTTAACGTTTATTAGTTGTTATTGATTATAAGAGATCATGATTTATTCCGAAATTTCATGAAGAGAAGGATTTGCAATTGTAATGACTAGATGGTTTTCTAGTGATATTGCCAACAACGATGAGACAGAACGTTGAAAGTAATCAAGTTGTTCTGTTTTTCCTCTGTAAATCGATGAAACAATTTTAGCAGGGAGTGGTCAATCATTCCTTTGTTTAAATGACCTTTGGTTACATAAAAAATAAATTGAAGGATGATTTTATGCGATTAAAAAGTTTATTATTAACACTTTTAATGATTCTCGTTCTCGGGTTGATCATTGGTTGTAGTAGTGATAGTGCCGATTCAGATGACAGTGGCACCGAAGAATCAGCGGCCACGGAAACGCCAACCCAGGAAGAAGACCCCGCCGATGAGGGTGCTGCTTCCGATGGTAGTTCAGTCGGTGATATTGAAAATGATGTTTTTCGACAACAACTTAGAAGCCTTGGTCTCACAAGGTTAGATGAGGGTCAAGAATATGTTTTTGAATGGGACTCAGAGAGTGTTGTGGTAGATGAGATGCTCTGTATGGATTTAGCCGGTGGTAGTATCGGTATAAATTTAAAAGGGCCTAATAGTGAATTCAATTTTGGTTTTAATTTAAATGCAGATGGTTCAATTAATACGAATGAAAGTAATATTTTTTTCGAGATTGATGGCGAAGGGTACGGTTCTTTAGGTTCGGAAGTTTGGGAGTTTGTTTACGCTGAGGAAGAGGGCCCCGTTGTCTATGGCGAAGCTGAGTTACAGGATAATCCAGGTGCCGGAGCATCTACAGGATTAGCTGTATTTTATTTAGACTGTGGTGATTTTTAATCCAGGTGGCTAAAGGATTATGAATGGATCAGGCATAGGTGTATAAGGAGTGGTTATTAAGCGGACAAAAATATATGTAATGGTGTGATATTTAGAACAAAAAATAGAACTTTGCCAAAGGATCATAGTTAAAAATCTACTGAAGATTGATGTATCATACAAACAACTATTAGATAGTGTGTTAATTTGATTTACAAACGTACCATACGACTATTCATCACAATTGCTTTCCTAGGATTTGTCGCTGAATGTAATTTTGAAGTGGTTGACTCACCCGATAACGGCGCTTCACAGGAAGACGAAAAGGATGTTGGGACGATGGATAAAGAGTAAAATTTTATAACTGCTGTTGACTTGACATTCTAACAAGAATTAGCGAGATATCTAAGGGGAGTAGTATAATTTTTCATAGCTACTTCTCTTTATTATGAAAAACTTCAATTATGATATTGAAAATCGTTATTCATTCTCTTTATTTGCGGAAATCCAAATTTTAGTTCCGCAAGCGCCTGATGCGTTCCCCAAAGGTTTAATCGTTAGATTTCAGGGCTTTGAGACAAAATTAAAAAGAGTGTTTTATTTGTTTTCCAATCGATTGATTATAGTAGTTTTATCATTATTGTTAGTTACGGTAGTGTCAGGGTGTAGTTTTGAAGTTGTGGATAATGCCAATTCTGTTGATACAGATACAAGCGAAAATGTTGAAACAAATGGATCAAATAATACAGAAGATGATCAAGACGAAGATGCTGAAACAAACACATCCGAGGAAGCAGAAGATGTTGTTGCAGATGATGATGGAGGAAGTGAAAAATCGCCCTTTGATCAAACAGGAGAAGATATTGAACTGTCGAGTTTGATTCCTAGTGATGTACCACTTCCGGATGATTCAGAAGTGACAGCTTATGGTGATGATGAAGAACAGGGGTCTATTAATATAAGTACGTCGATGGCTTTAGCCGATTTAGAAGCATTATATGATGATTATTTTAATGGACATCCGCAATCAGATGAGGTAGAAAAGGAGTTTTATGAAGAAGAAGATCATGATTTATTAAGTTATACTATTGATAATGATGATCACTTATTTTTAATAATGGTTACAGATTATGGTGATCTGGTAACGGTGCATACTAGGTATCTTATTTATTAAACGATTCATTTTCATTGGACCCTAAATGAATCACAAGGTATGAAAGTGATTGAACTTAAAAAAGAGTGGGTACTTGATGAAAAAATTCAAATGCATTCGCCTAGGCTTCCTTATAAGTAGACAAGACAATGACGCCCCACTTACTTATAAGGAAGCTTTTAGGTTAAATTGAGGGGTTATAAAAATAAAACGACTCTATAAAACTTAATCTTGATTTTCCCAGTGCATGTTAATAAAAGGCAAACATATTTTATTTCTACACGAAGACTCGATTGTTATGTCGCCGACCTTAACTTTTTCCTTATCTTCAAATTGATATTACATAGAGGTATCGGTAGAATAAAAGTATCATTGACGGGTAAAAGGTTGGTGTTCTAGTAGCTTTCAATAATTGTGTAATTATTCAGTTATGAAGGGGGGGATTAGAATTGCATAGACGATATATATTCTTGATTATTCTATTATTCAGTCTTTTATTAAACACTGTGATATATACAGATCAAGTGAAGGCTGAAGAGCCTAAAAGTGATGCCGTCTTATTAGACGACTTAACAGAAAAGGTTATTTTAGATCAGCATATTGAAATGTTGTTTGTCGAAGAATTCGACTATACAGTGGATGAGATTGCTTCGGATAAATATAATGACAAATTTAAGCGTTATGAGGGAAAAGGCAGACCGAATTTTGGTTATGATTTACACACTTATTGGGTGCGTTTTCAAGTTGGCAATCAATCTAGTACAGAAAATTGGTTACTTGAAATCGAGGCTCCCAAAACTAATCACCTTCATATTCATACGTTGAATACCGACACAGGGGAGTTTGAGACTATAAAGACAGGGAATAATTATCCTTTTATAGAACGGGAGATTGAACATCGAAACTTCGTAACACCTATCGAAATTAAAGTTGGTGAAACGAAGGTTGTTTACTTACAAATCTTAACGGGAAGTTCAGTACAGATTCCTCTTACGCTTTGGGATTATACTGCATTTCATGCAAAATCGCAAAATGAGTATGCGATATTAGGGGGATTATTTGGTCTATCTGTAATTATGGCCTTATATAATCTATTTCTTTACTTTTCCATTCGTGATCGAAGTTATTTATATTACGTTTTATTTGTTTTCTTAAATACGCTATTGTTTTTAGCGGATACAGGTTTGGGTTATCAATATTTGTGGCCTGATCGGTTTGGCAAAGATACAATAAATGTTACCGAATTAATGTACTTAAGTAATATCGGTGGATTATTATTTATTCGATCTTTTCTTGCTGTTCGTGAAAGAATGAAGAAAATAGACTATATTTTCAAATTACTTATTAGTTTAAATGTTATCGCATTTATAATACGACAATTTACATTTACCTGGTCCGTGTATGCTGCAATTATTTTAGTGATCCTTACTATATTTATAATACTATATTCTTCTGCCCAATCGTTACGAGTAAGTTTTCGTCCAGCCCGTTACTTATTAATCGCCTGGGGACTTTTTTTACTTGGTGTTTTCATTTCTCTGATGGTAGATGTCGGGCTCATTCCACTTACATTATTAACAAAATATGCTTGGCAAATGACAACCACTCTAGAAGTTATTCTTCTTTCATTTGCTTTAGGAGATAAGTACAAAATATTTAGAGAGCAAAAGGAAAAGGCAGTACAGGAGGCAAATGAGATACAAAGAGAAGCATTAGAAAACCTAAAACGAACCGACAAGCTAAAGGATGAATTTTTAACCATTACATCACATGAGCTACAAACCCCTTTAAATGGAATTATCGGTATCGCCGAAACGATGCGTGATGGTGCTGTTGGACAGTTGAATACAAAAATGAATGCTCATTTATCAATGATTATAACGAGCGGAAAAAGATTGTCTCATTTGATCAATGACATTTTAGATTATTCCAATTTAAAAAATGATCAATTGAAAATGAGGTTAGGCCCTGTTCGAATATATGAAATAACAAATATTGTTTTAACAATTTGTCAACCACTGTTAAAAAACAAGTCGATTCAATTGGTTAATCAAATTAATAGTGAGGCTAGTTTAATTGTTTATGCAGATGGAAGTAGAGTACAACAAATTTTATATAATTTAATTGGAAATGCAATAAAGTATACGGAAGAAGGTAAAGTGATTATTTCAGCATCTGTTGAAAAAGAGTTTATCAAAATAAATGTAGAAGATACGGGTAAAGGAATTCCAAAGCAGCAACAGGAAATTATTTTTGATCAGTTTTATCAAGTGGAAGACGGAGAAACGAGAGAATTTGAGGGGTCTGGCATTGGGCTTAATATAACAAAGCATTTAGTTGAAAAACATGGTGGCAAATTAACTGTCGATTCTACTGTTGGTAAAGGAAGTACTTTTAGCTTTACCCTTCCTGTTTTTCAAGGTGGGCAAGTGATCGAGGAAGTATCAGCTACGACAGATACTTTTTCTGATATTAGATCCCCTGTACCAATATCTACTTTACAACCTGATATTCCAACAGGAGGGAAAGCCAAAATATTGATCACCGATGACGATGTCGTAAATCTTCAAGTATTAATGAACCAACTTGATTTAGCGGGATATGAAGTAATGACTGCTTCAAGTGGTCAGGAGGTACTTGAAATTGTTCAATATGAAACAATCGATCTCTTAATCTTAGACATTATGATGCCCAAAATGTCTGGATATGAAGTGTGTCAACAATTAAGGAAGCGATTTTCATTAATAGATTTACCGATTTTAATGTTAACAGCTAAAACGCAGCTAAGTGATAAAATCATTGCCTTTGAAGTTGGTGCTAATGATTATTTAACAAAACCATGTGATCGAAAAGAATTACTAACTCGTGTAAACACATTAATTCAGCTTAGTCATTTGAACAATGAGTTAAAAAGAATAAATGTCGTATTAGAAGATAAAGTCAAACAGCGTACAGAAGAATTACAAATTGCTAATCATAATTTAGAACAGATGGCTGAATCACGAACACTACTTTTAGCTAATATTGCCCATGACTTAGGTACACCAATAACTGTTATTTATAATTATATTCAAGCATTGGATAAAGGGGTACTTCATGAAACGGAAAGAGAACAATATTTACATCTAGCATATAGTAAAATAAAGGTATTGAACCGATTGATTTCTGATTTATTCGACTTGTCAAGATTAGAAGCACAACAGCTTAAGTTAGATTTAGAGGAATTGAATGTGAGAAGTTGGGTAGATGATCTCAAGGAAAAAATGAAATTGGAAATGTCCCAAACAGATCGACAATTTACATTTAAAAGTGAAGGTATAAATGATTCATTTACTTTTCTTGTTGATGTACAACGAATGGATCAAGTTTTTTCTAATTTAATTTGGAACGCTGCTAATCACACCTCTTCAATCGATGGAAAAATAGACGTAAAGGTTGAACTGGACAAGGAAAATAAAGAAATAATCTTTCAAATTGCGGACAATGGAATTGGAATTAATGCCGAATTGATTCCATTTATTTTTGAACGATATTATAAAACACCAACGACAGGCGATAAGTATGGTGGTGCAGGAATCGGATTGGCAATTGTTAAAGAGTTAGTTCAAACTCATGATGGAAGAGTTTGGGCAGAAAGTGAACTAGATGTTGGTAGTTCGTTTTATATTGC
>DAMCTP010000060.1:0-15285 GCA_032113595.1 Pseudogracilibacillus sp.
TCAGACCGCGTGCTAAAATTAATCAACAAAAGCGGAATTCGATACGCGCTGTCGGCCCGCGTGCTAAATAAGATAAACAAAAGCGGAATTCGATACACGCTGTCGGCCCGCGTGCTAAATTTAATCAACAAAAGCGGAATTCGATACGCGCTGTCAGACCGCGTGCTAAATAAGTTAAACATAAGCGGAATTTGATACGCGCTGTCGGCCCGCGCATTATTAGAAATAAAAGGTGAATTTTTTTCACGTAACCGACGATATACAATATTTGTAACACTCTTTTCTAGTGACAAATATTTTTAAGTAGCAGACATCAATGAATGGGAACTATTAATAAAATCTATTCTATATTATAAAAAGAAAGGTGATTAAATTGATAGATTTACAAATGGTTGTAAATGGGGAGAAAATTGGAGCAGATTTAGATAAGATTGATGTTATCAATCCTGCAACTAATGAAAAAATTGGTTCTGTACCAAACGGTCAAGGTCATGAAGCAAAATTGGCGATTGATGCGGCACATGATGCATTTAAAACATGGTCGAAAACAACGGCATATGAACGGGCTTCACTATTGCATCAATTAAAAGATCTATTAAATGAAGCGACAGAAGATTTTGCTGAAACAATGACAAAGGAAATGGGAAAGCCTTACAAGGAATCAAAAGGTGAGGTTAGCTATGCTGCAAGTTTTATCGATTGGTATGCCGAGGAAGGAAAACGTGTTTACGGGGAAACTGTTCCTTCTCATGTTGCAAATAAAAGAATGCAAGTATGGAAAAAACCAGTCGGAGTTGTTGCTGCCATTACACCATGGAATTTTCCATTAGCAATGATTACGAGAAAAATTGCCCCGGCACTTGCGGTTGGATGTACGGTTATCATTAAACCATCAAAGGAAAGTCCATTAACAGCAGTGAAATTTATGGATTTAGTGGAGAAGGCTGGCTTCCCCCCAGGAGTGATTAATTTGGTCACTGGGTCATCATCCAAAATAGTCGGGGAAATAATGAATAATGAAAAAGTGAGAAAAATTACTTTTACTGGTTCAACAGAAGTTGGGAAAATACTTATTGAACAAAGTGCTAACCAAGTAAAGAGATTGTCGTTAGAACTCGGTGGTCATGCACCATTTATTATTTTAGATGATGCTAATTTGGATCAGGCAATTAAGGGTGTCCTCAGTTCCAAATTTAGAAACTCGGGCCAAACGTGTGTCTGTGCAAATAGAATTTACGTTCAATCGGCGATATATGAACAATTTATCAAAGGGTTTTCTGAGGCTGTACAAGCATTAAAAATAGGTGAAGGAATCGATACATCAGTAGATATCGGACCATTAATTAATGAGGAAGGTTTGGAAAAAGTCGACAATCAAGTAAAAGATGCTGTTGGTAAAGGGGCATCTGTCGTGACAGGTGGAAAGCGTCACGGTGATATAGGCAGTTTCTATCAACCGACTGTCATAAGAGATGTGACAGAATCAATGGTCATTATGAATGAGGAAACTTTTGGTCCAATTGCACCAATTCAAAAGGTAGAAACAGAAGAAGAAGCAATCCGTTTAGCGAATAACACGCCATTCGGTTTAGCAGCTTATGTGTTTACGAAAGATATTGCTAGAGGTACGAAATTAATAGAAGCCTTAGATTATGGTATTGTCGGTTGGAATGATGGTCTACCTTCTGCTGCCCAAGTTCCTTTTGGAGGCATGAAAGAAAGTGGATTTGGTCGTGAAGGTGGTCATGAAGGAATGGACTCATTTCTAGAAACTCAATATGTGTCAATTGGATTAGATTAAAAGTGAAATAAGTTATCCAGGAAAGGATAGAAACTGATGAAAGTAACAATCATTACAGGTGTATCAAAAGGATTAGGAAAAGCATTAGCAGAAAAGTTTTTACGAGAAAAAATGACTGTCATCGGGATTTCTAGAACTGATAATGAAGACTTAAAACACTTAGTAACGAAAGGGCAATCTTACACATTTATATCGGCGGACTTAACGAAACCGGAGGATTTGCAGAGCTCGCTTTCACGGGTGAAGACCGAATTGAACCGAATGTCAATCGATACGCTTTATCTGATTAATAATGCAGCGATTGTTGCACCAATAGATCGTGCTGAAAATGTAACAGCAGTAGATTTACAGTTACATTATCACATTAATGTGGTGGCACCAATTATCTTGCTGAATGAAATAATGACGGTTGCTAATAGCAAACAATTTAAGTTTATCGGTGTGAATATTTCAAGTGGGGCCGCGGAAAGGCCTATTAGTGGATGGAGTGCTTATTGTAGTTCAAAAGCAAGTATTAATATGTATACAAAGACGGTGGCACTTGAACAAGCAGAAAAAAATACTAAAAATAAAATAATCGCATTTAGCCCGGGTATAATGGACACTGATATGCAAGCACAAATAAGGGATGTTACGAGTGAACAATTTTCCGATGTAGCAACTTTTAAATTTTATAAAGCACAAAATCAACTAGTAAATCCGGGAATTGTTGCAAATGCTTTAGTGGACTTTTTATATGAACCTACTCAGATTCAAAATGGTCACGTGTATCATTTTACTGATTTATAAAAATCATACATGCCAAATACCTTGCTAAATAGCACACGGGGATGCTCTAACATCTTATCGTGTGCTATTTTTATCAAAAAATTCATTGTTTATGTTAAACTAAACTTTGGAGAATGAATAGATTAGGGGAATGAATGTGATTACTCGAAAAAGCAAACGTGAAATTGCACAGATGCATGAAGCAGGAAAATTACTTGTCAAAGTTCATAAAGAAGTCGCTAAAATGATACAACCAGGTATCACAACGATGGAAATTGATACATTTGTCGAACAATATCTATTGGATCATGGGGCTACTCCTGAGCAGAAAGGCTTTCAGGATTATCCCTATGCAACTTGTGCCTCTATTAATGATGAAATTTGTCACGGATTTCCAAGAAAGGAACCGTTACAAGATGGGGATATTGTGACGATTGACATGGTAGTTAACTTAAATGGTGGCCTAGCCGATTCAGCATGGACTTATGAAGTAGGAACTGTCGATGAGAAAGGTAAAAGGTTATTAGATGTAACGAAAAAATCATTATATTTAGGGATTGAACAGGCACAAGTTGGTAATAGAATCGGTGATATCGGTCATGCGATTCAAACTTATGCTGAAGGAGAAGGATTTTCTGTCGTAAGAGAATTTACAGGCCATGGCATTGGACCGACAATTCATGAGCCACCACATATTCCACATTTTGGAGAACCAAATAAAGGAATACGACTGAAGGAAGGTATGGTCATTACGATTGAACCAATGATTAATGAAGGTACCTGGAAAAGTAAAATGGATACTAATCATTGGACGGCTAGAACATTAGATCGTGGTCGTTCCGCTCAATACGAACATACATTGGCCATTACAAAAGATGGTCCGTTTATCATAACAGATCAGGACCAACCTTTATAACGAGAATTGGGGCATTTTTTTAAAAAAGTTAAATTATTACTAATGAAAGATTTAAAGAGATAAAATCTGTTCATGAATTAGAAAGGAAATGTGGATGGGGATGGAAAGAGCTAAAAGGTATTCAGATGCAATTGTGATGTTTCAAAAAGGCCTTCAAGTTGGATTCCCCATTATGCTTGGATATATTCCAATTGCCATCACTTATGGTGTATTAGCTTCACAAGCTGGTTTAACCGTTTTTGAATTGACCTTTATGAGTGCATTTGTGTTTGCAGGTGCTAGTCAGTTTATGGCGGTTAATATGATTGTTGCCCAAGCAACCGCAGTTGAAATTATTGTTGCGACCTTAATTATAAATTTACGCCACTTTGTCATGAGTCTATCATTTATGAATGAAGTAAGGGACCATTATTTACTAAGAACCCGTTTTGCTCTTTCTTTAGGCTTAACAGATGAAACCTTTGCAGTTTCGGCCTTAAATAAAAATCAGCGTAATAAAAAGAATTCAGCATTTTTTTATGCTGCTATTATCCTATCAGCCTATTCTGCATGGGTTTTTGGCTCATATTTTGGGGGGATAGTCGGGGAAGTCATTCCCGAAAAACTAAGTCAAAGTATGGGGATTGCTCTTTATGCCATGTTTATCGGGTTGTTAGTTCCATCTGTTAAAAAGGAATTAAAGGTAGGACTCATCGCGTTAATTGCGATGCTCATTAATGGCATTGCAAGTCAATTTTTAAGTAGTGGTTGGTCAATTGTCATCGGAACCATTCTAGGGGCATTTTGTGGGATATTTCTACTAAAGGAGAAAAACAAATGATTATATTTTTCATCATTATTGGGATGGGGTTGGCAACAATGATTCCACGATTCATCCCTGCTTTTATCGTAAATTCATTTGAATTTCGTGATTGGATGAACCGGTGGCTGCAATCAATTCCTTATGCCGCCCTAGGAGCGTTAATTTTTCCGGCAATTCTTTCCGTGAAGGAAGGTGCCCCACACGTTGGTATTATTGGTGCTTTAGTTGCTATTGCACTGGCTTATTTTGGGTTAAATATTGTTTTGGTTGTTATCGGATCGATATTGGCGGTATTTTTACTGACATTTTAAACGTTTTAATTACTATAAAATTTACCATAAATTTTTTTCAAAATAGAGTTCTTCTTCACCTATCATATATAGGTGTTTTTTTTAGCATATTTATTAATTGGATGTGCATAATATTGATACTTAAAGTACATACATAAAAGGTGTCGATACTTAGATGGATAATGATGAAAAACGTTGGGCAATAATTTCGCTTTCTTCTGTACCACTTATTATGACCTTGGGTAATTCCATGCTTATTCCAATCCTACCGTTGATGGAAAAAAAATTAGACATTTCAAAGCTCCAATCGAGTTACATTATAACGGTATATTCAATCGTTGCAATCATATTTATTCCACTTGCAGGTTATTTATCTGATCGATTCGGGAGGAAAAAGGTAATCGTCCCGGCATTAATTATTACAGGAATTGGGGGGTTAATTGCTGGTATCGCATCTTGGAAGATGGATAATGCCTTTGCTATGGTGTTAGTTGGAAGGATTTTGCAAGGGATAGGGGCTTCTGGCGCTATGCCAGTTGTCTTGCCCTTAGTGGGTGATATGTTTCAACGTGATAAAGAGGCGAGTGCCACTCTCGGTATTATTGAGACTTCAAATACGGTTGGAAAAGTGCTGAGCCCAATTTTAGGTTCAGCATTAACCTTAATCGTTTGGTTTATGCCATTTTTCTCAATTCCAATTTTTTGTTTAGTGTCGGTTTTATTAATCACTTTTCTCATTAAAAATAAGCAAGAAAATGAAGAGGAGCCATTGGAATTCCAAGTTTATTGGCAACAAATCAAAGATGTTTTTAAAGCCCACAAAAGGTGGCTCATTGCTATTTTTATTATCGGTGCTATATTAATGTTTATTTTATTTGGATTTTTATTTTACTTGTCGAGTATTTTGGAAGATAAATTCGATTTTGACGGGATAAAAAAAGGACTGTTGTTAGCCATCCCATTGTTAGCGTTATCCCTTGCCTCATATATTGCTGGGAAAAAGGTGCAGGACAATTTACGGGTCATGAAATGGGTATCATTTGTCGGAATTGTGTTAACAGGCTGTTCGGTTGCTGTCATTTCTTTCACAGACCATTTTATTTATTTATTAATTATTTTTCTCATTTGTGGAACAGGAATCGGCATGGCCTTACCAAGCTTAGATGCGTTAATTACTGAGAGTTTAGAAAAAGATGTACGTGGGATAATTACGTCAATTTATAGTTCGATGCGATTTATTGGTGTGGCAAGTGGTCCCCCGATTATTGCCATTTTAATGAAAAAGAATATTTTTTGGATTGTGAGTATGTTAACAATATTTGCTTTAGCAGCGGGCTTTTTAGCATTCAGAAACATTGATCCCGAGGAGTCTAAAACTTCGGGTTAAGGTGAAATCACAATGGTCAAATAGTTGCAATTATTCTGAAAATTTGTATAATGGTAATAACACGATTAAAGGGGGAGAATTCCATGAAAAAGCATGTACTAAAATATCGATTTTTCCGTTATAGGGGAGGAGTACTGATTGCTAAGCGTGACGTTCCATTCGATATTAAGATAACTTCTAGAATGTTACTTGATGAATTATGCTTTGAATGGAATAAACAATTTATCGTTGATCGAATCAACGAATCAATCGACAAAAAGGATGAAAAAGCCTTTATAAAATATAGTGAATTGTACAAAAATTTTATATAACATTTACGCCAATCATGATTAACCGTGGGATAAACCCCCACGGTTTTTTGGTTAGGGATCTATTAGAAGGAATAACAAAATTCATAATCTTCTTAAAGCAATAGGAAAGAATGCAATAAGTGCAAATGTCCATGAATATTTGATACAATTGTTACGGATACATTACATTATATAAGGTCCTTAGGAGGAATTGACATGGATTTTCGTATCGAGCATGACACAATAGGAGAAGTGAAGGTTCCAGCGGATAAATTTTGGGGGGCACAAACAGAAAGAAGTCGGCAAAATTTCCCGATTGGAAATGAAAAAATGCCAAAGGAAATTATCCAAGCCTTTGCAATTGTAAAAAAAAGCGCAGCAAAAGTAAATAGTGATTTAGGTTTGTTAGAGAAGCAAAAATATGAGGCAATTGCCTATGCAGCAGAACAAATCTTAGCGAATAAATTAGATGATCATTTTCCGTTAGTTGTATGGCAAACTGGAAGTGGTACACAATCAAATATGAACGTCAATGAAGTGATTGCTTATGTTGGAAATGAGTGGTTGAAAGAACAAGGAAGTGACCTTGTTTTGCACCCAAATGATGATGTAAATAAATCACAAAGTTCTAATGATACTTATCCAACTGCACTTCATGTCGCTTTTGTACTTAAATTAGAGGATATTGTCATACCAGCAATTAGTGTCATCAAAGAAACGATTGGGAAAAAGGCAAATGATTTTAAGGATATTGTGAAAATTGGTCGGACACATCTCCAGGATGCTACACCGATTACGTTAGGTCAGGAAATAAGCGGTTGGCATCGGATGTTAGAAAAAACCCAAAAAATGATTGCCGAAAGTGCAGAACATTTAAAAGATCTCGCTTTAGGTGGAACAGCAGTTGGAACTGGTTTGAATGCACATCCTGAATTTGCCGAAAGAGTGAGTGAAGCAATTAGTACGTTAACTAATCGTTCGTTTCGTTCTGAACCAGTGAAATTTCACTCATTAACGAGCTATGATGAAGCTGTTTTTGCTCATGGAGCGTTGAAGGCTTTAGCGGCGGACTTAATGAAAATTGCCAATGATATACGCTGGCTAGCAAGTGGACCACGTTCAGGTTTGGGGGAAATTACGATTCCAACAAATGAACCAGGTAGCTCTATTATGCCTGGCAAGGTTAATCCTACACAAAGTGAAGCGTTGACAATGATTGTAACCCAAGTAATGGGAAATGATGCAGCAGTAGGATTTGCAGCAAGCCAGGGGAATTTTGAGTTAAACGTATTTAAACCGGTTATTGCTTATAATTTTTTACAATCAGCCCAATTATTAGCTGATGGAATGTTATCGTTTGAGGAAAGATGTGTTCGTGGAATTGAACCAAATGAAGAAAAAATTGATACATTTTTAAATGATTCACTTATGTTAGTAACAGCACTAAATCCTCATATTGGTTATGAAAATGCAGCGAAGATTGCTAAAAAAGCGTTTGAGGATCAATCGACATTGAAGGAAGCAGCTGTTAAGCTAAATTTATTAACGGAAGAAGAGTTTGACAAATATGTCGTTCCAAAGGAAATGACTCATCCGTTGTAAAATTGATAATTTGCATAAAATGAGGGTGTTAAATGTGGTGTGCTTGGACAGACACAAGTTTGACACTTTTATTTTTTTATTGAATAGTGTGTGGTAAGTTTTTTCAATGCGAATGTAACTAACCTTGGAGAAAACTGACGAGTTAGCAATGAATCTGTAGTATCTGTCACTAACCCATAGGTTAATTATCATTAATTTGTATTTTTCAAGTAAACGCAACAAATGTAAATGTTTTACGGAAATCTTTCCTACTTTGCCATTAAAATTAAATCATATTAGCTAATAAAACGTTCACAATAATACTGTGGAGGTGAATAAATTGGCTAATCGAAATAGTTCAAATCAACTTGTTGTACCTGGAGTTGAAAATGCCATCAATCAATTAAAAATGGAAATTGCACAAGAGTTTAACGTTCAATTAGGATCTGAAACGACATCCCGGGCTAATGGATCTGTTGGCGGTGAAATAACAAAACGTCTTATACATTCTGCCCAACAACAATCAAATCAATCTAAATCATAAAAAAATGGATGTCGTCAGGAAATATTCTGTTTATTAATCCTGTGTGACATCCATTTTCATTATCTATGGAATAAAACTAATCGTGCATTTGGTGAAACACAACGATGTGTATACTCATCATAATTTTCTTCTATTAAACGTTTTGTCCCAATTTCTTTCGCTTGCTCATCGTTTTCCGCTTCAAAAGATTCATCTAATAACTTCTCGCCTTTTTTAGAAAAGACTGTAAGTACATAGTTTTGCAATGAATATTCCTCCCACATTAGATTAAAATATTTTGAAATTGATATTATTTAAAAACCTAAAATCCAACTTTTCTTTATTATGCCATGTTGGGATAGAAAAATAAAGATTTAAACAATATCAAAACAAGATTGTAAAGTTTACTTGACATATTTAAATCCGCCATATAAAATGTAAAGTAAACTTGTCTTTTGATGAAAGAGGAATTGAAATGGAAAATAGAATAAGGGCTTTAAGGGAACAACATCAATTGACACAACAGGAACTCTCTCAAATGGTTGGAGTATCCAGGCAATCAATCGTTGCGATTGAGCGTGGAAAATATAATCCATCTCTACAGTTGGCCTTCAAAATTGCCAAACAATTTAATCTGTCTATTGAAGATGTCTTTGTATTTAGGGAAGGAGAGGATGAGTAGTGGAAGGACAAATTGCCGGGTTAATTGGATTGTTTGGTGGTGCTTTTATGGGACTGGTTGGGTTATTTCTAGGTAGAAGGTTGGCAAAAAAACAACGTGGTTTAGATGAAACCCATCAGCATATTTGGATAAAATCACGATCTATTGCATGGTATGCCACACTGTTTTCGATTTATATTTTGTTCACTCTTCACTTAATCGGTATACCATTAACAGTTTCCTTGGTCCTAGGCATATTATTGTTTATTCACTTAGGAACTTGGGCTATTGTCGGTATTATTTTGTCGTCTTATTTATATAAATAGATCGGGAAAGTAGTCTTAGGGTGAAAATATAGTATTTAAATATATGAAAATAATTGGTTTATTAACCGTTAAATTTCAAATTAAGGGGTGTATGTTTTGGTTCTACAATTAGAAAATGTAACAAAACGATTCGGTAAAAATATAGCCGTTGATGAGTTATCTTTAGATATTCCGGAGAATGAATTGTTCGGATTCTTAGGAGGAAATGGCGCTGGAAAGACAACGTCATTCCGAATGATATTAAATTTGCTCGACCCATCAGATGGTCAAATTTTATGGAATGGGAAATCAATTAAATATGGTATTAGTCATTTAATTGGTTATTTACCCGAGGAAAGAGGATTATATCCAAAGTTAAAAGTGAAAGAACAACTAATTTATTTAGGGAAACTTCGTGGTATGACGGCACATAATGCATCATTAGCATTGGAAAAATGGCTGGATAGATTTAATATTTCTCATTATTTAAATAAAAAGGTTGAAGAACTGTCGAAAGGAAATCAGCAAAAAATCCAATTTATTTCTGCTGTCATTCATAAACCAGAGCTTCTCATTTTGGATGAGCCTTTTTCCGGCTTAGACCCAATTAATGTTGAAATGTTGAAAGAGGCCGTTATCGATTTAAAAGATAAAGGCACTTCCATTGTTTTTTCATCTCACCAAATGGACCATGTTGAAAAATTATGTGAAAATGTTTGTATTTTACAACAAGGAAAAGCAGTTGTTAAAGGAAATTTACGGGAAATAAAGCGATCACACGGTAAGAAAAAATTAATTATCCATATGGATGAATCTATCGATTTTTTGAAAAATGCCAATGGAGTTGTTGATTTTCAAACGACAGTGAATGGCTGTGAATTACAAATACATGATGAACAAATAGCTCAAGAAATTTTAGGGCAAATACAAGGGAAAGGGATTGTTCGAAAATTCGAAATTGAAGAACCATCCTTAAATGATATTTTTATCGAAAAAGTAGGTGCTAGCTATGAATAAATTCGGAATTGTACTAGGTCATACTTATTTTAGCCGTATTAAATCAAAAGCATTTATAATTACAACGCTCATCGTAATATTATTTTTAGTCGGGGTTGCAAATATCGAAAAAATTATTGATTTATTTGCTGGTGATGATGAAAAAGTAGAACAAATCGCTGTCATTGATGAGACAAATGAACTTTATAATATTCTCGAAGGAAATTTTAAAGCAGTGACAGAGGATGCTGATTTAACCCATTTTACCGGAACAATTGACGAAGGAAAGGAAGCTGTGAAAGAGGATAAGTTTGAAGCATTGCTCGTTTTAAGTGAAGATGAACAACATTTTCCGAAAGCGACCTATATGTCAAATAGTGGTAATGAGACATTTGAACAAGCCATGATTGAACAACAATTACAACAAATCAAGATATCGTTAGTCACAGTTGAGGCAGGTATTGATGAATCAGTACTTGGGCAAATGAATGAGGCTGTTCCTTTTGAAACAATTGCCCTAAATAAGGATGCGAAATCAGAAGAAGAGTTAAGTGAGGCACGTGGTATTATTTACATTATGTTGTTCGTTCTTTACATGGCCATCATTATTTATGGACAAATGATTGCAATGGATGTCGCTACAGAAAAATCTTCTAGGGTAATGGAAATTTTAATTTCTAGTGCCCCACCTGTCATTCATATGTTTGCCAAAATTATTGGTATTGCTTTAGTAGGATTAACACAAATTTTAGTATTTTTTGCTGCTGGTTATCTACTTCTTTCATCAAAAATGGAGGAATATACGGAAGGATTTTTTGAAGTGTTTGGTTTTACTGGCACATCGATTAGTATTTACGTATATGCTGTTGTGTTCTTCATGTTGGGGTATTTGCTATATGCAACAATTGCTGCAATGCTTGGCTCACTTGTTAGTAAAGTGGAAGATGTGCAGCAATTACTATTTCCGATGATTATGCTGATTATGATTGCATTTTTTATTGCCATGTTCGGATTAAGTATGCCGGAAGCTAAGTTTATTACGGTGACATCATACATTCCATTTTTCTCACCAATGATCATGTTTTTACGGGTTGGAATGTTAGATGTTCCTGTTTGGGAAATTGCCATTTCGATTGGCATACTCATGTTAACAATCGGTTTATTAGGTTGGTTAGGTGCGCGAATTTACCGTGGTGGCGTCCTCATGTATGGGCCATCGAGAACATTGAAAGATTTCAAAAATGCACTTGCCTTATCGAAAAAGGAATAAAGAATGAATCTCCCACAAAATAGATGTGGGAGATTTTTATATTAATTTTTATAAATTCTTTACTATTTTTTTGATGTGTTCAATGACTGTCTCAATATTTTGCTCAGTAATTCCCCGATGGGTGACAAAACGGACGGTGTGAGCACCTTCTGCATTCGCTAAAATGTGATGTTTATTTAACTTTTTTACAAAATCAGCTGCTTTAATGTGCATTTTTTGTAAATTAATATAAACCATATTTGTTTCCACATTTTCTAAATTAATCTCTATCCCATTGACTTCTGCCAAACCTTCAGCGAGCATTGTGGCATTGTCATGGTCTTCCTTTAGCCGATTGACCAATTGATTTAGTGCAACTAAACCGGGGGCAGCAATAACACCAGCTTGCCGCATGCCACCACCTAAACGTTTGCGAATTTTACGGGCTTTGTCGATAAATGATTTAGGTCCAGCAAGAATTGAGCCGACTGGAGCACTCAACCCTTTTGAAAGACATACTTGCACACTGTCCGAAAATTTAGTTAGTTCCTTAACGGGGACTCCCAAGAATACAGCAGCGTTGAAAATTCTTGCCCCATCCAAGTGGACGGGAATACGATGGCTTTGGGCTAGTTGATATACTTCCTCCATATAACTTATTGGTAAAACAACTCCTCCACCACGGTTGTGAGTATTTTCAATACTTATTAAACTCGTTTTAGGTAAATGAATATCATCGTCCCTAATTGATGCTCTTATGTCGGAAATAGCAATTTGGCCACGTATACCCTTTAATGGACGGGTTTGTACACCTGCCAGGGCAGCAATTCCACCAACTTCATAATAAAATAAGTGGGAATCTTGTTCTAAAATAATTTCTTCTCCCGGATTTGTGTAAGTAAGTACAGCAATTTGATTGCCTTGTGTGCCACTGGTAACAAAGATGGCCGCCTCCTTACCAAGTACCTTGGCAGCCCTTTCCTCTAATTGATTAACTGTCGGATCATCACCATAAACATCATCACCAACTTCTGCCTTCATCATTGCTTGTCTCATTTCATCCGTAGGTTTTGTTACCGTATCACTTCGTAAATCAATCATTTCGTTTCCCTGCTTTCTGTTGTGAAATTTAATGTCCGTATCAAACATAGTTTATGATAAATTTTTATCTGAATTATTGACAGAAAACTCCCTCCTCTAAGCAAGCGAAGGGGGAGATGAATGCCTTAGAGAGCATACATAAGTAAAACACAAAGGAATATACATTCCCTTTTCGGCTAGTTCATTTTGTTATTTCTTCACTATGAAATTCCCAAAGGTGAATAGAAGTAAGTAGTAATAAAATAAAATATTGCACTTGCTAATGAGAAGAACATAAAAAACCCACCAATTAAAAAGTAGATGGAACCACGTTGGATAAAGGTATCAATAATCATTTTGTTTGGCTCTTCAGGATTGTAGAATATTTGAACTTTTTTCCCGGGACGAATATAAAAACGTTGACTAACATTAGATTTCTCCCTATATACGATGCCATCTATTTCATATTCAACAATCGGTCGAGGGTAACCGAGTCCTACAGCTCTTTCCTCAATAGAAACAGCTTCAATTTTTATCCAATGTTTTCTTTTTAATTGTTTTAAAATACCCATTAAAAATAAAATGAATGCAGGGATTAACGGAATAAAGATAAATCCCATAAAAATCTCCTTATGTATCAAAAAAATCGCTCCTTTTAATGATGTGATTATTATAACATGATGTCAAAGGAAAACTACTAATAAAGAAATGATACATTTCTTTCTGAGGCAATATGTTAAAATAGTTATAAATCTAATTTATTTAGGAGATGAATTAAATTGGAATTTTATAAAGGAAATGAAGCGAAAGTTTTTAATGAAGATAGATTTACGAAAATTGATATGATAAAAAATCCACGGAGCCAAGCATTTTATTTAAACTTCTTACCAGGACAAGTGATGAAATCTCACGCCCATCCCGATAAAGAGTTGTATTTGCACGTGATTGAGGGACACGGGACATTACTTGTCGATGAAAAGGAATTCCACGTTGGAGTAAATGATGTTATTCAATTTTCGTCGGAGGAAAAGGTAGGGTTTATCAATGAAAGTGACAAACCTGTTACGATTTACGGGGTCATGACGAAGTTGTCTTAATTCACATGGTATAGGAGGGGTAACCTATGAAAATAGTGATGGATGTCTTGTTTTTCATTGTCATTATTTTGTACACATATCGTTTCATTACCGTATTAGTCAAATTAAAAAAAGAGAAGATATTTCCTATCAACAAAGAAGATGCTGACAGTATTAAAAAGTATCCCGGTAAACCATTATATGAGCCGACATATACTGGGCAATGGCCAGCAATTTTAATTCATTCGGTCTTACTTATTTTTATTACTATCATGTTTATTTTAGGTGCTTTTTTTTCAATGTTTAATTGGACACTATATTTATTAATTTTTTTGCCAATCGCAAATTCATATCAATTATTTAATTTGTTTGCTGTTTTAGATGATGGTATTTTGAGTGGAAGCCAATTTATCCGTTGGAAAAGAATTAAATCGTATCAATTTTCCCCGATTAACGTTAACCATCGATTTTATGGTTATTCGAAGGATGTCAATGATGGTTATGAATTTAAAATTAACATAAAATTGATGACAACAAGTGTCGCTATTACATCACTAGTGACAAAGGAAAAGCTTGAGCGGTTATTAAACAAATACACAAACGGTAGGGAAATTATTAGGGAATAGGAATAACTAATTGTTAGGTGAAATACTGATTTGAGTATGATAAATGAGTAGGGGTGGCGTATGAATTATATTCCAATAAAGAAGAGAATCATAGAATTGGTAGTTGATTATCTCGTTATAATCGCTTATTTAGTACTGTTATTTTTGGTGAATTTTGGTTTGACGTTCCTTATATGGGGTGGCATTCCTAATTACACGGAATTACAAGCACAACTTATTGCTACATTTACTTCTGTAATACCTATCATTTTAATTTTCTCTTACTTTGATTTTTATAAAAGAGGATCTATTGGAAAAAGGGTTGCGAAATTGGAATTGACATTTGCACATAAAAATTTCAGCCATAGTTTATTAAGAAATATTGTCAAATTTTTACCTTGGCAGTTAGGTCATATTGGTGTCATCCATGGTATGTATCACGATTTCAATATAAGTTCTATTGTGATTGCTAATTTAGGTATGGTTCTTGGAATTATTTTACTACTAATGGGATTATTTAGAAAAGATAAACGACATTTGGGTGATATGATTGCCCATACTAAGGTAATACCAAAAATTAATCCATAAAAACATACAACAAATCAATGGAATTATTTAAATTTATTTTAAATCCTTCATCCATTTTCGGTTGGTTTCCCTAATTTAAATGGAGGTTAACATGCCTTCTCAAAAACCCTAATGAGGGACTTCCACGATTAGGGTTTTACCTTTTTTGATCAAAATTCAAACGCAAGGGTGTCTCTCGTAAAATTTTTGCTCATTTTACGTTAAAATTCAAACGCAAGAACTGTCTCGCGTTAGAGTATTACTTGTTTTTTATTAAAATTCCAACGCAAGAAGTCCCTTGCGTCTGTTTTTGATGTAGATGGCGATGAAATCCCAACGCAAGAAGTCCCTTGCGTCGGGTTTTGATGAGGATGGTGTTGAAATTCCA
>DAMCTP010000061.1:0-15033 GCA_032113595.1 Pseudogracilibacillus sp.
TTTCAATGTTTTAAACCCTTGTCCTATAAGGGCTCAGAATTATGAAATTTACTCAGTTAATAGTTAAAATACTATTCATCGGTATAAAAATAGGGTCTACCTCTCAGCAAACCACATCATTTCAATTATATTAATTTAACATGGTACTTAAATTTAAACCAAAACATCCTCGGACTTAACAAACTACTATTCAAATGAATAATTTTGGTTATATTTTATTTATACCAAACTTAATTTGATCATCGTATTTTAACCAATGTCCATAAAACTATACCAATCTCGGAAAACGTCACTGAAATTCAAATTGTTTTTTAACAGGAATTGCCCATTCCGGCAAATGACCCGATTCAAAAGTTAAGAATCCATTATTGATTTCTAAAATAATTTTTCCATCATCCGAACTATTATCAATCACCACTAAGGTATCAATAATTTTAGCATATCTATATAGTTGAGCAAAGGATGTTTTACTTCTCCTAAGTATATCCTTAGTCGGTATATCATGGCCACCATTTTTTACTCTCATTGCTACACGATTAATATTTTGAGTTACATCATCTAGCGCCACATAAAACATGATGATTTTATAGCCTTGTTCCTTTGCTTTTAGTATTTGCCTAATAACGTTACCACCCGCAAGCGTTGTCTCAACAGAAAAATTTGTACCCTCTCTGATATGTTTATAAACTGAATTTATAACTTCTTTACCAGCTGATATTCTTTTTAATTCTGGATTAATTGGGTCTATCCTCCTAGCGATTGCATCTGGATCTATATTGACTTCAACACCGATTTTATCAATCAAAAGATTACGAATTGTACTCTTTCCACTCCCGTTATTTCCAGCAAAAACATAAAACATTGGTTTATGCTTATGCATCAAGATTATCCCCATTTATTAAAGGTACTGTATTACCATCAGGATATTCCTTAACCAAAATACCATTCTTTTTGTAGACAATATACGTATTGTTTGCCTTCGCATCAATTCTCGCTCGATCCCCGGTCATCATAACCCATTTATCAGCCCAAGCAAATTTCCTCTTTGGCGTACTATCTTGTTTTTCCGACATTATTTATACACCACCTTGTTTAAATTATAACAGATAATAACTGTTATCTAAATTATATTTCATTTATATAGTAGTTAATCTGGATAATAAATAAATCCGCTTGATGTTCCGCATTGTCAATTTACCACAATTAATATATACATAGGTCCTAATTTAAAACAACCTCATCTGCTCTGAACTTGATTCTTCATTACTATTTACATATCCCATTGCTTTATAACCTTTTAACCGTTTTTTGTACATTCTTTTCAAATATGGAACTTGTTCATCCACATAGTCATATACTTGAACCTCTTCTTTATTTTTATGTAATCTATGTAGGCGCCCAACATATTGTTGTAGCATTCCTTTCCAAGATATTGGCATCGTTAAAAATAACGTATCTAACCGAGGATCATCAAAACCTTCCCCAATATATTTTCCTGTCGCAATAATAAGACGTTCCTCTTGTTCTGGGATCTCTGATAGCCTTTCAAACGATAAATTCAAATCCTTTTTCCTTTTATTTCCTGAAAACACAATAATGTTTTTAGTAAAGTTTTGAAACATTTGAGATAGGATTTCTAAATGTTGAATACGGTTAGTTAAAATAATGGGTGATCTCCTTGCTTCTAAAGCATGTAAAACATCATTAAAAATTTGGTCATTTCTGTCCTTATTAAATGTCAATTCATCACAAATTTCCTTAAATCGTGTTTCTTTCGTACTGAAATTTGTTTTTCTTGGATTGAGTCGATGGATAAAAGGACGGACTTTTGCTTGTTCCTTTGCATTTGTTTGATAACGAATTGGTCCACATTGCATTGAAATAATTGGGTGTAATCCATCTTTCCTTTTAGGAGTCGCGGTCAAGCCTAAAATAAATTGAGGACGAACTTGCTTAAGAACTGCTTCAAAAGTAACAGCAGAAATAATATGGCATTCATCAACAATTATATGACCGTATTGTGTGATAATTGATTTTAAATTTCCACGATAATATAAACTTTGAATTGTTGCAACATCTATAAATCCCGTTGCTTTGTTTTTCCCACCACCAATTTGACCAATGGAAGAAACCGGAATATTAAGAAATGAAGATAGTTTTTCCTTCCACTGTTCGAGCAACGGTGTACGATGAACAATGACAAGTGTATTTACTTTTCGCCTTGTAATCATGGCAGCTGCAACGACTGTCTTACCAAAACCTGTTGTAGCTACAAGGACACCGTCTTTGTGCTCAAGCAAACTTTCTTTTGCCTCCTCCTGACCAATAGATAAGGTCCCATGAAAGTCCACTTGTATTTTATCACCATAAAATCGCTCATCTATTATATTTACTTTTATTGATAGTTCGTTGAATAGGTCAAGCAATTCCTTTAAACATCCACGAGGAATAATTAAATTATTTTGCGTTTCATCTGTACACTGAATTACTCGTGGAATATTTTTAACGGAAAATCTATTGTGTTTTGCTTTGTAATAGTTTGGATTACTAAATGAAGCTAATGAGTAAATTTTATCTACAATCGATAGGGGTAATATGCCCTTTTCGATATGAATACCATTTTTAAGATGAGTAACTACCTCTTTTGTCATCGATTCGAGAAAATGGCTTTCACTCCCCATAGAACGAAGGGCATTTCTTACTTCCGAGGTCTTCATTTTACGTACAGTTGACAAATACATCCACTGATCTGGATAAGGATTTAAATGTTCATCTACAAATAGACTATTCCCCTTCATTCCTGGCTTTCTTTGTAAAGGAAGTGCAATAAGATTTCCAAAACCACCTTCAGGCATAACATCCTGGTTAGGAAATAATCGATCGAAAGAATCTAACTTAAAAGATACATCTCTTTTCTTCGTTTCCTTTAAAATTGTCATCCCTAAAGTTCTAACCGTTTCAGAAGATATCGCTTCCGTAAAGAAAATCCAAATATGTGCACCCTTTCCCGACCTTGATCTTTCTATATGGTATGGAACGTTATAGGTTTTGCATGTGTCAGAAAATGCACGAACATCTGATTTCCAATTCCCTCCATCAAAATCAATCGCTAAAAAATGACATTTATTATTTAGCAACAATGGGTAAATCCCAACCGTCTTTTTCCCCGATATATGATCGATTAATACTTGACTCGTTAAAGGGAGCGTATTTCCATGTTCTTGCTGACTGTTTTTACTTTGTGACTGACTACTAGAGGCCCGTGCAGGCATATAGCCCTTTCTTCCATCCATGGATTCAAAACGAATTGCGTATACATCTGACCTACCTTGAAATAAATCCTTTAATAATTGTATTTTTTCTGATAAAGAGGATTTTTTTGTCAGTATATTAGAATAATTACCTGATTTATGCTGTTGCATTAATGTGGCAATTAGCTTTTTTAAATAAAAGTTTTCTTCTTGTAACTGTTTATAGTCATGCATGGCAATCCCTCAAGTAATCATGTTAATAACTATTATACTCATTTTCCTCTTTTAAAATAAGTCATAGAACATGCAAATTATTTTTATTATGTTTGAAGGGAATAAACTTCTTCATTTTAAAATAATGTCCATTCGTCTTTTTTCTTCATCTGTATTATTAGGAATTGTATTTATCTAGCTTGCTGGTCCTTATCTAGACTCATGGAAAAGTTAACATATATGATTGTTATTATCGATAATCAATGTAGGGAAGTCATGTGAACTTTCCTGACCAGATTTAACATTGAAAAATGAAAATAAAATCCACTGAAAATGTAGATGCTGTTAGCAATTATTTACTCGGAAAAATAAATGTGTGTATTTTTATGAAAAAACGGGACCCACTCTTCAGCAAACCCCGTCATATCAATTCTTATTTAATTTGTTACCAGCCATGATGTAGAGGCAACAGAACGCTGGTCACTTGAACATTGCAGCAAATCATTTCATGGTAATTTTTAACCTTACCCTGACATTAATCCTTGTTCCTTAAAAATTGGTTTTTAATAAACGTATAGGCGTTATCCAAGTAAATAGCTTCAGCTGAATCCAAGTCACTACCACCAATCGTAAAGTCACTTGTTAAATCTGTGCTCCACTTAATACAGCATTTTTATGGTCTCCCCCAAAAGTCTCTTATTTCTAGATATTGAACCATTATTCAAAAATTAAAGGTTGTTAGTATCTACTAATCCAGTTTATTTCTTAAGCAAAACATAATTTAGAAATAAATAACTGGCTAGTATTTTTATTAAAGGGCTCTATAAAAGCATATTATAAAGAATTTATCAGAAAGCCAGGTGAATTTATTTCTTATTTTATTTCTTAACTTATTTCCTAATTCGTATTTTAAGAAATAAATTAGTGGGAGTTCCGTTTTTCAACCCACATCGATTTTTTATTCGATCCCTGATTGATGATTAATCCATCTTTTTTATGCATTTCACTAAGAAGATTTGAAATCTTTTTCTTTTTTTGTTTTATTTCCAAAGCATCGGATAGCTTATCTAATAGTAAATCATCAATGTCCTTTCGACTTGCGGTTCCGTATTGCCTTATAAAAGCCATAATGAGTTTCTTGTAGTGTTGTTTGTCAAAGGCTCTGTTTTTTATATAAGTTGATTTATCACCGGTAATGGCGGCAATTTTTGCCGTAACATATAGATTAGGATATCTTCCTTCAATTAATTTATGCTTCCTAAGGATTTTCGTAGCATCATGAGTAATATACTTGTTTTTTTGCACTTTGTCCAATAACATTACTAAGTCCAATCCAAAATCCGTATTATTAATAAGCATCCTTGTATAATTTTCATTCAGGATTTTACCAAAAATTCGTACACTTACTTTTTCCTCATTTAAATCATAATCTGGTAATGGAAAAAAACGTTTCTTTTGCAGATTAAACATTTTCTTAATTCCACTCCCGATGGTGTCAATTATGTTTAGGTTCACCATTGCTTCCACTAAAAACCTGTTACGGTAATATGTCTGGGGCGAATCTTGATTGATCACTTGTTCTATTGAACTTGGAATAAACTTTCCTACATTCACAAAAAGAAGCTCATCAGGGTTCTCAACAATATTAATTCTTCCTTGCATTTCATAATCTTGATGTGCTATACAGTTATGTAAAGCCTCACGAATAACATAAGAATCATATTTATTGATTTCTATTGGAAATAAACTTTGATCTGGCATATAACGGTAATTTAGATTTCTAATCTTCGAGAACACATTATCCGTATTCAACAAAAAAGGTGGACCAAAGTGTTGATAGTCTTTTTCCATATTATCCTCATCTTTTAATATCCAACTCATCTTTGCTATTGAAGGAGATAGAAAATGCTCAGACTCAGATTTCCCTAAAAGAATTATAGCAGCCTTTGTTCTTTTCCCTTGAATAGTAATTTTAGCCTTGTTTAAAAAAGTTATATCATCCCAACTCGCTATTTCTTCGGCCAAACCCGGATTCTTTCGTTCATATTCAATTCTTGCTTTGGTAATTGCTTCACTGTCTAAATCTCCTATAGTTGCGACCTCGCATATACCTGCGGACCAATCGCTACTACTTTGTTGGCTTCGAATCGTCTCAATCTCTTGCAAATTTAGAGCAACTAATGATTCTCCATTTCTCCCGTAATAATGTCCTTTCCAGCTTATTGGTGTTCCTTTTGGGGCGGCCGGAATTTGAAACATAATCACCCGTTTATCAGAAATAAATACTTCGTGTATATCTCAATTGTGCAATTTCATGTTTTAAACTATTAAGGTATGCTTGGTTGTTACGATAACCTGTTCCAATTACCTCGTGTGTTTTATCATGGATCCCAAATACAAGCCAACCAAATAACTTCCCTTTCAGATTTGCCTCATTACTTATAGCTGAATAGTACCTACCTAGATTATCGAAGTGATAATCCTTTTTAACTTCCTCATTCTGTTTCAATGGGAAGTTGTCGAAATTCTTTTATCAAGTCTATTAGTTCCTGATTATCCAAAAACTCCAACTCCCTAGTCTTATTGTAAATAGCAATATATTTATTATATTGCAATATTGTCAGCTTATATAAAGATTCAATAATAAAATTATATACAAAAAGGAAATGACAATAAACAATAAAGGATTAGAGGATAGTATATAATGCTGATGTTCAACATTACCTAAAATGCACTATGCAAGATTATTTTTTAATTTAAAAATAACTTAATCAATTAGTGGAAACCATTTCCTACAATAATTATACCAAATTCGAATTTAAATATATACAACAAAGCGAGCATTTTCTATCCAATGAAACATATATTACTTGGTCATATGATTAATTTACTTATAATTATTCATCTTTCACTATAATTTGATTCTTATCTATCATACCTAATATTAACATAAACTCTAAATAATACCTTACATGCCACCATTTTCGCATCCCTCAATTAACCCTAGTTTCAAAATACCATAAAAAATCGATGTTTATAAACATCAATTTATAAAAATATTGCGCCCAGTTGCGTATTATTGTTTACTTTTCAATAAAAAACGAGGTCCACTCTTCAGCAAACCCCCTCATATCATTTTTTTTAATTTAGTGCCAGGAATGATTAGGATAAATAGGATGCTGATCACTTTAACGTTGCAGCAAATCATTTCGTGGTAATTTTTAATCTTATCCGACATTAATCCTCGTTATTTAAAAAATTGGTTTTTAATTACCGTATAGGCGTTATCCAAGTAAATGGCTTCACTTGAATCCAAGTCACTCCTACCAATTGTAAAGTCACTTGTTAAAATCTGTGCCCCACTCAATACGACATTTTTATGGTATTCCACATTTTGTGTCAAATTCGCATCTATTCTCGTTCTCACTATCAATCCATCAGCAACCATTTCTTGAATAACCTCTACATTTGGATCATTATGTACGACAAAGGAGGCATAATCTTTATCTAAGTTATTAAAATCTACACCTGGAAACATACTTTGTGATAATAGAGTTGTGTCCATTTCATAATACGTTGGTACAAATTTACTAGGATGCATCACAAATATGACCTTCCCTATTAAACTATCTAAATCTGGCCAACCTAATGTTTGTATCGTTTGCTTTAATGATTTATCTGGTTGAATCAAATCACTTGGATTAAATAATGCATCACCAAATGTATCACTAATCAAAGTATCTAATTTTATAAATGCATCCTCATCATATTCATTTAAAAAGGGGTCTAGAATCATCCAATCATCTTTGATTTCCATTAAAACAATAATCGGTAAATGATTTGGATTATTATCACTATATAGGCGAATTTCTTCTAAGGCTAAATCAAACTTTAAAGCATTAGTCCTAGCATCAACGAGCGGAACATGTGTTAATTCAAAATCATCTCCCCTGTAGCGTAAATCTAGTTCAAAACTTCTGATTCCATTTTGAAGTTGACTTGTTAATGAATGGTAACTATAGCGCATCGCTCTAGCTTCATCAAAACTGTCCCCAAGTCCCACATAAAATTTCCCAATTTCACTGCCATATCCCTTATAACTATTATGGGTTGCAAGATATTGGACTTCATTGAGTTTATAGTCATTATGATCAAAATCGTAGTCAACGAAAGATGAATCATGTATCGGTTGGTAATTTTCATGATACATTGTTTCAAGTTCCTTCATATGTTTTTCCTGTGAGGATGCATCGAATATACGAAACATGTATAAGTAACCAACACTTGCAAAAAGAACAACTACGAGGAAAGTTAAACAAACTAATATGATTTTAATCAACTTTTTCATCACTACACTCCAATTCTGACCCTTTTCTTAAATGAGTAATTAAGGAATGGTCTGATAACTAGATTGAATTAATCGCTTACATGCTTACTTCTATTATATCAGATTTTATGCTTGGTCCTTCACTAAAATGGAAATATTGGATTTATTTATCCATGTTAAATTAGGAAACTTCAACTTATAATTTCATTACTATTGTACAACAAATTTGTATGTTAAAGGTATTTGAATTAAAATACAAAAGTCATCAGTGATCGATTTCTTATGTTGACCACGATTTGGCAAATGCAATGTATCAATGATGGCTTCCGGATTTCAAGCGGTATAATTTAATAAACCAAGGTCTGTTGGATTAGCGGTATCAGTTGGCATAACAAGTGGAATCAATAAATAATTTACCCTTCTTTTTTAGCGTCCTTAATGGATTGACTTATCTTGTTGATTGGATATTATTTAATCCTTCTTCATCAATCATCGCCGTTATTTCTTTCTTGGGAGGTACTCTAGTGTGGGTTTCAACTACTCATTTATTACTTAATTGATGGCATCTACCCCCATTCAAAGAGATAGGAAAAGGTGTACAGTCTAGAAAAACTAGTAAACCAATAAAATCCCGCAGGTGGCAAGCAAAAAAGGTATATAACAACCCTTGATGAAAGACACCCCTGGGCCCCGTTCGCTTGTCTCTTGGCTCACATATTGTTGATGGAAGACTAAAATTAAGTGAAGAAGAAACAGTTGAGTAAATTAGAGAAAATTAATTATAATAATGGCAATGTTTTTTGTTCAGTAGACCCAAGCATAAATTGAATTAATTTAAGTGATACTGTAATCTATGTTTAGTTATATTCTAATTATCTTAACTAGTATTCTAAATTCATATTATTCAATTAAACCTATTAAATCAAAGTATTTGTATAAATAATTATTTTTATTATTTTGTTGAAATTACTTTACATTTGAATTCATAAGTGTATAATAATATTTAAATGTAGCTTAAAATGTATTGTTCCTCTTCAAATTGTTTAAACATAATAATTATGAAATTTTTTACTTTTAATATAGTTTTTGTCAGCTTAAATAATTTCTTCATGTATAATAATATTACTGCATATTTTATTAACTATTAGCAGCTTATATATATAACATTTTAGCAAAGGGGATACTTTATTATGAATGAAAACTTGGGCTTTAAAATACGAGAATTACGTTTAAAAAAGGGCCTTACATTAAAAGAAATTTCCGAAAAAACTAAACTATCTATTAGCTTTCTGTCACAATTAGAGCATAATAAAACATCTGCTACATTAGAATCATTTAGGAAAATTTCTGATGCCCTAAATGTAAGTCCAGCCTATTTTTTTTCAGAGTCGAATGGGAAGGTGCAATCTTCAATCGTAAAAGGAACGGTCAGTGATTCCGATTTATTAAAGACTAATAAATTTATTTATAAAGATTTAAAAGGTTCAATGGAAAATCCGTTATTTTTCCCGATATTAGTCATTTTAAACCCAGGAGACAATCGTGGGAGTAACATCACTCATAAAGGACAGGAATATTTATTCGTTCTAGAAGGTTCTCTAACAGTTTTAATAGACAAAGAGAAGTATAAACTAGATTCTAATGATAGTATATTTCTTGATGCAACTAATCCACACTACTGGCAAAATAATACAGATAGCCCTGTTAAGTTTCTATGTATTTCTGCTACAGGATAATACATCTTTTACTCATCGATCCATCTAAATTGTGTGTTTTTTAAGAATTATATAATTTCTTTGGAATCCAATTTTATACTACATATTGGGTTCCTTTTCTATTTTAAGAAATCGTTCATTCTCATTTGAGTCCTCTCTTATTTTTTCTTATCATATATTCTATTGTTCCTAGACCAATAAAAACCCCAAAAATAATCAATATTAGACCAATATAATGTGAAATAAATACTGGCTCCCTTAAAAAAATTGCCGCACCCAGCACAGCAAAAAGTGTGCTCAAATTTAGAAAGATTGTTGTTTCTGTTGGACCTATTTTTTTAATAGCACCATTAAATATCATATGTCCGAATGCTGTAGCAATAATTGCACTAAATAAAAATATTGCGCCTAAGTCCCATGAAAATAAGGCAGTTAATTGAGAAAAGTTCCTTTCCAGCACAAGCCCCATTATAAAAACAAAAAGCGAACCTGTGACAAGCATATAGCCAGTTAATAACCGTGGATCAAAATCTGGATTCAACTTACTTATTAATATAAAACTATATGATTGCGACCAAATGGAGAGAAAGATACATAAATCTCCAATGGATACGCTAGACAAGTTATTAGCATTTGAAATTGAAACTGTTACTACTCCTATGAATCCTAACAAAAACCCTAACAGGCGAAATTTTGTAATAATATCTTTTAATATAATAATAGATAATATCATCGTTATTAATGGACCTGCTCCTTGAATAATTCCAGCATTCACACCCGATGTTTTTGTAAGTCCTATCGTAAGTAAAGAGTGATGTAAAACAACGTTAAATAACGTAATATTGATAATCGTTTTCCATTCAAGTTTATTAGGTAAT
The DNA here is from genome assembly GCA_032113595.1 of Pseudogracilibacillus sp. Lineage (GTDB taxonomy): Bacteria > Bacillota > Bacilli > Bacillales > Amphibacillaceae > Pseudogracilibacillus. The sequence continues at coordinate 10,385 of DAMCTP010000061.1, forward strand.
TTGAAAATACCCATTCTATTAGACATGATAAGAACAGATATACCTGCAATAAAAATTCTGAATGCAGTTAGAGTAATTGGTTGTACATTATTTACCAACACAACTAATGCGGATAAATTTAAACCCGCAAAAGCCATGACAACAAATAAAAGAAGGTAAGTTCTAGTCAATATACCACCTAGGTTCTATCACACATTGAAAATATATGTTCATTTATTGTATATAGTAAATTCAAGGATCCGTTTGAGGTAAATAAATAATTACTGCATATAATGTATCACATCACGATTTTTTATATGGAAACTTTCAATCCAAATCCTTTATTTTTTGCCATACGATATACTCCAATTGCTACGGCTAAATCAAAATATGCAGAGCCGACACTTTTGAAAAATGTAATCTCTTCTCGATTTTCTCTACTGGATATCTGTCCTGTTAAACAATCCTTAAGTTCCCCGTGAATTTCTCTAAACGACCAATCATCTTGTTTAATTGCATAAATCAATTCCCCAGCCTCTACCTTTGCACCATGAAAATCATCTACTATAATTTTATTGGCTTTTCGGATCAAATCATGGTCAACTTCGCGCATGTTACTCAAGTACGATCCAACTCCATTGATATGGGTTCCTAATGAAACATCCCTCCCATGCAAGACCGGATTATTCGATCGAGTTGAACAATTAATTATTTCAGAACTTCTTATTGCTTCACTTTTATGTTCATTATCAATCACCTCGATATTAATCATTGGATCAATTCCGAAACTTAATAATCTTTCTTTAAAATCCTCCGCCTTACTTTTCGTTCTATTTATTAAGTATATTTTTTTGATATCTCTAGTTTCTAGGACACCCAGTACTTGTTCGAATGCCATTCCTCCTGTACCAATAGCTGTTAGTACAGAGGCATCTTTTTTTGAGTATAGATCCGTTGCAATTGCACTCAGAGCCCCCGTCCTAAGACGTGTTAGGTAAGATGCATTCATTAATCCAAGATGTTTTCCATTAGTCGCATCAGAGAGCAAAATTATTCCTTGCGTCGTTTGTAACCCGTGTTTCGGATTATTCGGAAAAATAGTGACTGATTTCATCCCCGCTAGTCTTTCCTTTAAATCCAAACTTGGCATATACAATATTGAGGCATCTTCTTCTTCAATATTAAGCACAGTACGGAGCGGATTAACAATATCATCATCTACTTTTGCATGTAAAATGCGTTTCACATCATTGATTGCTTCACTAATTAAATATTGTTCTTTTATGACTTTTTCATTTAATATTATCATTATAATAGCCCCTTACAATTATATAGGATAGTTACTAATTTCTGATTTAAAAAGATTTATTATATGAATCTAGTGGAATAATAGTACCCCTTTCCCCTGCTAACCCTAAATTATTTTATATCGGTACTGAGTAATTCTATTTTTTATTCACTACAGCTTTAAATACTCTTTCAAAATTCTTTGATGCAACTTTTTCTATTTGTCGATCCGAAAATCCTCTTCTATGCAGAGCAAACAAAATGTCTTTTACTTTGGTCACATTTTCTATACCTGTGGGATAAGTTAAATTACTTCCGTAATTCACTGTAGAGCTCGATAATAGTGGCTCAAATATTTCTATAGCATAATCAATGAAATCTAATCCAAGCCCAACACTATCCTCACCAACTAGGTGAATTAAATACTCTATATGGTCCACAATTGATTCAATCGATGGATTTTCCCCTATCAATGCAGGAAAGCCGACAACTCCGATTAATCCTGCCCTTTCAGCTATACCTTTTACATGTACGTCACTTATGTTTCTCGGATGATTGCACATAGATCTACTATTCGAATGGGATGCGATGATAGGATCCTTGCTTATAGCAAGCACATCCTCTATTCCATAGGGTGCCAAATGGGTAACGTCAATGATCATTCCTAACTGATTCATTTCTTTTACAAATTGTTCTCCAAATTCAGTTAAACCTTCAGCCTGATCACCATCACCAATACCAGATGCAACGTCATTTTTCTCATTCCAAGTTAAACCGACCAATCGTACACCTAAACGATAAAAAGTTCTCAGGATACTTAAGTTTTTCCCAATTGGACTTGCACCTTCAATTCCTAAAACGGTAACAATTTTATTCTCCTTATAGGCACCTTGAAATGAGACTCCCTCTTTAGCAATAATCATTTGATCCCTAGCATTTTCAATTTCACTTATTATCCCGTCTAACACTAGGAGTGTTGCCATCATAGGATCTCCAGTATTATATACATCCCATGATACTTCATCTCCTCCGACAATTAAAACTGTCCCCCCAAGACCACCTTCAACTATCCTTGGTAGATGCCTTTCAACAAGCACATTCGTTTCCCCAGACATTCTTCTTATTGAAACATCTATCGGAATATCAGAGTGCATATCAAAACTATTCGGGGGACACCATTTCTTTTCAGTCACTCGACCACACCTCTTTTCATTCTTTCATTCATTATTTTTAATTTCAGATAAAATTATATAAATCATTTTTGAAAATCATTTCAAATGTTGTCATAAAATCATGTTTTGCGAACATCCGCACCTTAAATTGTGAAAAATGCACAATAAAAGTTATCTCTTTTTATTAAAAAAGCCTTGTATATCAACTAATTTACTTCCTATAAATACGAAGAAAATTGCAAATAAAATTAGCAATGTAGAAAGGGCCGCCATAGTTGGGTCCTGCCATTTTTCCATATACAGAAACATTTCTATCGGTAAAGTGTTATTTTTAGGACGAACTAAAAATAAGGTAGTCTCTACCTGATCAAACGAAATGATGAAGGAAAATAGGGCAGCAACGAGAATCCCTATCTTAATTTGGGGTAACACAATGTAAAAAAAACTTTGCCAACCTTTAGCTCCCAAATCTATAGCCGCTTCCTCTAATGTTTTATCCAATGCAACTAAATTAGCCGATATAACCGCCACAACAAATGGAAATGTCACAATTGCATGGGCTACGTATAAGCTCGAAATAGTTCCAAAAAACTGTGTACGAATAAAAAACATAAACAATGCGATACCTAAAACAATATGTGGAATAACTAAAGGTGAGAGAAAATACGTTTTTACTAACTCTCTTCCTCTAAATGCATATCTTTCAAATACAAATGCCGCCAATATGCCTGCCGTCAACGAAATTGCCGTTGATACAATCGCCACTTTAATGCTATTTAGAAAACCTTTAAAGAATTGATCCTGTTCTAATAAATGTCTATACCATTTAAGTGAGAAACCATCTGGAGGAAATGTACTAAATGTCGCATTATTAAATGAATTAAGTACGACAATGAAAATTGGAAATAATATAAACATTAAAACTATCCCTGTATATACATACAAACCAATCGCAATCCAATCTAATACTTTTTTATTCTTTGGTTTGTTGTTCATCATAAAAATCCTCCACTCTTCCCAAGTGATATTCTTCTAATTAGTTTGCTAACTAAAAGCGTAAAAATCATGGTCATTACTAATAAAGTTAATCCTGCAATAGCAGCAATTGGCCAATTTACATCGTTCATTGTTCGATAAATTAAAGTTGGCATTACCATGACACGACCGCCACCTAATAGGGCAGGCGTAACAAACGCACTTAGGGTTAATGGAAAAATAATTTGCATACCTGCTACGGCACCTTGGATTGATAAAGGTAATACGACTTTTAAAAATACCTGAATACGACTCGCCCCCAAGTCTAGAGCAGCTTCCTTTAATGCGGGATCAAATTGTTTCAATACACTAATAATTGTAAAGACCATAAACGGTAATAAAACATGAGTTGTTGCCAATAACACCCCTGTATAATTATGAACTAGTCTAAGTGGATCGGAAATGATATTGAAAAATTGCAATAAATAATTAACAATCCCATGTTCTGATAAAAGAGTTAACCAGCCATATGCCCTAACTACCACACTTACCAATAGTGGTGAAAAAACGGCTAAAGTTAACCATTTTATAATGGTCTTATTTTTTACTCTATTAATTGTATATGCGACCGGGTACGCTAACACAAATGTTAATAAGGTAACGTGGATTGCCAATTTAAAGGAAGTATATAGAGTTTTCCAATAAAAGGAGTCTGTATAAAACTTTTTATAAGAGCTCAATGAGAGCGCCTCTATCAATTTTCCAGCTTGAAAATCATAAAAGCTAAATCTCATGAACAAAATTAATGAAATACTATATACTAATAAAATTAGCAGTGATGACGGTACTAATAATAAAAAAGCAATCAATGGTCTTTTGTAGTTTATTTTTAGTCTGTCAAACATAAACAAATGATTCCTCCTCTCGATAAATAGGGCTTATGACATTATTTATGTGAATTTTAGTCTGGCAACTGAAATAATATAGAATAAAGTTATTTTTGTTAATCGTGGAGGAAAGAATTTCCTGTTTAATGTTGCAATAATCATCCACTAATAAGTAATGATCATTGTTTATGGTGTTTTTTATTTTGTGAACACGATTTCCCTATCAAATCTTTACATAAATTTCGAACAATTCATTAGACTTTCTTAAAAAGTACAATTTAAATGTAAAAAGCTAATTTACTCACTCCATATAGTTGGATAATTTGTATATTATTAATATTTGTTTTTT
>DAMCTP010000062.1:0-14884 GCA_032113595.1 Pseudogracilibacillus sp.
CCTTGATAATCAAATAATTATTTATTTTGTGCTTGACATATTACCGCAGGTCTAAGTTAGATTGATAATTACTTTAGTAAGAGATAATTCCATAATAAGTTTCATCCCTTATTTTGACTACCTGCATGGTTACTCTTAATAAAATGCTAGTTCCCATTATTAAAGATACCTCCTTCATCATAACTGTAATTTTGTTTCTTATATAGTTAGACGAAATGGAATTGCGAAATTCATCGGTGTATTTGTTTGGGAAGCCCAAATCGGCTAAATAATTTTGAATTAATGAAGTTTTGGGTGTGCAAAATTTTACCGTCTTTTATTTCAATGACATGAATGCCCCAAGGCACTAGGATGGATTTATTGTCACTTGGCATATATTGCGCAAATGCAGGATAACCACCATTCACTGTAATAGGAATAAAACGAGAACCTTCACAATGCCAACGGGTTAACGTAAAAAACTTGAACAAATTTTCCTTGCCTTGGACCCACATTTCGAAAGGCGGCATGGACAGGCATCCCTCTTCATGAAACAACGCCACTAGCGCATGGATATCAAATTTCTCAAAAGCATCCACATACCGTGATAGCAGCTCATGATCTAATCCAGCATCCATTGTGCTAAGCCCTTCCGAGCGGAGTTCGGTCCGGCCCATTGTCTCTCTCGCCCTTTGCAAGGCACTGTTCACAGCCGCAGCTGTCATACCTAACGTTTCCGCGATCTGCTTGGAGGACCAAACGAATGCATCCTTCAAAATAAGCACAGCACGTTGACGAGGTGGTAATGTTTGTAACAGGGCTATAAAGCAAAGTTGAAGCGTGTCTTTCCGCACGACAATGTCTTCCGGGTCATCTGTAAAGTCGGGAGAAGGCCAAATCCACGACGATTCGGGCAACGTCTTGCGAGGTTCAATGATGGAAACAGCCGGGTTAAATATGTCAACGGGTAGGGCGCGGCGCTTAGCCTGTCTTAGCTTGTCTATACATATGTTTGATGCAATACGATAGATCCATGTTTTGCGCGAAGATTGTTGCTTGAATGAATTCCAGCTCCGCCAAACGCGAATGTAGGTTTCCTGAACTGCATCGTCCACGTCTTCGATAGATCCTAGCAACCTATAGCAATACGATGTTAATTCCGGCCTTAACTTCTCAAATACTTCGGGATTAAATGTGGTTTCGTTCATCCTAGCCCTCCTATTTTGTTAAATTATCTTTTAAATACTCTTGTTTTCTTAAAATTTCTATGATATCTGTTAAAGGTGTTTATTCTACTATAGGAACCACAATTATCAGAGTATTCATACATGGTCTAACACATCCTAATATCCAACCTTATATCCTACAACTTCAACACCTTCTAATACCACTGTAAACGGTACCATTGGTTTGCTCTTGCCCTCTGCCAACAAACGTATTGGAATCTTTAAAATGTCTTCTTGTAAATTTAAATCTGATTTAACAAATCGGATTCGAGAAACCCTCGATATTTAAAAAACCCATAAAAACCCCCTTCAATTTTTTGCTACAAACTGGCCCGTTTTTTAAGTAACTTAATATTTAGTTTAACATAAAATAAGGTCCAAAAAGCCTTAAAACTTGTATAATGTAATCGTGTAAATTAAAAATTAGTAATATTACATTTTACATTGGGTTATTTAATAACTATACAAATTCCCTACATGTTCATACGTAAAATATGCAAAAAAAGTAGTTTAATGCAGGATGTAAATTAATGTTTTGTACTCCTGAAGTAAACTACTTAATGTCAATTTGCACTTCTTTTGCAATGTATTCTATTGTTAAGTTAAAAAAGTCATTCCATTAATCCGATTGTTTGAAGTAATCATTTAATACAACTTGCTATAAACATTGAAGCATCTTGGTTCATAAAAATACAGCATCCATAATAAAACGTCTTAATTTTAATAGATTTAAATCCAACTTCAGATAATGTCTTTTTTAGGCTTTCGTGCGAAAAACCATTATGAACCATAGGGTGATTAACCTTATCGTTTTTGTCAAAATCAACCATAATTAGCTTACCGTCATTGTTTAAAATACTAAATAATTCTTGTAAAATGGTTTTTGTATCTGGAATATGAAGAAGGACTAAAGACATCAAAACGATGTCCACCTTAAGTTCAGGGGCACTTTTAGTAAAGTCTGAGTGAAGTGTTTTTATGTTAGTCATTCCTTTTTTAGCAATTTTGGCATTGACAACTTCTAACATTTGCTTTGATGAATCAACTAACAAAACGGAATTCACCTGGTCTGCTATTTCTAATCCAATCAGGCCCGTGCCTCCCCCATAGTCTAATAAAGATTTTGATTTACAATCCTTTAATTCTGGTCTTATCCCCTCGACAATTACATTGGCTAATTCTAGCTGTTTTTCCGTATCATATTTTTTTGCTATCTGTTCAAAAACATTACTTTCCATATTCCGCTCCTTTAGCTAAAATACATCTCCTACAAATTCCCTCAGATCATTTATGCAACAATCTGGACCATTTGTAGGGCAGGTGACAAACCTTTATTAAGTGTTTTAATATATAACGGAACCCATTAATTTTTTAGCATACTTTTTTGTTTTACCATTTTTCAGGCTTATTCACCGACTCCTTATTTAAACATCCTTCTCACCATTCGTCTCCGTGTTCTCCTTGCAGCCCTTTGCACAACCCTTTGCCCTATTCTTCCACTACGGACAGCCTTCACATCATTAGAAATTCTTAAAATCCGAAATAACATTGATAACAATCGCAAAGAAAACACTCCCTTCCGCTTCCGTTCTTGGACCTATCTTAGCAAATAGTTCATTTAATTAAAAGTGGAAGGGAATGACTTCAATCTAGCAAATCCTCCTTTTTGGCAGAGGTTTCATAAGTAAGGACATCTTCAACAGGGTCATAGGAATCACCATATAATTTTTCATCCTCATAAGTGTGAATATCTTCATATATTTGTTTCATCTGTTCATAGATTTCCTCTTCTGATTTGTTTCTTGGTGACCAATATAATATTTCCAAATCTGTTTCTTCATTAGTGGCTAATGAACGACGGTTATACCCAATTGACCGCGCATGATGAAACCCTTCCCTTTGGTAAAAACGGAGCCTTTTCTCTGTGTCAGTATCATCATAATCAATCGGTTCTACTTCTAATATTATCGGTTTGTCTCGTTGTTTTAATTTTTCTAACAATTGATGGCCAGTCCCCTGTCCCCGGGTCTTTGGAGAAACCCATAAATAATCGATGAAAATAAACTTCTTAAATTCTGCATACATCATGACATGTGTATCACTTTCATCTTTATAATATACATCCCCTTTTTCCCGCAGCAACAATTCCATATGTTCCTTTGACTTCATTTCTTCAACAGGAAAGTATTTGTTTAATTTGTCATACCAGTGCATCAAATCATCCTTTACATTTTTAATTTCGAAAAAACCCTGTGGAATGGAAAACTTCTTCCAATCTTGCTTTTTTCATAGTATGCTTAACCTATCATATTTAATGATAACGAATGACAAGTGAAGGAGAATTGCCAATGATTAACGTCCTTTTAATAGGCAGTGGCACAATGGGACAAGTTCATGCAAAAGCCTATCAGCAAATGGATAATGTCACATTAGTAGGAGTAGTTGATCAAAATGAACACCATGGACAAATTTTTGCAGAAAATCATTATACGGACTACTATCCTTCATTAGAAAGTGCCTTACAACAATCATCAGTAACAATCGATGTTGTCGATATTTGCTTACCTACTCACGTACATGATGAATATGTCATGAAAGTCGCTGACATAGGTTTACCTATTATTTGTGAAAAACCGATTGCCCATTCATTGGAAAAGGCACAAGAGATGATTACCTACTGTAAGGAAAAAAATGTCCAACTATTCATCGGCCATGTTGTTCGGTTTTTCCCCGAATATGTAAGAGCAAAACAATTAATTGATCAAGGCCATCTTGGAAAAATTGCCATGGTGCGAACAAAACGTGGTGGCGTTTTTCCCACTGCCACGCAACATGATTGGTATGCTGATCAGCAATTAAGTGGTGGAACAATTGTTGATTTAATGATTCATGATTTTGATTTTCTCCGTTGGTGCTTTGGAGAAGTAACTCGTGTATATGCTAAAAGTATAATTGAAAAAAACATCCATCATATCGATTATTCCTTAGTGACATTAAGGTTTGCATCAGGTATCATTGCCCACGTAGAAGGGACTTGGGCTCACAAAGGTTTTTCAAGTTCATTTGAAATAGCCGGTGAAAATGGGGTCATCGATTATGATAGTAACAAAGCCCATTCGATTCAATTATATGAACGAGAACTAGGAACGAACGAAATTATAACAGAGGGGCCATTACTCTATAACCCATATTACCGAGAATTACACCACTTTTTGCAATGTATTAAAGATGGTTCTGAACCAATCGTCACTGCTCATGACGGTTATAAGGCACTTGAAATTGCTCATGCTGCTATACAATCGTTACGAAAACGAAAGCCAATTACATTATTAACAGAATAAAATGGAGGGATCACGATGAAAATAGGTGTCATTAGTATGGCCCACATGCACGCTTATAGTTATTTGGCTGCAATTAAAAAAAGAAATGACGTGGAATTAATCGGTATTGCCGATGACAATGAAGCACGCGGAAAAAAAGCAGCAAAACAATTTACAACAACCTATTATAAACATGTCAATGATTTGTTGGCGATGAACATTGATGCCGTCATCATCACCTCCGAAAATAGTCGACACGAAGAACACGTTATTGCTGCAGCGAATACAACTACGCATATTTTGTGTGAAAAACCACTTGCCCCTACCGTTGAAGCGAGTAAGAGAATGATTGACATCTGTGAAAATGCTGGTGTCATCCTACAAGTCGCCTTTCCTGTTCGTTTCCACACGAGCATTAAACGGGCAAAACAAATAATTGATGACAATCAAATAGGGGATATTTTAGCCATCTCTGGCACAAATAGAGGTAAATTGCCTGAAGGATGGTTTGTTGATAAAAAGCTGTCTGGTGGTGGTGCTGTTTTAGACCATACCGTACACGTCGTTGATGTGATGAGATGGATCATGAAAGCAGAAGTTTCCGAAGTATATGCTGAAATCGATACCCGTTTATCCAATTTACCAATTGATGATTGTGGGCTCGTCACCATGGAATTTGATAATGGTGTTTTTGCCACACTAGATTGCAGTTGGTCCAGAAATAGAGCTTATCCAACTTGGGGTGATGTCACAATTGACTTCATTGGATCGAAAGGTAATTTACATGTAGACATTTTTCAACAAAAGTTACACTTATACCATAATGACGGTGTCACTTGGGATTATTGGGGCGATGATATGGATGAATTATTAATCGGTGACTTTATTAAAACCGTTCGTACCGGTAGGACTCCATCTGTGACAGGATGGGATGGATTAAAAGCTGTTGAAGTTGCCGAAGCAGCCTACAAGGCAGCAGAAAGAAAAGAGGTAGTTTTGCTAAATAGTTAATATTTCTAGGTGACTTCCCTAGTGTTAACAAATGACTCTGACAGAAAAAAGGAGGATTCGAATCCTCCCCTTCCGTATAAATTCTACATTTGTTGATAGTCATTTCAAAACTAGTATTCGATAGATTCAGTGACATATTCGGCAAAATAATACACACCAAAATTATCTAAATTTACTTCATACCCCTTCAAGCATATCCCGTCGTTGATAACCAATATAACCAATGAACATCAAAATAATGCTAATTATAGTTATTGTGATGAAAACTACTACATTGAAATTATCGACTGGCATCTGTGGGATCCAGCTTTGAATCGCTGTTTTTAAAAACCATTCCGGTAAGTCTATCATTCCTTCAAAATAATTTAATATGAAAGAATAGGCAAGATATACATAAACAATTTTCCCCACCCTTGGTACCCATCCTAAAGCCAAAGCAGAGATGCCAATAAAGAATAAAATGGATGGTAAGAAGTTGTAACCTGCAGTAAGAAAATCAATGACATCCATTGTAGGATTATCTCCCATCACCATGACAGCCGTACCGCCAAGCCCTCCGGCTGCTAATAATGTCCCTATGATACCTGCTAAAATAGCAATACTAATAGTCGTCCAATAGAGTTGGCTCCGCGTTACTTTAGTCGCATAAATTTGACTTAAGCGTAACTGGCTCTCCTCAGTGAACAATTTATTGACGATGGCAATTGGTAAAATGGAAACTAAACAAATCATCACCATGATAATCATTGCCGTAAATGATTCTTCAATAGTGAATCCTGATTGACTAAACATTTGTTTCATCATGTCGTTACTTTCTAGAAAAGTTTGCATGTCTCCATAAATCGAACCGTAAGCTGCCCCCAAAATAATGAAAGCAATCATCCAACTAATGATAATCCCTTTGTTAATTTTAATAAATAGTCCACGCACAGATAACAAAGTATCTTTTGCATTTGCCCGACCTTCCCTTTCCGGGAGATAACCAGCCCCCATATCACGGGCCCCTTCGAGTACAAATGCAACAACAACTACAATAATAGCGAATATGATAGCAAAAATTATTGGATACCAGTTATTTTCCGTAAAAGGATAAGTGAGATATGTCCATCCAAGCGGATTTATCATAGAAAAATCCACATGAGATATATCTGTTCCCGCCCGAAGAATATATAGTAAACCAATTATCCCAAGCGATGAACCTGTTGCGGCAGTAGATGATGGCATGATTTGAGCCATCAAAAGTGCAATCCCAGCACCGATAATTCCAGCCATTCCAACCGTTATCCCAAATAACATAGAACCTTCAACAGTAATTGTATCGGCACCAAAGCTAATCATTACCACTGCAATAAAAATTCCCAACAGGATATTAATGAAAATTGCTTCCATCATGGTTGCAAGTGAATTGGCCTGTCGTCCGACTTGAAATGATCGAACAAGTTCTGTAAGTCCAAGATCTTCTTCCTTACGTGTATGACTTACGACGTGTAAAATTGACACAATGATCGTAAATAACCCACAGAATAATAACATTTCATGGGCATACATGGCCCCTAAAGTATAATCCGTTGCGGTTTCTATTGGTGTGGGACCAACCATCGATATCATCGCGGGATTTTTCATTGTTTCGAACATCCCGATTAGCCCTTGCCCTTTTGCTATCTCTTTAAAAGCTGGGACAAAACCAGAAGAAAATAATCCAAGACCTAAAATCCATATCATGATCTTTTTCCAATCACGTTTTAAATATTGCAAAAGCAACGTATCCCAACGTGCAAATTTTTCTTTCATACTATTTCATCCTCCTTTCCTCCTATTCTGCTTAGTTCTCATAATGACGCATAAATAAATCTTCGAGAGTTGGTGGTACGGCTTCAAACTTTTTAACATCTAGTTTAGTAGCTTCCATTAAAATTTCATTGATATGTTGATGATCAGCTGAAAAAGTTGCTTGATTATCTTTTTGTATGAAATCATGTACACCATTGACAGTAGACATTTGAGCAATGTCGCCATTTGTTGCTAAAGTGACAGTAGAACGGGTTAGGTGGCGTAATTCATCAAGGGAACCAGTTTCTACAATTTCACCTTGACGTATAATGACCACCTTATCTGCTAAACGTTCCACCTCACTTAAAATATGAGAAGATAATAAAATTGATTTACCAGACTCTTTAATCTTTCCAACTTCCTCTTGGAAAATTTGCTCCATCAAAGGATCAAGTCCCGAAGTTGGTTCATCAAAAACATATAAATCTGAATCAACGGATAATGCCGCAATCAGCCCAACCTTCTGTCGATTTCCTTTAGAATACGTTTTTGCTTTTTTCTTTGGGTCTAATTCAAACCGTTCAATGAGATAATTACGTTTATCCTTGTTGCCACTTCCATGTAACTTAATGAACAGGTCAATAATTTCACCACCTGTGAGATTGCCCCAAAGTGAAACATCGCCTGGGACATAAGAAATACGTTTATGAATTTCAAGACTATCTTTCCAAACGTCCCTCCCAAATATTGTCGCATTACCTGCATCCCGTTTAATAATCCCTAACAAAATTCTGATAGTTGTTGATTTACCAGCTCCGTTGGGGCCGATAAAGCCTACTACTTCCCCAGCGTTTACCGTAAATGTTACATTCTTTAACGCCTGAAACTTCCCGAACTTTTTTTGTAAATCATCTACTTTTACAATTTCCGTCATGACATTAACACTCCTTATTTTAAAAACTTTACTCTCTTTAATTAAGCACTTTTAAATTTAAAGGGATTAAGTTCATGTCTAATCACCTGTTTTGAAAGGTTCTAATTTAATCAAGACCCTTAATTTCGCCCATATTTCAACATTATTTATAGAAACTCTTCTTTAGAATCTCAGCATAACTTCTCCACTCTTCAAAATACTGTTTGCCAAATTCCCCAATGTCTTCAAATGAATTTATTTGACTAAGTCCTTTTTCACCGAAGCCAAACATCGTCCAATGTAGGATTTCAATTGCTTTTTCGATATCAATTTCTTCACGGAACTTGGAGAGGTCAATGTTGTCATAAAGATTTTCTGTGCTTTGATTGTAAATAGGTTTTATCTTTTGCTTAATCATGCCCTTTACCTCTGCAGATTCCTCTATATTTGTAGAGGCTAGGAAATCAAATACTTGTGGGAATTTTTGCTGAATATGAATTTTTTCATATCCTATATTTTCAATTCTCTTAAAAATATCCGCTTCGTCGAGATCTATCTTTTCAACAATTTGGTTAATAATTTGCACACTATAATCGATTAAGTAGGCATAAAGATCCTTTTTGCTTTTAAAATAATTAAATAATGAACCTTTTGAAATATTAGCTAGTTTTACAATTTCATTAGTTGATGCTTTGTCAAAACCATTTTGGACAAATTCCTTCAATGCAGCATTAATAATTTGCTTTTGTTTTTCCGATGTTAACTTATGAAATTTAGAATAAATAAAATTAACCTCCTTAGCAAAAGCATAATATGATTGACCAGATTGGTCATTTGTGTGTATATAGGTATTATAACAATTATGACCACTTTGGTCAATTAGATGTTATGTAAATTTAAAAGTGAAAAACCCGAAACCCCGTTTAAAAAATAACAATATTACTTTTTTAAACGGAGGATACTTCTTATGTGCTTCCAAATTAAAATAAAAAAACTGCCTCAGGGATATTTTCCCAAAGCCAGTTTATTTTAAAGCAATACATCTATTTCAGATTCTTCCTCGAACTTTTCGAGTAATTTGTTAATGACTTTATCGATTTTTTGTAATTCTAATGTTTTTTGTAGTTCACCCTTTATTTGATCATAGTCAGCAATATTTTCAATTTCTTCTTTTAAATCATCGTACATTTCTTCCACTTCATTTTCTGAAACATCTACTTTGACGAAGTCTTGTATATATTGCTTTCTCGCCAATTCGAGCTTCATTTGGCTTTCAATTGCCTCTTCTGTGTAATTAAATTGTTCACGCATTCTTTCATAACCAACAATATTCACCTTTTTAATTTCTTCTATCGTTTCGGTTATTTCTTTATCTGATATGGTAATGCCTTCTTTTTCTGCCATTTGCATAAATAATTCTTTTTCCAATATGGATTCAATTGTTAATTGTTTAACATTATTAGGGTCGACTTCCTCACTCGTATCTGAAACCAACTTTTTGATTTGTAAATACATATGGTTATAAGTATTACCAAAGAGTTCCTTCCCATTAACAGTTGCTACTAATTCATCCTCTGGTAATTTTTCTTCATCTGTTAAAACGATGGCTTCTTTTTCATGATCTTCATTTTTTTCGTCTGCTTCCTCTTTGCCACATGCGGCCAAAATTAATACAACAATAATGCTAATAATGATCATTATTTTTTTATTCATTATGGCAAACCCCTTTTATCAACTTCTTTTACTCAAACGTTTATTTAATCCTCTAATTCATTGACTATTTTTTTTGGAACATCCTTTTTTTCAATAAATTCATACGTCACAATTTTGTCCCGTTTGATATGTAATTTAACATATGGTTGAGTAAAATCTACTGTATTAAATGTGAAAGTTTGTGTTCCTTTATCTCCATCTTCACTAATTGCATCAATCGTCAATTGAACCGTTTCAAATTGCTTTGGTACAGAAGAATCCGAAACAATCCCATATTGGTAAGTTGTCTCTGCACCAATCCCTTTTTGAAAAACAAGTAAGCTTGTGACACCAATTAAAACGATGATTAAGACAGTAATAATGACATTTTTCATGATGTTCCTCCCCATCAATCTCCACAAGGCTTTCTATAATTTATTATGGTAAAATAACATCTTATTTTTTATTTCTGTTATATTACTATCATATCGTAACATGTTCCACAAAAATATTCATCCATTAGTAGATAAAAATAACTGCTAGGACAATTTGTCCTAACAGTTATTTTTTTACTGTATGCTTTGGTCAATTTCCTTTGCCATTTCACTAACGGAAATTAGGCCCCCACCTGACAAGTACCAAAAATCAGGATCTAAATAATAAATACGGTCATTTTGATATGCCTTCGTTCCTTCTGTAAGTTTGTTCTCAACAATTTGTTTAGCCGATCCACCTTCACCTATAGCAGCACTTCTGTCAATGACATACAATATGTCCGGATCCACTTTTCCAACATGTTCAAAGGAAATCGTATTGCCGTGTGTTGACACTTCGATATTTTCATCTGCTGCTGGAACCCCAAACACATCATGAATGATTCCAAATCGGGAACTTGGTCCAAAGGCACTGATTTTGTCATCATTGGCTAAAATAATTAATGCCTTTTCATCTGCTGCTTCAGCTTTTTCTTTCACTTGGTCAATCGTTTGTTCAATCTTTCCAAGCTCTTCCTCAATTTCCGCTTCTTTTTCGAAGACTTTTCCGATGACTTCTAAGTTTTCCTTAAATGACTCCATATACCGACTAGTGTCTACCCCTAGGAAAATGGTGTCACCAAGTTCTCCCAATTGATCATATAAATCGGATTGTCTTCCTGAAATAATAATTAAGTCCGGATCAATTTGAGATATTTTTTCAAAATCAGGTTCTTTTAAACTTCCGACATTCTCATAGTCATCACTTTCATATTTTTCTAAGTATGATGGAATGTTTCCTTGGGGAACCCCAGTTACTTCAATGCCTAATTTATCTAACGTATCTAACACTCCAAAGTCAAATACGACAACTTTTTCTGGATTAATGGTAACCTCGGTTTCTCCCAATTCATGTGTAATGGGTGTTGTTTTCCCTTTTTCCTCTTTCGTTTCATCTCCATTACCACAAGCAACGACAATCATAAGTACCGTCACAAATAATAATGTAACTATCGTTTTTTTCATACAATTTTTTCTCCCAACTTTTAAAAGTATACGCAAATGCGTTGATCATCAATTTCTTTAATATCAATATCCATGTCATAAATGTCTTTTAATACACATTGGTCAATAACATCACAAGTCGGCCCTTGTTTGACAATTTTGCCATCTTTTAGGGCAACAATTTCATCTGAGTAACATGAAGCAAAGTTGATGTCATGAATCACAATGACAATCGTTTTTCCCAATTCATTCACCAAACGACGTAATGTTTTCATAATTTGTACTGCATGTCGCATGTCTAAATTGTTTAATGGTTCATCTAGTAAAATAAAATCCGTATCCTGGGCTAACACCATTCCGATATAAGCACGTTGACGTTGCCCACCACTAAGTTCATCTAAAAATTTATGTTGTAAATCCTTTAATTCCATGTAATCAATTGCTTCATCAATTTTTGCCCAATCAGTTCTATTTAATCTACCTTTTGAATGCGGAAAACGACCGAAAGAAATGAGTTCACGAACAGTTAATTTTACATTCATCGTGTTTGATTGTTTTAAGATGGATACTTTTTTAGCTAGTTCACTTTCCTTTGCTTTGCTAATATCCTCCCCATCAATCGTAATTATTCCCTCATCTCGAGCAATCAGTCGACTTACCATAGAGATCAACGTACTTTTTCCTGCTCCATTCGGACCGATAAAGGAAGTAATTTTTCCTTTAGGAATCGTTAATGAAACATCATCGATAACTACCTTCTTATTATACGATTTAAATACGTTCTTAATATCTACCATGATTTATTCTCCTTTAACAATAAGTAAATAAAATAAATTCCACCGACAAAATTGATGATGACACTTAGTGTCGTTTGAAATACAAAAATTCTCTCAACAATAATTTGACCACCGACTAAAGCAATAATACTAATTAAAACAGAACCTAATATGATATAAAAATGTCGATACGTTTTTAAAAATTCATAAGTGATATTGACTACGAGTAATCCCAAAAAAGTAATGGGCCCTATAAGTGCTGTCGCGATTGAAATGAGGACAGCGACAATAATGAGCAAACGTTTAACTACGTAATTGTATGGAACCCCTAAGTTTGTTGCATGATCTTTTCCTAACGCAAGCACATCGAGATATCGATAAAATCTAATAAAGTATATAACAACAATGAATATAAGCGCAATTGATAAGTAGACAAGATTTGTATTGACATTGTTAATGCTAGCAAACATTTTATCTTGAGCAATCATAAATTCGTTAGGATCAATTAACACTTGCATAAATTGTGTGAAACTACTGAAAAAGGTACCTAAAATCATTCCTACTAGTAGAAGAATGTAGATGTTATTCCCTTCTCCTTTGAACAGTAACTGATAAAAGAGTAAGGAAAATATAATCATAACCCCTATTGATAATAAATAATTCCATTGACTACTCATTAAAATGAGTGTTCTAGAACCAAAAATATAGATAATAAATGTTTGTGTTAATAAGTATAGAGAGTCTAACCCCATAATACTCGGTGTTAATATCCGATTATTAGTAATTGTCATAAAGATTGTCGTCGAGAAGGCAATTGCACCACCTGTCACAATAATGGCGACAATTTTTATCAATCGTCTCGGTAAAATATAATCAATGTTACCGGTTAATTGGTATACGACATAAAAGATTGATAGGGCTAGGGCAATGGCAGCGAGAATGATAGTTTTCTTTTTATAATCCATATCGTTTTCTCCTTAAGAGTAGGAACAAGAATACTCCACTCCCAATTACTCCAACTGTTAAATTAATTGGAATTTCATATGGATAAATGATCAGCCTGCCAATCATGTCACAAACAAGTACAAATATAGCCCCTAAAACAGCCGTATGTATTAAATTGTTTTTCAAATGATCGCCTTGATATATAGTGACAATATTAGGAATAATTAAGCCAAGAAAAGGAATGACTCCTACGGATAAAACGACAGATGCCGTAACCAAAGCCGAAATTATTAATCCTAGATTGACAACTTGACGGTAATTTAAGCCTAAATTCTTTGAAAATTCTTCTCCCATTCCTGCAATTGTAAATTTATTTGCATAGAAGTATGCAATAACTAACGTAGGTATACTTATATATAGTAGTTCATAGTTTCCACTCATGATCATCGAGAAATCACCTTGCATCCACGACGTCATGTTTTGAATAAGGTCATTTTTATAAGCAAAAAATGTCGCAAGTGAACTAATGATACTACCAAACATTAAGCCAACCAGTGGAATAAATACGGGATCTTTAAACTTAATATGTTCTAAAATTTTCATAAAAATAAATGTCCCTAAAAGAGCAAATGCAAATGAAATTGAAATTTTTATGATGGGACTTGCAGCCGTAAATACCATTAAGGAAACTAAAATTCCAAACCTGGCAGCATCTAAAGTTCCAGCTGTCGTCGGTGATACGAATTTATTTTTGCTTAATTGTTGCATGATTAGACCAGCAATACTCATACTTGCTCCCGCGATTAAAATACTCATTAATCGTGGAATTCTACTGATAAGCATAATTTCTACCTGATCTTCTGTCATCTTGAATAAATCAAGTGGTGACAAATCTGCTACTCCAATAAATAGAGAGACAAATGACAATACTAATAGGGCGGTTACTAAATAACGTAGCTTCATTGTATAAAATCTCACTTTATAAACATTATTATCTTTTACTCATTCTAATTAAGAATGAGATTCATTATCAATTAGGTTCTAAGTGAAGTATATCACACCCTAAATTATAAAGTAAAGGAATTTTTATTATTATGATTGATTCTTTTGATAAATATCGTTGTGAGCGTTGTTATGATGGGAATTAAATGGATACTTTTTTGAAACGATTGGGATGTACCATTAACGGATGGATATCAATTACATGATTCCATCCACCTTAAAAGAAATTGTCCCACGTAACCCTCCATTTACATAATAGCTATAAAAAGTCTCCCCGCATCGTTGTAATAATTCCACTATGTCTTTAAATGGTGGTATATCACGGTAACCAATGTCGCAAGAAAGTTGCTCACTGTTAAAGAACCCGTTAAAGAGGAAAATGATAGCCGTGAGAAGGTCGCCCACGGCTAGAGAATCCATTAAATAAGAAAACTGGGGCCGTGAGAAATCTGCCCACGGCTAGTAAATCCATTAAAAGGGAAAACGGAAGCCGTGAGAAGACTGCCCACGGCTAGAGAATCCATTAAAAGTGAAAACGGAAGCCGTGAGAAAACTGCCCACGGCTGGAGAATCCATTAAAAGTGAAAACGGAAGCCATGAGAAGATTGCTCACGGCTAGATAATCCATTAAAAGGGAAAACGGAAGCCACGAGAAGACTGCCCACGGCTGGTAAATCCATTAAAAGGGAAAACGGAAGCCGTGAGAAGACTGCCCACGGCTAGAGAATCCATTAAAAGGGAAAACGGAAGCCATGAGAAGATTGCTCACGGC
>DAMCTP010000063.1:0-14805 GCA_032113595.1 Pseudogracilibacillus sp.
GTTTTTAAGAAATTAATGGGCTGAAATGGAGGCCTAAATATTACTATACGAGGGGTTTTAACATGGAATGTCATACAATTAATTAAACGGTTACCTGAGGGGTTGTAATCACACATCAGATAGAATATTATTCCTTTGTTTTCAATTATTCTTGATAATGATGTTTTCAAGAATAATTTAGTCATTTTTCCGTGAATTTTTTTGACAAAATCTCAGATAGTTTTCTTCATGCTAACACATCTTCAGCAGTTTAATTTAATATTAATATATCACGAACATTTGAATGTTTAAACATGGAATAATTTATAGAAAAACATTGTGATTCCTAAGTTCCTTAAAATATGCATCTTAAATAAAGGCAAAAGCCCTCAAATAGAGGGCTTAGGTTTGGATCTATGGCAGGGCGGCGTATCCTGCATCTCTGGTAACTACATGAATACATGTAGCGCGTGGGGAACCTTTCCCACCTCAAGGATCCAAATATATTATATGTCTTTCTACTAAATATAATACCACTTTCTAGTGAAAAGTAAACAATATTTATTATATACTATTTTATAGAATTGAATAATACAATTCTCCCACTATTTAATCTTTTTCTAATTTTATGATGACTGTTGTGTAAATCGTAGAACGTACTTAAAAATAAGTAACCTGTAGGGTCTAGTTTTATTGCAACTAACAAATTAAAATCTATTTCTTTATAAAGCTCGACACTATTAGGCTCAGTCGGACTTTGACCAACATAATCGGGACTATGAATTATCCCGGGGATTTCTTGGTGGTATGTGTAGAATAAATTAATTCTATCTCTTTTTTTAAGATGAGTAATAACCCCTGGGTGCATATGTACCTCATTGGAACTGCAGGATAATTGGTATTTTTCTGTAATCTGTGCTGGTAATTGCCCCACTATTTGTATTTTCTTTGAATTAGGATCTACATTGTAAATCATACAAGAATCTATCCCCTGTTTATGCACTTTACACAACTATAATAATTATAACATAAATTATTTAAAGAATATCAGTATTTACACATCGCTATTTTATAGTTAGTTGTACTTTATCGTAGGTTAAAGAAATTATGAAGTATAGATAGTATGGAATACTTTCCAAATGATACAATAAAATACCATCTATTTAATGGATAGTATTATTCTCTACATATGCCTTTTGCAAAATAGCCCCAAATTCAGCCCCAAATCATTACATTTTGTTACGTTTATTGCAATGTGTTTTATGTCAGAATAACTTAAAATGTTGATATGGTAGACTCTTTCCCATTTTTTACTTTACTAGTTGCATCATAGATTCCTTACACAAATGTAAGGTAAATGAAATAAACTTCGATTTTAGAATGCCCCTATTTAGTCTAAACTAAGGATAGAAACAGTGAAGGGAGCAATAAATAAATGTTAGAAGTCAAGCAACTATCAAAGGTATACGAAGGCAAGGTGCCACATCGGGCATTGACAGATATTAATATTACAATAGAAGATGGTGAATTTGTTGGCATTATGGGTCCATCTGGAAGTGGAAAAACAACACTATTAAATGTTATTTCCACAATTGATGAACCAACGACAGGGAAAGTACTATTAGACGGAAAAAACCCCCATGAATTAGGTAAAAATGATCTTGCAAAATTTCGACGTCGTGAATTAGGATTCGTATTTCAAGATTATAATTTAATGAATACTTTAACGATTGAGGAGAATATTGTCCTACCTTTGACGCTAGATAAGGAAAAGGTTGCAGTGATGAAGCGAAAAGCAATAGAAATTGCTGAAAAGTTGGGCATTACAGAAATTTTACCTAAACGGATTTTTGAAGTGTCTGGTGGGCAAATGCAGCGGGTAGCTGTTGCTCGGGCAATGGTTCATCAACCAAAGCTTGTTTTAGCCGATGAACCAACTGGTAATTTAGATTCAAAATCATCGAAAGATGTGATGGAACTAATTTCACTCATGAATAAGGAAAATAAAACGACAACATTGCTTGTGACACATGATGCGACTGCCGCAAGTTATTGTGATCGTGTTGTATTTATTCGTGACGGAAAGTTGCATTCGGAAATTCATCATGGTGAGAGCCGTCAAGTCTTTTTCCAAAAAATCATTGATACATTGGCATTAATGGGAGGGAATGACAATGACTTTTCGTCAGTTCGCGTTTAACAACGTATTCCGCAATAAACGGTTATATGCAGCTTATTTTTTAAGTAGTTTATTTACCGTGATGGTATTCTTTACATTTGCTATATTTGCTTTTCATCCAATATTAACGGAACAGGAAATTAATTCTAATGTCTTAATTGGTTTATCTGTTGCTGGTGGTATTATTTATGTGTTTTCGTTCTTTTTCGTATTATATTCGATGAGTTCCTTTTTACAATCACGCAAAAAAGAATTTGGTATTCTTAAAATAAACGGGATGTCAGATGGCCAACTACGATGGATGGTCTTTTTAGAAAATATGGTCATTGGGCTTTTTGCGACAGTCATCGGTATTTTACTTGGATTAGTATTTTCCAAAGGTATCTTACTCGTGGCAGAGAATGTGTTAGTTGCAGATGTTACCTTGAATTTTTATTTTCCAACCTTAGCAATCATCATTACATTTGTTTCATTTATATTATTGTTTTTCTGTATCTCATTATTTGTCATTTTTGTCTTACGAACAAAAAAACTCGTTCAATTAATTAAGGGGGATAAAATTGGCAAGGCAGAGCCGAAGTTTTCCATTATTCTAGTAATTTTGGCTATCCTTTTGTTAGGCAGTGGGTATAGTATTGCCGTATTAGCTAAAGGACTGCAAGTCGCAGCTGCATTAATTCCAGTATCTATTTTGGTTACGGTTGGAACGTATCTTTTATTTACTCAGTTAAGTGTATTTTTAATTAGAAAATTAAAGGATAATCATCACCTGTTTTGGAAAAATACGAACATGTTATTGTTTTCCGATTTATCTTATCGAATGAAGGATAATGCAAGGTCATTTTTCATGGTAGCCATTATTTCAACTGTGGCATTTAGTGCGATTGGCACGTTATTTAGTTTGAATTCATTTTTAACAAAAGGGGTCATTGAAGCACATCCAACGTCATTAACTTACTTTGTTAGTGATGAACTTGAAGACACAGAAATAAATGGACATTTAGATTTTATTGAAAATACAATGCATGATTATGATTTAGAATATGATGGGGAATATGTAGAACTATCACGTTTTGAGCAAATAGAAGGTGAGCCATCTGTCCTTATTACAACAGCTTCCGAATATAATAAATATGCACAATTAATTGGTGAAAAAATGGTTGAAGTAAAAGGTGATGAAGTCATACCTGTCGAAAGTAGTTCAAGAACATTGGATATGGCTAATGAAGAAGATAAACTTGATGCAATAACATTGGCGGATGGTTCCAAGGTTGCGGTAGATTGGGAAAAAGTTGGATTAGCTAAACGTGATGTTTTACCAGAAATGTTCGTATACTACATTGTTAGTGATGATTTATATGCTGATTTAGGAGAACCATTTTTTACAGAGGAGTATTATGATTGGCAAGTGGTCAAAGGGTCACAAGAAAATAAAGTAGAAGCAGGTAAAGTAATTTCCGAGGAATTGGAGCAATATGTCACGGCTGTTGACTATATCGTCTATGTTATTCGTTCGGTATATGCGCCAATCATGTTCGTTGGGTTATTTATCGGGTTAATTTTCTTTATTTCATCTGGTAGCTTTTTATATTTCCGATTGTATGCTGATTTAGACGAGGATAAGGAAAAATTCCGATCCATCAGTAAAATTGGATTAACGATGAAAGAACTGAACAAGGTTATTGGACAACAAACAGCCATTTTATTTTTCACACCAATAGTCGTGGCCATCATTCATGGTGCCGTTGCTTTAACAGCGTTATCCCATATGTTTGATTATAATTTAGTAGAGGAGTCGCTCTACGTACTCGGGGGATTTTTTGTGATCCAGGTTATTTATTATATTGTCGTTCGATATTTTTATACGAGACAAATCAGATTGGACATCAAATAAAATAATCTTAAAAAACCGTGGGCAAATTTAAAATCCCATGGTTTTTTATTGGAAAAATAATTTGGTTGTATGATGTGAAGAGAATGGAATTGAAAGAAGAATATACTCACCGACATGGAGATCATATGTCGTGGTATGAGAATCATCAAATTAAAAGCCGTGAGGCTCGATTAGAAAAGCTGAAAAGGGAAGTCGTGAAGAATGTTCTCACGGTTAGAGAATTGGGGTAAAAGATAAACTGAAGCCGTGAGGAATGTTCTCACGGTTAGAGAATCGGGGGAAAAGGTAAACTGAAGCCGTGAGGAGTGTTCTCACGGTTAGAGAATCGGGGGAAAAGGTAAACTGAAGCCGTGAGGAATGTTCTCACGGTTAGAGAATTGGGGAAAAAGGTAAACTGAAGCCGTGAGGAATGTTCTCACGGTTAGAGAATTGGAGAAAAAAGGTAAACTGAAGCCGTGAACCATATTTTCACTACTTTGGAATTGCCAAAAGTCCAATAGGGGTAATATAAAAGTTGCTGTCACTGATATATCCGATCATCTGAAAAGACATCTTAATATTAAGTTTTTATTTATCTAAAATTAAAGCGATTTCTTCCAAGCATGTTTCCATTTCCTCTTGTGTCCCGATTGTAATTCTTAAATAGTTATCAATTTTATCGGTATTAAAATATCGGACTAGTATATCTTTTTCCCGTAATTGTTCATAAATATCTTTGGCAGATGCATCAGGATGGCTAATGAATAAAAAGTTCGTCGCTGATGGTAATACGTGAAAGCCGATTTCCCCCAATGCTGTTGCAGTCCATTCTCTCGTTGCAACTATTCTTGCTACCGTATTTTCAAAATACGCTTTATCTTCCATACTCGCAGTTGCTCCAGCAATGGCCAACCGATCGATTGGGTAAGAATTAAAGGAATCTTTCACCCGAATCAATCCCTCTATAAGTGATTCATTAGCAATGGCAAATCCAACCCGAAGTCCGGCGAGTGATCGGGATTTTGATAGTGTTTGAATGACGATGAGGTTATCATATTTTTCAATTAGAGAAACCGCCGAAGTTGCCGCAAAATCAATGTATGCCTCGTCGACAATAACGACAGATTCCGGATTGTTTTTCACAATGTTTTCAACATCTTCAATTGGTAAATACAAGCTTGTCGGCGCGTTTGGATTAGGAAAAATAACCCCACCTTCCGCATTGAAAAATCGTTCCGGCTGTATTGTGAAATCGTCATTTAACTCGACTTCTTCAAAGGGAATGTCGAAAATATTTGCATATACGGGATAAAAGCTATACGTGATTTCAGGAAAACGAATCGCTTGACCAGGCTCAAAAAAAGCCATAAAGGCTAATGCCAATACGTCATCAGATCCATTTCCAACAAAAATTTGTTCACGTTTCAAGCCGTAATGGCCGGCAATCGAATCCCTTAAATGATCGACAGTTGGAGAAGGGTAAAGCCTTAAATTATCCCCAGTTGCCTTACGAATAGCTGCTAATGCTTTTGGTGAAGGGCCGTATGGATTTTCATTTGTATTTAATTTTAACATGTTCGGTTTGTTAAGTTGTTCGCCAGGAATATAAGGAGTCGTCCTTTTGGCCATTGTACTCCAAAATTTATTCATCGTTATCCGCCTTTTTTTGTACGTGTCGTTTAAATAATTCCTCTTTAATGTCACCAATATTAACATGTGTCATGTTAAGTAAGACGAGCGTGTGGTAAATGAGGTCAGCGACTTCCCATTTTATTTCATCTTTATCATTATTTTTTGCGCCAATAATTACCTCGCTCGCCTCTTCGCCCACTTTTTTTAATACTTTATCAATGCCTTCATTAAATAAATAAGTAGTATAGGATCCTTCTTCCGGATTGTTGCGGCGATCCTCAATAATGTCAACGATAGAATGAATAACTTCACGTTTTGCAAGGGTATCATCATCCCCGTCCAGCCCGTGATGAAAACATGAAGTAGATCCCGTGTGACATGCTGGTCCCTTAGGATGAACATTAATCAATAAGGCATCCCCATCACAATCTAGCTGAATATTGGTGACAGTTTGTTTGTTGCCAGATGTTGCTCCTTTATGCCATAATTCCTTCCGGGAGCGACTATAGAACCATGTTTCTTTCGATTCTATCGTTTTTTCCAAAGACTCCTTATTCATATAAGCCAACATAAGGACCTTTCCTGTTGTGTCATCCTGCACGATAGTGGGGATAAGTCCGTGTTCATCAAATTTCACATTATTAATCATGTTCATTTGCCAACTCCTTAATCGGAATGTCATTGGTACGTAAATATTTTTTTAAGCCCAAAATATTGATCGTTTCATAATGGAATACAGAAGCAGCTAGAGCGGCATCAGCATGACCCTCTGTAAGCACTTCTTTAAAATGTTGTTTCGTTCCTGCACCGCCACTAGCAATCACGGGAATATTAACCGCCTTAGCCACTGCTTTGTTAAGTTCTAGGTCAAATCCATTTTTCACACCGTCCGAATCAATACTATTTAACAAAATTTCACCAACATCAAGTGTTTCACCTTGTTTCGCCCATTCAATGACATCGAGACCGGAATCGTTTTTCCCACCACCCGTAAAAGCGTGCCATTTTTTTGGCGAAATTTCTTTCGCATCAATCGATAAAATAATTTGTTTTGATTGAAAAATGTGACTCGCTTCACTTAGTAAAATGGGGTTCTCGATTGCTGCGCTAGTGATCGATACTTTTTCGGCACCAGCATCGAGTACCGCCTTAATATCTTCAATAGAACAAATGCCACCCCCAACAGAAAGTGGAATTGTCAAATGCTCGGCTAATGTTTTAATGATTTGTAAAAATTGCACACGGTCCTTCCCGGTAATATCAAGAACAAAGAGTTCGTCAGCATGTTCAGCCTCATAGCGTTTTGCTAATGACAATGGGTCAGCAATATTTCGAATATCGGTGAATTTTTTACCTTTGACGACTTGACCGTCACGAATATCGAGGCAAGGGATAATTCTCTTAGTCATTTAATTTCCCCCTACTACATTGGAAAAATCCAGTTTTCCATCGTATAGGGCTTTGCCAATAATGGCACCATACATAGTTAATTTTTCTAATTGACGAACATCGTCGAGGGTTGTAATACCGCCTGATGCGATAACATCCATCGTTGTCGCTTCATTGATTGCTTGCTGTTCAGCTAAATTCGGTCCTTGGAGCATACCATCTTTTGCGATATCAGTGTAAACGATTGTTTGCAAACCGATTTGCTCTAATTCTTTTAATAAATCAAGGGCCCGCACAGTACTCGTTTCAGTCCAGCCATCTGTAGCAATAAAGCCATTTTTTGCATCCAATGAAACAGCAATTTTTTCTTGATATTTAGTGACGGCTTCATGTAAAAATTCCCGATTTTGAATGGCTGCGGTACCGATAATAACACGGGAAACGCCGTTGTTAATGTAAGTATCAATTGTTTCGATGGCTCTAATGCCACCACCAATTTGCACCGGAATTGATACTGTTTGTGCAATGTCAATAATCATTGATTGATTCACTGATTCACCAGATTTTGCTCCATCCAAATCTACAATATGAATGTATTCTGCCCCAAGGCTCTCCCATTTTTTTGCCATCTCTATTGGCGAATTACTGTAAACCTTTTCTCGGTCATAATCTCCTTGGATTAGACGAACACATTTACCTTGTAAAATATCGATTGCTGGGAAAATAATCATGTCATTTCTCCTTTTATTGTAAAAAAATTATAACAGTCCTTTTGTTGATGGGATACCCTTTACCCTTTGATTAAAACTACTTGCAGCATCTAATGCCCGTGCAAATGCCTTAAAAATTGCCTCAATCATATGGTGTGTGTTCGTACCATATTCCAAATTGATATGTAATGTCACGCCGGCATGATTGACAAAGCCTTGGAAAAACTCTTGCACAAGCTCTGTATCAAATTGACCAACTTTATCTTTCAAACCATTTACTTGATAAACGAGATGTGGCCTGCCACTAATGTCGATATGAACTGTCGCTAACGATTCATCCATTGGAATAGAAACTGATGCATATCGTTGAATGCCTTCCATAATTCCAATTGCTTGTTTAAACGTTTGACCAAGAACGATACCGACATCTTCTGTTGTATGGTGTTGATCAACTTCAATGTCACCATCACAAGTAACATCTAAATCGAATAAACCGTGCCCAGAAAATAAAACGAGCATATGATCTAAAAAACCAACACCTGTATTAATCTCACCTTTTCCCTCACCATCAATGTTAAAATTCAAGTTAATTTTTGTTTCAGCTGTCTCCCTTGACATTGATTGTTGTCTCATCATCATACTTCCTTTCATGGCTTTTTTCTTCGGACAGAAATGGCCCTTGCATGTCCGTCTAATTGTTCTGTTAATGCAATATTTTCAATATGGGTGGCTTCCTTTAACAAAGCATTTTCATCATATCGAATAACACTAGATTTTTTAACGAAATCATAAACTCCTAAAGGCGAGGAAAACTTGGCTGTACCACTTGTCGGTAATGTATGATTCGGTCCAGCCATATAGTCTCCTAAAGCCTCGGGTGAATAATTTCCTAAAAAAATGGCTCCAGCATGATGAATTGATGTTACATGCTCTGATGCATTTTCTATCATTAATTGAAGATGTTCTGGCGCAATATCGTTGACGATTGCAAATGCCTCCACGAGTGATTCGGCAACGATTAATTTGCCATTTCGGGCTATTGACTCTGTGGCAATGGCGCTCCGGGGTAATGTTGTTAATTGTTTTTCAATAGCCTCAACAATGGAAGTTGCTAGCTGATTACTTGTTGTAACACAAATAGGAACTGCGTCCTCATCATGTTCTGCTTGGGAAAGTAAATCAGCTGCGACAAATTCAGCTGGTGCCGTTTCATCAGCTACAACACATATTTCACTTGGCCCAGCAATCATATCAATGGCAACATCACCGAATACCCACTTTTTTGCTCTGGCAACATATGCATTACCCGGTCCAACAATTTTATCAACCTTTTTTACTGTTTCTGTTCCATAGGCTAGGGCAGCAATGGCCTGAGCCCCACCAAGTTTATATATATGATTAATTCCGAGCATACCTGCGGCAACGAGAACGTGGGGGTTAATCCTCCCATCTTGTTGTGGTGGGCTCGTGATGAAAATTTCACGAACACCAGCAATTTGAGCGGGAATGACATTCATTAAAACGGTTGATGGATAGGCTGCCTTCCCGCCTGGAATATAAATACCAACCCGGCTTATGGGAGATATTTGCTGTCCTAACATCACCCCGTCTTCCCTGTTGAAATACCAAGACTGTTCCTTTTGTGCTTCATGAAAAATAGCGATATTGTTGCGGGCAACTCCTATGGCTTCGCGAAAATGATCATCTACCATCGATTCTGCATCCTTGAATTCCTGCTCGGAAACAAGGAAATCATCAAGTAAAATACCATCAAATTTTTCTGTGTAATCAGACAACGCCTGATCGCCTTTTTGACGTACTTGGTTGATAATGGTTAACACATCTTGGTCAAAATTGGCATCATTTTCTTGTGTCCATTGCTGTTTTTTTGCTAAAAATTGCTTATATGTCATTATTTCCATTCGGATCACCCCAATTCAGCTTTAATTTGGTCGATAAAAGTTAAAATGTCATTTGTTCTCGTTGCGAAACTTGCTTTATTCACTACTAATCTTGTACTGATTTTTTCAAACTCATCTAAAATAGTTAACCCATTTTCTTTAATTGTATTACCTGTTTCGACAATATCGACAATATAATTCGCCATGTCTATTATCGGAGCGAGCTCAACGGAACCATTTAATTTAATTGTTTCAACGTCGATCCCTTTCGCATCAAAGTAATTTTTAGCGACATTTGGATACTTGGAAGCGACTTTTACCGTCGTTTCAGTTGGTGAAAAAGTCTCCTGTAAACTTGCAAGGGCAAAAACACATTGCCCAAATTTTAAATCGAGCAATTCATAAATGTCAGCCTCTGCCTCTAGAATATTATCTTTCCCAACAATCCCGATATCTGCAGCTCCTTGTTCAACGTAAGTTGTCACATCGACAGCCTTTACATAAATCATTTTTATCGATTTATCTTCACTATAAAACACAAGTTTCCGACTCGATTGGGTGAAATCGGGAAAATGGATGTTTGCCTTTTTTAATAATTCTAATGCTGCTTTCGCAGTCCTTCCTTTTGCTAATGCTAATGTAATCATTGCCAATGAATTAACGCTCCCTATTTTTCAGTGTAGAAATGACGTCATCTAGATTCGGATAATTTGTTTTTTGACCCTGAATAGTTAATAAAAATTCGCCCTTTTTAATATGCAACATTGCCATTGCATCAACTCTGTTACGCTGTTGTTCTTTTTCAGGATAAGTAACAACAGTAAAATCAGAATTCCGTAATTTTTTAGCTGATAAAAAACTCAATTTTTGCATCGGCTCATCATAATAAATACAAACATCAATTTGTGGCTTTTGTTGGAAAAAGGATGTAGGAATTCCTTTCATGAGCAGATCAACATTAAAGGCAAATCCAATCGCAGGAATGTTTGCCGAAAATTGGTTAGCTAGTTGATCATAACGCCCTCCCATTAATACAGGTTTGCCGATTTTTTCGATAAATCCTTGAAAAATAATGGCAGAATAATAGTCCATATGATTTATTAAACTTAAATCAATGACGATATTTTCTATGACACTGTCATCGTCCAATATAGTAAACAATGTGTTAATATTTTGTAATGTTTCTTTTAATGTATCACTTAATGGGAGCCCATTTGCCTTTTGAATGACGTCCTCATAATTTCCATATAGAAATGGTAATGTTGTCACAACTGATTTTAATGAATCATCAATGTGTAGCTTTGATAAAATCTCATCGATTTCGCCAACATTTTTTGCTCGGATACTATTTTTTAAACGGTTTAAATCGTGCTTCTCTAATTGCATTTCTTTTACTAATTGTTTAAAAAAACCGGCATGACCAATTTCGATTTTAAAATGGTTAACTTGCAAATGGTCAAGTACCTCGTAGGCTAATGCAATGATTTCAGCATCGGCTTCCACAGAACTATTACCGAAATATTCAACCCCTGCCTGTTTATTTTCCAATTGTTCTTTTGTTTCTAAAGCATGGCGGAATACATTATGAACATAAAAATAACGCAAATCTTTCGTTAATTGTTTATGTTGCTGCGCAATCTTACGTGTGATTGGGATCGTAATATCCGGTCGTAATACACGTACTTGGCCAGTATTATCGATTGTTTTAATCATTTCTTGACGATTCACAGTACCATTTAATTCAGAGTACATGTCGTAGGATTCTAATGTCGGGGTATCAATTTCTTTATAGCCATAATGGTAGAAACGATTTTTAAGTAACCGAACAAGTTGGTTTCTTTCATAAATTTTGTCGATTGGAATAACGAAATCATTATCTATGTTATGATGTAAATACATAAAAACACCTGCTTAACTTTTCTTTTCCACTTTATCACTTTACTATGGTAAAGTATTATAATTATTACTATAATAAAAATGATAAAGAATGTCAATCGTTTTCGTCAACTATTTAAAATTAAATTGTAACTTATTAGGGAATAAGCTAAAATAGATTCGTGTGATTTTATTAGATTTTAACTGAAGACGCTCACTGTAAATGCCGTTAGAAATTAAATTGTGAGAAGTGTGACTATAGGGGTGGAATGAATTGTTTGATTATCATATGCATAGTGATTTTTCTGCTGATTGTGACACGCCAATGGAAGCGACAATTGAGGCAGCAATAAACAAAGGCTTAAAAGAAATATGTTTTACCGAGCATATCGATTATGAATATCCGGATCAATCAATTGTGTTTGATCTAGATATTCCTCGCTATCGTGAAAAATTACTACAGATGAATCAAAAATATGGAAAAGATATTATCATTAAAACAGGTGTGGAAATTGGGGTCCAACCACATTTATTAGAACGTTACAATCAATTACTAGTTAAAGAGGAATTTGATTTTATTATTTGTTCGATGCATACAACGAATAAACAGGATTTACATTCTGGTCATTTTTTTCAAGGGCGAACAGCTGAAGAAGCATATCAACTTTATTATGAGGAACTACTATATTGTGTGAAACATTTTGACAAGTTCAGTATTCTAGGGCATTTGGATTTAGTAAAACGATATAAGTCACTAAATACGAATGAAAATTTCCATGAAATGATAAGGGAAATTTTTAATGTGATTATTCCTAGGGGCCAGGGGATTGAAATGAATGCATCCGGTTTCGCTTATGGATTAGGTGGGGCAATGCCTAGCAAAGATATTTTACAACTATACCATGATTGTGGTGGCGAATTTGTTACAATCGGTTCAGATGCACATGAACCAGAACATGTTGCCCATCGATTTTCGGAAATCATTGCTACATTACAATCTGTCGGTATCAAGTATGTGGCAACATATGACCAACTTAAACCGACGTTTCACTTAATAAAAAATTTTTCATAACATATATGTATCGAAAAAAGAACTGGGCATTTAAAGGAATGATTTCATTGAAAAAAAAGAATGTATTCCAACATTTAGTTGATTTACTAGGCAGTGAAAATGTTGTTAAAAATAAACCGTTAAAAAATCATACGTATACAAAATTAGGGGGTGTATCAGATTATTTTGTTACACCTGTTACTTATGAACAAGTGCAAAAAGTAGTGAAATTAGCGAATAAATTAGAAATCCCTTTTACACTATTAGGAAATGGGTCAAATTTGATTATCCGTGACGGTGGAATTCGTGGGATTGTCATGTATTTAGGGAAATTAAACAAAGTAATGGTAAATGATACGGTAATTGTTGCCCAGAGTGGAGCCTTGATTGCAGATGTGTCGAGAAAAGCACTAGATTCTAAATTGACAGGACTTGAATTTGCTTGTGGGATACCGGGTTCTGTTGGCGGTGCCCTCTTTATGAATGCAGGGGCTTATGGTGGGGAAATTAAAAATGTATTAATAGAGGCTAAAGTCGTGACAACCGAAGGTGAAATAAAGACTGTTTTAGCAAAAGATTTAGATTTGACTTATCGTTCCAGCAATATCCCCGAAAATGGATATATTGTCTTAGAAGGTGAATTTTCTTTAAAACAGGGGAATTTTGAAGAAATTAAAGCAGTCGTCGATGATTTGACTTTTAAACGGGTATCAAAACAGCCATTAGAATTTCCAACATGTGGCAGTGTGTTTAAACGGCCAAAAGGTTACTTTGCTGGTAAGCTCATCCAAGATAGCGAATTACAAGGGGTGTCAATTGGCGGTGCCCAAGTATCATTGAAGCATGCTGGATTTATTATTAATAAAGATGGTGCAACAGCGACTGAATATATTTCATTAATTGAACATGTGCAAAAGGTAGTAAAGGAAAAGTTTGGGGTCGATTTGGAACGTGAAGTTAGAATTATCGGAGAAGACAAGTAAGAACGAATAGAATATCAACAAGGCTGGAATTCTTGCCACTGCGGCTTTATCGTTCGGCAAACAGGCTAAGATGACTAGATAGACTTAGCCGTGACTTGCCTAGCAAAATTTAGACCGATTAGGAAATTTACCATCTCATTCCTTAATAAAAGAACATTACCATTTCTTCTTGAAACAGCAATGTTCTTTATAAGAGGGAAAACTATTTTAGGAACTACTCACTGTACCACTTCTAAACCGTTTGAGGAATGTTTGTAAACGCTCATTTTCAGAGTGTTCGATTACTTCGCTTGCTGTTCCTCTCTCGGCAATGACACCTTCATCTAAAAACAATACCCTGTCAGCAATTTCAAGTGCAAAGTCCATCTCGTGTGTGACAAGGACCATTGCCGTCTTACCTTCCTCGGCGATATCCCGTATTACTTGTAAAACTTCTCCAACTAATTCAGGGTCTAATGCTGAAGTTACCTCATCAAATAACATAATTTTCGGTTGCATGACTAAAGCCCTTGCCATAGCAACCCGTTGTTTCTGCCCACCTGATAATTGGTCTGGGTATTTATTCATATGATCTTTTAAGCCAACTTTTGTTAACATATCTTCTGAAATTCTTCTGGCATCAGCCTTACTAATTTTTTTCACATTTACCGGTGCGACCATACAATTTTCAATGATTGTCATATGGGGGAATAGATTAAAGTGCTGGAAAACCATGCCAATCTCGCCACGAACTTCCCGTAAATGTTTTTCGTTAGCAGGCACCATTTTTCCGGCCCGTTCCATTTTCCACAAGTTAGTATCTTCTACAATAATATCACCGGATGTCGGTTCCTCTAATGTCATTAACATGCGAATAATCGTCGTTTTACCGGAACCAGATGGCCCGATAATACAAATTTTTTCAGATGGTGCGATATTTAAATCTATCCCTTTTAATACTTTAAAATCACCAAATGATTTGTGTACATCTCTAAATTTCACTATAGGTTCTACCATTATTTATCCTCCTTTTAAGAATTTGAACTTGACATCGCTTTTTTATCAAAGCGTCGGTTCAGTTTCTTTTCTAAATAATTGACCAATAACGAAGAAGGGTAACTTAATAATAAGAAAAGTAAAGCAACGATCGTTAATGGTTCTAAGTATGCGAAGTGTTTTGCACCATAGTTGTTAGCAAGCGCTAAAATTCCAAGTACACCAACTGTAGATGCTAAAGGAACTTCTTTAAATAAA
>DAMCTP010000064.1:0-14783 GCA_032113595.1 Pseudogracilibacillus sp.
CTTCGCCTATTTTATCAACACTAACAATATTTGTGACAAAAAATGCTGGTTCATTCGTCTCTCGGGTAATTTTAACTTTTATCATAAATTCATCATTCTTATCAAAAGCAGTAAAAAACTCATAATTACTTCCATCCATATAGGCCTCGATTAACCAACCGTATTTATCTTCGCGATTAATGACAAGACCATCAAGTAAATCAAATTTTTTTTGTTCAATATCGTGACTTTCATTTTCTAATATTTCTAAGCCTTTTAATTTAAACGTCTTCAACCGACTCTCCTCCTTTGTCCATTATATCATACCGTGAACACAATCAAAAAAAGCCCCTTTTACAATTTATATCCCAGGAAATTTTCAAGAAACTCTTTGATCGTTTATACCTTTGGCAATAATAGGAAAGGTTTTTGT
Source organism: Pseudogracilibacillus sp. (assembly GCA_032113595.1). Lineage (GTDB taxonomy): Bacteria > Bacillota > Bacilli > Bacillales > Amphibacillaceae > Pseudogracilibacillus. Next base: position 413 of record DAMCTP010000064.1, read on the forward strand.
GTATAAAAAAATCCAAAAAACTAACTATATATAGCAAAGAAAGTAGACCCAAAGGAGGTAATTAATATGACTGTTGGTACTCAAGTGAAACAGGCAATCGCCAGTTTAAAAAGTGTCCAAGCCAGCTTTGAGCAATTCGCATTACAAACGGAAAATAAGCGCGCACAAAAACTTTACGAAGATGCTGCAATGCAAACAAAACAAGTGTTACAACAAGTTGAACCAAGGGTTCAAGAAATTGAGCAGGAGGAACCACAATATTAAAAATAGGTGAAAATATGAAAAAATTTTTACTAATATTTATGATAATCCCCTTATTAACATCCATTGGTTGCATGAATAAAAGTAGCAACGAAGTTAAACAACAAAATGTTGATTTCATCACCAATACTGATCACTCCAATATCAATCAAAACATATCGAATAAGGCAAAAGAAGTACTTATTGATCATAAGGAGGTCACAGGGGCTACTGTCGTTAATGATCAAAACAATATCATTGCCGCTATTGATGTGAAGCCATTTTCTAGATTTCGTTTAAAGAAAATTGAAAAAAAGTTAGAAAAAGAATTAATTAAACACTTCCCTAAAAAAACTGTCACACTGTCAACTGACAAAAAAATAATGATCGAATTAAAAAAGATAGAAAAATCCATGCAAAAACAACATGTTCCAAAAGATCAATTAAAAGAGAAAATGTCACATATTAAAAAGCTGTCTAAGGAACAAACTTAAATTACGAATGGAAGAAAGAGGGAATTTTTTGAATAAAAAAAAGAAACAACAATTACCACCCGAGGCACAGCATTATCAGGATATTCAAAAAAACCGTGAAATTAGGCGTCCAATTTTTAAAAATTGTATAAAAGCCTTTCTTGTAGGAGGATTAATTTGTTGTATTGGACAACTTATTGCCACCTTCTATATTTATTTTTTTAATTTCACTGAACAAACAGTTGGAAATCCAACGGTGGCGACATTGGTTATTTTAACAATGTTTTTAACTGGATTTGGCATTTATGACCATATTGGCCAATTTTCTGGTGCCGGAACAGCTGTACCTGTTACTGGATTTGCAAATGCGGTTATTTCATCAGGTATTGAACATCGAACGGAAGGATTTATATTGGGTGTTGGGATGAATCTGTTGAAGCTTGCCGGACCAGTAATTGTATATGGGGTATTTTCAGCTTTTATCATTGCTTTAATTAAAACTATCTTTAAACAGCTAATAGGTTCATGAGGTGATTACATGAAAATTGGCCATCAAACATGGGCTTTTTCCAATAATCCTACGATTATTTCATCTGGGGTAGTCGGTGGGCCATTTGAAGCCAAAGGAAAAATTTCAAAAGACTTTGATATATTACATGACGATACTTGGCTGAATCAAGATTCGTTTGAACAAGCACAACAACGAATGATGGAGGAAGCGAATGATATTGCTATTAAAAAAGCAAATCTTGATAAAGAAAAAATTGATTATTTTATAAGTGGTGACTTAACTTATCAAATTACACCAACAACTTTTGCCGCAAAAACAATTGGAACTCCTTACATAGGACTGTTTAGTGCCTGTGCTACTTCGACAGAGAGTTTAGCTTTGTCTGCCCTTATTATTGATAATCACGGTGCAAATTATATCTTGAGTGGATCATCAAGCCATCATTCAGCTGCTGAACGGCAATTTCGCTATCCAACCGAATATGGAGGGCAAAAGCCACCGACAGCACAATGGACTGCAACAGGTGCTGGAAGTGTCATCGTAGCCAAACAAGGGGATGGACCAATAATTACAACGGCAACGATTGGTAAAGTTGTTGATATGGGCCTCACGGATCCATTTAACATGGGCGGTGCAATGGCACCAGCTGCTACCGAAACAATTACACAACATTTAAAAGACCGGCAAGTTGAGCCTTCATATTATGATCTTATTATTACCGGCGATTTGGGCAAAATTGGTCATGAAGCATCCTATGATTTGTTACTGAAGCAGGGTATTCAACTTAATGAAAAACAATATGTTGATTGTGGACTTACTCTCTACCATGATACACAACCCGTTCAAGCGGGGGCAAGTGGTGCTGCTTGTTCTGCGATTGTTACTTATGGATATTTTTTAAATAAAATGAAAGAAGGAAAATTAAAGCGCATATTATTTGTTGCAACGGGATCCTTACATTCTCCATTAAGCATTCAACAAAAACAAACAATACCATGTATTGCACATGCAGTTTCTATCGAAACAAGGGGTGACAACTAATGATGTTTTTATGGGCCTTTATCGTCGGTGGCATCATTTGTGTCATTGGACAAATTATGTTTGATGTTTTTAAAATGACACCCGCACATACGTTGACAACACTCGTTATATTAGGAGCTATTTTAGAGGGTCTTGGACTTTATAAACCGTTAACTTATTTTGCAGGTGCAGGTGCAACGGTTCCAATAACAAGTTTCGGAAGTTCCTTAACACATGGTGCTCTAAAAGAAGCTGATGCACATGGATTAATTGGAGTCATTACCGGCATTTTTGAGGTCACAAGTGCGGGAATATCTGCTGCAATTATTTTTGGAGTTATTGGGGCACTTTTATTTAAACCAAAAGGCTAAGGGGTGAAATGTAAATGACTGTCGGAGCCAATGTGAAAAGTTGCTATTTTTCAATTAAAAGTGCTGAGGCGACATTACAAATGTTAGTACAAAAGTCAGTAAATTCCGAATCACAACAGGCTTATAAAAATGCCCAAATTGTTCTTGAAGAGGTGAAAAGTGATTTGTATAAACAAATCCAATTTTTATCACTTGAGGAACCACAATATAAAAATTAAGGAAAGGGGTGTTTGAAAATGGCTGATTGGCTACAAATTTTATTAAGATCATTCTCATTAGTCATTATATTGTTTTTTGTTACGAAATGGTTAGGAAAAAAAAGAATCCGCCAACTGAGTATATTTGATTATATTACAGGATTTGTTTTAGGAAGTGTTGTTGCACTCATTTCCCTTGAGACAAGTATAAACTACTTTTATGGAGTAATGGCTATTTTTGTCTGGTTTATTGTTCCTTTTGCCTTCGACTTTTTATCTTTAAAAAGTAAAACCATTCGGAATTTTATTGAAGGTAGGAGTACCGTTATCATTAAAGACGGTAAAATAATGGAAGATAATATGAAAAAGGAGCGATTTACGACAGAGGACTTATTATATCATTTGCGGTCAAAAAATATTTTTGAGGTTGCAGATGTTGAATTTGCTTTATTAGAGCCTACTGGGGAATTAACGGTGTTACCTAAAACAGACTCTACACCAATAACAGCTAAAGACTTAAACGTCAAAATGCCACCTAAAAAGGAACCTCAAACTGTCATCATGGATGGTACTATTATTTTAGAGTCGTTAGCAAATCTTTCGTTAAATCCGAATTGGCTCAACTTAGAATTACAAAAAATGAATGTCACTATTGAAAATGTCTTTTTAGGTCAGGTAGACAGTGACGGACAATTATCCGTTGATTTATATGATGATAAAATTAAAGTTCCATCACCTACGGAGAAGCCCCTTTTATTAGCTACCCTTAAAAAAATTCAGGCCGATTTAGAATTGTTTGCACTCGAAACAAACAACCCTCAATCTAAACAATTATATCAAAACAATGCAACTAAAGTAGAAAAATTAATTGCCGGGGTTGCCCCATATTTAAATATTTAACGTAGAGCATTTGACAGCTGATTGTGTTTCATTTTTACTCATTGCAGCTTTAAGCAATCCACATTCAAAGCGGGAGTAATTAGCCATTACTCATTACGGCTTTAGGCAATTCACATTCAAAGCGGGAATGATCAGCAATTATTCATTACAACCTAAGGCACTTTCATTTGTTCACATTATTGTTGTGGGTCACTTCTACAGTTTTTCAACTTTTTATTTCCTCTCAATGTATGTGTTAGATTATTATTTCGGCACAAAATTGATAAGTAAGTTTCATAAACTATTTCTGTTAAAAAGTATCTTACCACGTTTTATGCTCTAATTTTGCCAAATTCATAATATGGGACTCAAATAATTAATTTCCTTAACATATACCCAATGAAAAAACCTAACACCATCCCAATAATCGGTAAAAAGACAGGGCCAATTAAATAATTAAATATAGTTAGCTGGGAGGAATATATTACCCCAATGGTACCTATGTAGGCTGAAAACACAAATGGAATAAATAAATATTTAACATCACCTCCGGCATCCCGATATGCATCCCAAATAGCAAATAAATATACACACGGATAAAACATTAACCATAGATAATTTGCTTCATTGATTGCAGATGAGATCTGTCCAAGAAAACTTTGCATAATTACTAAATTAACTTGTCCTTTTACATTAATAATTACTTCCAAAATAATGAGAACAATCCCTTTTACATATTGCTGATTTAAAAATTGACCAAAACCCGGTAGCGCAATGCTCCATAAAAGTACCTCTGCCTTTTTATCCCTTTTGAAAGTATCCATCACACCACCCTATTTCGCCAAATCTTTTCGATCCGCAGCCATTGGTGGCTTTTCCATCCAACCATTTTTAATTAATAATTCAGCTCCATCATCTGAATATGTGGCGATTTCAGCCATTAAACGGGTATATTCTAAACTTAAATCCCGTCGTGGACTCATTGATAGCGATAAACCATAGCCACCCATCCCAGCAGCAATTAAACTAGTAATAAGGATAGTCATCAATTTATCGGAAAATGGGGACTCAGTCGAATCAGTTACTTCAGTTGTTAATAGGGTTGCCGAGTTTGGTAAAGAATCTTCATGTAGTTTTGAAGTAAAAACTTCTAAATGTTTTTTTGCAATCCCACTCCCTCGCTCAAAAAACTTCCTGACTTCTTTTGACTTGGCAACTTGACTAAATGCAGTTATCACGGCATGACCGAGGGCATTTCTTTTAGAATGCATCACTAGTTGGGCAATTTCAGTACCAAGTAATGGTCGCTTATCACCAAACCATCCGGCGAGAAAGGTTTCCTTTTTTACTAGCTCATTTTGTAGTTGTTTTGGAATTGTCGGTGTTGGAATGTAAATACCTTTTTCCTTAGCTAAATTTTTTGCCTTAAATTCTAAATTTATACTATCAGTAATAACCTGATGATAAAAATGTAACACATCATCATTCATTGCATCCCTATACGCTAACGTATAATTGATTAGCTCCAATTGAACGGTATACATAATATAATGTAAGTACAAAACATCCGAAAATAATCGTGGAGCAAGTAAATTTACATCACTGTCTACAGCAAATCCTTTCGGTAATAACTGCTTGTACTCCGTAAATAATTGCTCCATTTGAACCATCCGTTTTCTTGTCAATAATAATCCTTCTTCTAAAATTTCCCTAATAGGATCATCATCAACATGTTGCAAAAAAAAGGTTATACCACAAAAATGTAATGATTCATATTGGTAACTCATCCAAATATGGGAAACCTCCCCACACTTTAAATCATCAAATATATCAATTTTTCGCTCCATAAAATTGTTCCTTTCCCTTTAAGGTTCGTTTAATCAAATCAATAAAAACCAATGACATTGACCCTCCGCTAAAACTTTACACACATGAATAAAACTGTCGTAAATTGTTTTATCAATTTCATCAAAATCAATCATAACTTCTTGCACATAATTTTCCACAAAACTGGAATTCTATACAAAAATATGCCATATAGTGCTGTCATGTATATTTTCTTCTATAGTTGGGAAAAAGAAGATGACTATAGAAAATGAATTAGGTGGATAACTTATGTTTCGTTCTTTTTTTAATAATGGGAGGTCAAGGGAAAAGATTGTTACCCGGGGTAAAACAAAGGAAAACACTTTTAAGAAATTATCTGTCAGCAAAACGTTACAAACTAACATTGATAATTTAACCCAACTATTGGACCAACCAGATGATTTGAAAATAAGAATTTTACAAATAGGCGAATCTAATATAAAAATTGCCACAATATTTTTTGAAGGTATTATTGATCCAGTCACAACAGAGCAGAGTATTTTAAATAACTTAGAAATGGAAAGGAACCTACCACAAAATTCTGTTGATTTATTTGAGTTTATCTTTCATAAACTTATTGCTGTAAATGATGTACAAAAAGAAAGTAATTTCAATGAAGTAACCAACTCTTTATTATCCGGTAAGACGATATTTTTCGTAGATGGTATGGAACAATGTTTAACCATTAATACAATTGGTGGAAATTTCCGACAAATTGAAGAGCCAGTTACCGAAACCTTAATTAGGGGTCCACGTGATGGGTTTGTCGAAAATATTCAAACAAATTTAGCGCTAATTAGAAGAAATGTACGTGATCCGAATTTACGCTTTAAAACATATACAATAGGTAGGAGAAGTAAAAGTCATTTAGTAGTTGCCTACGTGGAAGGTATTGTACACCCACCACTTATAGATGAATTGGATAGGCGATTGAAGACGATAGACATTGATATTGTCCCAGAATCAGGATACATCGAGGAATGGATTGAAGATAGTTTTCTTTCCCCATTTCCACAAATATTACATTCAGAAAGGCCGGATAAAGTAACAACTTCCATTATGCAAGGAAAATTTGCTATTATCCTTGATGGTACACCTTTTGTATTGATTGCTCCAGCGGTTTTTGCTAATGTATTACAATCCCCTGAAGATTATTATGAACGGTGGACGATTGGTAGTTTATTAAGAATATTACGTTATTTCGGTGCTTTTATATCGGTTTTTTTGCCAGCAATATATATTGCCCTCATTTCATTTCACCCGGGAATGGTTCCGTCAGAACTTGTCTTCTCAATAGCTGGAACAAGAGAGGGCGTTCCTTTTCCACCCGTGGTAGAGGCTTTTTTAATGGTTGCCACGTTTGAATTACTGCAAGAGGCAGGTGCAAGACTGCCACAAACGATTGGACAAACGATAGGAATTGTTGGTGGATTAGTGATAGGTGAAGCGGCTGTACAAGCGGGGATAGTTAGTCCCATCATGGTCATTGTAATAGCACTAACGACCATTGCCAATTTCGCGGTTCCTGCCTATAGTGTTGCAATCGGTTTTAGAATTACCCGCTTTGGCTTTATGTTTGCAGCAGGGGCATTTGGACTATATGGACTCATTCTCGCTTATATTATGGTTAATATTCATTTTGTCAACTTAAAGAGCTTTGGAGTTCCCTATTCAACACCATTTGCACCTTTCTTTAAAAAGGACTGGAATGATGTAATTATCAGGTTTCCACTTACAAAAATTGACAGACGTCCAGTATATTTAAAGACAGAAGATGATAAATCCCAGGGTTAATAAGGAGGTTCAAAATGCAACCATTTAGGTATAGCGATGAACACATCGATGAAAATGAATTCATGTTTGCATTTCCTTCTATCGTTATAGGGGTTGCAGTATTAACATTACCAGCACAAATAGCAAATGCAACACTTTCCAGTGACGGCTGGATCTCCATTTTAATTTCTGGAATCCTATTTACTGTATTTGCTTTATTAGGATTAAAGGTTGCGACCTCTTTTCCCAATAAATCTTTTTATGATTATTCAAGTCATCTTGTCACAAAACCTATTGCTATCATGTTTATATTTGTCCTTTCCCTTTCCTTTCTTATGATTTTATCCTATTCAGTTAGTCTTGTTTCTTTTGTTACACAGCGGTATATGTTCGTCCAAACACCAATGGAGGCAATCGGGTTAATTTTCTTACTAGTCATTGTTTATGCTGTTTCAGGGTCTAGGGTTGGGCTTTTTCGGTTAAACATGTTATTTTTACCGCTTATTTTATTAGTGTTTCTTATAGTTAGTTTTTTCAATTTTAAATATTACGAGTTACAAAATATATTACCCCTATTCAAAACTGATATAAAAGGATATTTAAAAGGTATAAATAAGTCATTTAACGCATTTGGGGGCTTCTCAATTGTTTTGTTCTACACTTATCTAATTTATAAACCAAAAAATCTTTCTAAAACGATTATCATTGGCATGAGCATTCCAACAATCGTTTACATAGGAGTCTTTTTTATGTGTATTGCCATGTTCGGAAATTTGACAACCGGGAATTTATTATACCCTACAATTGAGGCAGCAAAAAGGGTTGATATACCAGGTGCAATATTTGAAAGAGTTGATGCGTTTGTGTTTACCATTTGGATCATGGCCTTTTTTAATACTGCGGTCATGATGTTAGATATCATTGTCATTTTGATATGCTCTGTTTTTAAAAAGGCAAATAAACAAATTGTCATTTTCACCTTATCCCCCATTATTTTTTATTTGGCCATGTTTCCCCAACAGGTTAATCTTTCCTTTAAAATAGGCACTTTTATTGGTCAAATCCATACATTTTTTGTTTGTTTCATTATTATTAGCCTTTTTTTAATGGTTAAAATACGAGGGGTATCATATCATGAAAAGCCATAACAAATTCATCCTATTATTTTGCTGTACTGCACTTTTGTTAACAGGTTGTTGGGATACATTAAATATTGAGGATAGGGGATTTGTCATTGGGATTGCAATAGATTTGAATGAAAATACGGACAATGAGGATATCTATAAGGTAACTAATCAGCTAGTCATTCCAGCAGGTATTGGGTCATTTTCCAAAGGGAATGGAGGTAATGAAGAACCATTTTTAAATATTACTGCAAATGGTATAAACATTTATCATATTAATGAAAGCATCGCATCAAAAACGAGTAAAGTGCCTTATTTCGAACATTTAAAAGTAATCATTGTTTCGGAGAAAATCGCCCGGACAGATCATGCATTTCCAAAGCTACTGGATACATTTATTCGGGATGTGAAAATGAGACGTGGTATTAAAATAATCGTTGCTAAAGGAAATGACGCAAAAAAAATATTAGAATACACTACACCTGAAGAAAAACTCCCAGCAATCCATCTAAATAAACTACTAGAACAAAGTAACAAAAACTTTGGATATCTCGAGGCAATGTCCATCGGTGATATTGAGGAAGCCCATTTAGGTAAAAAAAGTTTTGTAATACCTTTACTAGAGGTAGGTGAAACACTCCTTTACAATTCTGGTGTTGCCTTTAATGGCCCCAAGGAAAAACTAGTTGGGAAATTAACTCCACGTGAAATGCAAGGGATTGAAATAGCTTCGCGTAAACCAGTTGAAGAAGTGATTAAATTTAAATATAAAGATAAAGCAATGTCATTTGAAATTATTCGAATCGAAAACAATATATCTGTCGATCCATCAGACATTGACAACATTAAAGTAAAAGTAAATGTTAAAATAATTGGTTCATTAAAAGAAACTTTTGGGGAGCTAAATTTACGAAACCAAAAAATACTTAAGGAAGTGGAGAATGCTTTATCAGATTATATGAAAGGTTCTATTGAACAAGTTGTTGAAAAAGGCCAAAAGGAGCTTAACACAGATATTTTAAATATATGGGAAAGAATAGCATCAAAGGATTATCGCACATGGAAACAAATAAAGGATAATTGGGAAGAAGGAGAAAATTATTTCTCTAAGGCAAGTTTTGATATAGAAGTAATTACTGAAATATACTCGATTGGAACATCGACAAAAACAGATTGAGGAAGTGTCAGAAAGTGTTGAAACAGCTATTTTTAATAAGCATTACAGACCCAGCAAGGGTTATTTGTACTATTTTAGCATTTGCGGTTCCATATACTGTTTTTAAAATTAATCGAAAATTACATGAATATGGGGACCCACCATGGAAAAAAGACTCTTAATTCATTCATATAATCGTCTATTTATGTAAACAAAAAACCTGCCTATCTAGTGCTATTTCCATAAATATCAACTCTGGAATATATAGTACCAAAATGGTAGGTTTTATGGTTATTCCATTGTAATAGCTATTTTTCCAAATTGCTCACTATTTTCCAAATAATTAAATGCTGTTTGGATATGATTAAGTGTGAATGATTTCCCCACAATCGGCTTTAGGGCATACTTTTCCATTAATGTGATTAAGTCTTTCAATTCATCGCGGCTACCCATTGTTGAGCCGAATAATTGATACTGACCATAAAAAAATTGACGTAAATTAAGTGACACAATATCATCTGTCGTTGCACCGAAGGTAACGATTCTACCACCTTTATTTAATACTTTTAATGAACGATTAAAAGTGGCTCCTCCAACACTATCAATGACAAGATCAATTGATTCATCGGCCAATACATGTTCCCAATCACTATTCGTATCAATTACTATCGTTGCACCTATTTCTAAGGCTTTATTTTTTTTATGTTCCTCTCTCGAACTAACAATCACTTTAGCCCCGATCGCATTCGCAAATTGAACCATATATGTAGCAACCCCGCTACCAACCCCGGGGATAAAAACAGTATCCCCTTTTTGCACGTTACCTTTTGTAAACAACGCCCGATATCCAGTTAATGCGGATAAAACAAACACTCCCGCCTCCTCCCATGTAAAATGGTGCGGTATACGCTCCACCTGTCTAACTGGTAGTGCAATTTTTTCAGCAAAGGTCCCATTTTCTGGCATCCCTAAAATATCAAATCCCTCTGGAGGAGCATTACTATTTTTATCCCAATTCAGCGAGGGATTAATCATAACTTCATCCCCAATTTGGAATTGTGTTACACCTTTCCCAATAGATTCAATGGTTCCAGCGCCATCGGAACCTAATATAAGTGCCTCCGATTTATTTTCCCAGCGCTTTTTTATATAAAGATCTCGCCTATTTAATCCCGCTACTTTTAGACGAACAATCACTTCCCCATTTTTTGCTTCGGGTTCGGGCATTTCTTTTAACTGTAATTTTCCTTGCTCTACTACAAATGCTCGCAAAATCATTTCCCCCATTTCAATTAACTTATATGTTATCTCCACTTGCGTTACAAAGTTTTAAATAATTATTTCGGTTGCAATTTCTCTTCCCTCTCTTGAAAATAATGAAACTGACTTTTACTCCTTTAAAATTAACTTTTCAAATTTATTTAGTTTATCAGCAAATACTTCTAAGGCATCGGTGACTGCATCTTTAGTTGTCATATCAACGCCGGCCTTTTTCAACACTTCAATTGGATAATCACTACTCCCCGCTTTCAAAAACTCCTTGTAGCGATTTACCGCTACTTCCTTTTCATTTAATATTTGCTTTGATAAGGTTGTCGCAGCTGCAAAACCAGTAGCATATTGGTATACATAATAATTCATATAAAAATGGGGAATTCTTGCCCATTCTAATCCTATTGCTTCATCAATTATCATATTGTCCCCAAAATATTTTTTGTTTAAATCGTAGTAAAGTCCCGTTAAACTTTCAGCTGTTAATGGTTCTCCTTGCTGTGCTCTCTGATGAATATCATGTTCAAATTCTGCAAACATTGTTTGACGGAAAACTGTCGCCCGAAACCCTTCTAAATAATGATTTAATATATACAATCGTTGGCGATCATCTTCTAACGTATTTAATAAATATTCACTTAACAAATTTTCATTACAAGTAGAGGCAACTTCCGCAACAAAAATGGAGTAATTACCGTAACGAAATGGCTGATGTTTACGCGTATAATAGCTATGGACGGAATGACCTAATTCATGTATCAACGTATATAAGTTATTGACATTATTTTGCCAATTCAACAATATATAAGGATTTGTACCGTATGCTCCGGAGGAATAGGCACCACTTCTTTTTCCTTTATTCTCGATGACATCAATCCAACGATTATCAAAGGCTTCCTTTACGATATTGACATATTCCTCCCCTAGAGGGGCTAAACTTTTTAAAACAATGCCTTTTGCCTCATCGTAAGAAATTTTCATATCGACATCTTTCACTAATGGAGTGTACAAATCATACATATGCAAATCATCGACATTTAAAATTTCTTTTCGAAGGGTTGTATATCGTTGCAACAATGGTAACTTGTTATTAATGGCCTCTACTAAATGATCGTAAACTGTTTCTGGAATATTGTTCTTATCCAAGGCAGCTTGTCTGGCTGATTCATATTTTCGTACTTTTGCATAAAAGTTACCCCGTTTAATATTCCCATTTAAAGTCGTTGCAAATGTATTTTTAAACTGTCCGAATGTATCATACATTTTATTGAATGCATCTTTTCTTACTTGCCTATTTTTTGACTCCATAAATTGGATGTATCTACCGTGGGTTAAGGCCACCTCTTCCCCGTCTTCATTTTTTATGTTCGGAAATTTTAAATCCGCATTATTTAACATGCCAAAAATTTGTGATGGGGATGATAATGGCTCGGATGCTTCGGACAATAACAATTCCTCTTTTTCACTTAAAACATGGGCCCGTTGCCGCAAAATTTCATCTAAAGTTTTTCCATATAATTGCAGTTCCTCTTTCTCTTGTAAAAAAGCATCAATTCGATCCTCATCAATTTGTAAAATTTCTGGAACGATATAGCTCATATGGCTCGATGCTACTGTTAATATACTCTCGGCTTTTTGATTCATTGCTTGATATGTTGGGTTCGTTGTATCCTCATCATTTCGCATATGTGCATAAGTATAAAGTTTGCCTATTCTTTCCGAAATATTATCCTGATATTGCAATAATGCGTATAACTGGTCAGCAGATTCTCCTAGCTTCCCTTGATATTGTGTTAGTTTAGGGATATCGGATTGTAAAGTAGCATATTCATCTTCCCACAACTGGTCCGTTTCAAATATGGCCTCTAAGTCCCATGTAAGTTCTTTTGGTACTTCATCCCGTTTGGGAATATCTGTAGTCATTTTATCCACTAATATCATACCTTTCTTTCTTATTCTATTCTTTATTATGTCAGTTCCTTTAACAATTCATCCTTTATTTTACATGAATCTTTTCAAATAATCGATTAATCGCTTATCTTCAAAAATAGCTTCTTCAATATTTTGATAAAATTGAATTTGTTGCTTTTTTATATAATGATTTCCGGATATCTCATTGATTAAATCAATGGAAATTAAATAACGTAAATATTCTTTTATAGGATGGTGATTCGTTCTGATTAAAGGAAATTGTTTCCTATGATACATTTGCTGGTTAAATAGCTTTGTCAAATGCTCGAGTGTAAAGGAACCCCCAACCGGTAGTGGATCAATGATAAGGATGATTAATTTTGTCTGCCATTGCCATGGGGGGACTTTAAATAAATATTGTGAGGTCGTTGGTAAATAAATATAAGATGGTAAGTTTTCTTTAAATAATCCACGGTCATATAACCACTTTTGCCAGTTTAATTCATTTCTACTCATTTTAGAATAATTTAGTCGAAAACGTTGTTTCTCCTCCAACCAAATGGTAAATAGTTTCCTTTGGTTCAGTGGGGAAAAATCGAATAGATTAGTAAAAGCGGTGGATGGCAGCTTTTTTATTTTCAACTTGGCAATTGCTCGATTAGGGCTAACAAAATATAGATGGTTGATAATTTGGAATTGTTCCGTATGAGGGCAAAAGTAAAATAATATGTTCTGGGGAAGCTTGGGAAATCTGTGGATAAAATGTGAGGTGAAAAAATCAATTTTAAATTGTTTATGATTGTATCTTTTTAATAATTTCGCACCCAATATCCATATAGGGGTAATTTTTAATTGTTGATAGCCTTGATTCCGTTTGTTAATAATTTCTGGGGAAATTTTAGAGCACTGAAATTCAATGGCGATATTTTTATTATTTATTGTCAACAGAATATCTGGGATTTGTTTTATCTCTTGGAGATATGGTTCAAGTTGGACAGATAATTGTTGTCGTTTCAACCATTGATACATTAGGAGTTTTCCCCGTTCGTGATAGTCACTCTCTCCTTTATGGGATGTACAATTTGAAAGTCGCTGATGAGAAAAATGGGGAATTGTTTTAGGACCTGCCCTAATAATCACCCGTTCAAAACAGTGAGGACAAATAAATTTTTCTTGTCTTAAATCATTTATTTGCTTGCTACTTTGTGATGCAATTAATATTTCTTTCCCTTGTTCATTTATCGCAATTTGCAATCATATATCCCTCCTCATTAATAGTATTCGACAATTAAAGCTAAATTCCTTCATTTTTTTTAAAAGACCCCTACTTTAGGGGTTCAAATGAAATGAATCTCGGATGACTTCTCCTCCCTGTTTCGACCGGGAAGGGAACCCAAACGACTTATGGGGGATCTTCTCACGGTAGGAGAATCAGGACTTTCTGGAAGCTATAGCTATAAGGGGACCTCTCACGTTGTAATTTCAACAGCGCCATCATTAAATCCCGACGCAAGGGAACTCTTACGTTGGAAATTCATCACCATCATCATAAAATCCCGACGCAAGGGACTTCTCACG
>DAMCTP010000065.1:0-326 GCA_032113595.1 Pseudogracilibacillus sp.
TCCGTTTTCCCTTTTAATGGCTTCTCTAGCCGTGGGCGGTCTTCTCACGGCTTCCGTTTTCCCTTTTAATGGCTTCTCTAGCCATGAGCAGTCTTCTCACGGCTTCCGTTTTCTTTTTTAATGGATTCTCTAGCCGTGGGCAGTCTTCTCACGGCTTTTGTTTTCTCTTTTCATGGCTTCTCTAGCCGTGGGCAGTCTTCTCACGGCTTCCGTTTTCCCTTTTAATGGATTCCCTAGCCGTGGGGTGTCTTCTCACGTCTTCTGTTTTCTCTTTCCATGGCTTCTCTAGCCATGAGCAGTCTTCTCACGACTTCCGTTTTCTTTTT
>DAMCTP010000065.1:426-11875 GCA_032113595.1 Pseudogracilibacillus sp.
TAAAGGATTCTCTAGCCGTGGGGTGTCTTCTCACGGCTTCCGTTTTCTTTTTTAAAGGATTCTCTAGCCGTGGGGTGTCTTCTCACGGCTTCCGTTTTCTTTTTTAATGGATTCTCTAGCCGTGGGGTGTCTTCTCACGGCTTCTGTTTTCTCTTTTAATGGATTCTCTAGCCGTGGGGGCTTCTCATTTCTAAACGACCTGATTAAGTAGGGGCGTAAAGTGAAAGACTTATCGATTTTCATAAAATGACCAGGTTTAGAGAGCCCCTTGTTTAATCATTTGCGTACAATATTAGGTTATCATTTATTTCTACATGATTATTTTAAAAATCGTTTTTGAATTTCTGGTGAAGGGATCATACAGGATGATTTTCTCCCAAACCATCGATAACGATTTTTGGCAATGATTCGATACAATATATCACGTACTGGTCGAGGGATAAAAATAAGAATATACAAAACTGGCCAAAGGGCACTTAATTGTCTACAAATACGAAGTGCTGCTGTTGATTTAGTATAAATTTGACTGTCTTCCATGAGTACAATGGTACCATTATATGAAATTTCTTTATTTAATTGTTTCTTTGCCATCTCACTTTGAAGTGGCGCGAATTTAAATTTAGCTTGGGGGTCTCTTTTTATAATAAAGTGAACATTCCATTCGCAAAAATGGCACATACCATCAAATAATATAATCCTTTTCATCGCGGAAACCCCATTTCAAAAGAAAAGAAACGGCGTCATTCATTTACAATTTGCAAATTATCGCCGTTTCTAAAAAATATTAAGCTTTTTGTTGGTGTAATTCATTATCTAAAGTGTTTAAACGTTCTTCAACTTCATCTTCGGTTAATCCATGTTCCTTCACATACATATTTTTTTCACTTCGGCGACATGCATCCGTACAGCCTCGTAAATATTTATGTTCGTTTTCCTCTGAACAAATAATTTGCTTGTTACACACCGGATCAGCACAGTTAACGTAACGTTCACATGGCTCACCATCGAAATGGTCTCTACCGATGACGACATGCTCAGTTTGGTTAATCGGAACAGTTAATCGATTATCGAAAACATAACATAATCCGTCCCATAGTTTCCCTTTAACGTTAGGGTCCTTACCATAGGTGACAATACCACCTTCTAATTGGGCAACATCGTCAAAACCTTCTTCAATAAGGTATCCGGTAAATTTTTCACAACGAATACCACCTGTACAGTAAGTTAACACACGTTTACCTTCCATTAAATGGCGGTTCTCCTGTACCCATTCGGGTAATTCTCGGAATGAATGGATATCTGGCCGGATGGCACCACGGAAGTGACCGATATCATACTCGTAGTCATTGCGAGTATCTAATATGACAGTATTCTCATCTTGCATCGCTTCATAAAATTGTTCGGGTGTTAAATAGTCGCCTGTTAAGTCTAAGGGGTCAATAGGATTATCTAATCTTAGGGTAACTAATTCCTCTCTCGGTCTCACATGCATTTTCTCAAAGGTATGTTCATGATGCTCATCAATTTTAAAAATGATATTTTCGAAACGTACATCTTCATGCATCATATCCATGTATGTTTTTGTTTGCTCAACTGTTCCAGATACAGTACCATTTATACCATTTTTGGCAATTAAGATTCTGCCCTTTAACCCGATTTCATGACATGCGTCCAAGTGTTCAACAGCAAATTCTTCATGATTTTCAATTGGAACAAAGTGGTAATACAATAATACTTGATATTTCTCCATTTTTATCACCTTCTATATATATTTGCAAGATATATATTTTATTTTGATTAACGTACTTTGAAGTTGTTGACATAACAATTTAAGATTTTCTTTTATATTAACTTGAACATAATCAATGCATTTATATTATAAAACAATTACACTAAAAATCCCAAATGTTTTGCTATTGGAATGAAAATCATACAAAAAAATATTGTATCAAATGAGATACAAAATTGCTACTTTTGCTTCAAAAAATTAGCAACAAAAAACCGTTTTTTATTTTTCCACGATTTTATTAATTTTTTTTGCGTATAATTTTAATTGTTCTATGATCTCTTTTTCTACTTCCTCATTTTCAATTAAATCGATACCATATTCGTAGTTGTTATGCCTTCGATTTATCCATACAATTGTGCCTTCAGCGGTAATTGTTTTATCGATTAATGTAAATGAAACAGATACATGAACCGACTTGTCATCAGCCCGGGGTATTGCTAAATGTGAGATCATTTTCATTCCATGTGGGCTCAAATTAACAATTTGTGCTTCACCCTTTGATGATGACACTTCATGATCACTTACTTCAGTAATTTCAAACAGGCAATCAATGGGCTTTTCAAAAGTATAACGAAAAGGTTCTTTTCTATGGGATAACATTGGCACAACTCCTACTCAAAAATACTAAATTAAATGTTGTTCAAAAAACTTTGTAGAACTGACTGTGATAAATTCAGTGTTAGGTATTTCGTTATTTAATCTCTTTAATGCAGTCATCCGGTTAATGACTTTAGCCAACTGATCCTTTTCTCCTTCTGACATATCTTCAAAGGAAACGCCGTAGGAAAAAACTTCTTTTGTTTTAGGTTCTTTATAAACTAAAATACCATTTAAATTAAAATCTTCATCCATTATGCTGAATTGGAAACTAAGCTTCATATTTGAAATGACGGGTAATCTTAGTGTTGTTAATAATTTTAAGCCACCCAAACTAATATTTTCAACTAAAATGGTGGCAGTTCCCATATTTACTTGTTTATTGTTCACTCTATTTATTTTTAATGTGACCGGTAGATAATGTGGCAAGATAAATCGAAAATATTTTCTTCTTTCCTTTTCAGGCATGATAAATTTTTTCTTTGGTTTTAAATAATGTTGGGTCATTAATTTTTCAAATTGGTGTACTGGAACTGCTTTTGAGTAAATAAAGCCTTGAACGGCATCACATTCCTTTTGCTTTAAAAATTCTAATTGCTCATATTCTTCCACGCCTTCCACGACGATGTTCATGTTGAGTCCTTTAGCCATATGGAACAATGAAGTAATGATAGCAGTATTTTTACTATTTTCCACATTAACATTTTGTATAAACCTTTTATCAATTTTTAACGTATCGATGTCAAAGTTTTGTAAATAGAGAAATGACGTATGGCCTGAACCAAAATCATCTAAAGAAATAATGACACCGAGCTTCCTTAATCGGTTTAATGTGTCTAAGACATACGTTTCATTTCTTAAAAGTGTGCCTTCAGTAATTTCGATTTCGATCAATTTAGGATCAACGTAATTTTTCTCTAACTCCCTTTGAATGACCCCAACAAGGTCATTTCTTAAAAATCTAATTGGCGATATATTGATGGAAATCGGATAAAGCTCTTTACCCTGTTCTTTCCATGATTTCAGTTGAGCACAAACGGTTTTAATAACCCAGTTGCCAATATGATGAATTAAATGTTTTTCCTCAGCTATCGGAATAAATTCGGCAGGGGAAACGACGCCCCATTCTTTGTGGACCCATCTAATTAATGCTTCTGCCCCGAGAATAGCCCCTGTTTTTGGGTTTACCTTTGGTTGGTAATAAAGTTCAAAATCTTCATTTTGAATCGCTTTGCGTAAATCTAATTCCAATACATATTTTTTATGTGTGGCAAGATCCCTATCAAAGGAATAAATTTGAATATTATTTTTCCCCAGCTCTTTAGCAAAAGTTAAGGCACTATTCGAATTTTCTAGCAAATCTAACTTGTTATCCCCATTCTCAGGATAAAAACTAATACCGATACTAGACGTGACATACAGCTCATAGTCTTCGACCAAATAAGCTGCTTTTATAGACGATTTAAGCTCATTAGCAAACTTTATTATCTCATTTTTATCATTAAAATTAGCAACAATATAAACAAACGAGTCACTGGCCAATCTTGCTAAATACCCGTTGTCTGGCCTCGATTTGATCAATCTGTTAGAAATAGATTGTAACACTTCATTACCAACATTATGACCTAAAAAGTTGTTAATCCAACTAAAATTATCAATATCGATGGATAGTAAAGCGAAATTCTTAATATCATCCCGTAATATATAATCATCTAATTTTTCATATAAACTATGTTGGTTAGGTAGAGTAGTTAATCCATCATTTCTTGACATAAACGCCAATTTACTTTCCATCTCAATTTCGTGGCTAATGTCAGCAATCCTGCCAAATATGTGGCTGATCTCACCATTATTATCTAACTCAGGAATCAATTGTTCGTAAATCCATTTTGTCGTTCCTTCTCCATCTAATATCCGATATCGGTGCTCCGTTCTATGGCCCTTTTTAAGTTGCTCATTTTTTTCGGCAATTCTTTTTTCATAACCAGGCAAAATTAAACTTTCTAGGCTATTTGGGTGCTTATAAATTGATTCAAGGGGAATTTGTAAAATAGATGCTAAGCCTTTTGACGCAAATGTGATGTTTCCACCAAACGATTCCCTCATCCAAATACCAACATGTAGTTGGTTGAAAATATTTTGGTATTGTTCATTGGTATCTTCCAGCTGTAAATTAAGTTGTTTCAATTTACTAATATCTTGCATGACACCAACAAGTTTGGCTGGTTGATCGTTTTCAAGAATTACTTTAACGTTAGTATTCATGTAAAGTAATTCCTTCGTTTTCCTGTGATAAATACGGTATTCAGTAGAAAAACCTATTCCCTTTTTTATAGCACGATTAAATAAATGTTGAATATATTCTTGGTCTATCGGATGAATGATGGAAAATAAATTATCAAGGGTGTATTCGGAAATGTCAATCCCTGTAAAAAGGTAACATTCATCGGTACAGCTAAAAATGTCTTGTGCTATATCATATTCAAAACTACCGATATTAGCAATTTGTTGTGCTTGTTCTAAATGATTCACCTTTAGTTCATACTTTTTTTCCAATTGTTTAAAATCCGTCAAGTCTTTTAGTATAAGTGTAACAGCTTCTATATGTCTTTTAGTTAAACTGATTGGAATAAAGGTACCAATCAAAAAGGCTAATTTTCCCTGTTTGTTTGTTAGCGTAAATTCTATTTGGGTGGACTTTCCCCTTTTGGCTTTATTGAAGGCATCTTCTAATAAATCATACTCTTTTTCTGTCATGTAATCCTTAGATAGAACCTGTTGTTTATCGTGAAAACCTAAATAATTATTACCATTACTTTTATTGGTGGCAATGACCTCTCCATCTAATGCAATAATTAATATGATATCTGGATGATTTTGGACGAATGAAATGTAGTAATCTAGTAATGCAGATTCAGATTGATTGGATGCGGAATTTTCACTAAGTCCAGGGATGCTTTTTCGTCTCTTCAATAAATTAGTTAAAATACCTTTTCTCTGAAGCCTTTGATTCGACATTATAGTTCCTCCTCATCTTATCATATATGGTGACATTATTTTATAGTATGATTGGCCCTCCTTTCCAATAGTTAAAATAAGATTTTAGATAATGCAAAGGTGAATGGTGGGTACATTTCGTTACATCATAACAAAACGGCCCTAAATGATTTCAGGACAATTGACAATTTTTCGACAAAAAGATTTTTTTAATGGTAGTTTTTTACGGTGTGGTATGCTAATACTATACTTCGTTTTACACTTTAGGCCTCGTCCATTTGTTGCTTTGGTTGGAGAGGAAATTGGTCAAATTAAGATTCTAGAAAAGATTACTCTTTACAGATGTTTAATTCGGGTAAAAAGGTCAGGAGGGATCTTCATGAGTTTAAAACAACTAATATTAAATCGTCATCATTTATTATGGATGTTGTTATTAGTATTGATAGCCAATTTAACATTATATTATTCAACTTTTGGTAAAAATATCGTCCAGGAAAATTCCAACCTGATTGTAATTGGTTCCTTAATCGATATAGCGATTGTTATGCCTATTTTATTTATCTCATGGAGAAAAAAATGGCATTTTAAAAGTATCATCATCGGTATTGCGACCGGACTTATTCTCGTTAGATTCATTATACCAATGGAATATTTACAATCCTTTGTTGCATTGACATGGATTGGATTTGCCATTGAAGGGATAATTTTAATTGCTGAATTATATTTGGTTTTTTCTATATTAAAATACCTTCCAAAAATAATTGAATCGATGAAAAATTGTTCTGTACCAACGGTTTTTAATGCGGCAGCTGCCATTGAAAAGCATTTGAGAACTACTTTTATTATAAAAGTTTTGTACACAGAATTTTTGATGCTATATTATGCTTTGATTAGTTGGTGCAAAGGGCCAAACATTAGGGAAAATGAATTTACACTATATAAAAATTCTAGTTTGATTGCAACCTATGTACTAGCTATCCATAGTATCCTTATAGAAACGATTGTATTACATTGGTGGATATATTCGAAGTTTCCAATCATTTCAATCATTTTGCTTATTTTAAATGTGTATACAATTTTCTTCCTATTGGGAAATTTACAAGTAATTCGTCATAATGCACTCCATTTAAATGAGAAAAGGATGTATTTATCATTTGGATTAATAAAAAGAATGAAAATTGATTGGGAAAATGTTGACGAAATCATTGATGATCCAACTTTTTTACGTCAAAAATTAACGAAAGATACGATAGATTTTATTGCCCGTGATTTAGAACCCACCTATCCAGATGTGATTTTGAAATTAAGCGAACCAACACCAGTATCCTTTATATTTGGTATGGAGAAAAAATATCAGTATGTTGCCATTCGAGTTGATGAATTTCCCCGTTTCAGAAAATATTTACAAGTGTATATAAATTCCAACTAGATGTTCTTCATGTTGGTTTTCCGAATTTTACTTTCCTAAAAATTTAAAAACGTAGTAGCCCAAACTAGGGCTACTACGCTTTTGATTACGCACGATATTTATCATATGGCATTGGATTCCACGTTCGATAAGCCATTTTTTCCTCATCTTGACTCGATGGGAGTTCTTCGAGAATTTTCTTCGCCACATCTAATTCTTTTTCTGCTTCTACCTTATCTTGATACATATATTCATCAGATGTTTTCACTGGTGCTTGTTTTACTTTTTCCTCAAGATTTTCAACAACCATTTCTTGTTGGTCTTTCATGGCATCATATGCTTTAGATATCCATTCAGGTTGAACGTTTCGATCAGTATCAGCATTGAACGTATATGCCTCGTAAATGTCATTGTATATTTTGTCTCCGTTTGTACGAACATCTAAAATGGCATGTTCTAAATCCCTTACGGTTAGCTCCTTAACATCTAATGCTTCCTTACGGTTTGTTCCTCCAAGCCTCGTTTTTGTTGTATAGTAAGGGAAAATTTTCTTAATGATTTTTCCGACATTTGAAACCGCCTCACCATGCTCATCTACCCCTTTAGGTTGAATGCCTTGAATAGCAATTCGAGCTGATTCAGGTCGAACAATTTCTTTCGGTGGCAAAATTCCATGACGAAGTAGTTCACGAATTCCTGTACCAGAAATATTAATACGATAACGTTCATCGTGAGGGCATGATTCTGTAGAGGCTGGTGAACTGCAACGGGTGCAATAAAACACCTCATGGAATAATCGGACATCAATACCTAATTCCTCCGGTGTGAATTCGTCAAATATTGTATGTGATTCATACTTTTGATAAAAGTCACCGACCCCGGCATGGTCCCTCCCAATCAGGGCATGAGTACAGCCGTAGTTTTTCATAATTAAGGCGTGTAAAATCGTTTCGCGTGGACCAGCAAAAATATAAGTGACCCTTAATGGTGCCATCATTGATCTTTCTTTCGGATAATACGTATTTAGCACAGCACGGTATGATAGCATTCTGAATTCATGGCGCGTATATTCGCGTTTTGCCATTTCAACTAATGGTTGAACAAATAAACCATCAACTTCTTCTAAGGCATTTTTATGGATATATTCATGGCCGCGGTGAAGCGGATTAGCCCCGGTAATGAACCCAGCAGTTGTTTTAAACTTTTTCTCTTCATAAAAAAGTTTGAACGTATCTTTTGGTTCTAAACGGATTTTTTCAAAAGGCCCCCAATCGACACGGTGAATTAAAGATATTGGCCCCGCTAATGCAGTATCACCCATTCTACGATAAATCGAGTCGACACCAGGGTGTGAGCGGTCTGTCGTACCAAATAAGTGGGCAGCACGTTTATCTTTATCATATTGAAAAATATCATTTAATGTCATAATTGCAATCGGTAACTTTTCCTCATTTGTCAACACGATTTCATCGCCGACTGATAGAGAACTAATGATTTCCTGATTTTTGTTTCCGATTGGCGCAAAGCTTAATGGGATCGGCCAAACAGTCCCATTCGGAAGTCTGCCTGTTTCTAAAACAGAATTGTATTCTTCCTCATTCATAAATCCTTCATTTGGAGAAAGTACTCCAGTTGCTATCATTTCAACTGTTATGACAGCTTCCAAATCCACCATTATTTTCGGAAGGGTTTCTGCCTGTTTGATAGCATCCTCCTTATCATTTCCCTCTAATACTCGATAAACTAATTTTCCACCATGTGGTTGCTGGGGGAAATGATCAAATGAAATATAATTTTTTGACAATTCAGTTTGAACCATAATTCAAATACCTCCATTCGATTTTTGCAAAGGATGATTCATTCCTTTACCGTCATATATCAATTTCGAAGATTAAATTATAAATTTTCAAAATGACAACGGATACAAAAATGACACATGACAATATTACTTAAAATTGTGAACGCTTTGTGAATAAATTTTAACATAATTACAAGTGAATTGAAACACCAGTTGTGCAATCAATCTGTAAGAAAATATAACGGTTTTGTCATACAGATAGTATATATCCATTATTCTCGTCGGTAGGGTCAAGGGAATATCATCTTTTTGTTCACTTGGGAAGGCTACTCAGATGAAAATCGTGAATATGCTAAATTCATCGGAGCAAGGGATGGATGCCCACCTGAAAATCTTAGAAATGCTAAATTCAGATGAGCAAGAGAAGGATGCTCATTTGAAAATCGTGAAAATAGGAAATTCATCGGAGCAAGAGCCGGTTGCTCATTTGAAAATTGTCAAAATATGAAATTCATCGGAGCAAGGGGTGGATGCTCACCCGAGAATCCTACAAATGCCAAATTCAGATGAGCAAGAGGTACATCCAAAATACAAAGAAGTGCGAATCTCAGACGTGCTAGCTATGATCACCCGAAAAATATAAAATATGCGAAATTCTAATGCTTACCTGCAGGGAGATCTAAATCATGAAAAATAGAATTAACTAGAGAAAAAGTGAAATATTAAGTATGATAGCTTAAAAGAAAGGAGAAAAAAGATGAGAGAATCAAGAGAGCAGTGGACATCTAAATTTGGATTTATTTTAGCATCTGCGGGAGCAGCAATTGGTCTTGGGGCAATTTGGAAGTTTCCTTATGTAACGGGAATGAGTGGTGGGGGTGCATTTTTTCTAATTTTTGTAATTTTTACTGTCCTTATCGGTTTACCAATGCTTATTTCCGAATACATTATCGGTAGGGGGACTGGAAAGGAGGCCGTCAGTGCTTATCAGAAGTTAGCCCCAAAAAGTGTTTGGGTATGGATTGGTAGGTTAGGAGTACTTGGCTGTTTTTTACTGTTAACTTTTTACAGTGTTGTTGGTGGTTGGGTACTTATTTACAGTGGCATGAGTATACCTGGACAAATCATTGGTGAAAGTGCTGATTACGGTGCATTATTCGGGTCAATTACATCAAATGCTACGATTACATTGGTCGGTTTATTATTGTTTACGATTGTTAATGTGATTGTCATTTCTTTAGGAATTCAAAATGGGATTGAAAAAGCAAATAAATATATGATGCCATTATTATTCGTCTTTTTTATCATATTAGTTGTGCGCTCACTATCGTTAGAAGGAGCAATGGAAGGAGTTAAATTTTTTCTTGCACCGGACTTTTCTAACATAACAGGTGAAGCGGTATTGTATGCATTGGGACAATCATTTTTCTCTTTGGCTGTTGGATTTTCGTGTATGGTGACCTACAGTTCCTATTTAGATCGGAAGGTGAATTTAACCTCTTCAGCGACAACGGTTGTGGGTATGAATATTTTTGTTTCTCTATTAGCGGGACTGGCAATCTTCCCTGTCGTTTTTGCTCTGGGTTTTGAACCAGCGGAAGGGCCTGGGTTATTGTTTGTTATTTTACCAGCAGCATTTGCCCAGTTACCTTTTGGACAAGTTTTCCTTAGTTTATTTTTGTTATTATTTTTATTTGCTATTTTAACCTCTTCATTTAGTTTGTATGAAATTATTGTTTCCGCATTTACTGCAAGTGGAAAATATTCTAGAAAAAATGTTTCAATTATTCTTGGGATTATTTTATTTATCGCAGCCATTCCAGCGGCACTTTCATCAGGTGTTCTAGCAGATGTTGCCATTTTTGGAAGTAATATATTTGATGCAACGGATTATTTAGTTAGTAATATTATGCTACCTTTAGGAAGTTTGCTAATAGCTATATTTATTATTCATAGGGCGGATCGTTCATTGGTACGTGAACAATATGTCATTGGTGGATCAGAAAATGGTGGCTTATATCCACTATGGAGAGTTTTAATGACGTTTGTTGTACCAGTAACCATTATCATCGTTTTTGTTAATACTTTAGGTATTTTTAATTAATAATATACAGGTAATTGTTTATATTATCGCTTTTTTTAGATTAAATATGTTAATTTACTTGCAATTTACTCTAGTTCGGGTTAAAGTAAAGGATAGCAAAAGGCAATTGAAGGTTTTAATACTTTACGATCTCTTTAACAAGTGGTGTAAAAGTATTTGATTCAATTACTTTGCACGATATTTGTATAAGGAGGTCATTCAATTGATGACTGGTAAAGTTAAATGGTTTAACGCAGAGAAAGGTTTTGGATTTATCGAGCGTGAAGACGGTGACGATGTATTCGTACATTTCTCGGCTATCCAATCTGAAGGTTTTAAAACACTTGAAGAAGGTCAAGACGTTGAATTCGAAATTGTCGAAGGCAACCGTGGACCACAAGCAGCTAACGTTTCTGCTCTATAATTCACAAACGCTAAAAAGCTTATCTCTTATGGAGGTAGGCTTTTTTAATATTCGGAAAAACTTACATTTGTCGTCCTTGTTGTAGGTGGTTTACCTGCTGAAACCACGACTTTAGTCGTAAGAAGTTCAATGGTACATTTTTGGATTACAATAAAAGCAAGCACACTATTTGGATTCCCTTCTCGATGTGAAATTGTTAGAGAAGGTAGTTCAAAAGCCATTTGAGTTCCCTTCTCCATGTAAAATTTCCAACGTGAGAAGCCCCTTTCGTTGGATTTTGATGAAGATAGCGATGAAATTCCAACGTGAGAATCCCCTTGCGTCGGGATTTAATGATGATGGTGTTGAATTTC
>DAMCTP010000065.1:11975-14450 GCA_032113595.1 Pseudogracilibacillus sp.
CTTGCGTCGGGGTTTGATGAAGATGGTGTTGAATTTCCAACGTGAGAATCCCCTTGCGTCGGGGTTTGATGAAGATGGTGTTGAATTTCCAACGTGAAAATCCTGATTCCCCAGCCGTGAAAAGTCCCATCAGATGTCATTTGAGTTCCCTTTAGTTGTAAAATTTGTGTAACAATTATGAATGTAAAGATACCGTCCCTAGGTAGAAGGGACTTAAATAAATTAAATCCCCCTTTTCACTTACATTCATTAGCAAATTTCATTCCTCTTTTAAGAAAAAACTCCCTGTCTACCATGTTATTTCCTGTTTAATCAAAAAAAGATCAACCTAACAAAATGAAGTTGGCTCTATTGTTAATCGTTGTGGTAAAATAAAAAATATATTCCTTAAATTTCTCCCATAAGGATTTAGAAAAAAATTAAAAAAATGGGTCTTAATATGTTCATCACAAAATAAGGAGATGTAGTTAAATGAAAAAAGAATCAGAATGGCATCATTTATCCCGAAAACAATGGGATGAAAGTGCGACTTCCTGGGATGAACATAGTGTAGCAAGATGGGATAAAGGAAGTAGAAAAGATATTATTCCATTTATTGAAAAACATGTTCCAAAAGGAAGTTATATTGCCGATATTGGTTGTGGGAGTGGTTATAGTACATATAAACTGTTACAAGCGGGATACGAAGTTATTGGCACTGATATTTCCGAAGAAATGATTCGCATAGCTAAAGAAAAAGTAGGTACGAAAATCCCCTTTATTCGTGCAGATATTTGCCAATTAAATCCGATAAAAGATGAGCAACTCGATGCCTTAATGGTTATTAATGTGATTGAATGGACGGAAATTCCAGTTACAGCATTAAATGAATTAAAGAGGACATTAAAACCCGGTGGATTATTATGTATTGGAATTTTGGGTCCTACGGCTGGTCCGCGAAATCACAATTATCTCCGGATTTATGGCGAAAAAGTGATTATGAATTCGATGCTGCCATGGGAATTTTCGAAAATGGCATTAGAAACTGGGTGGTCATTGGTCGATGGATTCGGAGTTTATAAACAGGAAGTAATGGAGAAAGAAATCGCAAAATATTCCACATTGTTAAAACAGTCTTTATCTTTCATGTGGGTATTTATGTTAAAAAAAGAGTGAAAATTCGTAAAGGGGTGCCAAACGGAAATGCCAAAAGAAGCATTAGAAAAATATATTATAGAAAAATATCAACAAGATGAACAAATGATGGTACTGATCTTCGCCCAATGGTGTGTTAACAATCGGATAGATGCTCAACGACTATATGAAGTGGCTTACCCTGAACAAGGCAAAAATAATATTCTACATGATGCCCTTAAGAAGACTGTGCCTGTAGCAGAATCAGATGAGATTGATGCACACATTGTCATTCAAGTGTTACAAGCATTTGGCAATGATGATTTAGCGTTTGTCGTCCAACAAATGGCCGATGAGCTGGACGACAAGTAGAATAATTACGTATGCGAATTAAATTGCTTAGTTTTAGCCAAAATATTTAATCAGTGCGTGAATACCACTTTCATTTTCCCCTTTTGAAGCCAACTCTTTATACATGTGTAATGCCAAGTTTAATCCCGGGGTTGATAAATTTAATTCTTCAGCAGAATTTAGAGCGATATTCATATCCTTTATATAATGTTTTATAGCAAAACCTGGTGCAAAATTCCCTTCAATCATTCGTGGTCCATAATTTGTCATTGACCAACTACCAGCAGCACCTGTAGAAATTGATTTGAGTACTGTAGAAGGGTCTAGTCCTGCCTTTTCAGCATAGATTAGTGCTTCACTTAATCCTATCATACCCGGGGCAATCGCAATTTGATTAACTAATTTAGTATGTTGGCCAGCACCTGCTCCCCCTTGAAGGATGATATTTGTCCCCATTATTTCAAAAATTGGATACACGTGGTCAAAAGCCTCCCGTTCACCACCAACCATAATGGCAAGTCGAGCCTCTTTGGCCCCGATGTCACCTCCAGAAACAGGGGCATCTAAAGTAGCAATATTTTTCTCTTTTGCTTTATTAAAAATTTCTATTGCTAAGGATGGTTTCGACGTCGTCATGTCAATAAGATAAGAATGTGGTTTTGCATGGGCAATAATTCCTTGTTCACCGAAATAAACACTTTCGACATCTTCTGGTGTCCCGATAATTGTAATAATAATATCTGTATTTTGTGCAACTGAAGTAACAGAATCTTCCCAAATAGCTCCTTTTTCAACCAATTCTTCCGCTTTAGATTTTGTTCGAGTATAAATATGTAAGTCATATCCCGCATCAATTAAATGTCCTGCCATACTTTTTCCCATGACACCTGTTCCGATAAAACCAATTTTTTTCGTTTGAATCGTCATATTGCCACACCTTTCTTTTCATTACCTACTTGAATCAATTTCATAATTACTCTTTTTAAAAAGTTACAGTTTAACAGAATTCTT
>DAMCTP010000066.1:0-14096 GCA_032113595.1 Pseudogracilibacillus sp.
GTATTGCCTAAACGGTCAGCTATAGTTTTAGGTGGGATCCCCATGTTAATTAATATCGTTGCATGAGTATGCCGTAACCCGTGCGGTGTAATCCGCTTAATATGAATATTGTCTTTCTCCAATTGTTTATATATACGTTCAAATAAATATTTAGAAGTATTTGCTCCCATCGGTGTACCACCCTGATATGAAATGAAAACATAATCCTTCTTTTTATCTAACTTCATACCATAGGCAAATTTTGTTTCTATACACCATTTTTGATAAACTTGTAATTGATTAACTACAATATCATCAATTGGAAAAGTCCTGTAACTGTTTTTTGTCTTTGGTGGCCTGTCACCGTACCTATCCCTAGTACGTTCAACAGTTACAGTTTTTTCTTTTAAATTGATGTTTTTCCACTTCAGACCTAAAGCTTCACCTTTTCTTAATCCAGTATAAGCCAATAGTAAGATAAACGTGTAGTTTGTTATATTCTCATGTTTTTTAGTGACATCTAACAAGATGTTTAATTCGTCAGAGGTAAGGAAATTATCCAATTCCTCTTCTTGTTCAATGGAAATCTTATTAAACCTGTTACGTGGAATTATTTCATCCTCAACGGCTGCATTGATGGCAATTTTAAACAGACGATGAAATAAAGCTACTGTACTAGGTTTATATTTCTTTGAGAGTTTATTAATGTACTCCCTTACATAGGTTGTCCTATCTAATTTACTTAATTTAAATTTACCTAGAAGCGGCTTCATTTGATGTTTAATAGCGTTTTTTCTTTGTAATCGTGATGTGACTTCCCATCCACTATTATAAGTTTCATACCATATATCCAGCCATTGTGAAACCGTCATTTGACTATATTCCACTTGTTTTGATTGGTCATTAAGGAGAGAAGCCTTCACTTCTAAAAGTGCTTTAAGGGCTTCTTTTTCCGTCTTAAAGCTACTTTCCTTCTTCTCTTTCCGCTTTCCCAATACGTCATAATATTTATGACGATACATCCACCGCTTTTCTCCATTTTTTAAGTAGTAATAATACACTTCATTATCTTTATTTGATTTGTGTAATTTTCTCACTGTACCCATTCCTTTCATACCTTGGGCAGGCGTATGTAAGGGAATAGGTATATTACAATTTAGAAATCTGTTTTATTAATTGCATTTATCATAAAAAATGCATAATAAACTTTTTGATTTTGTCTTTTTCTTCATTGGTTAATAAAACGTCTTCATAATAAACTTCACTGTCGTTGGATAGAACTTTTTCAAGATGAAATGTGTTAGACTTTCTTTCCTGTTCTTGTAATAACTCAATATAACTTTTATTACTGAATCTATGTTGAATTAACATTTCTTCAACTTTCTGGCTTTCCTCAATAGAGCCCGAATTGTCATACAATATATCGATATATGAATGATCAGGTAGTTCAACGTGTCCAGCAAGTTGTAATAAAGCAGTAAATATATTTAATAAATCTTTTTCAAAATGTAGGGAAATCCTATATAGGGTTTCTTTGTCGATCTCTGTTTCCTTATTTGATTCTATACTTTTAAGAACAGATACAGGAAGACCAGTTGTTTTAGCAACATCATCAATAGAATAATTCAATGCTATTCTTATAGCTCTAATAAACTCCCCAAGACTATCGTTCTGTTGAAGATCCACGATCCGATTAATCAAATCATCATAATTGGATCGTGAATTCTTAACTGCTTTTGCCAATTCTTTATCCCCAGCTTTTTCAAGCATGACTGAATATGAAACATCTAAAGCCTTTGAAAGTTTGTACAACAAATCATTAGACGGATTCCTTTTCCCTGATTCAATTTGGGAAAGATATGGTCTTGATATTCCAGACAGTCTCGCTAAATCAGTAATGTTCATTTCATTTTCAATTCGTATTCGTTTAATGAAATCCCCTATTTCAGACATTTAATCACCACCTTTAGTTAAATAATACACCTTAATAGTTGCAATTGCAACGTTTAAAAGAAAAAAGTAAGTAAACCGTTGCAAAAGTATACAAATTATGATATGTTCGTTAACAATAGCAACGGTAAGGAGGTGAAAGAATGGTTCCAGCGAGTGTGAAAGTTGAGATAGATACAAAAGAAATGAAAAGTTATATTAAGCAACAGTTAGACAAGCAAATACAGCAGAATTTATTGTTAGTTGATATTAACAAATTATCAGAGCTTCTTTCAATGAGTCCACGTTATCTTGAGGATACTTTATTATGTGACCCACGAGTAAAAATTCATGAAAGAAGGAAAAACCGCAAGCGTTGGTGGTTGTATGAGCCAGTAGTTAAAGCAATTCTTGAAATTATCGATGAATGGTAATTATTAAACTGAAAGGGCAGGCGTTAAGGGATTATGTTAAATATTTGGCATGGGTAAAAAATATGGATGTTTCTGACTTTACATTCATGGAAGATTTTATCAAGTGCCAAAATGTTGGGGATAAGTAGGAGAACAAATGAAAACAAAGTAATATGAAAGGTTGTGAGGTCATGGAAGAAAAGTATCAAAAGGCGATTCTCGATTTGTTTGAAATACCAGGAAAACTTTATTTATTAGGAGAAGATTTAAAGGCCTTTTCTAAGATTTTATATGAAATTAAATTAAATATAGGTAAAGAAAATGATAGAGAAAAAATTGAGAGTTTAAAAGCTAATATAGAAGTCATTGATAGATTAATATTTTATTCTTTAGTGGATTTGCAACGAATGAATGAATTAACAATTAGAAGTGAATATGTTTTGTCGGAACTTTTAGATGAACCTAAAGAAGTGGCAATGGCAAGTTCTTATTATGAGTATTAAAAAAAGCACAGACACTGTCTATGCAAGAACAGGATAATGCCATCCTAAAAGCTACATTGGGATATGCTCAGCTTTTAGGGTGGGCTTTTTTGCAGTACATTCAATTATAAATGGAAAATGGGCTTTTAACAAGAACCCCCAATAATTGTTTTGAAATATAATTCACTGTTTAAATTGTTAGGAGGTGTGAAGTCTTTGCAATTAACCAAAGAAAAAATAGTTTTAAGGCATGACAGAGTAATCGAATTTACTCATTTTAATTCATTAACAGATGTTACATCTTATCATAAAGAAATGACATATAGTAATTTTTTGAGAAGCCTACAAGAACCTAAAATATCAAAACAAAAAGGTAGTGCTGGTGGTTTTATTGCTGGTCGAGTTAAAAATAAAAGAAATAAAACTAATGTTCATAGTAGAAGTATGATCACACTAGATATTGATGATACAACTTCCATTGATATATGGGACAATGTGAAAAATTATACGAACTTTAGCATTTTACTTTATTCCAGCCATAATAGCACACCTGATTCACCACGTTATAGATTAATTATACCGTTAAAATATGATATTGAGCCATGGCTATATAAAGAAGTGGCACGTTTCTTAGTAGACTTGATTCAAATTGAAGTAGATAAAACCTCTTATCAATTTGAAAGGTTAATGTTTTATCCGACATGTGAAGATCCGTCAGTTTATGAGTTCAAATATAGAGATTCACCGTTTTTTGATCCTTCTTCTATAGTAAATCAAAAGAAGAGTATTCGTTCATATATGAATGGGGACTTCAAAAAAAGAGATCCAAGAACTAAAAAAAATTGGATTGGAGCATGGTGTAGCGTATATTCGATTAGCGATGTTTTAAATAATTTTTTAAACGATGTATATGAACCTTTCAGCAATGATAGGTACACCTATTTACCTGGATCAACAAAGGGTGGAATGGTAATTTATGATGACGATACGCATGCCCATAGTTTTCATAGTACTGACATTATAAGTGGAAAGAATGTAAATAGTTTTGACTTGTATAGATTACACAAATTTAGCCATTTAGACAAAGAAACGGAGAAAACAAAGAATGACAAGCCGAGCTATAGGGCTATGATCGAATTTTGCAAACAGGATAAGCGAGTAAAATCCTTTTATGAAGAGCATATACAAACTCAGCAAAATAAAAATAATCGTATAATTCCATATCCTTACATCATTGTAAATGAATCATTATATGCAATAAAAGTAATAAAAGAAATGGAAGAAACAAACCTAGTATCACGTCATGTACCTATAATTACTAAGGAATTTCATAACTTAGAAAGACCGCAAGTCTTATTTGAAATTACTTGGAAACAAGGAAAAAATAAAATTAGCGAAGTAGTACCTGCTTCAACAATTGCAGTTCGGAAGGAGCTTTTGGAATTAAGTGAAAAAGGATTTTCTGTTAATGAGAACAATGTAAAACCCTTAATAGAATTCATGGATCTCTATTTATTGAATAATAACATTGAGAAACATTACGCAGTAGAACGGTTAGGGAATGTAAAAAATAATTTTATACATCCCGTTGTTACTAAAAACATAAATATAATAGCTGTGGATCAAGGAGAGAGACAAATACTTGAGGGGTTCGAAGTAAAGGGGTTAAGCAAAGATTGGAATTTAAAAGTATTTGAACTTATTAAAAATTACCCAAAAGCGGTGTTCTTTGTATTAGCTAGTTTTACCAGTGTAATAATAAAGGATTTGAAAGTTCCTCCATTTATTGTTGATCTTGCTGGGAGTACCTCTCAAGGAAAAACTACTACAACGAAAATAGCTACAAGTGTTTGGGGAAACGACAATCTAATAAGTGAATGGAACTTAACGAGGGTAGCGGTTGAAATGAAAGCTGCTTATCTTAATAGTTATCCTTTAATATTGGACGATACAAGAAAAGCAAACGAATATATATTGCAGGATGTAATTTATCAATTTTCTGGCGGTCGTTCCAAAGGAAGAGGATCTATTAAAGGAACTCGGAGAGAATATACATGGCACAACATTTTATTAAGTAATGGTGAGGTTCCATTAACCGAGTATGCTAAAAATGCTGGTGGCGCAGCAGCAAGGGTAATTCCTTTAGTTGATTCACCGTTACCGAATGTAGATACAGTTTTATTAGAAAAATTATACGAAGGAATCGAAAACAATTATGGGGCTATTGGAATTGATTTTTTAAAAATATGGCTGGAACATAAGAAAGAATTCATTCCTGAATATCATAAGATTAAAAGGCGTTATATGGAAAAATCGAAAGGTAATGAAGTCTTAACCAGATTAGCTAGTTATTATTCAGCAGTTCACTTTTCTGGAGTAATACTAAAAAAAGAATTAGGACTGGACATTAATTTAGATGAAATAGAGTTTTTATTTAATGAAATTTCGCAAGAAAACAAATCTATAGATAAACCTAAGCAGTTTTTAGAAGAGATTCTCACAAATCTAGATAGCACAAGATCGATGATCTATACCAAAAGTTCACAAAATGAGCCTTTTGAAACACATGCCATTTATAGAAACGGTATTCTATATCTTTTACCTAATTACCTTTCAAAAATGTTAGGTACAGAGGAAAGACTGATTCGTAAAGAATGGTTAAAGCGAGGAATGGTAGTTCCAACAAAAAATAAAGATTCTTATGTAGATTATAAAGCAATTAAACATGAAGGTAAAACATATAGAGTAATACCATTAAATATGGATTATGTAAGGGATTTAGGATTTGACTTTGATGAAACGGAATAAATAATAGACAACGTAAAATAGCACATCTACTTGACAGGTTACAAGAGTTTCAAGAGGTTACAAATTAAATTAACCACTTGTAACCTACTATATGGCTTAT
This sequence comes from Pseudogracilibacillus sp., assembly GCA_032113595.1. Classification (GTDB taxonomy): domain Bacteria; phylum Bacillota; class Bacilli; order Bacillales; family Amphibacillaceae; genus Pseudogracilibacillus. Next base: position 5,712 of record DAMCTP010000066.1, read on the forward strand.
ATGACAAGGAGAAAATGTAAATAGGTTACAAAGTTACAAAAAAATTATAACAATATATTTTGGTTTATTTTTCTTACATCATAATCAACAGCACTATATATTGTTCTGTATAAGTAAAGGAATGTAACTTTGTAACCTAACCCTCTAATTCGTTGATGTATAAGGGCTGACAAGGGTTACAAAATATAAATAGTTCTTGTAACTCGCTTACATTATGTAACCTAAATTAAATCAATTAGAATGCTAGAAATGATGTTAGCTTTTTATTCAAAGAAAGTTATGCAGAAAAATATTTTCGTTTGTTTGACAATAAAAACCGACCTATTGATTGATGGGTCAATGGTTTCTGCTAGTAGGGCAATTGTTTTGTCCGACATTATTAACTAAGGTGTTCTTGTCGGACAATTATTTATAAAACGAATTGTAATTATTGATATAGAGCTGTTGTTCATGTCGGACAAAATCATTTTTCGAGTAAAAATGAACAGTTAAATTGGCATTCAATTAATTGAAATATTGGGTAATCGGAAAATAGTGTGGAAAGAGGGTTAGAAGATACCCTCTTCCATGACCTTGGTCAGTATGGAAAAATCAGCACCATAGATTTCCTCATACACCCATGTTAATTCTAGTAAAAATAATATTTATTCATGAGAGTAACGCTTTGAGAGTTTCTCCTTATGAGAATTAAACACTTCTTCTAAAGAAATATTATATTTATTGGCAATTACAATAACGTTACCTAACACATCTCCCAATTCTTCTACCAAATCCTTTCTATTGTTCATAAATGAATCTGTTACTTCATCTGGTCTATCTCTCCCAATCTCAAGAGCTCTTATAGCTCGTGCTACTTCCCCAGTTTCCTCCGCTAAAAAACCAATGCGGATGAAAATATCTAATTCAGACCAGCCTTTACTTTCATAATAATCATTTACCCATTTTTGAAATTCAATTACATCCATTTCTCTCCACTCCTTATTTCATTACGATAAAGTTTAACAAATCATCATAACTTTTGTATAATATAATCGCTGATTTGTTAGGGGGGATGCTAATAATGAAAAGTATAGCTGTATTTTGTGGTTCCAGTGTTGGAGCATCTAATATGTATATAGAAAATGCTAAAGGGTTTGGTAAAGAACTAGCCAAACGTGATATTACACTTGTTTATGGTGGAGCAAGTGTCGGTGTTATGGGAGCAGTTGCCGATGCTGTTTTAGATGAAGGTGGACAAGTCATTGGAATTATGCCTAGTTTTTTAGAGCAGAGAGAAATATCGCATAAAAGATTATCCGAGCTAATAGTTGTCGATTCTATGCATGAAAGAAAGGCTAAAATGGCAGAGCTTGCAGATGGCTTTGTTGCTTTACCAGGTGGACCAGGAACATTAGAAGAATTCTTTGAAATTTTTACATGGGCTCAATTAGGACTTCATCAAAAACCATGTGGTCTTCTAAACATTAATCATTACTTTGATCCTCTCGTTGAACTGTTTAATCATATGACAAAGGAACAATTTTTACACGAAAAGTACCGTTCTATGGCACTTATAGATATTGAACCAAGTCGATTACTTGAAAAGTTTGATTCTTTTGAACCACCAACCATAAAAACTTATATTAATGAAAAACAAATTTAAAAGCCAACAGCAGACCGAGCTACAAGCATTTGGTCTGTTGTTAATTTCCTAAACTTCTTCGCTTTTTTAAATTCTAAACTTATGCCTTCACTCAATTCCCAACACACATAATTTTCTATCTTGTTAAAGTAAATAAAACTGTAAATTTTCCACACGATTATCCGATTTAAGATTGTAAATATGTAAATATATTGGAACGTTTTCTACACGATAATCCGAATACCCGAAATATTTAATAACTTCTATTTTTTCTTCGGTAGAACAAAAAAGTGTTTAAACAAAAAACATTTCAAATTAACATTATTCAACTTACTCCATGTTGAATAACGAAACAAGTGGGTAGAAAATATCGGTGTAAAAAACATCTTGATAAATGGTGCTTGATCAGAATAATGGATGGTTCAAAATACTTACCTACAGAAGCGGAATATGAGAAACGATTCTCTAAGGAAACAGTGGTATAATAAATGCACCAAAACACACAGTGATAAATGGTAATGTTGGATAGTGAAAACGAGGAAAAAAGCAGTCATGTCATAGGATACAAGGATATAATTCAAGTTGAAAAGATGGCGAAAAAACAATGAGGTTTGTTGAAGCCATCTCGAATTCTTGCAGAGTTACTGGAAACAAACAGCCATCTTTTACGAATTGCACTTCAGACACATCTTCTCCCACTGTCATTATAAGGGTGTCTTAACTAAAATGTGTCCAGGAATACAACTCCACAATATATAGTGTCTTACGATGAAGGTTATACAACATATTGAATCTTGTGAAATTTCCTTGTATAATCATTTGTAAATAAGTGATGGAAAATTTAAATAAAAGCCCTTTAAATTGAGTGTTTTTTTCAAGTTGAAGTCTAATCCAGTAAAAGTTTCCAATACTACTTCTCTAATTAATAATGATTATAATGAGGGGGAGTCAAATGATTGTTTCTAGTAGAAGAGAAAAGAGAAACTTTGTAAATGAATATGTAAAAGCATTGAATAATGAACGTGGTGCTTTATTTGCAGGAGCAGGATTGTCTATACCTTCTGGTGGAATTAGTTGGAGTGAGCTATTACGTGACGAGGCTGACTTGATAGGGATAGATGTTTCAAGAGAAAATGATTTAATATCTGTTGCACAATTTATATACAATGAATCTGGAACCCGACAAACGATTACTCAACTCTTAAAAAATAAGATAGTTAAAAGTGGAAAAGTAAATGAAAATCATGAAATATTAAGTAGTTTACCCATAAAGAAAGCATGGACAACTAACTACGATGAATTTTTAGAAAGATCCTTTTCCAATACCGGAAAGATAGTTGATCTAAAAAAATCTGTTCAAGACATGGCAACTGAATTAGAACATACCGATGTTACCGTTTATAAAATGCATGGAGATATTGGAATACCTAATAGTACTGTATTGTTAAAAGATGACTATGAAATTTACGATAAAAAGAATGAACTATTTACTAAAACATTGCAGACCGATTTATTGAGCAATACCTTTTTATTTATTGGCTTTAGTTTTGATGATCCTAATCTAGATAGTATTTTGTCTAAGGTAAGAATTATGTTAGAAGGTAATCCGAGAAGACATTACTGTATTTTAAAAAAGGTAAATAAAAATGATCCTGAATTTGCACAATTTGATAAAGAAGAAAAAGAAAAAGAATATGAATATCGCTGGAATAAGCAACAATTAAAGATTGCTGATTTAATGAGATATGGAATTAAAGCTATATTGGTTGATTCTTATGATGAAATCACAGACTTACTTAAATCAGTAAAGAGAAAATATTTATCTAATAAAGTGTTTATATCTGGGGCTTACGATGATGTAGAGTCATTTCTTGGATATACTGATGAAGAAGCGATAGAGCTAGCAGATAAATTTTGTGAAAAATTAGGAGAAACACTTTTTGATGAACAGTTTGAAATATCAACTGGATTCGGCTTGGGCGTTGGTAGAAACTTGATAACAGGTTTTTTAAACAAAGAGGCTTCCCAAGGGAATATAAGATTGGGTTCAAATCTAATAATAAGACCATTTCCAATTCAACAAAAGGAAGAAGATAAAAGAAAGTACAGGGAAAAGATATTATCGGAATGCGGGGTATCTATTTTCTTATTTGGTAATAGGCAGTCAAAAACTAAAGAAGATGAGAATATAATAGATTCTCCCGGAGTACGAGAGGAGTATGATATTAGTAGAAAGTTGGGGCATTTTATTATACCAGTAGGAGTAACAGGTTATATGTCTGAAAAGCTTTGGAATAAACAAAAACTGTCAATTTCAGAACATCTTTCTAGCAATGAAGTTGTAATAGATAGTTATAGAAACTTGAACAATGAGGAACAAGAAATTGATGAATTGATTGAAAGTATTATAGCGCTTATAAAGGAGTATCAGTTAAATCCAGATACATTTGTAAATTTAATTGAGGAGGTTTAAAGAATGGCAACAAATGTCTTTATTTCATTTCGATTTAGTGATGGTGCAGATTTAAAAGAAGAATTGGTTAATCTATTTGATTCTTCGACTGAGGTTATTAATAGATCAGAGGATGTGGATCGGTCGGAGATGACGGATGATACTATTCGAAAGTATTTATACGATAAATTAAAAACCACATCGGTTACTATTATAATATTAACCCCCGAAGCAGTTAAGTATAATAAAAATTGGTTGGGGGAATATGACGATTGGTTATATGATGAGCTTCGTTACTCGCTTGAAGATAGAGAGGAAAATCGAACAAATGGTGCAATTGCATTATATACAGACGATAGTAAGGATCAGTTAATGAAATCAAGTACTCATATATGTGATGTATGCAAGGAAGAAACTAGCTGTACTGAAATTTTATACTTTGAAAATCTGGTTAGAAGAAATATGATGAATGTAAAAGGTGAGTATAAAGCAAATAAATGTGAGGACTTATTTGATAAAGAGAAGGACTCATATATTTCGCTTGTACATTTTGACGACTTTAAAAAACACTATAAAAATTACATTGATGCAGCAAAAGAAAAACGTGATAGAAAGGATGAATTTGAATTAGTAAAAAGAATGTGATTGGTAGAAATATATGCCGATAGATAAATAAAGCTAATAGGTTATTCTTAATAAATTTGGGGAGAAGACCGTCCATATAAAAGCGTGTTTTGAACATTTGTGTATTATATTGGTCATCATGACATAACACCTGAAGAAAGTTTTTACATATCCTGTTTTATTATCTACTTATATATCTATCATCCATTTCAAAAAAGTTAAGCTAAGGCCTTATCAAACAAAAGTGTTTTTGAATAGAGAATTTAAACTTAATTAATTGTGTGCGCAAAAAAAATTTATTGATCTACAATTGAGCAACATTGCCTGTCCTTACAAATTATGTAGAATTTTTAACATTTGGTTTTTGCTCGGCTGAGCAAAAATCATTTTTTATTAGAGTACATTTTTCAAATATCATTGTATTATTGTGCAGAAATACCATATCTGATGATATAATATTTACAAAATTAATTTTGGAGCAGTTTCCCATTACGGCTAATTATAATCTTGATAGAGAGATAAAAGGGGGAGTATACGTGATTAATAATTGGCATATTCCACGTAATAAAAGAAAACTATACCCTGTAGTTGATATATTATCGATATTTACATTGCAAAATTTGGGTGATATATGGGGCGGAGACCTTATTCGTCAATTAGATTTCGAAGCACAACTGGAGCGCTATGGAATAAAAAGGATGGGGACTAGGCGTGATCGAAGAGCAGGGGGAGCTAGAACTTATGAATCTTGGCTCTTTAATTTAGGGCTTATTTTTTATGAGACAGAAACGAATAATGTTAGGACAACATTAGCAGGCGAGGCATTACTCAATGGAGAAGCTCCCGTTCCAATAATTACAAACCAGTTAATGAAAATGCAATATCCATCTCCTTATTCAGTAAGAGGAAGGGTAAATATAAATTCAAGATTCCGTATAAGACCATTCCGATTTCTAATAAGACTATTAGCTGATGATCGAATTCAAACATTGTCTAAACAGGAAATAGGACGTTTTGTTATAACTGAAGCCGAAAATGAGACTAGTACTTGTTTTGAAAACATAGTTCAAGAAATTATTAATTATCGTAATCATGGTGACATTATTTTACGCGAAAACTTTGAAGAACTCTATCCAAGCAGTACATCTGGTGTTCGTTCGAGAACAAAAACAGTAGAGGCGTTAGAAGATATAGCAAATACTTTTATAAACTATTTAGAGTATACTCAACTAATTAGTAGGAACGATCAAGGGCATATTTACATTCCTTTTGAAAGAACCAATGATGTAGCAAATATTTTAAATGATGGAAGCTCTTTGCGTAGTTTGGATCTAAATCATCCATTTGGCATAGAAAATTTTCAACGAAATTATGGTTTAGCTCCAGGTCAAAATAGGGATAATAGAAACTTTGGGGGTCAAGTAGTTACTGAACGAATTATTAGGGAAAGACGAGTAAGAAGTGAATTGTTACATATAGCGGGAACAACACCAGTCTCAAGTATATCTGCGTCATTGATAAGTGAAATTTCAAATATCACTGGCTATACGTCACAACAAGTAGAAGAAGCAATTGAGAATTTCAGACCAGATACCTTTAGTTTATTTGAGAGTAGGTATTTAACTATGGCTACTAGCGGAAGAGAATTAGCTACTGAATTTGAAATTGCGACAAAAGATATTTTCGAAGAACTTGGATTTTCGTCAACTCATGTTGGTCCTATTCCATTGAATCCAGACATTTTTGTACAGTCACCTCTAGATTTTTCTGGAATTATTGATACAAAAGCATACCGATCATATAGCATTAGCAATGATCATAGAAATAGAATGATTCGTAATTACATTCCAACATATAATTCCGAGAGTAATAACTTAGAGTTTTTTATGTATGTTGCTGATGGTTTTGGAATTAATATCGATTCGCAGTTACATACAATATACGAAGAAACGAATATAAGTGGGAGTGTAATAACAGCACGTAATTTATTGAGGATATTACAACGTCATCAAACTAACCCGATGGATCATAATTCACTAAAAAGGTTATTTCAAACTAATTCTGAAGTTACTGTCAATGCTATTGAATCTATATAAATTAAGTATTTTAATAAAAGTAAGCCTTCTGGGCTGCTTTTTTTTGGAGAAAAGTGTAGAATAATAGTATAGCTTACGAATATGCAAGAACATATATTCTTATTTTGATAGAAACATAGAGGAGAATTTAATATGATTTTTAAAAAAGGTGAATTATTTAATGGACCGGGTGGACTAGCTCTTGGAGCAAAAAATGCTAAAATAAGACATCCTAAAACAGGTGAATTATGGAGTATTGAACATCTATGGTCAAATGACTTTGATCAATCATCATGTGAAACATACCGTTATAATATTTGTGAGATGGATGATCAATCGGTACATTGTTGTCCAGTAGAGCAATTACCAATTGGAAATAAAAGAGTATTGGGAGATATTGATTGTTTTGCCTTTGGATTTCCATGTAATGACTATAGTCAGGTTGGAGAAAAAAATGGATTGAACGGTAAATATGGTCCACTTTATTCATATGGTGTAAAGGTATTAAAAGAATATCAACCTAAATTTTTTGTTGCTGAAAATGTTGGTGGCCTGCAAAGTGCCAATGACGGAATGGCATTTATTAAAATTCTTACAGAACTAGAAGAATGTGGTTATAAGTTAACACCACATTTGTATAAATTTGAAGAATATGGAGTCCCACAGGCTAGACATAGAATAATAATTGTTGGAATAAGGAACGATTTGTTTCAAGAAGGTATAGAGTATAGAGTGCCTGCGCCTACTACTTTATACCATCATAAAACAGCGTACGAGGCAATTATGAATCCACCAATTGAGGAAGATGCGTCTAATCATGAGTATACAAGGCATACGGAAAAAGTGAAGAAAATGCTTAGTTATATTCCCCCAGGAGAAAATGCGTGGTACGCAGGGGTTCCGGAAGAATTACGGTTAAATGTATCAGGAGCAAGACTTAGTTCTATTTATAAGAGACTAGATCCAGATAAACCCGCTTACACTGTTACAGGAAGTGGTGGCGGTGGTACTCATATGTATCATTGGAAAGATTTGCGAGCACTAACAAATCGTGAACGAGCTAGATTACAAACTTTTCCAGATGATTTTATATTCTTGGGTAACAAAGAGTCGGTACGAAAACAAATAGGGATGGCAGTTCCTCCACATGGAGCTCAGATTGTATTTGAAGCGGTTTTAAAAACTTTTGCAGGAATTGAATATGAATGGGTTCAGCCTTCTAGTAAGTTGCAACTAGAAAATTTAAGGGGTGCACGGCAATTAAATATGCTAGAAATGGTATAAGAGGTTTATATTATTTACATTGTTGTTCTTGAATAGATTATTTTGGTGAGTAGAGAAATAGGGTGTTTTATATGGAGTCGATTAAAGAAATTTTGTTTGATATTTTCGAAGAGAAGCTTACAGATTATTATGGGACAAATTCCATAAGAACTTCTCAGGTACAAATGGCATTTGATATTGCTGAATTTCTCCAGCCCAATAATTCTAAAAAGATTATGATGGTAGAAGCTCCTGTTGGAACTGGAAAATCATTGGGAGCTTTAATACCTTCGTTACTAAGTAGGGATTACTGAATAATTAAAAACCTTTGATTCTATTATATTTGTTCC
>DAMCTP010000067.1:0-13680 GCA_032113595.1 Pseudogracilibacillus sp.
CCTTGATAATCAAATAATTATTTATTTTGTGCTTGACATATTACCGCAGGTCTAATATGTAAGATAATTTAGTTAAAATCACAATAGATTTAGTGCTGAGGTATAATTTTATGTCACATGTAACGGTTCTACCCATACTGATATCCCTTAAATTGGGAGGTCTAAAAGCTGGATAACCTTCCCATATACATTATATATACAATTCCAACTTGGTGCCACTAATGACATAGTAGGTAATCTCCAATAAAGCAATGATCAATTTCGAAATTGAATACCCTAGATTCAGTAATGGGTAAATACTAAACACTGGAAGTCCTTGCATTGGACTTTTGATAGAGGAAGGGTGAAACCCAAATGTTAATAAGATTTAAATATTTTTATTATAATGTGAGAAAATAAATAACCCAAAATAATAAGAAACCCAAGTTTCTAAAATTACTTTTAAGTAAGGTAGACGATTATTATGAGGACTGCTCCAATGGTAATCTTTTATACTATTTGAAGTTTTAGATATAAGAGTATCTATTGGGGAAATTTATTAGATGAAAAGGATAGTTCAATGGTTAAACAGTTTATTAGTAAAAATAAAATATTATTTAAGCTAATGACTTTGTACGGTATTATCGGTATAATTTGTGCAATTGTCGATGGTGCTGTGTTTTATTTTACATATAAAAATATAGGGGTCTATATTAGTAACTTCATCAGTATGAATGTTGGCATGATCCTTAGCTTCATTTTGAATACTTTTCTCAATTTTAAAGTAAAAGACAACCTACATAAGAGGGCTGGCATTTTTTTCGCGGTTGGGTACACTGGCTTAATAGTGTCAATGTTAATCATGTTAATTGGTGTAGATATTTTATTAATTAATGAAATGCCAGTTAAAATCTTCTCAGTTTTGTTTGTAGCAATAATGCAGTTTGCATTAAATAAATTGGTTACTTTTCGTACGAGTGCAACTTAAGATAGCTTATATTTAACGGTTACTATTTTAATAAAAGACTATCCGAAAAATATGGGGATTGTTCCTTTGAAAATCCTACAAATAAAATTAATAACTACACTATACTTTTTCGGAGAATTTGACAAACTCATCTATCTATGAGACTATACCCATTGGAGTAGCAATAAGTGAATCTGGCATTCTGTGTAACGTTTTTGAAGATTCTTATTCGCACTGGCGCGGCTAGAGGGCCGCAAGGACGCAACAGTAGGTTAGGGGTTGTGTTGCTTAAGTTAGAGAACTTGCAGTGGAACATTTACCGCGGTTAAAAGGAATATATATTCTCTGCACGATAAGGGAATAAAAATCAAATAATCTTATGTGTTACTTTAAACATCAAAGGGATACCTTCATAGTTATATGGGTATCCCTTTTCCATTGAATAAAGATAAACTCCAACAAAGTGTTTTATGTTTATTTATCATCATCATTACTAAATTTTTTAATTTTTTTATCAATTAATTCCCTTTCTTCTTTCCACCATACAGCATCCGGATGCTCAATTACCTCATTAACTTCCTCCTCATCTATCACTGCTGGTGCATCACCTCGAAGTGGTTTTCCTGAAGTGTTTTTAACAAACATAGAAACAGCAATAATTCCAATTATCGATGCAAATATTAAGTAATATGCGGGAGCAAGCGTTGTTGCGGTCACATTGATCAACCAAGCGATTAATAAAGGGGCTGTCCCTCCAAACAATGAGGCTGAAACGTTATATGTAATAGACAGACCAGTATACCTTACCTCAGTGAAGAACAAAGAAGGTAATTGGGAAGGCATGGTACCCTGTAATGCTGCCAATAAAACAGCTACAATCACTAATCCAATAAACACGAGCACATTATTGCCTGTTTCAATTAATAGAAATGCTGGTACAGATAAGACAACAACACCAATTAAACTCGCTAAAATAACTCGTTTATTGCCTAGTCGATCGCCAAAGTGTCCCATTAACAACACGATTGGAATCATAATGAACATCACAATTAAAATAAGTAACAGCCCTTTTGTATTCCCATAACCCAATACCTCTGATAAGATGGCATATAGGTTAATACCGTATAATCAATCACATTATAGAAAAATACCAATACAATAGCGATAATAATCGGATGACGATGATAAATTAACATTTCTCTTAAGGAAACATTTTCCACTCCTTCAGTAGCCTCACTTTTCTGTTCTTCCATTTTTGCAAATGCAGGGGTTTCCTCCAAATGATTTCGTAAATATAATCCAATAAAGCCAATTGGCCCAGCAATAAAAAATGGAATTCTCCATCCCCAATCTAACATAGCTTGTTCACCAACGATATAGGTCATTAAGGTAACAAGTCCAGCACCTGCAATGTAGCCGACAAGTGTACCCACTTCTAAACCACTTGTCATAAGACTACGTCGGTTATCCGGGGATGATTCAGCAATAAAAGTCATTGCACCCGAATATTCGCCACCAGTTGAAAAGCCTTGGACGAGTCTTGCTAATACCAGTAAAATAGGCGCGGTAATTCCGATAGATGCATAGCTTGGAATAAAGCCGATAAAAAATGTGGCAATCGCCATCATTATTAATGTGATAGCTAAGATTCTCTTTCTACCTAATTGATCTCCTAGCCGCCCAAACACAACACCACCAATTGGGCGAACGAGAAATGCAATCGCAAACGTCCCAAATCCAAAAATCAATTGCAGTGATTCATCAATACCTGAATAAAAGACCTTTGACAAAATACCAACTAAATAAGAGTAAATTCCAAAATCAAACCATTCCATTGCATTTCCCATTGCTGTAGCTACTACAGCCTTTTTGGCAACATCAGAATCAACAACTGTCACGTCACTCTTTTTTAATTGCTTTTTCTTCTTGTTCTTTTTGGACATCATTTTCTCCTCATAAACAACTACAGTGTTTTATTCTTAACCTTAAATTGCCCAATTTATTTAAAAGAACACACATGGATATACAGTTTTTTTAAAAAACAAATTGATAGGATATTTTTAGAAAAGTCTTTTTAAAGTTGTGGATGGGTAAGAAACCCAATTTTTATCCGAAATACTAATCTTTAATTATTAAAATAAAATTAATTTTTAAAAAAAGTTTATTTGTTTACCCTGCCTTAACCTTTCACGTGTAACATTTAAATTATAAATCGTTTTGGTCGTAGTATCTTCATGTTTTAATCATGATAGCAGGAAAGGGGAAGATCCTTATGCAAAGGAAAATTAGCCTTATAAAGTCGCATAATTCCGCCAAATTAACTGTGCAAGGTTATGTACTCATATTTTTTTGTCTTATTTTAGTTTTCAGTCCATTTAATAGTTTGAAGAAATCGGTTCATGCTGATGTAAGTGACTTGTATGATTGGGGATTCAATAATGATGGAACAGTGACCATTTTTGGATATCGTGGTAATGAAACGGACATCAAAATTCCTGATAAAATAAATGGTTTAGACGTATCAATTCTTGGATCCAATTTATTTTATGGAAAGAAATTCCGAACTGCCAAGCTCCCAAAAAACTTAAAGGTTATCGAAAATTGGGCGTTTTACGGAACTGGTTTAACCAAAATCGACATACCTGATAAGGTAGAAACTATTGGGTCTAGTGCTTTTAAAGATAATCATTTTAAAAGTGTTAGACTTCCTAATAGCGTTAAAACAGTTGGTGCAAGTGCATTTTCTAATTCAGAAATGAAATCTTTAACATTGTCCAATAATTTGACGGTCATTGGACAACATGCGTTTGCATATAACAATTTAACTGATGTTAACATCCCCAAAAGTGTTTCGAAAATGAACTTATATGCTTTTGGCAGTAATAAACTAGAGAAAGTAACTATTCATAATTCAAATACAAATATAGGTGTCAATGTCTTTGCAGAAAATCAAAGTAATTCATTTGATTTAACTATCGTTGGTTATAACCCTTCAACTGCAAAGGATTATGCCAATGCAATCGAAAATCAACATACCTTTAAAGCAATTAATCAAGCATTTGTGACATTTTTCCCACCTACTTTCTCGTTGAAACCTACATTCCCAAGCTATTTTGATAATTTATTTAATAATAATCAAGGAAGCAATAGTTCTTCCAGTAGTAAAACTCCTAGGAGAGACCCAGCCGGAACTGGAAATAAAACTCCTAAAAGAAGTCCATCCGGATCTACTGGTGACAAAGCGAATGCATCAGGAAGTAAAGGTTCTAGTTCTAGTAGAAGTCCTTCGGGAAATACAGGATCTAAAAGTGGCTCATTAAGTAGCAAAGGATCTAGCGGCGGCTCATCCGGGGGATTATCCACTAGCGGTAGCTCATCCGGAAGCAAAGGAACCTCAGGTGGTTCATCAGGGTTCTCGGGAACAAGTAGCGGTTCATCGGGTAGCCTTTGGTCTAACGGTTTTTCCCCAGATAACAAAGGAACAGGTAGCAGTTCATCTAGAAGCTCGGGAACCACGAGTAGTCCATCGGGCGGTTCAGGCTATAACAATCACCCGTCGGGAAATATTGGGCCAAGTGGATCATCATCTAAAAGTACACTGACAGGCAATAGCCCCCCAGGCAGTGCCAGTGTTATAAATAACGATATGGACGAAAGTGTATCAAATGATGGGTTATCCGAAGAAAGGGAATGGGAAAATGATAGTAATGCTACATTAGCTAGCAATGATGACGAATCATTCACTTCGGAAAATTCTATTAATAGGGAAGCACTAGGGGATACCGATGATCAATCAGACAAAGATTCTTCTAAAAAAACAATCATCATTATAGTCGTAGTTGTATTAGTATTTCTATTCTTTCTTTTGGCGGCAGGAATCGGTGTTACACTATATTTTCTGTATCGAAAAAAACAAAATTCATAACATATAACTATATAAAATGGGCCCTTTTGGATGGAATCACCCCCATAAGGGCCCAAATTTTTAACAAAATCCCTTTTACTAAAAAGTCATTGCCATGACCACGGGTGTTTTTATATTTTTTATTGAAGATTCTCAAAGATTAATTCCAAATCCTCCTCGTAGGATGTCACATGTTCTAACACATCATTGTTAATGGCATCTAACATTGTATTTTCCTTCTCTTTTAATCGGTCATAAATACGTCCATCGATACTTACATGTTCCTCATTATAAACATAGTTATTTTTCATAAAGTAATACTGGGTATACTGATCCTTTGGTAACCCTAGTCGGTGAATTCGATCTTTAGATTGTAATAAATGAACTAAGTTAAAACTATATTCATAATAAATAGCATCATGACAAACCATATGCAAGGACACAGATTCAGCAAGGGTATGAGGATTAGTAATGAGAACATCAATTTCACCTTTACGGAATTCATCAATCAATTGTTGCCTTTCTTCTAGGGGCACTCCCCCATAAATACATTTCACTTTAATACCTAATTGAGAACATATTGCCTCAAGTAAACGAATAGAAGCAATAAAAACACACCATACAATTACCTTCTTATTTTCAGCTGTCAATTGTTTAATCAATTCAATTGTCTTTTGGGTTTTTGTTGTCCTTTTAATTTGGGATATATAATGAACAATATCTTCACGGTAATCCTGAATCATGACATCTTCAGAAAAATCCGATTCATCATCGATAATTGCCTTAAAATCGTCTTGATTTATTTTTTTCAATAACAATTGTGGGTTACTTTCTAATTGCAAAATTCTTACTAATAATGCAAACATATTGTTTTTGTATGCTTGGAATAAAATTTTAAAAATTACTTCTTCGGGTTTTGATGCTTGTATATCCATCACTTTATCTTCATTTACTTCGGGAACTTGCAAATCCTCTTTAGAAATCCGACAAAAAAATGGTCTTATTTTTTCATTAATATTAGAAATTTCATTTGGACCAGCATTTTTTAATTCTCGCGTTGAAAAACCGAAGAAATCACGATAATCTTCTCTATACAAAATATTCAACACATTATAAATATCTTGATATGAATTAGGTATTGGTGTTCCCGTCAATGCAATAATCGCTCCTGCCCCCTTACTTACTTCTAACGCGACGGTAGCCCGTTGCCCGGCTGGATTCTTGATTTTATGCACTTCATCGAACACTAACAATACTTTATCATCAATGATCTCTGTTAACACTTCTTGTAACGATTGTAATGACTCGTAATTTAATAATGTTAATTCTTTCGAACCGGAATCAAATCGTAATGCAAATTGTCTTTTTCGTGGTGTATTATAAGCTTTATCATGAAGGTTAAAATAATAATTTTCCAAATCTAACCCAAAACAAAACCTGTATTCGTAAATCCATGAACCAAAGGAGTTTTTGGGACCAATCATTACTATTTTATTAATATCTGTTTTTTCTTTTAAATAGGCAAATGTACCAAGTACTGTCGCTGTCTTCCCAGACCCCGGCACTGAGAAATTTGACACATTTCTCATGACATACATGTAAAAAGCATTCCACATTTGTACTTCTGTTAATGGACGAATCATCTGACGATTGACGAGGGTGGAAAATTCCTCAAATGGTTCAGAGAACTTTAATTCTTTTTTTTTAATATCATTCCCTAATCGATAACGGGACTGGATAAAATAATTTCTATCTTCAATATAAACCTCAATTTTCTCATCTATTACAGTCTCTGGGAAAATGGCAACAATGGCACTTTTCACCTTTTTTATATCATGAATTGTGATAGAGCTTTTGAAAAACACATTGTTTTCCGCTATCTTATCAACATATCTTCTTAAGCGGATTTTAAATTTTGCCGATTTCATTAATTGATTAAATTTATTCTCATCTTCTACATATAAAGCAAGATTATTATTTTCCGTAAGTAACAGTTGGGTCATTCTGATTCACTCTTTGTTAATTGTGACAAAATTTCCTTAAGACCTTCCTGACATTGCTGAACTAAATTGATCATTTCTTCTTTTTCCTCTGCATTAAATGTCTTCACTATCCTCTGATCAATATTATTTATATACAATCCACAATTTTGTAGATCTTGAATGGGCTTCATGCGAGTCGAATCCTTTTTAGACTTTATTTCAAATTTCTCAATAGAACCTTTCATTTTGTCCTTTAAATCTTCATCTGTACGTAATTCATTATTAATGAACTTAGAATCAACGAAGGAAGATTGCTCGATTTTATTAGCTGTTTTTTCCACAAAGTCCATTTGTTCCTCGATAAAGTCATCGGCATGTTCTGATTCTACAATCTTTTTCATTTTACGAACAAACCTTGTTATATCTCCTTGTGGTTTCATCGCTAAATTACTAAAAATAATTAATTTTAAATCTTCTTTCTCATCTTCTGTTTTAGCCTTTTTTAAGATAGCTGGTACTTCACCTAGTGGCCCATCCAATTCTAAGTCACGAGCAATATAAAACTGTTCTGACGCATTCATAAATTCCAAAAACTCGACCATTAATTCCGCTTGTTCTATTTTTTTATTAATAGATGCCCTTGATTCATTGACAGTCTTTTGATATTCCTCAACTGTAATTAGTTCATTTTTAATGACATCATTATACAATCCTACTAATTTATCAATCGGGTTGTAATCTACTTTACCTTCTTCCCCATGTTGGATAGATAACTCTAGTAATTTAATTTCCTTTTGATTTTGTTGTATATCACGGTCTAAAATAACCGCTTCAAAATAATTTGTTGAAGATTTCTCGTCTTGAATTTTTTTTAAACATGTGTAACGACGATTGCCATCTATAATACGTCCGTCTGATAAAACGACTCCAGGTTCACGTTGCCCTACCAAATCAATATTGTTTTTTGTCTTTTCAATCGCTTTTGGATTACTTTCATAAATAAATTCCTCAATAATATCGTTATAACCTTCATCATTCACATTAAAGCCATCGATTTTGTTCTCAGCCTTATATTTACTTATCCATGTGGCAATTCTGTCATTTTGATCATTGTAAAATAATTGATCTAATCTTATTTTATACACAAGATAAGAATTAGTAAGACCATCTATCGTCAATTTTCTAGTATATTCTGTTGGAATCACCACTTCGTTAGCAATGCCTTCTTTTAATAACAATTAATTCGCCTCCATCATTTCGTAAAATTCTTCTACATCTTGAAACATCATTTCCATCACTGGATGATAATACAGCTCTGTTACTTCCGTACTTTGAACGATACTTTCTTTTGATAATGAAACAGAGTACGTTTCATCAATATAAAAAATTAAATCATAAATATCAATACGTTTAAATCTTGATACAACTTCATCTACTAAATTAGAAATATAAAATTTGTCTTTAGTGCGGCGAAAGACAACCTTATTCGCCATATATTGAAATCTTAAATATTGATTTCCCCTTAAAATAGATTCATAAAATATGTTGTCAAATCCCAGCTTGTATAAAGCAGAGCGTTCAATAATTGGTTGTACGACATCTACTGTGAAATAACGGTCACCAACCTCGTCTAAAATAGTTTGTACTAGTCGAATAATATCCGACTTTTCTATTCCCGTCTGCTCATTTATTTTTTCAAATCGAATATAGGCCCTTTCATCATATTCAAACACATCAAGATTTTCTCGCAAAGCAAATAACCTTTTTCGGAAACTACCCAAATACAACATCCGTTTATCCGTCACTTCGAAAATTTCTTTATTAAAATAGGTTTCCTCAAAATATAAATCTGCCCTATGATATGTATCTTTTAAAATGAATTGTGCGTAGTTTCTATAGCCTAATTGTGAAAATAGGTAATCTGGTAACCTTTCCTCCCCAAAACGTTCAGCATATAATGTATAAATATCTTCCTTAAAGTAAAATTCTTCTATCAAAATTTCTTCTAATTTTTCTATAACATCTTGCGATACCATTGGTGTATTCGCATTTAAAGTATCCCCGTGTTCATATTCTTGTAACATCGATAAATAATTTGCCTTCACTGTTTGGAGGAGTATCCCATATCGCTCAGAATAAAGTTCAGCAAAATCATCCCTTGAGATAGGACTATTTTCAATTAATAAATCTAGCAATTGTTCTTCCCTGTTCGGACTGCCGATTTGTAGTAACGGCATCCGACTTAAATGCAATTTATTAGGTAAGTGCCCTTGATATTTCTTCAACAAATTATGCATTTCATATTCATCAAGAATATCAATTTGAGCAAACTCTTCATCATAGTCATCCAATATTCTTCTGGCGGAAATCTCCAAATGATTATATTGATTGAAATTTATATTCGATAAAGTAGAAAGAATTAATTCCTTTTCAATATTATAAAATCGAAACTGTTTCCCATATTTCCATAATAATGCATCAACCCTTGCTAATATTCCCTCTAAAGCCCTTATAGAAGAAAAATCCATATCTAGATCATATTCCTCACAAAATTCAATGACTAAAGGGTGAAACTCTTTTAATTTCATCGTTTCTTTTGCATATAACTCTACACAATAAGAAATAATCGATAATTTGTTTTTCTTAATTTTACGATTTCCTATGACTAAATAACCTTTATTTATAATTTCTAACAGTCTTTCCTGTTCTTTTAATGTGAGGGTTTGACTCTCCAACAATTCCTCTTTACTTAACTTATCAACCTGTTTTTTAGGAGTATTATATAGTTTTAAATAAAGGAATTGAGACTGGTTCAATTCGAATACCTTACAAAATTCATCCTCTGATAAATCATATTGTACAAAAAAAGGAACATATTTCTGTTCGGATATTTTTTGATAAGGAATGGTTATCGATTCCTTTTTTTCTAATTGCCTTATCCGCTCTCTCGTTAAGTTTCTTTCCTGACCAATTTCTTCTAAAGTTTTCCCTTGTAAACGTTCAAAAACAATCCCGTAGTCCTCAAGGTTATTTTGAATGTAATCCATTACTCCCGGTCTATGATATTTTAGTCCATGTGGGGTATATATTATGAAACCATCTTTCAATAAACGCTGTAGATAGTCATTCATTTGATTTACATCAACAATCGGGATTGGTTGAAGTATCTCTTTTAATCGAAATAAATTAATCTCTTTCCTCTGTTTAAAAATAATTTGATACAACAAATCTTCTATCAATTGATTTGCTTGATTACCAAGAAAATATTCATCATCTAATGCAGCAATAATCTCTTCACCGTACTGTTCGATATCAACATTTTCAAATCGAATCATCGAAATGAATGAGTCGACTTCCCCCTGCAATGAGTTTAGTTGTTCATCAGATAAATACGGTTTCATTGGAAATAAAAAGAGCTCCACCAAACGTTCATTTGTATCATCTTGCTCTCTATTATCAGGGGAGGGGTTTGTGTCGTTGTATTTATGACGTAAACATTCAAATTTAAACTCTAAAAATGCCTTAATTTTTCCTTTCGTCAGCTTTTCACTCTTTTGGATATCATGAAGTTTTTTCGTTAGAATATTATCACTATTTAATTTTAATTTATTAAAAAAACCAATCATTCTTTTTGGTTTAATGAAATCGGCCCTTAACATACGAAAGACATCTCTATCGCTGTTTTCCCTTTGTAGCTGTTGAATGGCTTTAATTTTCCCTTCACCTAATCCAGGTATTTTTTGTAGCTGTTCTTCAGTTAATGAATATAATTGCTCATTTGTTTTTATCCCAACCCTAAATAATACCTTCAGGGCACCCTCAATTTGATGAATTTGACCGTAGACCAAATGATACACCCCGTTTCGCTTTATGTATAAATGAAACCTATCCATGATAACATCTAATAATCTATCTTATTAGGTATAGAACCTTACTTGATCATCTCCCAATACCATTTTACATAAAGTATTTACACTAAATCAAAATACCTAAATCTATTCTAACAAAAGTTTTTAGCTGTTGACACATTTAATAGTTATAAACATAGACAATTTATGGGAAGATTGCTAATTGGAAACCTCATTTAAATAAAAATTTAACCCTTCCATCTATAAGATTTCGAGGGTTTTGACTTCTATTTTAAAGGACATTTTATTTTTATATCTTTCTTTACTACTAATGTAATCTACTTCAATTTACGTAGACTACTAACCTTTTTGCGTTTTTAACATTGTATTTTTCAACCTTTTGACTTTTCCAATTTAATCATCATCTTTGTGAACTGTTTAAAATCATTAAGATGATTTGCCAAAATTGTTTTTAATATGCCTATGGTTCTAGTTTTTGGTATTCACGTATCGCAATATTTCTAAAGCCTACCATACTCATCAGGCTTTCTGCCAATTCGCTATTTATTAAACCCGCTTCTTGTAAAGGCTTAAATGCCTCACGACTACTTTTTGGTACCCCAAGTTTACGTTCACTAATGATATACATTGCTAAATTGATACTTGCCTCACATGCCCGTTGAATATTTAATATTATACTATCCTGCTTAGTATAATTATGTAAATTATCCGGGTTTTGCTTATACACTTCATTTATTCGTCTAATACACCTTTCAATGGTCGCCGTTTTATTTAAAATAACCTCATTCATCTCCAAACACACTTTCCTAAACCAAGAAAATAAAAAGGTTTCAACTCAATCATTTTTGATTTGAAACCAAATTTTATCGGTATTGTTGGCAGAAAACTTCCTCCCCTAGGCGAGCGAAGGGGGAGATGAATGCCCCACTTCAAGCTTTGCTAAGTGGGGGTAGTTCAAGCTAAATAATATTCCAGTAGTAAAATAAACTGCTTAATATCAGGGATGCTAATGTAAATATTGTAAAATGAATGAGGGTTGGAATTTTTGAAATTCTTTTAGTCCAACCTAATATCAAAAAAGCAAATAGTACTATACTAATAATCCCCATCATATACGGTACAATTTCAAAGGCTTTCATCCAAGCTGGCTCAACAGTATAAGCACTAGACGGCAATCCATAAATTGGATTCATTTCGCCATTTAATAAAAAGCCAATAATAAATATGAAAGTAATTATACTGTATACCGTAGCCGACATTTTACTCCAAAATGCTAACTTATTTTTCGGGATGCTTTTACGGCTTTTTATAAACCCGATTAAACCAGTTATTCCCCAATAACATAATGAACCAATAACGATTAAAATCGAGCCCAGTAAACTTAAAAACGTCCATCCACTCGTACTATACCATGGGACCTTTGAATAACTCATCGGTCCATCCGTCAATAAATGGATTACTTCATTGTCGTCTGCTTGAAAAACAATGGTTGCAAACCCACCGTATGGATCTAATTGTTCTTCCTCATGTAGATTTCGATAAATACCTTCTTCTACTTCAACAAATCGATTGGTACTTCCCATATGTGTTACCTGTAAATAGCCCTCATCATCCACTCCTATGTCGATTGTTCCACTTAGAAGGCTTATAAACTTCTCAGATGTTGTGAAGCTTCTCCTGTTTGGAAAATACTCTCCAGTAAATTTCTTCGCCCGACTCATCATTTCTTGCGAAAGCTCATATTCATCCGTTCCAGAGGAAGGAAAATAATGATCCATCACTTTGTTGATCAGTTTAGTATGTGTTAAATGGCTCTCTCCACTATAAGTCAGGAATATCCCAAATTCCTCATCAGGAAGTAAATATAAACCCGAGTCATAAAGCATCGTACTTCCACCATGAATCAATAGCCGTTCATCGTTCAATGTCCTTTCAATGAAGCCAAGTGTCATACCATCTAAATATGGATGGGAGGTAAATTGCTCTGTTTTCATTTCCGTAAATGTTTCTGAATTTAAAATACTTTCATCATTCTCCAATATAGCTATCATAAACTTAGCCATATCAGTTGCACTACTGCTCATCGCACCCGCTGGTGTTGGCATATATTCAAATTTTGCTGGCAAAAACTCATCATTAATATATCGATAGGATTGCGTCATTTGTTCACTTAAATTTTCCGGAATAGGCTGTTCGAATGTACTATTACCCATTTGTAATGGTTCGAAAATATTTTTCTCTATATAATCCGCAAAGGCAATTCCCGATATGTGTTCGACAATATACCCCGCAAGAGTAGTACCATAATTTGAATAAGCTATCACCTCACCAGGCGGAAAAACTCGCTCAGGTAAATATTTGCGTACATATTGTCCTAGTGGTAATAAACTGTCCTCTTCTAACCTAAAGATTGCATCCGAATAATCCTCAAAACCAGGAGTATGTGTTAATAAGTTCCTTAACGTAATTGGATTAGCGTCATTTGGGCCTTCCGGAATATCAAAATCTAAATATTCATTAATATCTGTGTCCAAATCTAGTTGTCCTTGTTCAACCAATTGCATGATTGCCGTCCATGTAAATAGTTTAGAGATTGATCCGATTCGAAAAAGTGAAGTGTCATAATCAACAGGCTCCTCATTTTCAAAATTGCTAAATCCGTATCCTTTAGAAAAAATTATTTCTCCTTTATGTACTACTGTCATTGCTGCGTTTGGAATATGCTTCTCCTTCACTTGATTTGTCATCCATTCATCAATGACATCCTCAATATCTGAAAAACCTTCCTCCTGAGCACTTACCTCATCACAATGAGTAAAAACCCCTCCAAAAATCAAGATGATAAAAAATAACCTTGTTATAAATTTCATGTATTCACCCCAAATCCAATACATATCAATTGATATGTATCATATGATATAATTAGATTATACATATATATTCAGATAAGTAAACCATTTTCATAAAATTTATAATTTA
>DAMCTP010000068.1:0-12589 GCA_032113595.1 Pseudogracilibacillus sp.
ACCTACGACCGATCGGTTAACAGCCGATTGCTCTACCACTGAGCTACTGTGGAATTGTGTTTAATGATTTTTACCTACAATAATGACTAATATTTTATCAAATATCATTTAAAACAGCAAAAATAAATATACATGATTATTAAAATAATGTCAAATTGAAAGCCACCAATTTAAATTTGACATTATTTATTTATAAATGAATATTTAAAACAAAATGAGTGGAATAAATTATGCACTATTAATTATAGCAAATTTTAGTCAAAACAGTGAATGAAATACTATTAATGATTTGATTATGTTATGATATAAATATAAATTTTTAAACGTAAGGGGTTGCTTAATAATGGCAAATCTAACTAGGGATTTCTTCATCGCCTTATCTAATAATGAATTATTAAATAAAGGGGCAAAAAAATGGGGCCTACGATTAGGAGCCGAACAATTTGTAGCTGGAGTTGATATTGACAGTGTAGTTAACACCGTCAAGAGACTTAATGGAAAAGGGATCAGTTGTACAGTCGATAATTTGGGAGAATTTGTAACAGAGAGAGAGGTCTCCACTGCTGCAAAAGAAAAAATTTTAAAATTAATTGAGGTAATTCATGATGAAAAGCTCGACTGTCATCTTTCGATTAAATTAACACAACTAGGATTAGACATTGATGATGATTTTTGTTTTGAAAATGTGAAGGAACTCGTTGAAGCAGCCAACAAGCACAATATCTTCATTAATATTGATACCGAAGATTATGCCCACCTACAACAAACATTAAATATTCTACACAAATTATTAGAGGATTACCAAAATGTTGGTACTGTTATTCAAAGTTATTTATTTGAAGCCGAAGAAGAGATGGATAAATTAAAAGATACTCGCTTAAGAATTGTGAAAGGTGCTTATAAAGAAAGCGAACAAGTAGCGTATCAAACAAAAGAGGAAATTGATCAAAACTTTTTGTATCTGGCTAAAAAAAGATTACAAGGTACCTCATTTACATCAATTGCAACCCATGACCACCATATTATTAATGCCCTAAAGAAATTTGTAAGAGAAGAAAATATTGATAAAGAAAATTTTGAATTTCAAATGTTGCACGGATTCCGTGTTGATATGCAAGAATCACTCGCTAATGAGGGATACAACTTTTGCACCTATTTGCCTTTTGGCGATGACTGGTATGGTTACTTTATGCGCCGGTTAGCCGAACGTCCGCAAAATATTAATTTAATTTTAAAGGACAAGCTTTACACTAAGGATAACAAACTGAAAAAGGCACCGCTTATTATTGCCGGTTCAGTTGCAGCAGCTACGCTTTTATGGGTATTTACAAGAAGAAAATAATGCATCCGGATCCTTTACTTATATTAAATTTTCTAACTCCCCAAGAGTGATACGAGATTACTTTTGGGGTTTCTTTTCTTAAATCTTGATTAGAGAAAAATCCCATTAAATAATCAACCAAAGAATGGGTCACTTTTTTCCTAAAAAATAACAAATGGCTAGAAAGTAATTTTTATAGTATACCGATAGCCATTGTAACCACATAGCGGATTATCTATCAACATGATTTACAAAGTATTGGTTATCGTCATGGCAAGGAAATTATCTATCCGCAAGAATTTCTTACTATCAGTTATTGGAGTCGTATAGGAAATTATCTATCCGCAAGATTTCCTTCCCTAATAAAATTAAAAACCCCACAGTAAATGTAGGGAGTACAGCCATATTAATCATATATACTTTTATAATTTAATCCTAAACTGATTTCTAGTGCCTCATCAATTTTCTTCATAGTATCATTATCAAGCTTTGTAATTTTATCAGTCAAGCGCTGTTTGTCCAATGTTCTTATTTGCTCCAATAATATGACAGAATTACGTTCAAACCCATGGGCTTCTGCTTTAATTTCCACATGTGTTGGTAATTTTGCCTTCTGAATTTGTGCTGTAATGGCAGCAACAATAATCGTTGGACTAAATCTATTGCCAATATCATTTTGGATGACTAAT
Organism: Pseudogracilibacillus sp.; assembly: GCA_032113595.1. Taxonomy (GTDB): domain Bacteria; phylum Bacillota; class Bacilli; order Bacillales; family Amphibacillaceae; genus Pseudogracilibacillus. Next base: position 2,011 of record DAMCTP010000068.1, read on the forward strand.
ACCGGCCGTATACCTCCTTGTTCGGAGCCTACCACTGGTGACAAGTCAGCGAAATACACTTCGCCCCTTTGTACATTCAATCGCTACACCCCGATCACTAATCGGCATAATGTGGTGTCAGCCTCCTCTTCAGCTAAAAATGCTTCTGAACAAAGATTTAAATTGATTCTCGCCATTTCTTGGTAACCTTTTTGCATCGTTTCGTGAAATTGGCGAATTTCTTTTTTATACTGCACATATCTCTTTGTTGCCTGAAAAATTAAATCATCCACATTTGTGTTCTCATGTTCAGCCATCCCATTCACCTCAATGAATAGATTTTTTGGTAATCTTACTAAGACTTCCTCTAATCTGTCTGGCAAAAGAACGCACCCCCACTGAAAAGTAACTTATGAAATATTGTTTTTATACTACCATTTTACTAGATGATTTGCAAAAGAAATCCTACATAATTTATTAATGCTTTATCATGACTGACACCCCAATTTAATCATAAGCAGTTTAAATATATACTCTTGGTATTCTACTTGTCATCATACAAGTAATTTCGTACCCTATAGTACCTAAGTATTCAGCGACATCTTCCGAAGAGATAATTGCTGATTGATCCCGGCCTATTAACGTTACCTTTGTTCGCACCTCATAGTGTCTATCCAACTTTACCATCATAGCATCCATGCAAATCCTGCCTACTATCGGCATTTTCTTCCCATGTATAATAACGTAAAATCCTTGTAGAGAACGACTCCAACCATCACCATAGCCAATTGGTATCGTCCCAATCCACTCTGTATCACTTGCAGTATATGTTGCACCATAGCTCACACTTTCACCTGGTTGCAATTTTTTCACCTGTACAAGTTCACTATATAAGGAAAATGCCTCTTTCAAATGAACATTCCCAAGTTGCTTAACATCACCTGAAGGGAATAGTCCATATGAAGCAATACCAAATCGTGTATATTGTCTCATTTGTTCAGAAAACTGAATTCCAGCGGCACTGTTGCCAATATGAACAGTCAAAGGGTCCCGATGAATTGACATAATATGGTTCAACATTTTTTCAAACCGCTCTTTTTGTTGGAAATAATATGGTGATTCAATTTCATCAGCAGTAGCAAAATGGGTGAAAACCCCATCTAGTCGAATAGAATCACTTTTACTATATTCGGTTAAAATTTCCGTTAAAACCTTTTCCGTTTCAACTCCCGTTCGTCCCATACCTGTCTCTAGCTCCAGGTGCGTAGATACAGGCTTTTTTAACCCTATTTTCTCTACATCCCTCAACCAATCCAATTGAAATACTGCCAATGTAATATCCATCTCGGCTGCCACATGAACGTATTCAGGCGCGACTCGACCTATGACTAAAATGGGAACATTAATTCCGGATTCTCTTAATACTATTGCCTCTTCCAATAAGGCAACCATTAAAAAATCGACACCTTGTTCTAACATCGTTTTGGCTACGGGAACACTCCCGTGGCCATATCCGTTCGCCTTGACGACCCCCATCATTTTACTACCTGTGGGCAATAACGATTTTAACTGTACTACATTGTGGCTAATAGCCTGTAAGTCTATTTCTGCATAAGTGTTCCGATAACGATTTGGTGCCATCATTTCCTGTCCCCCAAACTACATCTTCTCCGACAAAATATTATTCTTTACTACAATTATCTATCGTCTAGGGGAGTTATGCAACTATTTTTAATAACGATAGTGGAGGAAATAGAGCAGACTCACTTTATATTGAGACTGCCCCTTTTTTTATTTTATTCCCTTTCCTTGAATCGACGTTGCCACATCAATTAATTCCTCTGCTGATAAATCGGCACCTGTTAAGTAAAAATTTGTCCCTTGGTAATTCCATTCGAGAGCGTTGTCCGATAATGCACCAACACTATGACCTAGATTGACGACATCACCTACCATTTCGTCCTCACTGGACGCTACTGGTAAAACATCCCTTTTCTCTTGTATAAGTGTGAAATTTTTATCGCCTTTAAATGTCATAATGACACGATCACCATTACTCAACTGGACTTCCTTTTTTTCCAGCAACTCCGCACCTAATGTTTCTAAAGGGTACATGACAGCCAAATCACTTGGCACATCTTCCATTTCCATCGTATCTGCATGTTCCAAAATTGTTTCCCGATCAAAATCTTCCTTGGCAAAGGTTGGTTTTAAATTATGATCACTGAATACTACCTCTATTAGTGGCTGTTTCTCTTTATCTAATATATTTACAGCTTTAGGTAAATACGTTTTTTTATCAAAGTAAACCTCTTGGAAAGGTAAGTTTTTATTATTTTGGTAATTTGTTTTTGTTTGAAATACATAATGTGCGTCATTGGATGTAAAAACCGCTTCCTTATCATTGACAACATCGTTTATAAGTGACTGATATAAATATGGTTGACTACTATTTTCTGGCCATTCAGTTTGAAATTTAAAGCTCTTTTGTAATGAAGGAGTTAAAACAAAGACACCTTCTTCATTTTTTAAAATGACTTGACCCCCGTCTTCCTCATCACTTTCTAAAGTAACCCGATAAAAATCTTGATCAGCCTTATTGTACCAAATATCGATATTGTAGCTTCGTTCTTCTTCACCTGTTTTCATCTTCATCGTTGCCTCTACTTTATATGCTTGTAAATCCCCTAGCGTGTCTTCAATTTTTTTCAGCACTTTTTCTTGTGATTTTCCGCCACACCCTGCCAAGGTGACGATTGTTAATATGAAAATAACGTACAAGAAACTTTTCGCTAATTTCCCCATACACCTGTCTCCTTTAATCGTTTGTCATTACAGCTACAATGAAGGTTAACGATGTAGCCTGCACTAAACTATATGAGACAAGATAATGATTTATGCAAACTTGTCTATAAAAAGAAAGAGAGACAATTTCCCCGAATAGGATTTGCCTTAAGCTAATATTAATCTATGAAGCTTATTCGTTAGTGATGATTACTTGTGCCACAGCATACTGTTTACTGTGGGTAATAGAAACAAGTAAATGTTCTTTTTCATAGCCGGAAACATCAATAGTAGGGGCTCCATTTTTGTTAGGGAGAACCTCAATATGTTGGAAACTAAGTTTCCCTATTCCTTGGGCAGTTGCTTTGGCAAATGCTTCTTTCACTGCAAATCTTCCTGCCAAAAATTCAATTTGACGTTTAGGGGATGAAAACTTTTGATAAATTTCTATTTCCTTTTTAGTTAAAATTCTATCTACAAAACGACTGTTATTTTGTACGGCTCGTTTAATCCGTTCAATTTCAATAATGTCTAGGCCGATTCCTTTAATCATTTTTTACATCCTTTTCTCATTTAAATTTAAAATAAAACGTAATACATGACTTACACTATATTTAAGTTTATATTATAATACGAGATAACTTTTATAGTTAGGTGATCATCTATGTTTATTCGTCAGGAGCGAAGTCTCCGAGATTTTATTTCTTTTTATCCAATTGTGACAATTATTGTAGTCGTTAATATTTTAATTTGGTTATTAATGTATGTTATTCCTGGTCAAATTGGGGAATTTATTTATTATATTGGTGTTGGACACAACTTATCTGTTTTACATGGTGAATATTGGCGTCTAGTGACACCGATTTTTTTGCATGCACAGTTTTTTACACATGTTGCTTTTAATTCGTTTGCCCTCATTTTATTTGGACCCGCACTAGAGCAAATGTTGGGAAAGGGAAAATTCATCATCGCCTATTTGGCTATTGGTATTGCTGGTAATATTGGTACATTTGTCATTGGCCCAACATCATTCACTCCACATTTGGGTGCATCTGGTTCAATTTATGGATTATTCGGTATTTACATGTTTATGATCTTCTTTAGAAAGCATTTAATCGATTCTGGCAGTGCTAGTATCGTTCAAGTTATTTTTGTGATTGGTTTAATCATGACATTTCTGCGACCGAACATTAACATTGCTGCCCATATTTTTGGATTTATCGGTGGCTTTGCCCTTGCACCAATCTTCCTAAAAAATGTCTTACCATTTTCTATGGCTAGAAATTATGAAAAACGACGTGTCACTTATGGAAATGACGAGGATATACGTTTCGATCCACAACGATGGCAAAAAAAACGATTTATCCCATCCCATATACGTAAGCGTATCTTTTGGTTTATTCTTGCTGGCCTAGTACTGTTAGGATTAATAGGAAGTTATTATGCCCGGTATTAAGATTTTTTCATGGTGGTGAATGAATCATGATGACTTTTTTATTGGATCAACATTCGTTATATTCATTATTTAAAATCCATTGGTTACTAATAACGTTAGTAGCTATTTATTTTTATCTAAAAAATATCGTTCGTTCGCCAATTTATGTAATATCTTCACGACAAAAAGCATATTTTTTCATTGCTGTTAGTTTATTTATGATGTTAAAAATGACGCCTCTGGATGTCATTGCCAGCCATTATTTATTCAGCGCCTATGTTTTACAAACATCCATCATGCTTTTCATCATTGTGCCACTACTGATCATTAGCCTTCCGACAAATTTATTTCGACGGTATGCTTGGAACCACCGGGCTAAATTATTTATCACTATTTTATCACACCCGTGGTTAACGCTCATTCTATTTAATGGGCTATTATCGGTTTTTTTAATTCCTAGCGTCTTTAATTTGATCCATTCATCAGTCATATTAACTTTTATCGCAAATGCACTTTTAATTTTTCATGCATTTTTCATGTGGTGGGTCATTATTCAACCATTACCTGAACTACAAAAATTTAATTACATGATGAGGGCGGCCTATATTTTCTTCGCATCTGTCGCACTTTTTCCTATTGGATTTTATTTTATTATTGTTAAGGAATCACTATTTACCATTTATACAGCTGCCTCAGGTCAACTCATTCCGTCATTAACGTCCGTCTATGATCAGCAATTAGCTGGTGGATTATTAAAAATAATTCAGACGTTTACTTACGCCTATGCATTGTTAATCATTATGTTTCAATGGGCAAAAGAGGAGCAAAAAATGGAAGGACAATCGGGGGAAAAACATATCCGTTATGCCCGTGGTGTTGTTATTCATTTAGACAAAGATGATAAATAAATGGCTGATTCGGGTAACCACAAAACACCTCACCTTCTCCCCGTTCTTGTCATTTGTTAGAAAGAACAAGATTAATTAAAATTCATTTTGAAACAAACTATGGTAAAATACTTTCACATTCATTTTTCGGAGGAAAAAAGCATGAAACGCTATTTAACGACTATTTTCATCCTAATTACAATGATAACTATCATGATCGGATATAGTATTGATGTTCGTTGGAATGGAATTGTTGCCTGGTCTTTGGCCATCATTTTCTTGATCTTTGCCGCCTATTTCACTAAATTCATTCCCGAAAAAAAGAAAAAGGCTGATAAAAGCAAACATGCCGATTAGCACCATCCGCACTTGCCTATATCAACCAAATTTAAATTAAAAAACCTATTTAATGCTTCCTAGCCTTTTCCCGTTCCGACTTATTTAAAGTTTTTTTTCGTAAACGGATGGATGTCGGAGTTACCTCACAATATTCGTCGTCATTTAAAAATTGAATCGCCTCTTCTAACGATAATTTGCGTGTTTTCCGGATGATTGACGTCTGGTCTTTATGGGCTGAACGGATGTTTGTTAAATGTTTTTCCTTTGTGATATTCACTGTTAAATCATTGTCACGATTATGTTCACCAACAATCATTCCACCGTACACTTCCGTTCCCGGTTCAACAAAAATGACTCCACGATCCTCTAAATGTAAAATACTATATGTCGAGGCTTTTCCATTATCAAGACTGACAAGCACCCCTTGTCGACGACCACCAACATACCCTTTCACCACTGGCTCATACTGACTAAATGAATGATTTAAAATACCATACCCTCGCGTTAATGACATAAATTCTGTCGAATAGCCAAGCAATCCACGTGACGGTACTTTAAACAACAGGCGTACTTGATCGTTCCCATAATGCGTCATATCAGCCATTTCACCTTTGCGTTCGCCGATTGACTCCATGATGGCCCCAGTATATTCATTGGGAATATCAATTTGCACATTTTCCATCGGTTCACATAATTTTCCGTCAATTTCCTTTTGGATCACTTGTGGTTTTGATATTTGTAGTTCATAGCCTTCCCTGCGCATATTTTCAATTAAGACTGATAAGTGTAACTCTCCCCTTCCAGATACTGTCCAGGCATCAGGAGAAGCTGTCGATTCCACCCGTAAACTCACATCAGTCTCCAGTTGTGTTTTTAATCGTTCTTCAATTTTGGCCGATGTGATATATTTTCCTTCTTTCCCAGCAAATGGGCTGTTATTAACTAAAAAAGTCATTTGTAATGTTGGTTCGTCAATATGCAATAATGGTAATGCCTCGGGGTGATCCTCTGGACAAATAGTTTCACCAATATTAATTTTCTCCATTCCCGACACAGCAATGATGTCGCCCGATCTTGCTTCTTCAATATCGATTCGTTTTAAACCGATAAAACCGAAAAGTTTTGTCACACGAAAACTCTTTTTCGATTTATCTTGTTTCAGCACGACGACCCGATCACCGACACGGATTTTCCCCCGCCTTATTCGTCCAATACCTATCCGGCCGACATAGTCATTATAATCTAATAGCGTTACTTGCATTTGTAACGGCTCTTCACTAGTATCCTTTGGCGCAGGAATGTGGGTAATAATCGTATCAAAAATAGGATCCATCGTTTCTGTTTGATTGCTGACATCGGTACTAGATGTTCCATTGACAGCTGAGGCATATAAAACAGGAAAATCCAATTGATCTTCATTTGCTCCCAAATCAATAAATAAATCAAACACTTCATCAACAACCTCAGTTGGTCTAGCATTTGGACGGTCAATTTTATTTAACACAACAATTGGCTTTAAGTCCTCATCTAAAGCCTTTTTCAAAACGAATCTTGTTTGTGGCATTGTCCCTTCAAAGGCATCGACGACTAAAATAACACCATCTACCATTTTCATAATTCGTTCAACTTCCCCACCGAAATCAGCATGTCCGGGTGTGTCTAATATATTAATGGTTGTATCCTTATAATTAACCGCGGTATTTTTAGATAATATTGTAATCCCACGTTCCTTCTCAATTTCGTCGGAATCCATCGCTCGTGTGGCAACCTGTTCATGGGCTTGAAAAGTACCTGAGTATTTTAGTAACTGATCAACCAACGTTGTTTTTCCATGATCAACGTGGGCAATGATTGCAATATTTCGTATGTCATTTCTTAATCCCATCTGTTTTCCCCTCAAAGTAAAAAATATTTTAGCGTGATAAGTATACACGAAAGTGAAATTAAAATCATTCATTTTTGGACATATCAAATCACCATTAGAGTTTTTGCAAATGTTATTGACAGAAAAAATGAATTTGTTCAATTATTCTTTCCTATGAATTGGTCAAGTGATAAGTGATTGTAATAATTTTCTTCAAGTATTTTTGTTGAATAATAAAACTGTCGACTAACTTCTTTTTTCATTTCATCAATAAATGATGGGTCATCCTTATTTTCCTGATCAAATGGAATAAATTCATGATTAGGACGATAAAACTTCCCCTTGTTTGTAATAAAACTTTTATCTTTAAACACGACTAGTGGATCTGAATTCGTCGAAAATACATCTCTTCCCATTAGCAATCTCGAATCATAATCAATTCCCATTAAATTAGATACTGTCGGAAGGATATCCATACTTGATGCTGGTTCCTCCACAACAATAGGATCCATATGTGTTGCATAAATAATTAAATCATTTTTGTAAATTTCGAATTTTTCATCTAATTTTTCACCAGATAATTCTTCAATCGTGTCATTATCCAAGCCGTAAGGATAGTGATCACCACTTAGTACGATTAACGTATGATCTAACACATCTGCTTCTTCAAGTCTTTGTATCAGTTTTTCCAAAGCCCTATCTAGCTCAATTTGCGTCGCCATATAGGCTTTTGCCTGATTCGATAATGGAAGATCATTGACTAAATGTTTATTTTTATACGCCATCGAATTATCGTTAAATGAATATTCTAAATGGCCACTGACCGTCATATAGTAGGCATGAAAAGGTTCATCATGGATATATTCATCAATTGTTTTTTCCATCATTTCAAGATCTGAGGCTGGCCATACTTGTTTCACTTCAAGCCCATTTCCTACACCTTTATAATCATAGCCCATATTCGGATGTGACTTATGACGACCATAATAAGTATAGGTATGATTGTGGTAGGCCTTTGTTGTATAGCCTTTCTCTTTCATTTGATTCCCTAAAACAAATGGAACATTATTTTTTGCTGATTCTTCAAAGCTCCACACATTTGTATCGGGTAGTAGACCGTGTAGTGCTACGTATTCACCATCTGTTGTACTATGATTCCAAATTGGTGTATAAAAATTTCCAAATTGAATCCCTTCCGTTGATAACTTGTGTAATGTTGGGGTCACATCTTCATCAATTGCATAATACGTAAATGACTCAGCAGTTAATACAATTAAATTATAATCTTTAAACATTCCAGTATATTCATTTTTTACCGTCGGTTTAACTTGATTAAAATAGCGATGCATATTTTTTATCGTATCATTTGTTTCCAATGCAATCAGCTGATTGAAATCTATTGGAAGCACATTATATTCAATATTTTCTTCAGACAATGCCTCAACGGGAGCATCATCTTCAACTGTCTCTTCATTGTTAAATACTGGCAACGGCTCTGCTTCCACATCTAAAGCAACATCTTCCTCCATTGGCGGTGACCAATCAAGCAAATAACGTTGTGTATCAAGTCTCATCATCATCATCAATCCTAAATGTTCAACTGCCAAATTAGGTGTCAAATGATCATGAAATAATTCATTAGTATCATCATCTAATTGGGTAAATCCAAATGTTATTACATAACTTAAGATAATTCCTATTATGCTTATGATGACTAATTGGCGACTGTTACGCCATGTAATATAAAGGTCCCTCACCTTCACCCTTATTTGATAATAAATGATTAAATAAATAAATATCGGTATAAATAATAATACAATAATTAACAGGTTATCACTTATGGTGGATAAAATGACAGATTTAAAGCCAAGTCCTTGTCCAACATTTTGGGCCGATTGAAATGTATAAAATGTTCGGAATATATCGTGATAAAGAATTTGCGTTGTATATAGAAATACGACCATGAAAATAGTCAATAATTGAAACACAACATGGTATTTCATTGGTATTAATGTCAAAAACAATACGAAAATACAAGCAAAGGTAAAAACAAATAATAAAGACATGACCCAGCCCAATGAAAAAATGTTGATGACGGGATCATTTATAAAAATTCTTAACATCGTTTCACCAAACATGAAAATCGACACAAATATCAACCACTGATATAACATGTACTTTTGAAACTTTTGCCGAATTAATTTATCTTGTGCTTGCTTTCTCAACGATATCCCCCACGTTACCTTTATCTTTTTTCGTTACATAACCTTTCACTAAAAGGCACACAAATACCAAATCTTGTTATTTATATTACCATACAATTGTCTATGTGAACATATGACTGTAGTTAGGGGTAGGTACAAACAAAAAAAGGGCGTCGCCCTTATTAATCATCTTTGTTATTTGCTGTATATGGAAATTTTTCAACATCTTCTACATAACCAATATTTTCATCGCTATTTATATACATTTCATTATAATTATCTTTATCTTCATAAAAATCTGAAGGCGTTTCAGATGTCCCATATCGACTTACTGCTTGCCACGTATCCTCAGCATCATATTCTCCTTGTAGTTCAGGTGTTACATTAGCAGGTGGTATGTGGGAATGCATGACTTCCTCTTCAACAGGGCGATTTCTTTTAAATAGATCTTTTTCAGCATGTTCTATACAAGTTTTTGCCGTCGGATTAGCCTCTAATCTTTCAAACGGAATGTCGGCACTACACACTTCACATATCCCATATGTTCCTTCCTCCATTGCATGAAGTGATTCATTAATTTCCTCTAGTTCTCTTTCCGTATGTTCGTTTAAAGCTATATCCTTTCCCCGTTCATATATCTCTGTCGCCATATCTCCTGGATGGTTATCATAACTTGACAATTCACCAACAGCTTCTGTTTGAGATAATTCCAGGCCAAAATGATCTTGCAATTGTCGGATTAGCTGACTTTGACGTTTTAATAATTTTGCTTTAATCTTTGATTTCTGTTCCTCATGAATCATCTACACATACTCCCTTCAATGGTTAATCAGTAGCATATTAATTAGATGACCTATCAAGATTTATCGTAATGAATTTTATGATTTTTGAAATATCATTGCAAAATAATGTCATCTTATTAACACTCACTATTTACCATCCATTAAAATATTTTCTTTTGTTATACTATGTGTGATTCCTTTAAAATGATTCTTTATTTTTCATCTTCTCTTGTGCTAATATGTGGATAAGTGAGTAAATTTCATAATTCTGAGCCCTTATAGGACAAGGGTTTAAAACATTGAAA
>DAMCTP010000069.1:0-10668 GCA_032113595.1 Pseudogracilibacillus sp.
AGGGAAGCTGTCTCTCTCATTTAGAAACAGCAAAATCCTTGAAATTAAATGAGGGAAGCTGTCTCTCTCATTTAGAAACAGCAAAATCCTTGAAATTAAATGAGGGAAGCTGTCTCTCTCATTTAGAAACAGCAAAATCCTTGAAATTAAATGAGGGAAGCTGTCTCTCTCATTTAGAAACAGCAAAACCCTTGAAATTAAATGAGAGAAGCTGTCTCTCTCATTTAGAAACAGCAAAATCCTTGAAATTAAATGAGGAAAGAAATCTTTAATATAGAAAATCTGTCCATAGAAATAACGAATCTCAAAAGGTGTAGTAACTGCTTGAACCATGATTCATTAAGCGTAAATTTTCCCTTAAAATAGAATAAATGAAGTGGTTTGACAGTTCCTTATCAGTCCATTTCGAAATAGTTGGTACAGTTATTTTTTCATCAGGAAACAACACCCCAAAGTCCTTGATTGCCCTTAGCAAGCAGGCTTCCAAAGAATATTCCCTCTCACATGACGGACAAACTAAATAATCACGTCGAAATCGTTGCAACTGTTGATGACAATCCCGTTCTAAACAAAATAATCCTTTTCGTAACTGTTCCCATTCAAAAACTGGGTCATTTTTATCTCTAATAATAGGTGAATGGGATTGAATGAGTTGGCTGCGTATTTTTTCAAAATAGTTATTCCAATTAGAATTTGAACTAACTAACTTTTGAAGGAAATAATGTAATTGTCCGGGGAAGATTATCGGCATATTTTCTTGGGCTTGATACATGTGAAAATTAGGATGGGCAAAAATTAATAATGATTTAACTGGTATCTTTAGTTGCTGTTGTTGAAGATAATGCTGGAGTATACGTTGGGAACGGTGAAGTTGATGGATAGGATTACTAATTTCTTTCTTCTGGCGTGTGAGGTACCAACGTTCATCGTTATAACTGTACTCACCTTCAAAATATTTGATTTCTAAATAATGTAGTTCATGTTGATAGAAACAAAGAATATCCAATTGACATTCATTACCATCAACATTCAATTCTAGGTCAAAGATTGGACGGATTTTTTCACGGGTTTTTTTATCTATTAAAGATGACACATAACATTCACCTTTGTATCCTTGGCTAAGTCTTGTAAAATCTTTTTCCGATTTATCTGTTAAAACAAATCTTGGGGATAGAGCCTCATAAATCTTTAATTTCCGTGGTTTTCTTGGTTGGTTAAATATATGTATTCCTCCTTTTCAAAAATTTTATCATAATTGATCACACCCCACCTTTTTTAAAATTACAATCATCATAACCCGAATTATTTAATTTTTCAATATTATACCATTTTAGGAAAAACTTATGACAGCTAACATTTGGATAAACATTAATAGTGAGGGAAAAATATTTTAAATATCAGAAAAAATAAAGGGGACAATTAGGTGGAGAAATTTTGCCCAGAAATATGGCCTGAAGACCCAACGCCATCAAACGAATTACATTGTAAGGAATGTGGATTATTTGAACAAGGAACACGAATGGTCTGGGGGGAGGGTAATCCCAAGGGCCCAGTGATGATCATTCTAGATAATCCAGGTGCACGGGAAGACCCAAAAGGGAATCCGATGGTATGTGGAACACGGCAGACATTACAGCAAGCTATTCATCAGGTAGGCCTTGAAAAAGAATTATTTTATGCAACTTATATTTTGAAAAGAAGGCCAGTAAGAAAATATAATAAAGTACAAACTAGAAAAATCTGCATGAATCATCATTTAAATGGGCAATTAAAAAAACAAAATCCTAGTTACATTATTTGTTTAGGGAATGTTGCAGTTCAATCTTTTTTTGAAAATCAAGATGTTGATGTGAAGGGATTACGTGGTAGCTGGTACGATGTCAAGGGATATCAAACGACTGTTGCTTATCATCCACTTGCCATTAGAAGACGACCAAATTTGTATCATACATTCATTGAAGATTTTAAATTGGTGAAAAAACGGATTTCAAATTGAGTGGTCTTAAAAACTATAAATTGGGGGGTCCATTTTTGCAAGTAATAGAACAACATCGATTAAGTATTGATAAGGAAAAATTTGTGAAATGCAGCATGAGCTCTCCAGTGAAATCCAATTAACAAATTCTTTTAATATCAAGGATATACAATATTGTGCCGGTGTTGATGTGGCTTACTGGTGGGAAGATAATGTAGAATGGGGAGTTTGTTGTATCGTTGTTATTCATTATCAATCGGGTGAAATGATAGAGGAGGTATATGCAAAGGCCAGAGTTTATCACCAGTATATTCCAGGTTTATTAGGGTTAAGGGAAATCCCATTAATTGTAAAGGCAGCCAAAAGCCTAAAATCGGAACCGGATATTTTTATGTTTGATGGAAATGGTTACTTACATCCCCATCATATGGGGGTTGCAACCCATGCCTCATTCTTTCTTAATAAACCAACCATTGGAATAGCGAAAAAGTATTTAAAAATTAATGGGGTGGAGTATAAGATGCCGATAAATAAAGCAGGGGCTTATGAAAATGTTACGATTGAAAATGAAATTTATGGCCGTGTTTTAAGGGCACACAAAAATGTAAAACCTATTTTCATATCATCTGGTAATTATATAGATTTACAAACAGCAACAAAAATAACGTTGGATATGATTAATGAAGAAAGTCGATTGCCAATTCCGGTAAGAAAGGCAGACCAAATGACAAGAATTCTAAAAAGACAAATGGCATGGAATTAGTTCATGAAAATATAAGTAAATTCCTTAATGATTAAATAAAATAAACACTACTGGGCATTGTTTTTCTCTGCTTGTTTCAAAGCAGATTTTATGGCTGTTTCAATTTCAGCATACCCTGTACAGCGGCAAATGTTAGATTCAAGATGTTTTTTAATGACATCATCCTGAGCATCTGGATAGTTATTAATTAAGGAGTGACAATTCATAATAAAACCCGGTGTACAATAGCCACATTGAAAGGCAAAGTTTTCAATAAACTGTGACTGGATTGGTTCCTCCTCAAGCCCCTCAATCGTCAGCACATTTTTATTCATTGACTCTACAGCAAGCATTAGGCATGACTTCATCGCTTTCCCATCTACTATAACTGTACATGCGCCACAATCACCATTCAAGCAGCCTGGTTTTGCCCCCGTTAATCCGAGCTTTTCTCGTAAAACATAAAGTAATGTATCAGCATTTCGTGCGTGAAAAGAGCGTTCACGACCATTAATTTGTACCGTGATTGTTTGTTCATCCATTTTATTTATCCCCACTTTCCAAAGCATGAAGACTATCAAGTAAAATATTTTTTAAGACAAATTCCCGGTATTCAGCCGTCCCGTGGACATCATCTAAAATTTCCCCAGGTATATGTTTCATGGCTTTGGCAATTCTATCCTCCGCCCCCAAATGATGGTCATTTAAGTACTTCTCCATTTCTAAACTTCGGAAAGGGAATTCACATAAACCACTGAAGGCAGTCCTGATTTCTCCTTCTTTTTCTACTGCAGCAATAGTGATTAAAGGATACCCAACACCCCATTGGCGTCGTTTTTTGACAGTGTAAAAAGGCAATTTTAACATATTTGTGTCAACCTTCAATTGAATAAGTACTTCTCCATCATGTAATTGTAAACTTTTATGAAAAATATCATTAATCGGCTTTTCCAGCAATCCTTCCCGAGTTGCAATGACCACCTTACTATCAGTTAATAAAAGCGGCAGTACAGCTTCACGGTAAATAATATTGGCACAAATATTTCCACCCAAGGTTATCTTATTACGTGCCGTATGATCAGCAATTTCTGCAATGACCTTATCCAATAAGGGGTACTTATTTTTATCCTCGATATATGATAAGGGTAATGCCGCTCCCAAGATAAGAAAGTCATGGTTCTTTTGGAAAATTTGACACTCGGGGATTTTTTTTATATCAATGACGGCATCGGTGGTGATTTTATTTACACGCCCCAATGTAATGATTTCAGTTCCCCCAGAAAAATAGACTGGATTTTTCCCTTCATCAAGCAATGTAAAATATGTATCAACTGCTTCCTGAACGGATGTTGGTTGAAAATAGTCGAAATTGTATGAAATCATCCTTCTTTCGCACCAGCCTTTTCCTGCCAAATATATTCAGGAGTTAAAGGTAATTTGTTCAATTCGTGTCCAGTTGCATTTGATAGGGCGTTGGCTAATGCGGCAGGCATTCCAATTAAAGCATGCTCACCAACACCACGGGCTCCGTAGGGACCATCAAGATGGGCTGTTTTTAAAAAGGAGGCTACATACAGGGGATGATCTCCATAGCGAAAGGAACCATATGTCCTTAAGGTGGGCATTTGTATTGTCCCGTCTTCAGCGAAAGCGAAAGTTTCAGCACTTGCATGGTTTAATCCCATGCTCATTGAACCCATTACTTGTCCAAGAGCAGTTTTCTCGTTTAAAACTTTTCCGATATCAATGACTGAATAGGCTTTTAAAATTTTATACGTTAAATCTCTAGTATCGAATTCAATCTCAACCCCTTGAGCACCTACTGTCCATTCCGGACCGGTTTTTCCCTCTCCCGTTTGTGGGTCAAGGTGAGTCAAATGTCTAATCGTATAATTTCCCCTGCCAATGACTTGACCCCCTATCGAATGGCCATTTGGGTATTGATATCCGTAACAAACATCTTTTACATATACATATGTACTCGGATCATCACGGACATATACTTTTTCATAGCCAACCTCCAAATCCTCCGGCGAACAGACTAATACCCGTGATGCAATATCTCTTAACTGTTCCACGGCATCATCAGCTGCCTTTAATAATGCTCGTCCCGCGAGCAACGTACCTCTGCTCGCTACTGTTTTATAATGTTCTGGAATGGCCCCTGTATCAACTTCCATCAAGACATGGATTTTATTCACGTCCATTTTAAGTCTTTCGGCAAGTAATTGAGCAAGAACAGTTTTTGTTCCCATCCCAATTTCAACAATTCCGGATAAAATATTCACACTTCCATCAGCATTAAAAGGCAACAGAACACCAGAACTTGCTCCTGAAATGGTAGAAGTTTTCCATGAACAGCATATTCCTTTAGCTCGTATTTTTCTATCATTGATTGGGATAATCATTTCCTCTTGCCAATTCATGGATTCCTTTAATTGCTTAATACAACCCGATAAATCACCAACTGAACTCTCGTTTAATAAAGTTTGTGTCGGGGAAGTGTGTCCCTTTTTGATAGCATTTTTTTGGCGAAATTCCAACGGGTCAATTCCCAGTTTACGCGCAAGAATGTCCATGGCCCTTTCAAAAACGAATAGAATTTCCGAATGACTAAATCCGCGATAAGCTGTTATATACGGATGATTAGTATAGACACATTTCGCATCACAAGATACGTGATCAATCTGATATGGACCTGTACAAGTTGCTGCAACAGCTTTTGTTAGTAATGTTCCTTTATCTGCATATGCCCCTGTATCTATTAAATATGTAATTTCGGTAAATGTTAATTTTCCTTCCTTTGTTGCCCCTAATTCGATGTTAGCTTCAAGTCCCATCCGGACAGGTGCAGTCAGCATATCTTGTTCCCTTGTATATAATAGTTTTACCTTTTTTCCTCCAACTGCCTTTGAAGCTAAATAGGCAATTAATTCTAGTTGGATTGCGACTTTTCCACCGAAGGCTCCACCAACAAATGGTGCTTTGGCAACGATTTTTCCCTCTTCGAGGTTGAAAATTTCACTAAATTCCTTTTTTATACCGTATGGGGCTTGTGTTGTCGATGTAATATGAACATTGCCATCAGGTTTTATTTCCACAATGGCACATCTTGTTTCCATTGCTGAATGATCTGATTGTGCAAGTGAAAAGTTCTCCTTAATGGTCACTTGGCTTTTTTTTCGTCCTTCTTCGATATTCCCTTTTCTAACCTTTACGAGATTGGCGATATTTGTATTAGGTACAGGATATACCTCTTTTATCGTTTCGTAAGTATCAAAATTTTCATGTACTAGTGTTGCCCCATGCCTTAGAGCCTCTTGTGGGCTATTCACTGTAGGGAGATCTTCATAAGTTACCTCGATTAAATCAGCGGCCCGTTTGGCAATAAACGGATGTTCCGCAACAACAGCAGCAATCGGTTCACCAAAATAACGCACCCTATCATATGCTAAAATTGGTCGGTCTTTAATTTCTGCCCCTGTTAGCGGATGGGCTTGTCCAATGATAATGGCATGGACTCCTGTTATATTTTCCGCTTTGGATATATCTATCTTTTTTAATTTTGCGTGTGCATGTGAACTGACTTTTAATTTTACGTGCATCATTTGTGCATCTGACATATCATCAGTATATTCGGCAGCACCGGTTACCTTTACATCAGCATCTTTTCGATGAACAGCCTTTCCTATCATTAATTCCATGACAATTTGCCCCCCTATATGATTGATATATTGTAGGATGCCACTATTGATAGGAATTATGATAAAGATATAATAGCAATTGAGCAGGAGAGGGATTCTTCGTGGCTCAAAATCTGGGAAAAATAAAAAAGGATTGGATGCTCGTACGAAAGTTGCTGAAAGGGAGAATCTAAATGAGCTGGCATTCCTAGCTCCTCTGAAAAATGAGAAATCCATATTTTCAAGTGTGCTGGAGTGCCTAGCTCCTCTGAAAAATGAGAAATCCGTATTTTCAAGTGTGCTGGGGTGTCTAGCTCCTCTGAAAAATGGGAAATCCGTATATTCAAGTGTGCTAGGGTGTCTAGCTCCTCTGAAAAATGAGAAATCCGTATATTCAAGTGTGCTGGAGTGTCTAGCTCCTCTGAAAAATGAGAAATCCGTATTTTCAAGTGTGCTAGGGTGTCTAACTCCTCTGAAAAATGGGAAATCCGTATTTTCAAGTGTGCTGGAGTGTCTAGCCCCTCTGAAAAATGAGAAATCCGTATTTTCAAGTGTGCTGGAGTGTCTAGCTCCTCTGAAAAATGAGAAATCCGTATTTTCAAGTGTGCTAGGGTGTCTAGCCCCTCTAAAAAATGAGAAATCCGTATTTTCAAGTGTGCTAGGGTGTCTAGCCCTTCTGAAAAATGTGAAATCCATATTTTCAAGTGTGCTGGAGTGTCTAACTCCTCTGAAAAATGAGAAATCCGTATATTCAAGTGAGCTGGAGTGTCTAGCTCCTCTAAAAGATTTCAAAAATATAATTTTAAATGAGGAACGGGATAAATTTTAACCTAATAACCATTAATAGGAAATCCGAGAAATCTAAAAGGTATAGTAACTTTTTGTTCCGTTGATAACTAATTTTAATTTATCTCTTAAAATGGTATAAATGAAATTCCTTGACACTTCTCCATCAAGCCATTTAGAAATGGTAGACACGGTAATTTTTTCTTTTGGAAACAACACACTGAAATCCTTCACAGCCATAAGCAAACATTCTTCCAACGAATGTTGTCCCTGACACGATGGACAAAGTAAATAATGTCGTCCAGACCGTTGTAACTGTTGATGACAATCTCCGTTTAAACAAAATAATCCCTTCCGTAATTGGCCCCATTCATAGACAGGGTCATTTTTTTCTCTTAAAATTGGTGAATGTGATTGAATTAGCTTATTTCGAACTTTTTCAAAAAGAGAACCTCCATTAGATAAATTTTGTATGAAACGAGGTAATTGTCCTGGAAAAATAATCGGCATATTTTCTTGAGCGTGATATAAATGGAAATGGGGATTGGCAAAAACTACTAATGATTTAACTGGAATTTTCAGTTGGTGTTGTTGAAGAAATGCTTGTAATAATCGCTGAGCACGATAAAGTTGATGGACAGGATTGCTAACTTCTTTTCTGTGACGGGTTAAATACCATCGGTCATTATTGTAACTGTACTCGCCTTCGAAATACTTAATTTCAAGATGATACAATTCATGCTGATGAAATAAGAGGAGATCGAGTTGACATTCGTTACCTTCAATAGTTAATTCTAAATCGAAAATAGGATTAACTTTTTCCCGGGTTTCTTTATCTAACAAAGATGCTACATAACATTCACCTTTATACCCTTGGGATAGTCTTGAAAAATCCTTTTTTAATGCTTCGATTAAGATAAATCTAGGGGATAATGCTTCATAAATCTGTAACTTGCGAGGTTTTCTTGGTTTATTAAATATATGTATTCCTCCCTTGTAAAAAACTTATCATGTCTCTTAACCACCTCATCCTTTTTTAAAATTATCATTATTATAACACTAAAGCGCTTCCATTTTCAACCTGCCATCATCATGGTAATTAATATGAAGATAAAAATTACATCTTTCTTCATAACAAATGTCACCCTTTGATCATGATAAAATTTTCAGAAAATCTTATTCGGTATTTTTAACATAATCCTCCATTTTTTAAAAAAACTAACATGCATTCACCCTTTGTTTAGGTAAATCGCTCTTTTGGCTAATTGATCGGCATGGAAATTTTCCTTGCTTGGAATCCATTTAATAAAAAAATGTGGGTGCCTAGCACTTAAGTCGTTAATTTGTTCAAGAAGTGGTTGAAAATCCCTATTTCTAACAAAGTTTTTCTCAATTGATTCGACGACAATTTTTGAGTCTGTTTGAAAGGCGAGTATTTCATTAGGAAATTGTTCATTACATTTCGTTAAAGCATGAATGACAGCATGAAATTCAGCCTTATGATTCGACATTTCGCCTAAAGGAATTTTATATGAATAAAATTTACCGTTGTGTTTCATATAAATCCCTGCACCACTTTGATTTGTTTTTACATTTGTTGCACCATCGGTGTGTACTGTAATCATTTCATTACTCTCCTAACTCAAATAACTATTCATAGTATAACATGCTATACTAGTACTAAATAAAATTCGGAGCGATGATTGATGAATAAAATTATGATTGTCGAGGATGATCCTAAAATTGCGTCCCATTTAGAAAAAGACATTAAAAAATATGGCTATGAAACATTCGTTGTAGCAGATTTTGAAAATATTATTGATGATTTTCAGCGATTCCAACCGAAGTTAGTATTGTTAGACATTAACTTACCGAGCTATGATGGATTTTATTGGTGTCGACAAATTCGCAAGGAGTCTACTTGTCCTGTTATTTTTATTTCTGCTCGGACGGGGGAAATGGATCAAGTGATGGCGTTGGAAAATGGGGGAGACGATTTTATTACGAAACCTTTTCATCCAGAATTAGTACTAGCTAAAATAAACAGTCAATTGCGCCGGGCTTACGGGGAATACGCAATTGTCCAGCAGGAAAGAATCTTAGAAAACGCTGGTTTAACTTTATATGTCGAGCGACTTGAGCTACATTTCAACGGAAAAATAACGTTGTTAACGAAAAAGGAAGCGGATATTTTGGAGGTGTTACTTTCACGTTACCCTCGGGTCGCTGGTCGAGAAGATTTGCTAGAAAAATTATGGGATGATCAGTCATTTGTCGATGAGAATACGTTAAATGTCAATGTTACAAGGGTGCGGAAAAAGTTATCAGAAATTGGGATCAATGAGGCGCTTGAAACCGTTCGTGGCGTTGGCTATCGATTGAAAATAACGTGGTAAACTGGACCGGAAAGGGGAGGGAAAATGAAATTATTTTTCCGAGAACATCTCTCGCTCATTATCGTACAAATCATTCAGTTTACGGTGATTGGTAGTATTTTTTGGTTGTCAGGATTTCGGGAGCTGTCGATTATATTTTATAGCTTTTTTCTTGGAATCTTTTTTCTTGTTATTTATTTATTATATATGATGATATCTCGTAAAAAATTTTATCAACGATTGTCGGAAAAAATGGATCATTTAGATGATTCACTGCAGGAATTGGAAAATGCACCGATATCTGATGCACTTAAAAGTGTTTTAACAAATCAATATAATTTGTATGAAAATGAAATCATTAATTTGCAAAATAAGCAGGATGAGCATTTTATTTTGTTAGACCGGTGGGTGCATCAAATGAAAACACCGTTATCAGTCATTGAATTGATGGCGAATGAATTGGATGAACCGGATTCTTCTGATATGAGAGAAGAAATAGATAGAATGAAAGGTAGTTTGAACACGATTTTACATATGGCACGGCTACGTTCTTTTGATCGGGATTTTCAAATAGAGCTAATCGATGTTGCTGTAGTTATTCGAGAGGTGAATCATGAAAATAAACGTTTATTTATCCGAAATCAAGTATATCCTGAAGTACTCATCAACTGTGAAAATCCCAAAGTAGAAACGGATGAAAAATGGCTTCACTTTATGTTGACCCAATTGGTACAAAATGCAGTCAAATATGCTGGGGATAGTGAAAAAATTTTACTTCGGTTGAAACAAAACAACAACGATAAAATTTTGGAAATTGAAGACCATGGGATAGGGATACCCGATTCGGACATTCGTCGAATTTTTGATGCATTTTTTACTGGGGAAAATGGTAGAAACCATCGCGAATCAACAGGAATTGGGTTATATTTAGTAAGGGAAATAGCACACCAATTGGGACACAAGATTGAAGTAGAATCTGAAGTCGGAAAAGGAAGTTTGTTTCGGATTGTTTTTTAATGGCCTAAGAAAAAGTCAATAGAAGAATGTCTAGTGAAAAGACCTGCGGTAATATGTCAAGGGAAAAATAAATAATTATTTGATTATCAA
>DAMCTP010000070.1:0-8549 GCA_032113595.1 Pseudogracilibacillus sp.
GGAACAAATATAATAGAATCAAAGGTTTTTAATTATTCAGTAATCCCTACTTAGTTGTGAGCTAAGTACAAATATATTTTTACTAGCGTTGCATAAATGTTATTATGTTTCTTTGGAGACTACTTAATTTTGTTCATTTAAAATAGTATTCTATCAACTGTTAATGGATAACTCAGCTGTGTAAGAGATGGATGCACGTCTGAAAATCGCGAAAATGGTAAACCCAGCCGTGCAAGAGATGGATACTCATCTGAGAATCCTAGAAATGCCAAATTCAGATGAGCAAGGGTCGGATGCTCACCTGAGAATCCTAGAAATGCGGAACTCGTCGAAGCAAGAGTCGTATTCACGTCCGAAATTCAGAAAAATGCGGAATTCAGCCGTTCTTAATTCTTTCTTTATATATTTTGCTAAATTATATATAAATAGGGACGATTGCAATTGCACTGCATTATTTTAAAATGTTGATAAACACGATATACTTAAATAAAATACCTTTGTAATTAATTGATATTTTAAGTACCCTGAGATTATGGGGTATAGAGGGTGAGAATTATGAAACAAATATTTTTTTATACAAAAGAAAATTGTTCCCTATGTGACGATGCCTATGCACTGTTAAAGTTATTTCAACAATATTATACATTTGATTTGATAGAAAGGGATATTTATTCAAATGATAAATGGCTAGAAGAATTTCAATTGCTAATTCCCGCCGTAGAGATCGGTAACAAATTGTTAGACTGTGAACAAATTAATTATGACGTCTTGGAAATGGCTTTAAAAGAGTATACATCCCACCGATAGGTTCTTTTTCTAAACAGTTGAAATTCTTAAAAAAATTGTTATAATTAAATTTATAATTTTATACAACAAGTGGGACATAAATGTACCTGTGTGGTCATCGATACTCCGCGAAACATTAAAGTATACCATCTATATCAAAAGGAGTTTTGCTCTTATGGAAAACTTATTGCAAATACAAAAAGTAATTTATCCAGATTTATTACGAGTAATGAAAAAACGCTACGATATATTGTATTTAATCTCTACCTATGGACCAATTGGTCGTCGATTACTCATTGAAAAAACGTCATTTACGGAACGATTTATTCGTAACGAAATTGAATTTTTACAAAAACACCAATTGATTGAAATGACATCAAAAGGAATGTATGCCACAGAAACAGGGAAGGAAATAGTTGAGGCATTGTTTGAGTTTAATCACGAATTGTCTAATTTAACACAATTAGAAACACAATTAGGGAAAAAATTCAACATTGATAATGTTATCGTTGTTCCAGGCAATTGTGATGTACAGCCCTCGGCAAAAACGGAGCTAGGTAGGGCAACTGTAAAATTTTTAAAGGGGGTTATTAATGAAGATTTGACGATTGCCGTTACTGGAGGGTCAACAATGGCTGCTGTTGCTAAGCTGATGGAACCTTTTGAAGAAAATAAATGTTTTTTCGTGCCTGCTCGTGGTGGTATTGGTGAAAATGTTGACAATCAGGCAAATACAATCATTGCAAAAATGGCAGTAGCGACTAATGGAAATTATGAGATGTTCCACATTCCAGATTCGTTAAATGAATCCTTATATTATTCCTTGTTGAATGAAAAGACAATCGCTGAAACTTTATCATTAATTAAGGGTGCTCAGATTGTCATTCATGGGATTGGGGATGCACTCACTTTAGCCAAAAGAAGGAAAACTTCCCAGGAAACAATGAAGAAATTAATTGAGAGGGAAGCAGTAGGTGAGGCATTTGGATATTATTTTGATATACAAGGTCAGATTGTTCATAAAGTATGGACGTTAGGCATGCAATTAGAAGATTTAGAGAATATTAATGATGTTATAACAGTGGCAGGTGGTCAGTCAAAGGCAAGTGCCATTATATCTTTTATGCAACAGAAAAAAAGTGATGTATTAATTACTGATGAGGGGGCGGCGAAAAAAATAATTTTCGGTTAACCATATAAAATGTAGGAGGAATGTCATATGACGGTAAAAATAGGAATTAACGGTTTTGGTCGAATTGGTCGTAATATTCTCCGGTTGGCATTAAAAAATGATGACGTAAACATAGTAGCTATTAATGATATCACAGAAAAGAAACTACTCGCTCATTTATTAAAATATGATTCTATTCATGGCACCTTATCGGAAGATGTTCATATTGAGGGCGATAATTTAGTCGTTCAAGGACAGAAAATCCATGTTTTTCATGAGCGTGACCCTGCCCAAATTGATTGGGAGGCTCATCAGGTCGATGTTGTCATTGAGGCAACAGGTGTATTTAGAAAACGGGAGGAGGCTGCAAAACATTTATATGTTGGTGCGAAAAAAGTGATAATTTCAGCTCCAGCTTCTGATGAGGATTTTACTTTTGTTCTAGGGGTTAATGAAGAGAAATATGATGCTGAACATCATCATGTTATTTCTAATGCTTCTTGTACAACTAATTGCGTCGCTCCAGTAATTAAGGTGTTGCATGATACATTTGGTGTGAAGCGGGGAATGCTATCTACTATACATGCTTTTACTGCTGACCAGCGAATTCTTGATTTACCGCACTCCGATTTTCGCCGGGCGAGGGCAGCAGCAACGAACATTATTCCAACATCTACTGGTGCAGCGTCAGCTGTCGGTAAGGTGTTACCAGAATTGGCGGGTAAATTGGACGGCATGGCCATACGGGTGCCAGTTCCTGATGGATCATTGACAGATTTAGTCGTTGAATTAAACCAATCTGTCACTGAGCAAAAATTGAACAGCGTATTTTTAGAAGCATCACAAGGAAACCTAAAAAATATTTTACAATATACAATGGAGCCAATCGTTTCAAGTGATATCATTGGAACGACCTATTCAGCGATTGTCGATGGATTATCTACAATGGTCATCGGAGAAAACATGGTGAAAATTGTTGCATGGTATGATAATGAAATCGGTTATAGTGCAAGGTGTATTGATTTAGCAAGATATTTGCATAAAAAAGGTTATTGAAGTTTTCAATTTTTGAAAAATTGAACAAAAAATAGCGATGCATTCCCCTTCATTCTTTGGTAACTAAGCGAAGGGGTTCACTGGGATTAATATGGTTTGGGAAGAAATTTGATAAAGGAGACGATTGTCTCTTTTTTTCTTTAATTGTACAGTTCTTAATGGAAAGTTTTTGTTGCTCAAGTATAATGGAGAGAGAGACAAATTAGTGAAGGGGCTTTTCGATCATGACTAAGAAAACATTAAGGGATATTGATGTTCAAGGGAGGAAAGTTTTTTGTCGCGTAGATTTTAATGTACCGATAGAAAATGGTGTAATTACAAACGATAAAAGAATTAAATCTGTCTTACCGACGATTCAATATTTAATTGACAATGGTGCGAAAGTAATTCTAGCATCGCATTTCGGTCGCCCTAAGGGACAGGTTGTTGAAGAATTACGTTTAACACCAGTAGCTGAACGGTTATCTCAAATCATACATAAGCAAGTAGTAAAAGTGGATACGGTCATTGGACCAGAAGTTGATAAGGCAATAAATCATTTACAAAATGGTGATGTTGTATTACTAGAAAATGTCCGTTTTGAAGAAGGTGAAGAAAAAAATGCCTCGTATTTAGTTGAAGCATTTACAAAGATGGCAGATATTTTTGTCAATGATGCATTTGGAACAGCACATCGTAATCATGCATCAACAGTTGGTATTGCGGAACAATTACCAGCGGTTGCTGGATTTTTAATGGAAAAAGAAATTTCTGTATTAAGTAAGGCGTTAGAAAATCCTGAGCGACCTTTTACAGCCATCATTGGTGGATCAAAGGTTCGGGATAAAATTAAAGTAATCGATAATTTACTAGATATTGTTGATCACCTCATCATTGGTGGTGGTTTAGCTTGTACATTTTTAAAAGCGCAAGGGCTTGAAATTGGAAATTCACTATTAGAAGCAGATAAAATTGAATTAGCAAAAGGATTTATGGAAAAGGCTGAAAAAAAGCGTGTCCAGTTTCATATTCAAACAGACGCTGTTATTGCCGATGACTTTCGGGCAGATGCTAACCATCGTGTTATGTCAGTGCATGATATTCCAGAGGGATGGATGGTATTAGATATCGGACCTGAAACAACGAAAAAATACCAAGAAATTATTAGTCAATCAAAACTTATCATTTGGAATGGTCCAATGGGTGTGTTTGAAATGGATTCTTTTAGTGGAGGGACGAGAGGTGTTGCCGAATCATTAGCAGAAACTAGTGGATACACAATCATTGGTGGTGGAGATTCTGTCGCAGCCATTGAAAAATTTGGACTTGTGGCTGCCATGAATCATACTTCTACCGGTGGTGGGGCGTCGTTAGAATTTATGGAAGGGACCATTTTACCGGGAATTCGTGCATTAGATGATAGATCATCATAAAAGGATTTTGATTAAAAGGGGATAGAATTGTGCGGAAAAAAGTTATTGCTGGCAATTGGAAGATGCATAAAAATGGGGTAGAAGTGACACAATTTATGGATAAAGTGGTAGAAAATTTGGATATTACTGATCAAGTAGAGGCGATTGTTTGTGCTCCCTTTCCATATTTACAACAAATTGTTGAAAAGGCCCACAGAAGCCATTTAAAAGTAGCGGCACAGACGATGCATTTTGCCGATGAAGGGCCATTTACTGGGGAAGTTAGTCCTATGATGTTAAGGGATATTGGGGTGTCCCATGTGATTATTGGTCACTCGGAACGGCGTGAATTTTTTAATGAAACTGATGAAACAGTAAATAAAAAAGTACATGCTTCTTTTGCCCATAAATTAACGCCGATTGTTTGTGTCGGTGAAACGTTAGAACAACGAGAAGGAGAAGAGACTTTCTCACATATCCAATATCAGGTGGAGCAAGCATTGGCTGATGTCAGTCCCAAACAAGTAAGTCATATAATCATTGCCTATGAGCCGATATGGGCGATTGGAACAGGGAAAACGGCAACTAATTCAGAAGCAAATGATGTTTGTAAACACATCAGGGGAGTCATAGCTGGACTATATTCTAAGGAAGTTGCTGAACAAGTAGTTATTCAATATGGCGGAAGTGTAAATCCCGATAACATTAATCATTTACTTGCAATGTCTGATATTGATGGGGCATTAGTTGGTGGAGCGAGTTTGGAGGCTTCATCATTTATAAAATTAGTGGCAGCAGGGAAGTATGTAAAATGACAGATTTGGCAGCATTAATTATTTTAGACGGATTTGCTTTACGAGAAGATACATATGGTAATGCGATTGCCCAAGCCCACACACCGAATTTTGATCGATATTGGCTGGACTTTCCACATAATAAATTACATGTTAGTGGCCGGGATGTCGGGTTACCAGAGGGGCAAATGGGAAATTCGGAAGTTGGTCATGTGAACATAGGGGCAGGACGTGTCGTATATCAAAACTTAACCCGAATTGATCAGGCAATTGCATCGGGGGATTTTTTTACGAATGAAAATTTTTTACACGCCATTCATTTAGCAAAGTCTAAAAACGCTGCATTGCATTTGTGTGGATTACTGTCCGATGGTGGCGTACATAGTCATATAAATCATTTAATCGCACTGTTACAGCTTGCGAAACAAGAGGGAATTACTAATGTATATGTTCATGTGTATTTGGATGGACGAGATGTTGGGCCGAGGACTGCAATAACATATATTGATGAATTGGAAGCGGCAATAGATCAAATTGGGGTAGGTGAAATTGCTACCGTTTCTGGTCGCTACTATGCGATGGATAGGGATCGAAGATGGGAACGGGTTCAGCTAGCGTTTGATGCAATGACAAATGGTAAGGGACCGTTTTTCGACAATGCAAAAGATGTTGTTCAAACCTCCTATGATAATGGGAAAAATGATGAGTTTGTCATCCCTTCTGTTATAATAGGAAAAGACGGGAAACCATTAGGTACGATAAAGGATGATGACACAGTGATTTGTTTTAATTTTCGACCTGATCGTGTCATCCAAATAACAGATGCTTTTGTTGGGGAAAATTTTTCAGCGTTTGCACGTAGTCGGGGACGTTTGCGTAAAGGACATTTTGTTGGCATGACCCATTATAGTGATGATTTATCAATGGAAGTAGCTTTTAAACCGATTGAATTGCATCAAACGGTAGGGGAAGTGTTAGCGAATCATGGAAAAAAACAATTGAGAATTGCTGAAACAGAAAAATATCCCCATGTGACATATTTCATGAATGGTGGTCGTGAACAAGTATTTCCTGGTGAGCGACGAATTTTAATCGATTCACCAAAAGTGGCAACATACGATTTACAACCGGAAATGAGTGCATACAAAGTGACTGATGCCTTGTTAGCTGAATTGGATAAAGGGGATTTAAATGCTATTATTTTAAATTTTGCTAATCCAGATATGGTTGGCCATTCTGGGAAATTAGAGCCGACGAAACGTGCCGTTGAAGTTGTCGATGAATGTTTAGGTAAAATTGTTGACAAAATTTTATCACTAAATGGGGTAGCTATTATTACAGCAGATCATGGCAATGCCGATGAAGTAATCAATCGTCATGGTGAGCCAATGACAGCTCACACGACAAACCCAGTCCCAGTCATTGTGACGAAAAAAGGTGTGGACGTTCGGGATGGTGGACGACTTGCTGATTTGTCCCCAACATTGTTACATATTTTAAATATTGAACAACCCGAGGAAATGACGGGAAACACATTAATTGGGAAGAACGAATAAGAGTTTATATGAT
Source organism: Pseudogracilibacillus sp. (assembly GCA_032113595.1). GTDB lineage: Bacteria > Bacillota > Bacilli > Bacillales > Amphibacillaceae > Pseudogracilibacillus. Next base: position 6,768 of record DAMCTP010000070.1, read on the forward strand.
GATGTGATAGAAGTTTTGCTTGATATAATAAATGTCGAGTGAAATTTTTATATAAAGTTTTATATAATAAAAAAGAAGGAGAGATAGGCATGCCTTATATTACAGATGTTTATGCACGGGAAGTGTTAGATTCACGTGGGAATCCAACAGTAGAAGTTGAAGTTGCTACCGAAAGTGGCGGTTTTGGTATTGCGTTAGTGCCAAGCGGTGCATCAACAGGTGAATATGAAGCGGTAGAATTACGTGATGGTGATCAAGACCGTTATTTGGGAAAAGGGGTCCTTAAGGCAGTTAATCACGTGAATGATGTCATCGCTCCTGAGTTAATTGGTGTTGATGTGACAAGGCAAAATATTATTGACGCCATTATGATTGAGTTAGATGATACGGAAAATAAAAGTAAGCTTGGGGCAAACGCAATTTTAGGCGTTTCAATGGCTGCGGCACATGCTGCTGCAAGTTATTTAGAAATTCCGTTGTACAAGTATTTAGGTGGATTTAATGCCAATGTGTTGCCTGTTCCTATGATGAATATTTTAAATGGTGGGGAACATGCTGACAATAATGTCGACATCCAAGAATTTATGATCATGCCAGTTGCTGCACCGACATTTATGGAAGCGGTGAGAGTAGGGACAGAAATTTTTCATTCATTGAAAAAGGTATTGCAAAATAAAGGTCTGAATACCGCTGTTGGTGATGAAGGTGGTTTTGCACCGGATTTAGCTTCTAATGAAGAGGCATTACAGACCATTGTTGAAGCCATTGAGAACGCTGGCTACCAAGTAGGCGATGAGGTTCAGCTTGCAATGGACGTTGCTGCATCGGAAATTTATTCCGACGGAAAGTATCATTTAAAAGGTGAAGGTGTCGTGCGTACATCCGCTGAAATGGTCGATTGGTATGAAGAAATGGTGGAAAAATATCCGATTATTTCAATTGAAGATGGTTTAGATGAAAATGATTGGGAAGGACATAAATTGCTAACAGAGCGAATTGGGGAACGGGTACAACTGGTTGGTGATGATTTATTCGTTACAAACACAGAAAAATTAGCCCAAGGAATTGAAGAAGGTGTTGGCAACTCAATTTTAATTAAAGTCAATCAAATAGGGACGTTAACTGAAACATTTGAAGCAATCGAAATGGCTAAACGCGCTGGATATACCGCCGTTATTTCCCATCGTTCGGGGGAAACTGAGGATGCAACGATTGCCGATATTGCAGTAGCGACTAATGCGGGTCAAATTAAGACAGGTGCCCCTTCTCGGACAGATCGTGTGGCAAAATATAATCAGTTAATTCGTATTGAAGATGAACTAGCTGGCATTGGCGAATATGCTGGATGGGATGCGTTTTTTAATATCAAATAGAAATAGTGAAATATGAACTAAAACAATGGTGAAGGCCATTGTTTTTTTCATTTTATGCTCTTATTGGCAACTGTGGGGAAGAGGCACTTGACATGATTGTTTACTATTTGCGATTTTAGTGGCCATGAGAGTGAGGCTCATGACATGGTAAATTGCTTTATATGATTTTAGTGGGTATGAGAGTGAGGCTCATGACAAGGTAAATTGCTTTTTATGATTTTAGTGGTCATGAGAGTGAGGCCCATGACAAGGTAAATTGCTTTTTATGATTTTAGTGGTCATGAGAGTAAAGCTCATGACATGGTAAATTGCTTTATATGATTTTAGTGGCCATGAGAGTGAGGCTCATGACATGGTAAATTGCTTTATATGATTTTAGTGGCCATGAGAGTGAGGCTCATGACATGGT
>DAMCTP010000070.1:8649-10605 GCA_032113595.1 Pseudogracilibacillus sp.
GAGAGTGAGGCTCATGACAAGGTAAATTGCTTTATATGATTTTAGTGGCCATGAGAGTGAGGCTCATGACATGGTAAATTGCTTTATATGATTTTAGTGGCCATGAGAGTGAGGCTCATGACAAGGTAAATTGCTTTATATGATTTTAGTGGCCATGAGGGAGGAAATTATTGATAGCGCAGGCAGGTTTATCAAGTTTAATTATTAATATTCCCCAAGAAATATAGTAAAACGTATTACTATTAGTAAAACATCATATGAGCTGAAATTATAATGAAAAACAGCCTAATTGTCTATAAATTAATTTCTAAATTTTCTAACAATACGTTATAATTTGTATAGAGATAGGTTTGGAGGGGATATCGTGGAATATGATGTGATTGTTGTTGGGGCAGGGCTTGCAGGATTAGTTGCAACAACAGAAATTGCTGGCAGTGGAAAAAAGGTATTGCTTGTCGATCAAGAGGCAGAAAATTCAGTAGGTGGTCAAGCATTTTGGTCATTTGGTGGCTTATTTTTAGTTGACTCACCTGAACAAAGAAGAATGAGAATAAAAGATTCAAGGGAACTAGCCTGGCAAGACTGGCTTGGTACAGCTGGTTTTGATCGCTTAGAAGATGAAGATGAATGGGGCTATAAATGGGCAGAATCTTATGTCGATTTTGCTGCTGAAGAAAAACGCTCGTGGCTTAGAGAAAAGGGTATTAAGTTTTTCCCAGTTGTTGGTTGGGCGGAACGTGGGGGCTATTTGGCGGAAGGTCATGGGAACTCTGTTCCGAGATTTCATATTACGTGGGGAACAGGTCCAGGCCTTGTTGGTCCTTTTGCTAAAATTCTTAATCAACAAATAGATTCTGGAATAGTGACATTTTTATCACGACACCAAGTTGACGAATTGCTAACCCAAGGTGATCAAGTGACGGGAATTAAAGGGTCTATTTTAGCCCCATCAGATGTAGCACGCGGTGCAGATAGTAATCGTGATGTAGTTGGTGAATTTACATATGAAGCAGGGGCAATAGTCATTGCAAGTGGTGGAATTGGGGCAAACTTTGAATTAATTAAGAAAAATTGGCCAAAACGATTGGGGAAAATGCCGGAAACGATGATTTCCGGTGTGCCAAAGCATGTTGATGGACGGATGTTAGGCATCACAGAAGACGTCGGTGGCCGTATCGTGAATCGTGACCGAATGTGGCATTACACAGAGGGAATAAAAAATTGGAATTCGATTTGGAGTAAACATGGTATTCGAATCTTACCTGGCCCATCTTCGATGTGGTTTGATGCAGAAGGGAATCGTTTTGAAACACCCAATTTCCCCGGTTTTGATACGTTAGGGACTTTAAAAGCAATTATGGATACGGGTTACGAGTATTCTTGGTTTATTTTGACGCAAAAAATTATTGAAAAGGAGTTTGCTTTATCAGGTTCGGAACAAAACCCCGACTTAACTGGAAAAAGTGTAAAAAAAGTTTTATCACGAGTTTTGCCAGGTGCACCGGGACCCGTACAGTCGTTTGTTGATAATGGAGCGGATTTTATTGTTGCTAGTACAATCGGAGATTTAGTTGAAAAAATGAACAAACTCTCAGGTAATAATTTATTGGATAAAAATAAAATTGAGCGTCAAGTAGAAGCGAGAGACCGTTCACTGATGAATAAATTCACGAAGGATTTACAAGTGACAGCGATACGTGGCGCTAGAAATTATTTGGGAGATAAACTCATTCGGACGGCGAAGCCACATAAGATTTTGGACAAGAAAAATGGCCCATTAATAGCAGTACGGTTAAATATTTTAAGCCGAAAAACTTTAGGGGGCTTACAGACAGACTTATCTTCCCGTGTACTTGGGGAGAGCAGAAAACCGATACCAGGATTATTTGCTGCAGGTGAAGTAGCGGGTTTCGGTGGTGGTGGAGTCCACGGATATCGTTCCCTAGAAGGGACTTT
>DAMCTP010000071.1:0-10482 GCA_032113595.1 Pseudogracilibacillus sp.
AGCAAGAGCCAGATGCTCATTTGAAAATCGTGAAAACGAGAAAGTCAACTGAGCATTTCCCTACTGGATTCACTTGCTAACTATTGCCCCAAAAGTGACGATTTGAGTTGGACTAGCCGGATATTGTTCTTGGGGATAGTCACCTAAAGTAATGATATCCACAAACCTATTTTGTTCGGAAACCAATTAGCCATCGCTATTTAAAAATAAAAAAGTAGTCCAATTAAAATAGATAAATTTCTTATCTACTCAGTTGGACTACTTGCTTTACTTCATCTGAACAGACTGTTACCCACCACTAACTGGAGGGATAAAGGCAACCGTATCGCCCCCACTGATAAGTGTTTCATCCGTTGCATATTCCTCATTAATCGCTACCATTGCTTCTGCTAATTGGTCCTCGATCTCAAAAATTGATAAATGTTTTTGTTTTAACTCTTGTACTGAAATATCATTCGCTTCAATCGTGATTTTCCCATTACCCACCTTATCTTTCATTCCAGCAAAAAATAATACGTTAATCATGTCATTTCCTCCTCTGAAGGTAAGTCATTTTTATACGAGATAGACTCTCTTTGATCCCCTATCCATGATGTTCCGTCAGTCCAATGTTCTTTTTTCCAAATAGGTACAATCTCTTTAATTCGTTCAATCGCATATTTACTTGCCTCAAAAGCATCATCCCGATGTGGTGTTGAAACGGCAATTGCTACGGCAATTTCTGAAATGTCTAATCGCCCGATTCGGTGAATGATAGCAACAGAAGTATCGTCCCACTTCTCATTAATTTCTTTGCCAATTCGGGCTAACTGTTTTTCTGCCATAGGAATATAAGCGTCATATTCTAAATATACTGTTTGCTTTCTGCGGGTAAATTCCCTGGCTATGCCGATAAAGGTACTAATTGCCCCAGCCTCTGGTCGGGTAACTTTCTCAATACATTCATTGATATGAATTTGATCTGGTGTAATTTTCACATACACTTCCATAATAACTGCCTTTCCTGACAAAATTTTAAGAAGATTCGGTATTCCTTAACCATTTTCAAAATGTTGTTATTTTGAAAAAAGTTGATCCACTAAATATGAATCAACTTTTAATAATAACTATTTGACATCGATGAATAAATTAATCAGGGATACCTAATGCAATTTTCGCATAACGGGACATTTTATCTTTGCCCCATGGTGGATCCCATACGATATTTACATCAATTTCTTTTATATTAGGAATATCTGCTAATGCATAACGAATATCCTGTTCTATATGTCCGGCTAATGGGCATCCCATAGACGTTAATGTCATCGTCACTGTACAAAGTCCATTATCATCTAAATCAACATCATATACTAAACCTAAATTAACGATGTCAATACCAAGTTCTGGATCAATTACATTTTCCAATGTACCTAATAAATTTTCTTTTACGGCTTCATCCATTTAAATGAACCTCCTTAAAATATCGTTACTTATATTTAACCATATTTTAGCCGATTTTAAAAATGTTTAAAATAGAAAACTATTATCAATTTGATCTTAATAGCATTTCTGATCTTTTATAGCAAATATTTGGCAAACCATTTTGCTGTTTCATTCATCGCTAATCTACTTACATTGTGTGTCCTTCCCGCTTCTTTAATAAAATTCATTTGTGAATTCGCAAGGTTTTTATTCGTTTCGTAAAAATTTAACGCATATTTCATTGGGACAACGTTATCGTCTTCCCCATGCCAAAATAATAATGGAACATTTTGTATTGCAGAAGGATTTTTTGATAAGTCAAAATGCTTTATGGCGGCTTCAACTCTTTTTTTATCCTTTTCAGGGATTTGTTCTTGATTCATTTTATTGAAATTTTCAACTAATAGATTAGCATAATCAGTTAAGTTAGGAGAACCCATCACAATAACCGCCGCATCAATCCAATCATATTGTGTCATCACGGCGCTCGTCGTAATTCCACCCATACTAGTCCCACCAATACCAATTTTATTATTAACCAGTAATTTTTGTTTTTCAAGTTCATTTTTGATAATTTCTATCTCTTTGACATTTTGCAGGACAATATCCCAAAAGGCCAAATCTTTCTCCCCTTGTGTCACATTACCCTGACGTGCGCCATGCATCATAGCATCAGGCAAAATCACTCTAATATTTTGTGTTGCAATTCGATAAGCAATTGTCAGGCTTGCATCTTTTTCTCCATTAAAGCCATGAAGATAAATAGCAGTAGGTCGTGGTTTACCCTTTAGTTCAGCCTTTTCAACGATTAAATAAGGTATTTCATCAACTTTTTGTTCAACGATATGGATCATGGTTTCATTCCTTTCTTAAATAAATCCTATTTTCCATTATGAGTGAATAGCCATTCAATAGCAATAAATTTAAAAATGAAAGTCTATTTAAATTTCCTCCCCTAGCTAATTGAGTCATTTTTTGCTACACTAAGTATGTGGGGTGAATTGATTGGGAAATCAAAAATATTTAATTGCTGTCGATTTAGATGGCACTGTTTTAACAGATGATAAAAAAATTACAACGGAAACGAAAACGGTTCTTCGTCATTTAATAGAGAAAGGACATATTGTCGTTATTGCCACCGGACGATCAAACCGCGTAAGCATTGATTTTTATCATGAGCTTGAATTAACAACTCCTTTAATTAATTCAAATGGGGCAGTGATGCATCACCCTCGAAATAAAAGCTGGGGAATTCATCATACACCTTTACTTCATGACACGGCATTAGATATTGTCGATATGAGCTATCACTTTCAATCTGAGAATATTTTGGCGGCCATCCATGACAGTGTTCTAATTGACCAATATGATCAACGAATCATTGATTTTTATCGGATTACCGATTATGATGATTCATTTAAAATTGGCACATTAAAAGAACACTTAACAGAGGATCCTACATTAATGTTACTCTATCCAAATGTTGAACAGGTTGATAAAATTACTGAGCAATTAGATAACGTCCACGCGGATGTGATTACACAAAGAAGCTGGGGCGAACCATACCATATTATAGAAATTATGAATAAACAGATGAATAAGGCAAAGGCAATTAAAAGAGTAGCTGATGAATATGGCATCCCTAAGGATAGAATTATGGCGTTTGGTGATGGTAGCAATGATTTAGAAATGATTGATTTCGCTGGTATCGGTGTTGCAATGGAAAATGGGATTCCTGAACTGAAATCAATTGCTAAATTTACAACATTGTCAAATGAGGAACATGGGGTAGCACAGTTTTTAACTGATTATTTTAATTTAACAAAAATTACAAATTAATGAAAATTTGAGAATATAATGGCATATTCATAGCCATACTACAGTGGAATGATTTAATTCATTCCGCTTTTTTGTTTGAAAAATTATTTATTTGGGACTGGAGGGAATAGTCTATTTTGGAAAAAGAAACTAGGGAATCAGAGCAGGAGCATTTTACTTCTGAAAAAACTGCCGAGGATATAGAAGATAACAATAAATCACTTTATAAGGATATTAAACGCAAAGATCAAAATGCAAAAGATAATACAACAGGAGGGTTTTAAATGGAAAAAGGTATCTTTGAACGTGCTCAAGAAGCTTTTCAAAATTTTTTAGAAATCGATGATTCATCTCCGGATAGGGAACATGAAAAAGGTGCAGTTAGGGAAGTAATACAAGAAGCATATAAAGAGGCGTCACCAGAAGAAAGAGAACAATTAAAACAATTTGAGAATCAAATTAAGTAATAGCTCTCATGGCTTATCGTCCACCATATTTGGTAAGGTGATAAGCCGAGATATTTTATTTAAAATAAATGTAATTGTTTTAATCCTTCATAAACACCGTCTTCTTCCACCGATTTTGTCCGATATTTTGCATAGTTGTCTAAAGATGGTGCAGCATTCCCCATCGCAAAACTTTCTCCAACTAATTTAAGCATTTCTTTGTCATTCATCCCATCACCGAAAGCAATAGCCTCATGCGGTTGAATGTTAAAAAAATGTAATACTTTTTCAACAGCAGTCCCTTTCGTCACTTCGTTTAAAATGACATCATAACTCCCCTTCACCGCTTCAACATTGACGGGTGTGAAATGGATCCGTTGATCGATTTGGTAATATGAAATCGGGGTTGGCTGAATACTTATTAGTGTTGCTCCGTATATTGATTCGTTCAATCGATTATCATATACATCATTATGAAATAATTGAAAATGCTCGATAAAATTCTCCCTTTTTATCGTATCCTTATGTAAAAATAAATTTTTGTTTTGTGAATACAGTAATAGTTCATTTTGCTGATTTTCCGCGATGGTTGTTAGTTTTTTAATAATAGAATGATCGATAGGTTGTTGAAATATCGTTTTCCCCTTATATTTTGCAAATGTTCCATTATAGCCTATTAATGTATCGATATTTAATTGCTCTGCTAGTTCGTTTAATTCATGAAGTGGACGTCCTGTCGCTAAAACGACTTTAATATGTTGGTTTTGTAGTTGTTCTATTGCAGTTTTAGTCTTCGGTGAATACGTATGATCTTGCCGTAAAATTGTCCCATCAATATCTAGAAATACAATTTTAAATGTCATCTTTTTCTCCTTTGGGTCTTCATACTGCATCATATTATACACTATTTTTAATATAAATTGGATGCCTGGCAATGTGAAAATTTCCATACGTCATACAAACTAGAAAATCGGCAACACATGCTGAAACCGATTTTAAATGGTATTTTCAATCAAAATATGATACATTTATGATAATTGATTGAAGGAGGGATACGATGGGAGTAAGACCAGAGGCTACACCTAATCCTAATGCGGTCAAATTTTCCACAAATAAAATGATCTTTGAAGGTACGGATAGCATTTCAGTCCTACCTGGTGATGTAAGTGAACATGAAATTTTAAATGATTTAATGAAAATAGACGGGGTTGATAATGTATTCGGTTATCAACATTTTATTACCGTAACTAAATTTTTTGATGTTGAGTGGGACGACCTGCTTGACGCCATTTTAGATGTATTCAAAAAACATGGGTATGAATAATTGAATCAATGACAAAAATGTAGACGACGTTATAGTCGTCTTTTTTATTTTGCGATAAAGCCACATTTTAAAAATTGTACCTTTTTTGTCACAACTTTGTTATCAAATTTAGACAATTTTTCCAATCATATTGTACTCATTTTCGAAATAAGCGAAAATAGTAAGACAGACATAGATGGGGTGATAATATGCCTAAATATATGACAAACTTTTCGATATTTTTTTTATTGTTAACAGCACTTTCAGGGGTATGGATGCGACTTTTCCCTTTTTATAATAAGCTTCATTTTGTACCTTATGACCATATTTTACATGCACATTCCCATGGGGCAGTTTTAGGATGGCTTTTTTTAGCTACTTTTGTCATATTTTTAGCGATTAGTTGGGGCCATATTCCTAATAAAAAACACGTACATATTATCTTAATCACAACGATTATAGTAACAACGCTAATGTTTATCGCTTTTTTATTTGAAGGCTATGCCCGTTTTTCAATTATTTTTTCCACAACACATATTTTTATAGAATATTGGGTTGCTATTTACATATTTATCTTCATTAAAAAAACCGACATTATGCCAAAAATGACTCGTTTTTTCATCAATGCTGGATTATTAACATTATTCATTTCAAGTATTGGCCCATTTTCTCTAGGGGGACTAGCTGCCACAGGGCATCGGGAATCGGATTTTTTTGATATGGCAATATATTTTTATTTACATTTTCAATATAATGGCTGGCTATACTTAACGCTTACTGGTCTATTTATTTGGATTTTACAAACATATAAAATTTCTTTACAAGAAAAATGGCTTAATATCAGTTTCTGGACGTATTTTGTCGCATTATTCCCTGGGTTTTTCTTATCTATTTTATGGTATGACTTTTCAGAGGTAATCACTGTCCTAGCAATGATTGGTGGGGTCGGACAATTTATTGGAATATTGTTTCTTATTCTAGCCTTATGGCAAGGATTAGCACAAAATAATCCAATCAAAAAGCCACTTTATCGATTTCTTGCACTCGCTTTTATCATTTTATTTGCGAAAGGATTAATGGAATTAGCACTTATCTATCCCCCACTAGCTGATATTGTGTATGATACACGCTCAGTTGTGATTGGGTATTTACATTTAACATTGTTGGGATTTTTGACAATTTTTGCTTTTAGTTTATTTGGTTTACTGAACATGATTCCTTTTGCAAAAAAACTCACTATCATCTGTGTAGTAATATTTTTAGTTGGGTTTGTCGTCAATGAGCTGACATTGTTTACATCTGGCTTAATGATTTGGGTAGTTAATCATTCCATCCCATTTCATAATGAACTGTTATTGTTTGCAAGTGTGATCTTATTAATTAGCATTTTCATGATATGGATTATATCAATGAGAAAATATGACTAAAATTTAATTTTACAAGTATGTACATTCTTATTTAATCATTTTTGTCATTAAACAAGTTAAAACAGGCTTGTTCCCCTACTTTAGTGTAGTTTATATTCCTTCCTGAAACAGAACCCCCCGATTAAATTACGGGGGGAAAATTTAAAATTTTTTTATAAGCCATTTTTTTATAAGTAGAAATATTAGTTAAATTCCTTAATCAACTTGGACATGTTCCCATTTACGTTTCTTTTCGATTTTGCCTTCTGCCTAATAAAATAACGACCCCTATAAATACAACAAAAACCCCGACAACGAAGCTAATAAACCACCAGTTAAATCCACTGTTCGGTTCGACGAAAAATACTTCTACTGATTCCCGTTCCATTCCGATGAGAAAATTTCCATCTTTATTTTCACGAACTGTATCATCATGAATTAAACCGCGGAGCTGCAAATCACTATCAATACCTTCAATCGTAACAACACGTGACTCCCCATCATTATTGATAGCCACATATACTTCCTGTTCCCCATCACTTCTTTTAAATAAACTCAATCCCTCGTTCTCGGCAATTTGCTCTATTTCCCCATGCACAAGTGCCGGAAATTGCTGACGAATAGCCGCGAAATGATTAAATAATTCTTCAACATCCGGATCCGAACTAAACAAATCGACAAAATATTGATTTTCAGGAAATCCTGGCCCATACATTGGCACCTCTGACCCTTGATATACAATCGGTACCCCTGGTAAAAAATATAAACTCGCTAATGCTAATGACCAAGTTGTTGCTGCATTTCTTTCCTGTTCAGCAAAGTTATTCGAAAATCTGGCAACATTTTTATTATCTAAAAAAAGTAACGATTTTTCCCCAAAGGATTTTTCCCACGTCTGATAAATTTCTGAAATGGGTTGATCTGGTTTAATCAAAACTTCGTTAAAAATTTCATACATGTCATTATTTTCGACAGCATCAATATATTCATTACTTGCAAAATCACCCATATCGGAACTTCCCTGTAACGAGTTAGCTATAATATAAAATCGAGGATTTTTCTCTTTTATTTCCTTCGTTAAAACTTGGAGAAAATCTTCGTTCATTTGATCGACTGCATGCAATTTATACCCATCAATATCTAGCTCATCCATCCAGTAAGTAGCAACATCCAACAAGTATTGTTGTACCTCTTCATTTGACTGGTCTAATTGAATTGTTTTTCCTATCCATTCTGTTGCTGGTATTGGCTCAACCTCATTTTCCTTAAACCAAACATGTTTCGATTCATCTGAAACAAATGGATGTGATTCAGAAATATAGTTCGTTTCTAACTCTACAATTACTTTCATATCACGCTGATGTGCTTCTTTTATAAGGTTTTTCATATCATCTATCGTGCCAAATTGTTCTTCTATCTTATAAAAGTCTTCAATCCAATAACCATGATATCCCTTTGGAGCATTTTCCCAAATCGAAGAAAGTAAAATAGTAGTAAATCCACGACTTTTTATTTCAGATAACATCATTGTAACACCTTCGATGTCACCACCATTATATGTATAAGGGTCATTGACATCAACTTGCTCACTATTTTGTTGATTACCATTATTAAAGCGATCAACTAAAATATCATAAATAATTTCATCTTGTATATTATTATTCGATTGTGCCCCCACTTTAGTGGTAGAAAGAGTCGATAGTAATAATAGACTGCCTATAAAAATAAACAAGCCTTTTTTCATAGAAATTCCTCCAATATATATGTCCATCATTTGTTTCAATCATGTAGAAAAAGCTATCCTTCAACATAGGATAGCTTCAATTTCAAAATGTCTTAATGATTAAGGTAAAATTCCCAATGGAAGTCGCATGAAGCCCAGTATAATCGCAATTGCTGCAAAAACAACAAATTGAATCCACCAAGCTTTTGTTGATGCACCTTTATTTGTTTTTACTGTAATCATTTCAATTGCGACAATTGTCCATAAACCGGCAATGACTTTGAGAAATAACTCACCTGAGTACTTCGAGTAATCCAAAAATAAACTGCCACCCGAAAACAATATAATTAAATAGTCTAATCGTAAAATCATATGAAAAATTTTTCCGGTTTTATTATTGTTTTTACGATACATCGCTGTGACGATAAATAACAAAATAATTGCTAACGCCCATGCGGTTATATGCAAATGTGCCATTTGATTGACTCCTTCCTACCTATTCTAATAAATTTTAGTAGAATTTTTTACATAAATCATGTACGATAAGCATTATAACATGTAGATTGTAATTAAGCATTAAATACAATTTATCTTTATCTTACTGGAGGGATTTTATGGTGAAGCAATCAGAAGCAATTATTGAACAAACCGAACAATTTGGGGCAAATAATTACTTGCCATTACCAATTGTCATACATAAAGCAGAAGGTATTTGGGTCGAGGACCCCGAAGGGAATCGTTATATGGATTTGTTAAGTGCCTATTCTGCCGTCAATCAGGGGCACCGTCATCCGAAAATTATTGATGCATTAAAAAAACAAGCAGATTACGTAACATTAACATCACGTGCATTTCATAATGACCAATTGGGTCCATGGTATGAAAAAATTTGTACATTAACAAATAAAGATATGGCATTACCGATGAATACTGGTGCAGAGGCTGTTGAAACAGCAATAAAGACAGCACGTCGTTGGGCATATGATGTAAAAGGTGTTGCCGATAATAAAGCAGAAATTATCGTTTGTTCTGATAATTTTCACGGACGCACAATGGCTGCTGTGTCTATTTCATCTGACCCTGATAATCAACGTGGATTCGGACCATTATTACCAGGATTCCGTGTCATCCCTTTTGGTGATATTGAAGCATTAAAAGGAACGATTAATGAAAATACTGCCGCTTTTTTAATTGAACCGATTCAGGGTGAAGCAGGCGTGAACATTCCAGAGGATGGATTTTTGAAAGCTGCTTATGATGTTTGTCATGACAATAATGTTCTTTTCATTGCAGATGAAATTCAAGCGGGACTTGGACGAAGCGGAAAGTTTTTAGCAAGTGATTGGGACGGTGTTACACCAGACATTATAGTGTTAGGAAAAGCACTTGGTGGAGGAGTTTTTCCAATTTCTTGTATCGTAGCTAACAAAGAAATCTTAGGTGTTTTTGAACCAGGTTCCCACGGTTCTACATTCGGTGGCAACCCGTTGGCATGTGCAGTTTCCATTGCTGCATTGGACGTCATTATTGATGAAAAGCTACCAGAGCGGTCACATGAGCTAGGCACCTATTTTGTTAATGAATTAAGGAAAATTAATAATCCAATCATTAAAGAGGTTCGTGGAAGAGGTCTCTTTATCGGTATGGAGTTAACAGAATCTGCTCGACCATATTGCGAGGAATTAATGAAAGAAGGACTACTTTGTAAAGAAACCCATGATAATGTCATCCGTTTTGCACCACCGTTAATAATTGAGAAAAAAGATTTAGATTGGGCAATCGAAAAAATCAAAGATGTCATTGGTCAATAATTTTCACAAAGTATTCCAACGCAATTTTGTTGGAATACTTTTTTTGGAATATGCTAAAAATTCAGTTGTGTATTCGTTTTTTGCTCGTCTGAATTTTGCATTTTTTAGATTTTCGGACGGTCATCCGTCACTTGCTTGGCTAAACAGTAAAATTAACGAATTTCCGTCAAAAAATTAAGACTAAGGAAGGCGAGAAGCCATGAGAAAAAAAGTTATCGTCATTAATCGACTAGAAGATGAAGTATTAGAACGGCTGAAAGAACATCACGATGTAAAGGTTTTTTTGAATTTATCTTCGTATCATGAACCTAATTTCCTGACTGAACTGAAGGATGCGTCGGGAATTATTGGACTTGATTATCAAGTGAATGCTGAATTATTAAACAATGCGCCCCATTTAAAAATCGTCAGTAACGTTTCTGTCGGTTATAACAATTTAGATGTGCCGGATTTAACAAAAAGAGGGATAATGGCAACTAATACACCCGGAATATTAACAGATACCGTCGCTGAC
>DAMCTP010000072.1:0-10099 GCA_032113595.1 Pseudogracilibacillus sp.
GGAGAGCGCCTGCCTTGCACGCAGGAGGTCAGCGGTTCAATCCCGCTAGGCTCCATATAATAAATGTTTGTGAATGTTATTTCGCAAATGTTTATTTTTTTCTATCAATTTATGATAGAATATGAATGGTCACCAAAATAGTGCTCCCATAGTTTAACGGTAAAACGTTGCCATGGTAAGGCAAAGCTGCCGGTTCGATTCCGGCTGGGAGCTTTCTAATTTTAAATGCCAATATAGTATTTAATTTTTATGTACAATTATTTCACCGTGTTGAATTGAAAAGAAGAAAGTCATGGGAAACCATGGCTTTTTTGTTGTTTTATTTAACGAGATAATTGCGAAAGGTTCAGGTTTTGTATTTCTATCTATACCATTAAAATTTCACCCTAATCAATTCCAAAGACAAAAATAGTTTACTTAATTAAAGACATGGCTGTATAATTAAAAAGGTACATATAATCTAAACACATATTACTTAACATTATAAGGAGGACAAAAAAACATGAAAATTTTAGTGGCAGAATTAATGTGGGAAGATGGAATAGAAGAATTAAGAAACATGGGGTATCATGTTGATGTTGATATGGAATTGAGCCGTAAAAGGGAAGAATTATTAAAATTGCTTCCTGATTACGATGCTGTTATCGTACGGAATGAAACGAAAGTTGATACGGAATTTCTTGATACTGCGAAAAAGACACAAGTTATTGGGCGACTAGGTGTTGGCTTAGATAATATTGATACACAGGAGGCAGGAAAAAGAAATATTCCCGTTATTTCGGCTAGAAATGCTAATGCAACATCTGTGGCAGAATATGTCATGGCCGCAATGTTAGATGCATCTCGTCCATTAAATGCCGCAGATGTGGATGTTAAAAAGGGAAATTGGAATCGTAGGCTTTTTACAGGGACTGAATTAAACAATCGTACACTTGGACTGATTGGTATGGGGGAAATCTCCCACCGTGTTGCAAAAAGAGCAAAAGCATTTAACATGAATGTTATTGGTTATGATCCTTTTGTAGCTCCATTTGATCATGTTGTACAGGAGACAGGCATTCATCAAATTGAAAATTTAGAAGACCTATTAAAACAGTCAGACTTTATTTCAGTACATGTACCATTAATAAAATCAACTAAACATTTGATTAATCGCGAAAACATGAAATTAATGAAACCTGAAGTCTATTTAATCAATTCTGCAAGAGGCGGTATTATCCATGAACTGGATCTTGTTGAAGCGGTAAAGAATAAAGAAATTGCTGGTGCCTACCTTGATGTCCTTGAGCAGGAGCCAGTTGACAAAAACTCACCGTTGCTCGAAGTGGAATCAATTCGAATTGCACCACATATTGCTGGTTCGACTGATGAAGCACAATCCCGTACAGCAATGCTTATTGCTCGTGAAATAGATAGGGTATTAAATGGTGGTAAATCCCTTTGTCAGGTAAATTAGAGGTATAACTTGATCCCGATAGTTATTTGGCTGTTTTATATAAAATTTTAAAATGATACTGCGTAAAAGGATGATTTCTTAAAAATGAGGTCATCTTTTTTTGCTGAAATATTATGCACATATCACGGTATAATAACACTGAAATACAATAACTGAACATAGGAAATCAGGGGATTATTTAGATGTTAAAAAAGTGACAAATGATTGACTTTTCCACCTTATTTAATTATAATTAACTCATCGTAGTTCAGAATGATTATTCCAATATACGGAATAACTATTATTTAAAAAAGAGCATTACCGTATTATTTCAATAAAATTCAAGGAGGAAATATATTGAGTAAGTTGATAAAAAGAACAGATCTTGCCAATTTTATAAAGGATGATGATACATTACTTGTTGGTGGATTTGGTCTTTCTGGAACACCGTTTACGTTAATCGATGAACTTGCTACGTTAAATCGAAAAAACTTGACGGTTGTTAGTAACAATTTAGGGGAAAAGGATAAAGGTCTAGGGATTCTTTTGCATACTGGGTCACTGAAAAAAGCGATGGGTTCATATTTTACATCAAATCGTGATGCAGTTAATGAATGGTCAAAAGGCAATCTTGAGATTGAACTAATTCCCCAAGGAACGTTGGCGGAAAGAATTCGCTGTGGTGGCGCAGGGATTGCCGGTTTTTACACGAGAACTGCTGCTGGCACAGACATTGCTAAAGGAAAAGAAGAAAAAGAATTTGATGGGGAAACCTATATTTTGGAAAGAGCGATCAAAGGGGATGTCTCTCTTATAAAGGCATTAAAGGCTGATACGAGGGGAAATCTTATTTACGATCACACTGGGAGAAACTTTAACCATGTCATGGCGACGGCTGGTAAAATTGTCATTGCTGAAGTGGATGAAATTGTTGAAGTTGGTGAACTTCACCCACTAGAAATTACGACGCCACATGTGTATGTAGATTATTTAGTCATGAATGACTATGAGAAAATTGGAGGTGTGTATGTTGTTCCAACAGGAAAGAATTAAAATTGCAAAACGTGTAGCCCAGGAATTATCAGATGGAGATACCGTTAATTTAGGTGTAGGAATTCCAACATTAATCCCCGATTATTTAGGTGATAAAAAAGTAGATTTACATTCAGAAAATGGCTTGCTAGGTATGGGGCCAACCCCGGCGAAAGAAGATATTAACATGGATTTAATGAGTGCTAGTAAACATCCAGTAACAATGGAAATAGGTGCATCGCTTTTCGACAGTTCAGATTCCTTTGTAATGATACGTGGTGGTCATATTGATATGGCAGTCATGGGTGCACTACAAATCGACCAATACGGGGAAATTGCCAATTGGGCAATTCCGGGTAAGGATATTTTAGGAGTAGGTGGTGCGATGGATTTAGTTGCTGGGGCCAAAAGGATTATTATTGCTTCCATGCATCAAGCAAAAGACGGCACCCCAAAGCTTGTCGATAAATTAACCTTTCCGACAAGTGGAAATGGTCGGGCAGATATGCTAGTGACAGAACATGCCGTATTTAAATTTTCGGAGAATGGTGCGGAATTAGTTGAACAATTATCTGACTTGACAATTGATGGGCTAAGAGAAATAACTGGTGCCCCATTCACTTATAAAAACACGGTTGTTTCATAAGGTAAAGGTAAACAATTGTTAAATAAAACTTTTCTATAGCCTTTAAAATGTAAATTTTTACAAAGTAATCATTAAATTCATTTATAAAATGGCTCGAACATAAAAAGAAGGAGTGTTCACATGCGTAAGGTAACCGTAGTAGGTTCAGGTGTAATGGGAAAAGGAATCGCATATGCTTTTGCAGTAGGGGGGTTTGAAGTCCAGTTAAATGACTTGACTGATGACATTTTAGCAAAAGCAAAAAATGACATTGACAGTTTACTTGATGGCAGTTATGAAAAAGGCTTTTTAAAAGAAGATGTTTACAATGCAGCGAAGAAAAATCTCACCTATGAAACTAATCTCGAGACAGCAGCAAAGGAAGCTGATCTAGTTGTCGAAGCTGTACTAGAGAAAATGGAGTTAAAAATTGAAGTTTTTCAAAAACTAGATAAAATTTGTCGACCAGACACAATTTTGGCAACAAATACATCAACGATGAGTCCAACAGAAATTGGTGCACAAACGTCTAGACCAGATAAAGTAGTTGCGATGCATTTCTTTAATCCAGTTCATAAAATGAAGTTAATCGAAGTCATTCGTGGCCTAGAAACTTCAGATGAAACGGTCCAAAAAGTTCATGAAATTTCTGAAAAAATCAACAAGACTACTGTAGAAGTGAATGAGTTCCCGGGATTTGTTACGTCACGCATGAATTGTCTTATAGGAAACGAAGCAATGAACTTATTAATGGAAGGCGTTGCTTCAGCCAAAGATATTGATAATGCCATGAAACTTGGGTTGAACCATCCGATGGGACCATTAGAACTAGCGGACTTAGTAGGCTTAGATACACGCCTTAGAAACATGGAATATCTCTATGAAACTTTAGGTGAAAAGTACCGTCCTTGCCCATTACTAATTAAATATGTAAAAGCGGGAAGATTAGGCAGAAAATCTGGAAGTGGGTTTTACGACTATAACTAGGAGGTATAGTATGGGATTTTCGTATGAAAGTGTCAAGGTCGAAATAGATGCGGGAATTTTTTGGCTCACATTGAATCGCCCTGATGTTCGTAATGCTCTAGATGCTCAAATGCTCCATGAAATTGATACAGCCATTTCTGAAGCGGAAACAAATGATGATGTAAAAGTGATTGTCATTCAAGGTGCTGGTGAGAAATCTTTTGCGGCTGGTGCAGATATTCGTCAGTTGAATGAGAGAAAGCCTCTCGAAGCAATTGTACCGGGCATGCAGGGGTTATACAGTAAAATAGAAAACTGTAATAAAGTGACAATAGCGGCTGTTCATGGGTTTGCACTTGGCGGTGGCTGTGAACTTGCATTAGCTTGTGACATTCGAATCGCATCTAAAAAGGCAAAATTAGGTTTACCAGAATTAAACCTTGGGATTGTTCCTGCCGCTGGTGGAACGCAAAGGCTTTCCCGAGTCGTCGGTAAAGGAAGAGCACTAGATATGATCTTAACTGGTAAAATTATCGATGGAGAAGAGGCTGAACGCATTGGTCTTGTTAATTATTTCGTCGAGGAAAATGATGAGTTAAAAGATAAAATTTTGGAAGTAACGAAGGCAATACTTAAAAAGGGCCCTATCGCATTAATGTTAGCTAAAAAAGCAGTCAACAAAGGTTATGATATCGATATCGATACAGCATTATGGATAGAGAAACTGTCTCAAACGGTTGCTTTTGGCACTGAAGACAAACACGAAGGAACAATGGCATTTTTAGAAAAAAGAAGTGCTGAATTCAAAAACAAATAAGGGAGATTTCATTATGGATTTTAATTTCACAGAGGATGTAGAATTTTTAAGACAAAACGTAAGAAAATTTGTAAGAGAAGTTGTTGAACCGCGGGCAATGGAAATTGAAGAAAAAAATGAAATACCAGCGGAAATTGTTGAACAGTCAAAGGAAATGGGCCTTTTCAGTTTAGGAATCCCTGAAGAATATGGTGGGCTTGGACTTGACATGGTTGGGAAATGTGCCATATACGAAGAATTAGGAAAAACTCATAACGGTTTTACAACATTAATTGGTGCACATACAGGAATTGGTTCAGTAGGGATTGTTGAACTCGGAAACGAAGAACAAAAGAAAAAATATTTACCTAAACTTGCATCAGGTGAGTGGATTGGTTCATTTGCTTTAACAGAACCAAGTGCCGGTTCAAATGCTGCAAACATGAAAACAACTGCCGTTAAAAAAGGTGATAAATATATTATTAACGGTTCAAAACACTATATTACAAATGCAGTAGATGGTCATGTATTCACGGTTATGGCAGTGACAGACCCATCTAAAGGAGCAAGAGGCATTACATCCTTTATTGTGGAAAAAGACTTCCCTGGATTTATTCTTGGTGCAGTAGAACAAAAAATGGGCTTAAAAGGATCCCATTCAGCAGAACTCTTTTTTGAAGATATGGAAGTTCCAGCAGAGAACGTACTTGGAGAAGAAGGCCAAGGGTATATTAATGCATTAAAAATTTTAGCCAATGGCCGTGCGGGATTAGCAGCAAGAAACCTTGGATCAAGCAAAAGATTATTAGAACATTGTTTAGATTATGCACAAGAACGTGAGCAATTCGGACAAAAACTTATCGATATTCAAGCAGTACAACATATGCTTGCGGAAATTAGTAAAGATATTGCTACATTAGAGGCACTCACATACAAAGTTGCTTGGATGACTGATCAAGGACATCGTGTTGTAAAAGATGCTGCAATTGCAAAATTGCATGGTTCAGAAGTATATAACAGAGTTGCAGACTTAGCTGTTCAAATTCACGGTGGAATTGGTTATATGAGCGATTACCCAATAGAAAGATATTATCGTGATGCACGTATTACGAAGATTTATGAAGGAACGTCAGAAATCCAGAAAAATATTATTTCTGGTGAATTGAAACGCGAACTGAAAAAATAAGGAGTGATTATAAATGAATGAATCATATATTGTTGGTTCAGTAAGAACGGCCGTAGGAAAAATGGGCGGTACATTGAAAGATGTCACGGTTGACTTACTTGCCGAAAAAGTGATCCGTGAATTGATGGCCCGAAATGGTAATAACATTAATATAGACGAAGTAATTCTTGGTCAAGCGAAGCAAAGTGCTGATACATCCAATTTGGCACGACTCGCAGCATTAAGAGCGGATTTACCAATCGAAGTAAGTGGATATACCGTTCACCGTCAATGTGCTTCAGGCTTACAAGCGATTAATAACGCAGATATGCAAATTAGACTGGGATTGTCTGATGTAGTTATTGCTGGTGGAGCAGAGAGTATGAGTACTGCACCATATTATTTACGTCATGCCCGTTTCGGTTACCGTGCTGGGAATGGAGAAATTCTCGATCCTAACACAGAAAGTCAACCATGTTCACAACCGCAAGAAAAGTATGGTAAGTTGACAATGGGATATACTGCCGAAAATCTCGCTGAACAATATAATATTTCTCGTGTAGAACAAGATGAATTTGCCCATCGTAGTCAAGTATTAGCTGATAAAGCAATTAAAGATGGTCTTTTTAAAGATGAAATTGTTCCATATGAAGTGAAAGAACGTAAAAAAACAATCACATTTGATACAGACGAACATCCATTTTTAACATCACCAGAAAAACTTGCCTCATTACCAGCTGTGTTTAAGAAGGATGGCACAGTAACACCAGGTAATGCAAGTGGTAGAAACGACGCAGCATCAGTCGTTCTTATGATGAATAAACAAAAGTTAGATGAATATGGTCTTAAACCAAAAGCGAAAATTATCGCCCAAGCGGCAAGTGGTGTTGCTCCAGATTATATGGGAATTGGTCCAGTAGAATCAACTTATAAAGCATTAAAACAAGCTAACTTAACAATGGACGATTTGGGACTAATAGAGTTAAATGAAGCTTTTGCAGCACAAGCATTGGCTGTCATTAAAGAATCAAAAATGAACATAGACAAAGTGAATGTCAATGGTGGTGCTATTGCATTAGGTCATCCAATCGGTGCAACAGGTGCAATATTGATGACAAAACTTCTACACGATATGGAACGAAAAGGTGAAAAGTACGGTCTCGTGACACTTTGTATCGGTGGAGGACAGGGACTATCAACAATTATTGAATACGTCGGGTAAAAATTGATAGTAGATGGTGATGATATTGTATTCACCATCTACCCTTATTTACTCATCTATACTTTCAATGGGGAGGTTTGATTTGTATGAGTTCGGTTCACATTGTTCAAATTTTACCGATGTATCATCAAGACGGAGAAAAAATTTTAAATGAACAGGCAACTGTCACAAAATTTGATGAATTTAATGAACAGGAAATCATTCATTTTTTGCAAAATAATCAAGTGGACGGCATTATTTTACGTGCTCCTGCACGAATCACACCGGCAATTATTGATGCATGTAGTAATGTGAAGGCTATTTCCGGGGCGGGCGTTGGTCTTGATAATATAGATGTCGATTATGCCACGCAAAAAGGGATAAAAATTTTACATGCCCCAAAGATTAATACAACAGCAACTGCTGAACATGCTGTAAGTTTAATTCTCGCTGTCATGAAAAACATTGTTAAATTTCATGCTGAAATGGAAAAAGGTAATTATTCCTATCGTGACGGAAAGTACACGAGTGAACTGAAAGGGAAGCTATTGGGTCTTGTGGGTTTTGGTTCAATTTCACAAGAAGTTGCTAAAATAATGAAAAATGGTTTCAACATGAATGTACTTGCATATGTAAGAAGAATTCCCAGGGAGAGAAGGCAAATTGCTGAATCAATCGGTGTTGAATTGACCGAAGACATGGACGAGGTATTTCAAAAATGTGATGTGATCAGTTTACATATACCTTTAAACGAAAAAACCGATGGAATAATTAATAAAAAGTACTTTGACATGATGAAGGAAGACGCAGTACTTATCAATACAGCACGTGGTGGCGTTGTCAATGAAGAAGACCTCGTTGATGCATTAAATAACAAGCAATTTAAGGCAGCCGGTGTCGATGTGTTCCGAAAGGAACCTGCACCACCCGATCATCCATTTTTAAAAGTAGAGGAAATAACGAAGACTCCCCATATTGGTGGGATTAGTTTAGAGGCAGCAAGAAATACGAGTATCACGATTGCATCGAACCTTGTTAAAGCAATTGAAGGAGAAAAACTTCCGACAATTGTCAATTGGGAGGAACTCTCCTAAATGAAAGGAATAGGTGTACAAATGGAGAAGTTACGACAAGAATTTGAAGGAAGTAATTTTTGGAAATTTATCGGATTAGAATTGGAAAAAATTGAAGAAGGTAGTGTCACTTTAAAATTACCTATTATTGATGAATTTCTCAATGTAAAAGATACTGTACATGGCGGAGTCTATGCTTCCATTTTAGATACAACGATGGGCTTTTCAGCCCGTTCACTTGGCTTTGATGCAGTAACAACTTTAGAAATGGACGTTCATTTTTTAAAGGGGGCTATGGAGGGAACCATTCACGCAGTTGGAAATGTAATTCATAGAAATCGGTCAACATTTTTAATGGAAGCAACACTATATAATGAAGCTGGTGAAAAGCTAGCCCACTCAACAGGAACCTTTAAAGTGTTTGAGTAATTTTTACACAAAATATTAAATTTCCACAATGATTTGAGGTGATTAACCTTGAGTAAAAGTTTAGTAAAAGCATTAACATTACTAGATAGTTTTCTTACTAAACCTGAAATGAATATTAACGAATTGGCGGAAATTGCAAATCTTCCAAAAACAACTGCCTTTAGATTGGCCTCTTCACTGGAAGAAGGTGGCCTAATCGTTAAGCAGAGAAAGACAAGTCACGATGTCACTTATCGGATGTCGCTCAAAATGCTGACGTACGGTAATCATGTAAAGAAACAACTGAAATATAACGAAATTGCTTATCCTCACATGAAGAAATTAAATGAAGCAATTGATGAGTTAGTCCATATTACTATTATGGAAGGAAATGAAGCTGTTTACGTCGATACGATTGACAGCTCTAAGCCTTTACGCCTGGTTGTAAAGGTTGGCGCACGTGCTCCACTTTATGCAGGCTCAGCGCCAAAACTATTACTTTCAAGTAAAAGTGATGAAGAACTCGATCAATATTTAAATGAAATTGAATTGAAAAAGATAACACCAAATACACTTATGAATAAAGAGGAAGTTAAGCAGGAAATAAAAAAAATCCGAGAAAAAGGCTATTCAATTAGTTATTCAGAGCATTTTAAAGATACAGTAGGTTTGTCTTATCCTATTTATGATCATGAAGGTAATATGGTCGCTGCCATCGGTGTAAGTATGCCAGTCATTGATTTTTCAAAGGAAAAAGAAGTGCATATATTAAGTGAACTGGAAAATACCGCAAAGAAGGTATGGCAAGACCTTGGCTACACAGAGTCTTACGTAAGGCAATAGCATTACAGTACCGGGGAATGTATATAGTCAACATGTTATATAGGAAACCACTGTCAAATAAAAACGGCTTATAAGGAGGTATTAAACATTGGAAGTGACAATCGTCGTTAAAGAAGCGGATATTGATGGTTTAAACCATGTGAATAATAGTGTCTATTTAAATTATTTTGAGCATGGTAGAGAACAGTGGTATATACACAATGCGGGCTATTCTTATAAAGATTTTCATCAGGCTAATTTAGGTACAGTTGTTCTTAAAATGGAAATATTGTTTAAAAAAGAAGCGATACTTCATGAAAAATTAACAGTTGTTACAATACCTATAAAACTTGGCAATACTAGTTTCGTTTTTGAACAAAAGATTTTTAATGAACATGATGAAGAAATCTGTGTGGCTACCGTTACTAAAGTGATGATTGATTATACAACGAAGAAAAGTGTTAAAGTGATTGATGCAATCGCTCAACATTTTAAATAGATTTTCAAATAGAAGAAATTAAGGAGGAATTCAGGTGAACATTTACGTATTATTGAAAAAGACTTTTGATACAGAAG
>DAMCTP010000073.1:0-9762 GCA_032113595.1 Pseudogracilibacillus sp.
CTGACGAATACTAATCGATCGAGGACTTAACTACACGATGTGTTAATGATGACGCGCTTCTTATTTAGTTTTGAAGGTATGGGTTTTAATGTATGGCAAGTATATTACGTTTGACTTGCATTTTAGTTTAAAAGTCAATATAATATATCTTGTCTTCAAAATACATAAATTGTATCGAAAGTATATTATGCTTATTAAAAATAACTAAATTTTATAATAAAATTTAATATAATTCTAATCTAAATTAGTCTGGTATCTATAGCGAAGAGGCCACACCTGTTCCCATCTCGAACACAGCAGTTAAGCTCTTCAGCGCTGATGGTAGTTGAGACTTTGTCTCTGCAAGAGTAGGACGACGCCAGGCAAATGCCAGTATTCATTATTTAAATGATTACTGGTTTTTTTTATGCAATTAGTCCGAGTGGGATTCGTAAATGTCAAAAATACTTTGAAGACACCTTGACTTTCACTAGTATTTTATCTATCATGATATGTGAACTTGAAAAATAACATAAACACTTTAGGCACTAGGGGAGCTATGTATATGGCTGAGAGGAACAATTTACGTTCTGACCCTTTGCACCCGATCTGGATAATACCAGCGTGGGGAAGCGCACACTTGATTTTTAATTTAAATTATTAAATTTCAAAAGACTGCATTCTCACGTAGAATGCAGTCTTTTGCGTTTCCATTAGATGTTTTATGTGTTCATTCATAAACTATGAGGAGGATTAAAAATGGAGAATTCTATGAACAAGTCCAGTAGGATAGTGGGGGCTAGTTTTTCGTTGAGTCCTATGTGTGACAATTTTGTTGAAGTAATTGAGATGGCGTTAGGAGAAACAGATACATCAATGGTTTGGCTACATACAGATGATGTAACGACAACTGTTCGTGGGGAAATGGTACATGTTTTCGATGTTACAAAAGGGGTTTGTCTTCATGCTGCGGAAACAGGTGAACATGTTTCTTTTCAGGCGACATATGGATTAGGTTGTCCTGGTGATGTTGGGATAGATGACTGTAAAAATTTAGGCAATACTGTCATTGATCGAACAAGATTTAAAAAAGCTAAATTATTTGCTGCGGCTAAGTTTTCACTATATCCGCTAGGAGATGAAGGTTATAGTAAGACTATTTTGGATCAGATAGAATTAATGAAGCAGTATGTTAAAGTAAGTGAAGCCCATTATTCGACTAGGTTGGAGGGGGGATTACTTGATATATTCAACGGATTGGAGAGGGTTTTTCAAGAGACAATAAATTCGGGGTCAAGTCATACTGTTATGACGGTAACGATATCGATAAATAGTCCATCACATAAACCATAGTTAAAAACATGATTAAAAGGAGGGAATTTAGTATGAAACGATTTGTATTGTTGCTTAGTATGGTACTTGTATTTATTGTTGGATGTAATGCACAAAAGGTTGGTAAGTATGAGAATGGTGAAAAGTCGGATTTGCAACAAGTGACATTTGTACTAGATTGGACGCCTAATACGAATCACACAGGAATTTACGTTGCGCAAGCAAAGGGTTTTTTTGAAGAAGAAGGATTGGATGTGGAAATCATGTTGCCCGGAGAGGCAGGGGCTGGGCAATTAGTTGCGACAGGTAAAGCAGATTTTGGGATTAGTTATCAAGAGAGTTTGATGATCGCGCGGAATGAAGATTTACCACTTGTTTCAATTGCAGCAATTATTCAACATAATACAGCAGGTTATGCCTCTCCCGCGGAAAAAAATATTACGAGTCCAGCGGATTTTGAAGGAAAGGTCTTTGGAATGAATATGAGTGAATTAACAAAGGCAATTATGACGATGAGTATGGAGGAAAATAATGCGGATTTTAGTAAGGTAGAGTCAAAAAACATTGGTGATTCGGATTTTTTTGTTGCGATTAAAAGGGATATTGATTTTTCACTAGTTTTTCAGGCTTGGACAGGGATTGAAGCCGAAATTCGTGAACAAGAGTTAAATATGATTTATTTAAAAGATTTATCTGATGCACTGGATTTTTATACTCCCATTATTGCAACAAGTGAGTCGTTAATTGAAAAGAATCCTAATCTAGTTGGTAAATTTGTTAAAGCAGCTGTTAAAGGGTATGAATTTGCCATAGAAGAACCAGAAAAAGCCACAGATATTTTAATTAAAAGTGTACCAGACCTAAATGTAGAACTTGTCAAACGTAGTCAGGAATGGTTGGCTACAAAGTATCAAGATGATGCTAGTCAGTTTGGAATTCAGGATACAGAACGCTGGCAAAAGGTCACTGATTTTATGATTGAACATGAATTGATTAAATCGGATTTTGATGTTAATGGAGCATTTACAAATGAATTTTTACCAAAAAGGAAGTAAACGAGGAAGTGTAAATGATTAAACGTTATAAAAGAAACGGATGGCAAGCTGTTGTTGCCATTTTAATAATTACGGTGTTGTGGGAAGGGGCAGTAAGGCTTTATTCAGTTGAAGAATGGTTATTACCGGCCCCTACGGTCATTATTTCCGAGTTATTTATTGTATGGCCTGCTTTTTATCCACATTTAGTATCTACTTTATTTTTGGTTATATTCGGCTTCACAATTGGAACAATTGTTGGTTTGCTCGTAGCAATGATCTTACACTTGTTTGAAAAAGTAAAAGATACCTTTTATCCATTTTTGATATTGTCACAAAATATTCCCATAATTGTACTAGCACCATTGTTGGTTATTTGGTTCGGATTTGGAACAACACCTAAATTTATTATTATTACACTTGCTTGTTTTTTTCCGATTGCTATTTCCACGCTAACTGGTTTACAGCAGACTAGTCGGGAATTGACCTTTTATATGCAGATAATGGGAGCCAGTAAATCACAGATGTTCTGGAAATTACAATTACCGCATGCAATACCGTCGATTTTTTCCGGGATAAAAATAGCCGCAACCTACAGTGTAATGGCTGCAGTTGTTTCTGAATGGCTTGGTGCCCAAAAGGGTATCGGTGTATATATGACAATTGCAACATCATCTTATAAAACTTCACGAGTATTCGTCGCAATTATTATGACGATGTTGCTTAGTTTAGGTTTTTTCAATATCATTTTGTTGTTGGAGAAGTTATTTCAACGATGGCAGATGAGGGGGGGACATGATGAGCCTATCAATTAAGCAAATTCGTAAATCATATCAACAAAAACAAGTGTTAGGTAATATAACTTTTACGATGAATCAAGGGGAATTTGTTTCATTAATTGGTCCCTCCGGAAGTGGGAAAAGTACATTGTTTGGAATCATTGGTGGGATGATTGATCCCGATTCTGGTGATGTCTTGATGGCGGGAAAATCAATTTTGAATAAAACAGGACATATTAGTTATATGCCACAGCAAGATTCGCTGTTTCCATGGCGTACAGTATTAGATAATGTGTTATTGGGACGAGAACTACAAGGGGAAGTAAATAGAAAACGAGCAATTGAGATGTTAAAATTCGCGGGGCTTAATGACGTTATTCACTCATTTCCACATGAATTATCAGGTGGGATGCGGCAACGTGTTTCGTTTATTCGTGCGTTATTATGTCCCCAGGAATTACTCTGCCTAGATGAACCATTTTCCTCATTAGATGAATTTACAAGAATTGATATGCAGAAATGGTTACTTGATACGTGGCAGGAGTATGAACAATCAATTTTGTTTATTACACACAGTATTGAGGAGGCGTTATTTTTATCTGATAAGATTGTCGTGCTAAGTAATTCACCGGCGAAAGTCAAAGGAACTATTACTGTACCTTTTCCAAGACCACGTTTAGACTCACTTATGCTAACAGATGAGTTCTTAATTTGGAAACGAGAAATAATAAATATTATTGAAAACCCGTAATGAGGAAAAAGTTTCACATTTCTCGTGTAAATAACAGTTATATAAAAGAAATATAACAGAGCATGTGAGGGAGGATTAATGATGTGTGTTGTAGCAATTGTTGGGAGTGGTCCAAGCAATTATCTACCCGATTTAACAGGTTATGAAACAGAAGTAGATATTTGGATTGGTGCTGACCGGGGTGCACTAGAAATATTGGATAGGGGAATCATGATTACCTATGCTGTTGGTGACTTTGATTCGGTAACTCAAGAACAGAAGGAAGTAATTTTTGCAAATGCACGACATACCGACGAATATTCTCATATCAAAGATAAAACAGATTTGGAAATTGCCTTGCAGACAGCGTTTGATCTAAATGCCAAAAAGATTTATTTGTTTGGTATTACGGGAGGACGTCTTGACCATGAATTGATTAATGTGCAGTTATTGTACACTATTATTGCTAAAGGTATCAAAGCGATTATTATTAATCGTTGGAATCAATTAGAATTAAAAGAACCCGGCACACATAAAGTTTTTAAAGATAAATTATATCCCTTTATATCGTTTGTTCCGTTTACGGAAAGGGTACGAGGGATTTCGTTATCTGGTTTTGCTTATCCACTCACTAATTACGATGTTACGTGGGGTTCGACACGTTTAATATCCAATTGGCTACAGTTAGAAATGGGGTCAGTATCATTTAAAGAGGGATTGTTACTCTTTGTCCAAAGTCGGGATAATGATGAAGTGAAATGAGTAAGGTTATAAGTGATCGTCTAAAATCCATAACATAGGATGTTCATATATGTCACATTTAATCGAATAAACCTCCAATGAACAAAGGGAATTTTTGGTCGAAGGAGGTTTTATTTTTGTTATTTAAAAACGCCAAGTTAATTGTCAAAAACTATCGATGTTAGACAATCGACCGTAATATTTCCTATGTAAATTGTAATTTAGTAATAGTGCCTACAGTTATAAGAAAACTATGGTATTAACCACCTACTTCTCCCCATAAATCTTGATAAAATCCCTCCATTATAGTTTATTAATAAATGATAATGTAAATCCTTTCAAATACAATGAAATTATCGTATAATTAAATATAGTCAATGATAGTCAAAGTCAAAACTAATGAATAAAAATTATCAGGGTAAGGTGGATAAAATGAGTATTTCGGATATTATTGAACAATATTTAAAGAAAATTGTCCATGCTAATGAAGAAAAGGTTGTTGTTATAAAAAGAAGTGAAATTGCCGATCAATTTCAATGTGTGCCTTCACAAATTAATTATGTTATAAATACTCGTTTTACATTGGAAAAAGGGTATATAATAGAAAGTAAACGTGGTGGTGGTGGTTATATTAGAATTACACGGATAGAACACCGCGATGAATTCGATTTATTAAATGATATTATTTCGATGATTAATCCTAAGGTTAGTCAACAGGGTGGTATAGATGTTATTGATAGACTGGCAGAAAAGAAGGTAATCACACGTAGAGAGCAGAAACTTATATTAAGTACCCTGGACCGAAACGTACTGGCTGTTCCATTGCCGGACAGGGACTATTTAAGAGCAAGAATATTAACAGCCATCTTAACGATGTTAAAAAGGGGAGATTTATAATGGAATGTCAAGAATGTAAAACTCGCCCTGCAAGCTTATATTTCACCCAAATTATAAATGGGATTAAAAAGGAAATTCATGTTTGTGAAACCTGTGCAAAAGATAAAGGTTATTTTTCTTTTGAGGAAGATGGCTATTCCTTGCATGATTTGTTAAAAGGCTTATTCGAAACTAACACTCCTCATTTAAATGTAAAAAGCCAGCAACCATTTCAAATAGATGAAGAAGTACATTGCCCAAAATGTCATTTAACATTTCGTGATTTCCAACGTATTGGTAAATTTGGTTGTTCCCAATGTTATAAAACATTCGAGCATAGGTTAGATTCCATATTTAGAAGGGTTCATAGTGGGAATATTAAACATAATGGAAAAATACCAAATCGTAAAGGTGGAGAACTACATCAAAAAAAGGAATTAGAAGGTTTAAGAAAGGAATTACAACAATTAATCGAACGGGAAGAATTTGAAAAAGCAGCAATGATACGGGATAAAATTAAACAAATTGAAATTATTGATAATGGTGGTAAAGATGGTGACTTATCATGAGTTTAGAAAAGTTTATGAATGATGCGATTAGCCCGTGGATGCGAAGTAAAGGGCCCGAAGATGATATCGTACTAAGTTCGCGAATACGATTAGCACGAAACTTTCAGGATAAAACTTTTCCAATTATTGCTGATGCAGAGGAGTTAGCATCTATTACAGCCTTTATGGAAACCAATTACCGTGATCAATCATTTAAAAATAACGAAAAATTTGAATTAATTAAAATGAGTAATCTAAGTGAAATTGAAAAAAGAGTGTTTGTCGAAAAACATTTAATTAGTCCCCATTTAGCAAAGGCAAAAGAATCATCCGTTTTAATCTCAAAGAATGAACAAATTTCTATTATGGTTAACGAGGAAGACCATATTCGGATTCAATTGTATTATCCCGGTTTTCAATTAGATACTGCCTTAGAGAAAGCCTTTCAATTTGATGATTGGATTGAAGAGAAGGTGGACTATGCCTTCGACGAATCAAAAGGATATTTAACTAGTTGCCCTACAAATGTTGGCACAGGAATGCGGGCTTCAGTAATGATCCATTTACCGGCTTTAGTTTTCACGAAGAAAATTCACCGTATGATTCCGGCGATAAGTCAATTAGGCTTTGTTGTCAGAGGCATATATGGTGAAGGAAGTGAAGCACAGGGGAATGTTTTTCAAGTATCTAATCAAATAACTTTAGGAAAATCAGAAGAAGATATTATCAATGATTTACAAAGTATTATCCAACAACTAATTGAACAGGAAAGAAATGCACGCCAAAATATTATTGAGAAATCAACGATTAGTATTGAAAATAGGGTGTTTCGGTCATACGGTATTTTAAAACACAGTCGTATCATTGAATCAAAAGAGGCAGCAGGTAGAATTTCGCTCTTAAGATTGGGGATTGATTTAAATTTGATCAATCACATTTCAAGAAATGTATTAAATGAATTAATGGTGCTAACCCAACCAGGTTTTTTACAACATTACGCCAATAAACCATTAAATGCAATAGAACGTGATGTATTAAGGGCAACTTTAATTAGGGATAGACTGTCCTTAAGTGAAAATTAGTTAGCAATCAATGTTTAGATTGTTTCTTTATAGGTCATTATTGAGCATAGATATGAGTAGTATAGTTTAGGAGGTATGCCAAATGATGTTTGGTAGGTTTACAGAACGAGCGCAGAAAGTATTAGCATTATCACAAGAGGAAGCAATTCGTCTAAGTCACCGAAATATAGGTACTGAACATATATTATTAGGTTTAATTAAAGAAGGAAATGGTATTGCCGCAAAGGCGTTAAAAGAATTAGGTTTAGAAATTAAGACAATCCAAAGAGAGGTAGAGAAGTTAATTGGCAAAGGCAACCACCCAATGCAAACAGTACACTATACTCCACGTGCAAAAAAGGTGGTTGAATTATCACAAGATGAGGC
The DNA here is from genome assembly GCA_032113595.1 of Pseudogracilibacillus sp. Classification (GTDB taxonomy): domain Bacteria; phylum Bacillota; class Bacilli; order Bacillales; family Amphibacillaceae; genus Pseudogracilibacillus. The sequence continues at coordinate 7,468 of DAMCTP010000073.1, forward strand.
AAGAAAGCTAGGGCATCCTTATGTAGGTACTGAACATATCTTATTAGGCCTTATACGTGAAGGTGAAGGAGTAGCTGCTAGGGTATTACACAACTTAGATGTAAGTTTAAACAAGGCCCGGCAGCAAGTCTTACAGTTATTAGGAACAACCGAGTCATCATCTAACCAACAGGGAAGAAACCAAGCCAACAGTGCTAGTACGCCAACATTAGATTCACTTGCTAGGGATTTAACAGCAATGGCAAAAGAAAACAATGTCGATCCTGTCATTGGCCGTGATACAGAAATAGAAAGAATTATCCAAGTGTTAAGTAGGAGGACGAAAAACAACCCTGTCCTAATAGGGGAACCTGGAGTTGGTAAAACTGCCGTTGTAGAAGGGTTGGCTTACCAAATTGTCAATAATGAAATACCAGAGATTTTACGTGATAAACGGGTGATGACATTAGATATGGGAACAGTCGTCGCTGGCACTAAATATCGTGGTGAATTTGAAGACCGATTAAAAAAAGTAATGGATGAAATAAGAAATGCCGGGAATGTTATTTTATTTATTGATGAACTGCACACATTAATCGGTGCTGGTGGTGCTGAAGGAGCAATTGATGCATCGAATATTTTAAAACCATCGTTAGCCCGTGGGGAACTTCAATGCGTTGGTGCGACGACAATCGATGAATATCGCAAGTATATAGAAAAAGATGCAGCATTAGAAAGAAGATTTCAACCGATACAAGTAAATGAACCGACTACGGAAGAAACGGTACAAATTTTAAAAGGGTTACGGGATCGGTATGAGGCGCACCATCGGGTTACCATTACGGATGAGGCGATTGAGGCGGCTACAGAATTATCAAACCGATATATTACGGATCGTTTTTTACCGGACAAGGCAATTGATTTAATTGATGAAGCGGGATCACGGGTGAGATTACGTTCTTATACAATTCCACCAAATTTAAAAGAGCTAGAGGAAGAATTAGAAGAAATTCGTAAAGAGAAGGATTCTGCTGTTTTAAGTCAAGAATTTGAAAAAGCTGCATCATTCCGAGATAAAGAGCAAAAGATCCGTAAAACTTTGGATCAAACAAAGTCAAAGTGGAAGGAAAAACAAGGGCAAGAAGACTCGGAGGTAACAGAAGAAGATATTGCAACAGTGGTATCAGCATGGACGGGTGTACCTGTTGTAAAATTAACAAAAGATGAAAGTAAGCGACTATTAGATATGGAGAAAATTTTGCATAGTCGAATTATTGGCCAGGAAGATGCTGTGAAGGCTATCTCAAAAGCGATTAGAAGAGCCCGAGCAGGTTTGAAGGATCCAAAGCGACCAATTGGCTCATTCATATTTTTAGGGCCAACAGGGGTCGGAAAAACGGAATTAGCCCGTGCTTTGGCAGAGGCAATGTTTGCCGATGAAGATGCCATGATTAGAATTGATATGTCTGAATATATGGAGAAACATTCCACGTCACGATTGGTTGGGTCACCACCAGGATATGTTGGTTATGATGAAGGTGGTCAATTAACCGAAATGGTTCGCCGTCGTCCGTATTCTGTCATATTATTAGATGAGGTAGAAAAGGCACATCCAGAAGTGTTTAATATTTTGTTACAAGTATTAGAGGATGGACGTTTGACTGATTCTAAAGGGAGATTAGTTGATTTTCGTAATACGATTTTAATTATGACATCAAACGTTGGGGCAAGTGAATTAAAAAGAAATAGTTATGTAGGCTTTAATTTGGGGGAAGAAAGTCAAGAGTATGAAGCAATGCGGTCAAAAGTGTTAGAAGAAATGAAGAAGACATTTAGACCTGAATTTTTAAACCGTATTGACGAAACAATTGTCTTCCATGCATTGGAAAAAAAGCATACCAAACTAATTGTCAAATTAATGGTTGAACAACTACAGAAACGTATAGAAGAGCAGGAAATTAAATTTACAATTACGGACCGCGCAGTAGAAAAAATTGCAGAAGAAGGTTATGACCCAGAATATGGTGCACGGCCATTGAGACGATCTATACAAAAAAATATTGAGGATTTATTGTCTGAAGAGTTGCTAAAAGGTACGATAAAAAAAGGCCAGGATGTAAAGGTCGGTCTAAATAACAAAGGTGAATTTACGGTTTTACCTAATACTGTAAAACAAGTTTAGGATAAAACCAGAAGGAAATTAAGTGAAAAGCTAGTAATGTAGTTACTAGCTTTTATTTTCATAAGTTTCTATCCTTAAATAGGGATTACTGAATAATTAAAAACCTTTGATTCTATTATATTTGTTCCCGTTTT
>DAMCTP010000074.1:0-9743 GCA_032113595.1 Pseudogracilibacillus sp.
CCATTAAAAGGTCGGTTGTGCCTGTAGAGAGTATCATGATCGCAACCGAGCCACTAGAAAAAGCTATCATAGAAAACCTTATTCCTAACAATCGGGCAATCTCTGATACGAAAAATTTACTATACTACTTTAGAAGAACAGCTGATCATCGACTTGCCTTCGGTGGTTCAGGTAGGTCTTCTAGTAAACGGGATCAAAATCGTTTATACAGTAATTTACATGCCGGAATGGTAGATGTTTTTCCCCAGCTGAAAAAGGCCCGAATTGAATATACTTGGGGAGGGAAGGTCGGATTTACTCAATCGATGCTTCCCTATATCGGTCAATTAGAAGATGGGGTTCACTATGCATTTGGATATGGAGGGCATGGGGCAGCAATGGCCTCCATGTTAGGGAAAATCATAGCACAATCCATTATCCTAAAAGAAATCCAAAACACCCCATTGCATATTGACCAACTACAACCGATTCCATTTCATAGTCAACATGCTAAAGCTGTCGGGATGTTAAAGTTTTATAAAAAGCTCCAAGATGTTATTTCATAGATACTTGTGTAACGGGATTGATTTTTTAAGAAAGGATTGAAAGAAAATTGATCAAAACATTACATTTACAGGGTAGTCCTAAGGAAATTGGTCATTTACATGGGAAACATGGCAAGGAACAAGTGATGAAAAGTCTAGAAACTTATGAAAAACTTTTTCACGGCTATCAAAATATTAATTGGCAGGAAGCAAAAAACCGGGCACTTTTTCATTTAGATTCAATCGAAGCACATGATGTTCAATTAGTGGAAGAAATGGAAGGTATAGCCGAGGGGGCAAATGTCGATTTCGAAGATATCCTTGCCTTAAATGCTCGAAGTGAAATTGCATTAGGAGCTTATGGGGGAAAAGGCTTTTCGGATGGTTGTACAGCAATTGCAACATTTTCCCCCGTAAGTAAAGATACGATTATCGGCCAAAATTGGGATTGGAAAGAATCCCAGATTGATAGTTTACTTTTATTAAAAATAAAGCAGGAAGTAAAGCCAAACATTACGATGGTGACGGAGGGTGGGATAATTGGAAAAATTGGTCATAATAACGCTGGATTAGGTGTTTGTTTCAATGCACTATTAACTGATCAAAAATCAAACGAAATCCCGATTCATCTTGCACTTCGTTCCGTTCTCAATTCTTATACATTATCCGAGGCCATTTCTAAATTAAAAGACGGACAAACAGCTGCTTCCGCTAGCCTAGTTATTGGTAAAGCCGATGAATCCAAAGCAGGGTTAGCTGTCAATGTAGAAGTATCGCCATTTGGAATTGATCTAGTTGGTGGTGAAAATGGGTCACTCGTCCATACTAACCACATCATCTCACCAATTATTAAAAAACGCTTAACAGATATGAATGAATTTATCTTTGATGGCTCAATGATGCGTTATAAAAGGGCTGAACAACTGATTAATATAGCTAAAGCCGAACAAGTTCCAATTGACGAAACGACCTACATGAATTGGTTATGTGACACATTTAATGAACCTGAATCAATTAATCACGGGAAAAATGACTTAACACCCGAACATCGTCAAATGGTTACTGTGTTTTCAATTGTCATGAATTTATCACAACGAAAAACATTCTTTTGTATTGGTAGACCAGCTATAGAAAACTACGTTAGCATTTAAAGGTGACTTCCAGTTAAAGTTCAATATTGCAATACTAAATATTATAACCACGGTATTTCTATGGGTTGTTTCATAGCATTCACTGCCTATGACCTACACCGACATAGACCCAATCGAATTCATGGGCTGTAGTGGAGAACAAGGGTAATTTATATAATAGCTAAACCAAAAAGTACGAAAGGAGTTGTCATTTTATGGAGAAGGAACTAATTATACGGCTAATACAGAAAGAAGATATTCCTTACATCGTTAAGATGGCTCAAAAGGGATTTGATAACCCAGATATCGCATTTGAAGAACAGCACTATGAAAGCCATATTAATATTTTTCCAGAAGGGCAAATTTGTATTGAATATGACGGGAAAATAATCGGTTCATGCTCCAGTTTAATTGTTAATTACGATGAATATGGAGATGGCCATTCCTTTTCAGAAATCTCCGGCAATAACTTTATCACTAATCATAATCCAAATGGAAAACATTTATATGGTATTGATGTCGTCGTTGACTTGAACTATCGACATTTAAAAATTGGTCGACGTCTATATGAAGAACGACGCAAATTATGTAAGCGTTATAATCTGAAAAGTATTATTTTTGGAGGACGAATTCCCAACTATCACACATATGCCAATGAAATGACTGCAGAACAATATGTTCAACATGTCGAACAACAAAAAATCTATGATCCTGTTCTTCGTTTTCAATTGATGAATGGATTTAAGATTCGTGGTATCAAGGAAAAGTATTTGCAACATGATTGGGCTTCATTGGAATATGCTACCTTATTAGAATGGGAAAATATTGATTATGTTCCAGAAGAAAAACAATATTACCAACATGCTGAACCCATCCGGATTGCTTCGATTCAATATCAGCTGAGACAGGTCGATGATTTTGGACAATTTTCATCAATTTGTGAATATTTCATTCAATCCAGTTCGAAAAAAAGAGTTGATTTCATCGTCTTTCCGGCAACATTGACTGAACAACTTCTTTCATTCACATCTGAAAAAGTACCAAGAAAGCAAATTGATTTTTTGACCACTTTCACTAACAAATATGAAGACCTTTTTACCGATTTAGCGATTAGGTATAACGTCAATATTGTGGCTGGGTCACATTTTATTAATCGTAATGATGATATCTTTGAATTATCCTATCTATTTCATCGAAATGGAAAAATTGATAAACAAGAGAAAATCCATACAACCGCTCACGAAAGAAATTGGCTTGGTCTGGGTGAAGGAACAGAAATGAAAGTTTTTGATACTGATTGTGGTAAAGTGGCTATTATTATTGGCTATGACAATTTACATCCTCAACTCGCACAAATCGTAACAGACAAAGGAGCCAACATTATATTTTCTCCGTTTAAAGCAGAAAATAGAAAAGATTATTTACGTATACGACACTGTACACAAGCACGTGCAATCGAAAATGAGGTTTTCTATGTTCTATCAGGTAAAGTTGGGCATTTGCCACACGTAAGTCATTTACCTACTAATTATGCACAAAGTGCAATATTTTCACCAATTGATGTTAGCTTTCCTGATGACGGTGTTATTGCTCAGTGTGAAGCAAATTCGGAAACCATTGTTTATGGTGATGTTGATTTGGAGTTGCTTCGTAGAAATCGACTCATCGGAAGTGTAACACCATTAAAGGATAGGAAATTTATTTAAAAAGAATCAAAGGTAGGAGGTAAGGAATTTGATGTATATTAACGGAACTTGGCAACAAGCTCAATCAGGAGAAACAATGGATATAATCAATCCGGCAACAGGTGAAATAATCGAGCAAACCGCCTACGGAGGGAAGCATGATGCAAAAAGGGCCATTGAAGCAGCGAACAACGCTTTTTTAAAATGGAAAAAAACAACTGCGGTCGAAAGAAGTAACTATTTAATGAAAACTGTTGCCTTAATGAGAGAAAGATCAGAAATTCTAGCAACAACCATTACGAAGGAAATGGGGAAACCTATTATTGAATCTAGACGAGAGGTAAATAGTGCCATCGGTTATATGGAATGGTTTGCTGAAGAAGGAAAACGTGTATACGGTGAAACAATTCCTCCCTCACAGGCTGACAAACATTTAATGGTTTTAAGACAACCGATAGGAGTTGTTGGAGCAATTACACCATGGAATTTTCCCTTATCGATGATTACACGGAAAATTGCCCCTGCCATAGCAGCCGGTTGCACAGTTGTTATTAAACCTGCCCCAGCCACTCCATTGTCAGCCATAAAAATATTTGAATGTTTTCATCAAGCTAAGATCCCAGAGGGGGTTGTTAACTTAGTCATTGGTGATGCTGAAGAAATTGGTGCGGAACTTACAAGTAGCCCTATTGTTCGAAAAATTACGTTCACCGGGTCAACCGCCGTAGGGAAAAAACTACTTCGTGATTCCGCTAATACAGTTAAGAACATTTCAATGGAATTAGGAGGGCATGCACCATTTATCGTTTTTGCTGATGCTGACCTTGATAAAGCCGCAAAAGGAGCGATGATGACGAATTTTGTCAACAATGGACAAACATGCATTTGTACAAACCGGATTTATGTGGAAGAAAGTGTTGCCAAGGCATTTGGTGATAAATTAGCCTCATATACAAGTCAGCTACAAATTGGAAATGGGATTAGTGAGGATACAAAAATTGGTCCCTTAATTAATGAGCATGCCTTCGCCAAGGTACAAGACCATGTATCAGATGCCCTCTCTAATCAAGGGGTCATACTTTGTGGTGGAAAACCTTACGATAATAATAAGTTACAAGGCTATTTCTATGAACCTACCGTAATTGGAAACGCAAATGAAAAGATGAAAATAGCTACGGAAGAAACATTTGGTCCCGTTGCACCTATTTTTTCTTTTAAAACCGAAGAAGAAGTGATTCAAAAGGCGAATCATACAAATTACGGCCTGGCTGCCTATTGCTATACCGCTAATTTAGGGCGAGGACTTAGAATGATGAATGAGTTAGAATATGGGATTGTTGGAATTAACGACCCTGCCCCAGTTACTGTCCAAGGTCCATTTGGAGGGTTTAAAGAAAGTGGTATTGGTCGTGAAGGAGGGCGTTCCGGAATTTTAGAATATGTTGAAGAAAAATATGTCTCTATCCAGATGTGATTAACTAAAAGTCTTTCCACTTAAATGTTAAAAACTTATCGTAAAATAAAGCCAAAAATAGTTTAACTTAATGTCTAATGTAAACGAATCAACAGGACAGTATACTTAATTACTAGAAGCTGTATACAAATAAACAGGAGGAAGTGACATGACACAAACAAGTAAACAACCTACTCTTTTAAAAAATTTTATTAATGGACAGTGGGTTGATGCCAATACTGGTCAATTTTTAACTGTACCAAATCCAGCCAATGAAAAACCGATAGCAAAAGTTCCGATTTCTTCCTTTAGTGATGTTGATGTTGCTGTCGATGCTGCCCGAAACGCATTTGAGTCATGGAAGAAAACACCGGTTCCAGTTCGGGCAAGAATCATGTTTAAATTCCAGCATATATTAACAGAACACCATGAAGAGTTAGCCCGCCTAGTTACCCAAGAAAATGGCAAAAGCTACAAGGAAGCCTATGGTGAAGTACTGCGGGGAATCGAGTGTGTTGAATTTGCATCAGGGGCACCTAGTTTAATGATGGGTGAAAACTTATCAACCATTGCAACGAACATCGATTCGCAAATGTTTCGTTATCCCTTAGGAGTAGTTGCGGGAATATCACCATTTAATTTCCCTATGATGGTTCCTTTTTGGATGTTCCCTCTTGCCATTGCTTGTGGGAATACATTTATATTAAAACCTTCCGAAAGAACACCCGTTTTAATAAATCGTGTTGCTGAAATGCTGCAAGAGGCGGGTTTACCGGATGGTGTTTTTAACATTGTCCATGGTGCACATGATGTTGTAAATGGATTTCTTCAGCATGAGGAGATTAAAGCCATCTCCTTTGTTGGTTCTGAACCTGTCGCTAAGTATATTTATGAAACTGCTGCCAAAAACGGCAAACGTGTCCAAGCATTAGCAGGGGCAAAAAATCATCATATTGTGATGCCAGATGCTAATGAGGATACAGCCATTCAAAATATTATTAGTTCTGCCTTCGGTAGTGCCGGACAACGATGTATGGCTTGTAGTGCCGTTGTTGTTGTTGGTGATGGGGACGATTTTGTCAATAACTTACTAAAGGAGATAGATCGGATAAAAATGAGTGACGGAATGGATGAGGAGGTTATTTTAACACCTGTTATTCGCAAAGAAAACAGGGCGAATGCGTTGAAATATATTGATTTAGGTATTGAAGAAGGAGCGACACTATTGAGGGATGGAAGAAAAGACTCCGAAAAATTCCCCGAGGGATACTTTTTAGGTCCAACCGTCTTTGATCATGTTAAACCGACGATGGCAATTGCTAAAGATGAAATTTTTGCCCCTGTATTAAGTATTCATAGGGCAAAGGATTTAAACGATGCATTGGAGATTGTAAATACGTCACGTTTCGGTAATTCAGCCACCTTATTCTCAAACAATGCAAGTGCGATTAGACAGTTTAGAGAAGATGCCGAGCCTGGTATGTTAGGTGTTAATGTTGGGGTTCCCGCCCCGATGGCATTTTTTCCATTCTCGGGATCTAAAAATTCATTTTTCGGTGACTTACATGCCAATGGGAAAGATGGCGTTAATTTTTATACCCGCAAAAAAATGATCACTTCTCGATTGGTCTAGTAGAGGATAAATTGATGAACTGTTTTGATTTAATGAAAATATGTTGTGAGGTGATTATATCACATGGCTAAAACAACGGAAGAACTTTTAAATAAGGATGAAAAGTATGTTTGGCATGGGATGAGGAAATTCGATCCACAAGCAACGATGGTCATTACAGAGGCCGAAGGTGCGTGGATTACTACTTCCGATGGCAAAAAATACCTAGATGGTATGTCAGGGTTGTGGTGTGTTAATGTCGGTTATGGCCGAAAAGAATTAGCCGAGGCTTCTTATAACCAATTAACAAAAATGCCTTATTACCCATTAACCCAAACCCATGAACCAGCTATTTTGTTAGGAGAAAAATTAAATGATTGGCTCGACGATGAATATATTATCTTTTTTTCCAATAGTGGTTCAGAGGCAAATGAAGTAGCCTTTAAAATAGCACGTCAATTCCATGCCCAAACAAATCAAAATGAGAGAAAGAAAATTATTTCCCTTTATCGATCATATCACGGCAGTACACTTGGAGCTATGTCAGCTACTGGGCAAGGACAAAGAAAATTTAACTACGAACCTTTAGCATACGGCTTTATTCATGCCCCACCCCCAGACTGTTATCGATCACATTTAAATGTAGATGGGTCATGTTGTGAGCATCATGCAAATGAAATTAGAAGGATCATCAATTGGGAAATGGAAGAAACTGTTGCCGCTGTTATTATGGAAGCAAATATTACTGGTGGTGGTGTCTTAATCCCACATCATAATTATTTACAGGAGGTTCGTAATATTTGTGATGAAACAGGGACCCTATTAATCGTTGATGAAGTTATCAACGGTTTTGGCAGAACGGGGAAGCCTTTTGGATTTATGCATGCTGGCATCAAACCGGATATTGTGACAATGGCAAAAGGGATTACTAGCGCCTATTTACCATTATCAGCTACTGCCGTAAGAAAAGGGATTTTTGAGGCTTTTAAAGGTTCTGACCAATATGATTTGTTTAGACATGTGAACACATATGGAGGAAGCCCAGCATCATGTGCAGTTGCACTTAAAAATCTAGAAATAATGGAACGTGAAGGGTTAGTAGAACGTTCACAGGTTCTTGGGGAGAGACTATACGAAGAATTAAAAGTGTTAAATAATCATCCCTATGTAGGGGACATTAGAAATAAGGGACTTTTACTAGGGATAGAGTTGGTCGAGGATAAATCAAGCAAAGTCCCCCTTCATACTTCTAAAGTTGACGACGTCATTCGGCGATGCAAAGAGGCTGGCCTCATTATTGGTAAAAACGGTTATACTGTAAAGGACTATAATAATGTATTAACGATTAGCCCACCTTTAAGTATCACAGATGATGATTTATCATTTATTATAAACACTTTAAAACTAGCAATTTTTAATGAATAAACATTATGTTAAGACTAGGCTTACCAGGATGATATTGGTAAGTCTTTTTATTTGTCGAAATATAAAGTTTCAACCAATCATGATCCCGCCATTTTCTTTTCGTTTGCTACTATTTTCTCTATAATAATGAATAAAGGTAAATTTTGGAGGGATATATATATGCAAAACAAGTTAATAGAACGGTTAATGCGCTATGCAAAAATAGATACACAATCCGATGAGTCAAAAACAACTGTCCCAACGACAGAGGGTCAAATAGTGTTAGGGCGTTTACTCGTTGAAGAATTACGTGCCATTGGGATGGAGGATGTTTCGATAGATGAGAACGGTTATGTGATGGCAACACTGCCTTCTAATAGTGGGAAAGAGTTACCGACGATTGGATTTTTAGCTCATGTAGATACAGCAACGGATTTTACTGGTGCCAATGTACAACCACAACTACATCATGAATATCAAGGTGAAGAAATACTATTAAATGAAAAGTTAGGAATCACGATGTCGCCGACAGATTTTCCTGAGTTGAAAAAATATATTGGTCATACTTTAATGACAACCGATGGCACGACTTTGTTAGGGGCAGATAACAAAGCAGGTATTGCTGAAATTATGACTGCAATGGAATATTTAATTGAGCACCCTGAAATTGAACATGGGGCCATTCGCGTGGCTTTTACACCAGATGAAGAAATCGGACGGGGGCCCCATAAATTTGATGTAGAGAAATTTGCGGCAGATTTTGCCTATACAGTTGATGGTGGCCCTTTGGGAGAACTACAATATGAGAGTTTTAATGCCGCGGCTGCCAAAGTCACTTTTTACGGAAATAATACTCACCCGGGAACTGCAAAAGATAAAATGATTCACTCGGTAAAAATGGCGACACAGTTTATTGATATGTTACCGGCAGAAGAGGTCCCTGAACATACCGAAGGATATGAGGGTTTTTATCATTTAATTTCTATGGAAGGAACGACAGAAAAAACGGAGCTAATCTATATTATTCGTGATTTTGACAAAGACAATTTTCAAGCTCGAAAAAACACGATAAAAGAACATACTGCATCGTTACAACAACAGTATGGTGAGAAAAGTATTGTTCTTGAAATGACTGATCAATATTACAATATGCGAGAAAAAATTGAACCAGTGATTGAAATTGTCGATATGGCAAAACAAGCGATGATTAATTTGAATATCGACCCAATTATTGAACCGATTCGCGGCGGGACTGACGGATCACAATTGTCATATATGGGGCTTCCGACCCCGAATATTTTTACCGGCGGGGAAAACTTCCATGGAAAACACGAATATATTTCAATTAACAATATGGAAAAGGCAACTAAAGTCATTGTCGAGATTTGTAAATTATTCGGCCAGAAGTCTTAAGGGTTCTAACACCCGTCTTATGAGTTGATGTATCATAAAAGTATATGGATTTTCTAGCCGTGAGCGATCTTCTCACGGCATCCGTTTTCTCTTTTAATGGGTTCTCTAGCCGTGGGCGGTCTTCTCACGGCTTCCATTTTCTTTTTTAATGGCTTCTCTAGCCGTGGGCGGTCTTCTCACGGCTTCCATTTTCTTTTTTAATGGATTCTCTAGCCGTGGGCAGACTTCTCACGGTTTCAGTTTTCTCTTTTAATGGGTTCTCTAGCCGTGGGCGGTCTTCTCACGGCATCCGTTTTCTTTTTTAATGGCTTCTCTAGCCATGAGCAGTCTTATCACGGCTTCCGTTTTCTTTTTTAATGTATTCTCTAGCCGTGAGCAGTCTTATCACGGCTTTCATTTTCATTTAATGGGTTCTCTAGCCGTGAGCGGTCTTCTCACGGCTTCCGTTTTCCCTTTTAATGGCTTCTCTAGCCGTGGGCGGTCTTCTCATGGCTTCTGTTTTCTCTTTAAATGGACTCTCTA
>DAMCTP010000075.1:0-9558 GCA_032113595.1 Pseudogracilibacillus sp.
CAGCCATAAGGAAAAATCCAAATTTACACAAGATTCTGGACTTGACAGGATTTTCTGGGAACTTTAGCCATGAGGGGAACTCTCACGGTGAGAGAATCATGATTTTCCGGAAACTGTAGCCATGAGGGGACCTCTCACGGCGAGAGAATCAAGATTTTCCGGAAACTGTAGCCATGAGGGGACCTCGGACGGCTTCTGAGTGACCTTCTTCGTAACCTTCCTCACCACTTATTCTTGCCCTTCTAATCACTCCATCGTGAGGGAAACTCAAATGATTCTTCAATCGACATTCACCATGGTTACAAAATAAAATAATTTCCAAACAAAAATAAAGCATTCATTATTGTATCCACTGGCACTGAGAATGCCCAATACAATAGAATGCTTTAATATTTTAATTCGCTTTTTCCCTTCAATTACATGTCAATTGAGAAATTGGCTTTTGTTTTCGTAAATATATCTTGATCAAATACAATCTGTCCATATTCGTCTAGAACATGATAGGTCACATTTGATTCAATACTAAACTCCAGTATTTGACTGATTATTTCTTCTTGTACCTCGAGTAACTCATGTGGTATTTCTACATAAATAAAGTAGTTATCTTTATAGTAGTACAATACTGTATCTAATTCATCTTCATAGTCACCTTGGAAGTAATAACTTAATTGAATGACATCCTCTAAATCAGCAAATTTAGCTGTCATCCAAATGCTTTCATCACTTAATTCAATCTTTTCCATTTGCTTTTGTTCTTTTTTCATCTCAATCTTCTCTTGATTCAACGCTATATCTAATTCTCCATTATTTTCAGTAATCGGTTCAATATGTGTGCCATTTTTCCCCACCTGGGCCTTAGTGACAATGATTTCTAACCCTTTTTCTAAAGCTTGCACTTGAATCCATAGTGGACCTTCTACAGAGAAATCCTCTTTATAGTTAACTTCATCCATCATTTGCCAAAATAATTGTTCACTGCGTTCACGATTATACCAAATCTCTTCTCTTTCGAAACCACGATCCTCAATATCGATATACGAAATATAAAATTTGACCGTATTTTCATTAATTCGTTCTATTTCCACTAACAACCTCTCCCTTCTATTTGAACATAAACAAATTGTTACACCTTAAAGAATGAGGTGAAGAGATTTCTATAACTTACAATATAACTGTACTTATCTATATTGTATGTCAATAAATCATTTTTGAAAACATTAGTGCCTATACAAAATCTTTGACTATTAATATACTATTTCCAAACTTTTTTTTCAATCATTCACCATCGCTTATTAAAAATAAAAACCGCAAACCAATAGTAATTAATGGTTTACGATTTTTTAACACTTTGCTCAATGACATTGGATAATGGTTTAGTTAACCATCTTTTGAGCTTCCCGCAACTGAAAAGTCCGTACAGTCCGTGGTAAGAAACGACGAATTTCATCTTCGTTATAACCGACTTGTAATCTTTTTTCATCAAGAATAATCGGACGTCGTAAAAGACCTGGATTTTCTTGAATAAGACTAAATAATTCATTTAAAGGTAACATTTCAATATTGACATTTAATTTTTGAAACACTTTTGATCTCGTTGAAATAATTTCATCGGTTCCGTCTTCTGTCATTCTTAGGATTTCCTTTATTTCATCTAGAGTAAGTGGTTCTGAAAATATATTTCGCTCTTTATACGGAATTTCATGTTCTTCTAACCATGCCTTTGCTTTCCGGCAAGACGTACAACTTGGCGAGGTATAGAGTGTTACCATGTAACTTCCCTCCTCATTTCTACTGAATGTAATTGATTCGATTGATCAATGAACATCTTGGTATGTTAATTGCAACATATCATTTTAAACATATGTTATCCTGAGTGAAAGGATATCATTTAGTAAAAAATGACTTAATATAAATGTCTCTTGGAACATGACCAAGTTCCCAACTAAATTTTAGAAGGCTCAACCCGCTGTCCTAACGGTGTAATTTTGTTAGCAAACAATCTTCCATCCTTCCATCTTTTCTATTTAGTAAGTTTTATATAGATATTCGATGAAATAATGATTAAATTTCATGGTAAAAATTCCAATCAATTCCCATCGAAGCTTTGAAAAATGGATTAAATAATAATGACTAGTGTTTATTTTCCCTATATAAATTATACTATATTTATTGACTAAAAGGTAGACTGTTTTTCAAAGTTTTTTATCTTTTTCACAATTGTCACAGATTATTCATAATTGTGTTTCTATACTATATATTGTCCGAAAACAACTATTTTTAAACTAGAAAAATACAAATTTTGAATTATTATAAAAAGTCATAAAAAATGACCCCTATTAAAATAATAGGCAATCAATTGGGAAACCGTTCATACCAGTACCCATCATACCACACTACGACACTATTTAACAACACTTGATTTCATCTTTTTGCTAGTATATGATTTAAAGTGCATACGTTGCTTCATTTTTTTAAATAATTAACTAAAATGATAACAATAACTGGAGTGTAAAATAATGAAAACTATTTTTTCAGGAATTCAGCCTAGTGGTACACTTACGTTAGGCAATTATTTAGGAGCAATGAGACAATTTGTTGAATTGCAACAAAAGGAAAATTGTTATTTTTGTATTGTTGACCACCATGCCATTACTGTTCCACAAGATCCCAAAACATTAAAATATAATATCCGTTCTCTTGCCGCCCTTTATATAGCATCTGGTATTGATCCTGAAGAGGCAACGCTTTTTATTCAATCTGAAGTCCCAGCACATTCTGAATTAAACTGGATGCTTCAATCATTAAGCTATATGGGAGAATTAGAACGAATGACCCAGTTTAAAGATAAATCGGCTGGAAAAGATGCTGTATCAGCTGCATTATTTACATATCCAACGTTAATGGCAGCCGATATATTACTTTATCAAACGAACATTGTCCCGGTTGGTGACGATCAAACACAACACTTGGAATTAACTAGAAATATTGCTGAAAGATTTAATAACCGTTTTGGTAAAACTTTTACAATACCAGATATTCGGATTCCTAAAGTAGGGGCAAGGGTCATGTCATTGCAACAACCAACCAAGAAAATGAGTAAATCTGACGAAAATGAAAAAGGATACATTTCTATGTTGGATACACCGAAAAAAATTGAAAAGAAAATTAAAAGTGCAGTTACCGATTCAGATGGGGTCGTCACGTATGATAGGGAAAATAAACCTGGAGTCTCTAATTTAATGGATATTTATTCAAGTTGCACAAACAAAACGGTTGCCGAAATAGAAAGTGAATTTTCCGGTCAAGGTTACGGACATTTTAAAACAGCGGTGGCTGAGGAAGTAATACGATTATTAAAGCCAATCCAGACAAAATATGAAGAATTAATTCATTCTCCTTTGTTAGATGATATATTAACTGAGGGGGCACAAAGAGCTTCAAAAGTGGCTGAAAAAACATTAATCGACGTTAAGAAAAAAATGGGTCTGCTACGCTTATAAGAAGAGTTTCACTTACTGAGTTAAGTAAATTATAGATAAATTTGTAAATGGAGCGGAAATATAAAATACCAGGAAAACATCAAATTTCCTGGTGTTTTTATATTAACTTATTTTTTTCCTCTGAATAAACTAAATCGAATGTCCGTTCTAAATGACGATTTCCCTTAACGAATTTACGACAAAAGACTTCATGTCTTTTACTCCAACCGTATTTTAATTCCTTAAACAAGATTGTCCATAATTCCTGCTGAGTTAATTCATTTGACAGCAGTTGAGCTTGATCATAATCCCACTCTGTTAGCCAATACATCATTTCATTTTTATTTTGTGTCTTTTGCAACTGCACAAGGCCCTTCAGTAAAATTTTTTTCATTCTCCTTTCTTGTCTTGTTAATCCATACATCAATTGAGCATATTCAAAATACTCATTTAAACTAGCAGATTTTTTATAATTGAATTTTTTCACTTTTGCAATCGTCATTAATTCAATCGTTTTTCGTTCTTGTTTAGGAATGAGCCTACTTTTTTTATAAGGTATATCGGTACCTAATGTGTCAATTGCAAGGACTCTCTCACCGTCAGTCAAAACAAACACAAATGGCAATACTCGATTTTCATTTCCTTTTCTAATAAACGCCTGATTATGTACATAATCGAGTAATTTTTTCGGTAACGGATTTAAACTATTTTCAATCGTCAAAAAGAATGGCTCCTCAACGAATACAATAGGCATTCGATCAATCATTTCAATCGTATCATTTTTATGCCATTCAAAATATTCAAACACATTGAAACCGTACTTTTCTCTCTCAAACCAATTTACCCAAATAGTTTGTAAATATAACACATTTGATCCTCCCTACTTTTTCATTCTATATCATTATGACCATTCGATTTAGAATATATTCAGTCATCAAATTTTACATACCATTTGGGAAAAAAATAAATAGATATAAACATTAGCAAAAATCCGACTGGTAAAAAGTAACACTCTATTCGCCTACTAATGAATAAAAAATATTCCTCCCAAGAAATTCCTGCCGGCAAAAAG
Organism: Pseudogracilibacillus sp.; assembly: GCA_032113595.1. Taxonomy (GTDB): domain Bacteria; phylum Bacillota; class Bacilli; order Bacillales; family Amphibacillaceae; genus Pseudogracilibacillus. The sequence goes on from DAMCTP010000075.1 coordinate 4,552, forward strand.
TTCATGTAGGCAATGCTCGTAACCCCTCCAGATACTGCTAGTCCAAACCCAATTAAAAAAATTAAAATTAACCCCATTTTACATCACTCCAAGCATGTCCTTTTCTTATTTATATGCTTGTTTATAGTAGTCATGAGTAGTCATGAGTTTCTATGTTTTAATTTTATATGTTTGAGGATTTTCGTTGGTCATTATTTTGTAGATAAAAACACATTTAGAAACGCTTCGTCAGGAAAATCTCGTACTACACCCCAATTCCTGCTATGATTTTTTGCACCAAGAAATTCATGCCCCACACCAAATTATCCCATTAAAAAACCTTAAGAGGATGATTCACTTCCCCTTAAGGCATAAACATTTAACATATTATAAATTGAAAAATAGCACTTATTATTCATATTTTTTAAAAACAAGGCATGCATTGTGCCCACCAAAGCCAAATGAATTACTTAAAACGACATTGACTGGTTGTTTTCTAGACTCATTTGGTACATAGTCCAAATCACATTCTTCATCTGGTGTTTCGTAATTAATTGTCGCTGGCAGCACACTGTCATCTATTGCTTTCACAGAAATAACCGCCTCAACACCTCCCGCAGCACCTAACAAATGTCCTGTCATTGATTTTGTAGATGAAACGGCTAACTCATAGGCATGGTCTTTAAAAATTGATTTTATTGCTTGTGTTTCATACTTGTCATTCATTTCCGTACTTGTTCCATGCGCATTAATATAATCAACTTGGTCATAATTGACACCAGCATCATCAATAGCTTGCTGCATGGCTTTTGCCGCACCAGTTCCACCTTCAGCGGGAGCAGTTATATGATAAGCATCTCCAGTTGACCCATACCCGACAATTTCCGCATAAATATGTGCTCCCCGTTCTATTGCTGAATCAAGGGTTTCAAGTACTAAAATTCCCGCTCCTTCTCCCATGACAAAACCATCACGATTTTTATCAAATGGACGACTTGCCTTTGTTGGGTCCTCATTAAGAGAAAGGGCCCTCATTGATGAAAATCCGGCAAATGCCATGTTAGTAATTGGAGATTCTGTTCCACCAGTAATAATATAATCGACTGCTCCTCTTTGAACCGCTTTAAAAGCGTCACCGATAGAATTGGTCCCAGATGCACAGGCTGTGACAGAACAAGAATTAATTCCTCTTGCTCCAAGTTGAATAGAAACTTGACCAGAAGCCATATCTGGAATTAACATCGGTACGAAAAATGGACTTACCTTACGATAGCCACTATCAATAAAACGTCTTACTTGTTGTTCATAAACATCCATACCACCGATACCACAACCAATCCATACACCGACACGATCAGCATTATTTTCATCAATCGTTAAATTCGCATCCTTAACCGCCATTTTAGAAGCAGCTACAGCATACTGTGTAAAGAAATCCATTTTACGAGCATCTTTTTTATCCATAAAATCTTTTGCATCAAAATCTTTCACTTCACCTGCTGCAAAAACAGGAAAATCATCTTTATTTACTTTTGTTATAAAATCTATTCCCGACTTGTTTGTTACGATATTTGACCATAATGTTTCAGCATCATTACCAAGAGGAGTAACAGCACCAATCCCTGTTACAACTACCCTTCTATGTTCCATGATTTTACCTCCTAACTTTTAAATGAGCGTTTAATCTATTTAAATTCGATTTTATCATAAATTGTAAAAATAATCCTAAATTTATCTTCCCCACCTTATTGCAACTGCTCCCCAAGTAAGTCCACCACCAAAACCAACGAGGACAATAACATCGCCATCTTTAATTTTACCTTCATTAATGGATTCCGATAATGCAATTGGAATGGAGGCTGATGAATTGTTACCATATCGTTTAATTGATTTTGCCATTCGCTCATCGGGAATATTTAACCGTTGTCTTGCCGCCTCCATAATCCTAATATTAGCCTGATGTGGAATTAAATAATCAACATCTTCCTTTTTCAAACCAGCCTTTTTAATCACTAATTCAGAAGATTCAGGCATTTGGCGGACAGCAAATTTAAATACCTCTCTCCCATTCATGACAAGGAAATTTTCATCACTTTCATACAAATATTTTCCCCCGGCTCCATTTGCGCCGAGTTCAAATGACAAAATCCCTTTTCCTTCAGAAACTTCTGATAACACTGCAGCACCGGCTCCATCGCCCATTAATACACACGTATTCCTGTCTGTCCAATCAATTATTTTAGATAATTTATCTACACCGACAACGAGTACATTTTTGTATGTTTTTGATTCAATGTATTGTGCTCCAGTAATAACTCCGTACATGAATCCAGCACAAGCTGCTCCTAAATCTAATGCAGCAGCATTTTTTGCTCCCAATCGGTCTTGGATCATACATGAAACCGATGGAAATGGGGTGTCTGGGGTGACAGTTGCAACTAAAATGAGGTCTATTTCCTCAACTGAAATTCCCGCAGCTGCTATCGCCTTCTGGGCAGCATAAAAAGCCATGTCTGAAGAATCTTCATCATCCTTGGCAATACGACGTTCTTCTATTCCGGTTCGTGTCCGAATCCATTCATCTGTTGTATCAACTATTTTTTCTAAATCTTTATTTGTCACAATATTATCTGGAGCATAATGTCCAGTTCCAATAATTCCTACACCCATATTAGAATCTCCCTTAGCTTTATTATCAAATCTTATGACTTGGTACTAATTTTAATCTATTTTATTAATAATTGCAAGAAAATAATGATAAAACTTTTCAATGAATATAAGTTTTGTTACAATAAATTAGGATATGAATTTTTTCTTAATAAATGAATGTACCATTAAATGAGGTGGAAAAATTGAGATTTATTATGATGGCTATTTGGGCATTACTGATAGGCGGAGCTCTCGCCTACGTATTAGCAAGTATGGCAGATGATGCATTTAATATGACACAATCTCTCGTCTATTCTGCTGCAGTATTCGTTGGTATCCTGTTAATTAGTGGCGTTTTAAAAGCGGTTGAACCCAAGTAAATAAACAATCAAATCTAAACCTTGTTCATATAAACGAGGTTTTTATTTTTGTTCAAAAAATTCATATATATGTGACACCTTTCATATATAACGTAATAATCTTTGTTTTAAGAAGGTGTCGAACATTTTAACGGAAAAAATTATTGTTATCATTAAATTTATTTTAGTAGGATTGTTACAAGGTTTTACGGAACCATTGCCAATTTCCTCTAGCGGCCATTCCCTTATATTAAAGGAATTTCTAAATATTGAGACTCCGGGTCTTTCTTTGGAAATTGTGACCCATTTCGGCTCACTAATCGCTATTATACTGATATATCGTCGGGATATAATCGTCATTTTAAAGGAAGCGTTATTATTCACCTTATATAAGGAAAAAAGATTTTATCACAATTTTATCTTTTTATGTCAGTTAATTCTAGCTACATTTGTTACTGGTATCATTGGTTTATACCTTGAACCAATTATTACCAATCAACTTACTGCCATCATTTTTGTTGGAATGGCATTGCTGATAACAGGATTGTTAGTTTGGGTTATTCGTCATTTAGATGGGGATAAGTGGGACAAAGATATCACTTTCCTTGATTCAATCAAAATAGGGATTGCCCAATCCTTTGCCCTATTACCCGGGATTAGTAGGTCTGGAATTACCGTTATTACAGCACTTTTGTTAGGCTTTAAACGAACGACGGCGATAAAATTTTCCTTTCTATTGTTTATACCCGTTACAATCGGAACGATGTCGCTGTCGGTCAATGAATTTATAAATGATGAACAAATTATTAAGTTGCTTATACCTTATATATTGGCGATGTTTTCATCAGTTTTCGCTACCTATTTTGCCTTAAAATGGTTCATTCAACTTTTGACAAAAGGATACATCCACGTGTTTACATATTATTGTGTTGCAGTAGGATTATTTATCATATTAAAGGAATTATTATAAGTAAATATAAACTTCTTTCTGGGCATTGTTCATGAAATTTATGGTAAACTATGTTTAAGAGTGGATTTTTTGGGGGGATTCTCATGAAACAAATGGACTCGTTATCCTTTTTAAAACAATTTCCCATTTTTCAAAATTTAACAGATTATGAAATGACGCCGATTATAGATTTTTCACAGGTAAGAGAATTTCGTAATCGAGAAATTATATTTTTACAAGATCAACCTATTAGTCATGTTTATTTTATTCAATCGGGTAAAATCAAAATATATAAAACTGACTATGAAGGGAAAGAACAAATTGTCAATGTATTACAAACGAATGACATGTTTCCACACCAAGGTTTATTCCGTAAAGGGAATTACCCTGCACATGCTGAAGTAATAGAACCGGCAAAGTTAATTATCATTCCAATAGATTCTTTTGAAAATTTTCTTATTACACATCCCGAAATAAGTATTAAAATGTTCCGTGTTCTCGGGGGGATTATCGTTGATTTACAAGATCGACTTGAACAAAAAATATTATACAATACGTATGATCAAATAATCATGTTGCTATTAAGATTAGTTAAAAAGAATGGGAAAAAAATAGATGAGGAAACGTTCAAAATAAACTTGACGTTGACAAATCGGGAATTGGCTAACATGATAGGTTCAAGCCGTGAAACTGTTAGTCGGACATTAACACAGCTAAAACGTAAGAAGTTAGTTCACACTGATAAGGATAACTGTTTAATCATTAGTGTTAATAAACTAGAAGAAGAAGTGTATAGATCGTAGTTGGTTTACTCTTGGGACAATACCGAACATGTAACAAATCAGGGACATTGTTCGACCTATAAGAATGAATCCCGAGATGTATTAAAAAAATAGTATATTTAAAAATAAGTCGATGATTCTTTTTGAGGACCATCGATTTTATTATTTATGTTTTCTTCTTTGTTGGGAAATTAGTTAATCAGGGAAAAGGTGATTGATTCTCAGCTGAGAATTGCGAAATCATGAAAGTCAGCCGAGCAAGAGCCAGATGCTCATTTGAAAATCGTGA
>DAMCTP010000076.1:0-9258 GCA_032113595.1 Pseudogracilibacillus sp.
TGTAGAAACCCACGGAAAAGAACGGTTAGCAGCTCTGGTGGTTGATACAGAGTATCGTTCTTTAGAAGGGGAGAGTAAGGAAAAAATAAAAGTACAAAGAAATATATATGAACAAATTTGGAAGAATATTTTAGAGGAAGGGAAAAAGACGGGTCAATTTCAGTTTCAGGATTTGAATATTACTTCTTTTGCCATTATTAGCCTTTGTACAGGTGTCGCTCATTGGTATAGGAGTGATGGGAGACTTAGTCTAGAACAAATAGCAGATCAATATGCTATTTACGGTCAAAAATTAGTCCGATAAATTTAGGAGGGGACCATGTGGTTATTGATATTAGAGTAAGATTACCAGAAGAATTCCGACAAGTCACAAGAGAAGAAATGTTAAACTTTTACGGAAAATATAATGAAATATTTAGTGTTTATGATTCCGGTGTGAAATCGACAGAAGTACTATTAAAAGAGATGGAAGAAGCGGAAGTTGAATTAGCTGTTGTCCATGCAGAATATGAATTTGGTGAGGATGCAAATGATTTAAATGAGAAAACTGCTGCATTAGTAAAAAAATATCCTCAACAACTGGCAGGCTTTGGGACAGTCAATTTGAATGATTTGAACCCAATTCTGTTAGTTGAACAAGCAGAGTCAATTCACCAATTAGGTTTAAAAGGCATTAACTTACAGCCGGTATTTTTTAATGTTGATCCATTAGATAGAAGGTTATATCCTCTATATGCGACAGCTACCAAGTTAGGGTTAATTATTTCGTTCCATACTGGGGTTCATTATTCGATGAAGAGTGCCATAACGGAAAACAACCCACTTTTTATTGATCAAATTGCAGTCGATTTTCCTCAATTAAATATCATTGCGTGTCATGGTGGTTGGCCTTGGGTCCCACAAATGACTGCTATTGCCAGAAGACATAGAAATGTTTTTATAGAATTCGGTGGATTGGATCCCAAATATATTGCCTTACCAGGTTCAGGGTGGGAAACATTATTTGTGTTAATGAACAATTTGCTGCAAAATCAAATTTTATTCGGTACGGATTGGCCAGTATTAACTTTTGAAAGGGCGAAAAAGGGATTTTTACAATTAGGTTTGAAAGAAGAGGTCCTGCAAAAACTTTTTTACGGAAATGCGCAACGATTGTTAAAAAGTCAATAATAGGAGAGATGGTTTATGTATGAAACGATTGAACTGAATAGTAATGAAATATATAACGAGATTGTGCTTAATCGTCCAGAAAAGTTGAATGCGCTTTCAGAACGGATGGTCAATGACCTACACGAAGCACTTTCTTATCTTGCAAATTCTCCCCCTAAAATGGTATTGATCAGGGGAAACGGTGATAGTTTCTGTTCTGGCCACGATATAAATGAGGGTGTGGATTTAACAGATCAAGCAAAAGTAATGAATTATTTAAACAAAATGCAGGAAATAACGAAACTAATAGTGGCATTTAAGGCACCGGTTATTTCTATGATTCATGGTTACACGTTGGGAGCCGGATTTGAAATTGCCCTTAATAGCGACTTAATATATGCAGCAAAAGATACGAAGATTGGCTTTCCAGAATTAAAGGTTGGTCTATCAATCACACAAGGTTCTTCTTATTTTTTAGTAAAGAAAGTGGGTTTGTTGAAGGCAAAGGAATTGTTATTCTTTGGCGAAAATATTTTAGCAGAAGATGCCAAAAATATTGGATTAATAAATGATATTTATGAAAAACATGAATTATTAGCTAAAGTAAGAGAGAAAATATTAACTTTAGGGGAACGTCCACTAGCATCTATGAGTATTGTTAAAAATTTACTACATGAAGGTTATTCAGGCACATTGGAAGCAAGTTTGGAAAATGAAATTAACGCATTAGTTAAAATATATAGCGAATGATGAGGAGGAGTGAAATAATGACTCGTACAAATCAACGTACAGAATTAGATAATGTATATCAGGTAATGGAGCAAGCAGCTAATAGATGGGGGGACAAAACAGCCCTAATTTTCGATGATACAAATGAAAAATATACTTTTCATGAAGTGAAGGAACGTGCTGAGCATTATGCATCAGTATTAGTTGGTCTCGGTATTGAAAAAGGGGATAAAGTGGTGCTAATGATGCCAAATGTGTCGTCTTTTCCTTTCAGTTGGTTAGGTTTGGGTTTGATTGGAGGAGTGACGATTCCATTAAATTATCGGTATCAAGCTTTTGATGCGAAATATCAAATTAATCATTCAGAAGCAAAATTAGTGATGACAACTTATGAAAAAGTGGATATGTTGCATTCCCTGCGCGAAAGTGATGAAGCGTCCTTTATGTTAATAACGATTGATGAAAAACATGATAACGCAGATGGATTTTTATCCGATCTATTTAACGACTTTCCTAATCATTATGAATATAAGCGCCATATTTTTTCGGAAACATTAATGAATATTCAATATACTTCGGGAACTACGGGAAAACCCAAAGGATGTATGTTATCACAAAAATATTGGATTAATATTGGTGAAAAAATCGCGGACAAAACTTTAATCGGCATTAATGAAGATGACATTTTGTTAACATCCCAACCATTTTACTACATGGACCCCCAATGGAATACAATGGCAACATTAGTTAATGGATCGACATTAGTTGTACTTGACAGATTTAGTCCATCTTCATTTTGGAAAAAGGTTTACGATTACGGTGTAACTTTCTTTTATGTATTAGGAAATATGCCAATCCTTTTATTGAAAATGCCAGAATCATTTGAAGAAAAAAATCATCAAGTTAGATTTATCGGGTGTTCAGCAATTCCGGCTTACTTACATGAAGAAATTGAAAGACGTTGGTCTGTACCTTGGTATGAAGTGTTTGGTATGACTGAAACGGGTTATGACATTTCAATGCGGATTCATGAACATGATCAATATGTTGGAACTGACGCACTCGGACGTCCTGCAACAGATCGAGAGGTAAGAATTATTAATAGTGAAGGTGAGTTTGCTACTCGTGGTGAATTAGGTGAAATGGCATTTAGGGGTAAAGGGATGATGGATGGATATTTTAAAGATCATGAGGCAACGAATAAAGTGTTCAGAAATGGATGGTTTCATACAGGTGACATTGCTTACATGAACGAGGATGGTATTGTTTTCTATGGTGGAAGGGTAAAAGACATGATCCGTAGAAGTGGGGAAAATATCGCTGCAGCTGAAGTGGAAGAAGTAATTATGTTGAATGATAAGGTGCAAATTGCCGCATGTACTGCAGTAGAAGATGAAATTCGGGGGGAAGAAGTAAAGGCACATATCGTTCCGGGTGAGGAGACTGCCGATAGGGATGAATTGATTGCTCAACTAATTTCCCATTGTACAAATCATTTGGCATCATTCAAAGTACCAAGATACTGGGAAATTAGAGAGGATATGCCAATTACACCTTCAGAAAGGATAGCGAAACATCAATTAAAAGATGATCAATATGAGTACTATGATCGGGTATCAGAGAAATGGGTGAAATAAAATTGTTATTGAAGTTTGGGATGGGGGTGATGAGAAAAAGTAGAGATTTTGTATGAAAAAATAAATTGATTAAAAAAGGAGGAGTTTGCAAGATGGGTGATTCACCTAAAAAAATTGGTCTTATTGGTGCGATTGCGATTATCGTTGGTACAGTGATAGGAGCCTCGATTTTTATTTTATTAGCTCCGATTGCAGGACAAACAGGTCCGTCTTTATTTATAGCTTATTTTATTGCTTTTATTCCTGCATTTTTTGGTTCCATATTTTATGCACAACTTGGGGCTGCTATGCCAGCAACTGGGGGAACGTATCATTACAATAAACGATTATTAAATCCAACACTTGGTTATTTAGCAACTATCTCGTTAATTTTAGGGGGAATAGGGGCAACAATCATGCTTGCCATCGGGTTTGCGGAATATTTGCAGTTTTTCTTCCCGCAACTACCGGTGCAATTAACAGCTTTATTGATTATTCTATTACTATATGGGATTAACTTGTTAGGAATAAAAATGGCTGAAATGGTGCAAATATTAATGACACTGTGGATTGTTTTGGCACTATTAATATTTGCAGTACCTGGTTTATTTCATATTGAAGCACAAAATTTAACCCCTTTGATACCTAACGGAATGGGAAGTTTCTTAATGGGGAGTGCTTTAGCCGTTTATTCTTACGTCGGTCTCGGAATTATTTCTGAAATTGGTGGTACGATTGAAAATCCAAAGAAAAATATTCCGAGAGCAATATTTATTAGTATGGGTTTAATCGTCCTAATTTATATGCTCGTCAGTCTTGTTGCAGTCGGTGTTATTCCGTGGGAGCAATTAAGTGCCTCAGGTGCCTCTGTGGCAGAAGCGGCTCAGGTATTTTTAAGTCCGCCGGTAGTGTTTTTTATTAGTATTGGTGCCTTATTTGCAACGGTTACGACAATTAATGCAGTGTTAATGACTATTCCAGGGGACTTTACAGCGTTAGCGAAAGAGGGAATATTTAATGAAAAGTTAATGAATAAGAAAGTGAACAATACCCCTTTGTTTCCGATTACTTTTTTAGTTATCTTGGGGGCAATCGGTATATTTTCAGGTTTCAGTGCAGACTTTTTTGCAACCATAACGATTGTCGGGTTGTTGTTCAATGCAGTTATTTTAGGGATTGCTTTATGGGGATTACCGAAAAGGGAAAAAAAAGCTTATGAGCGAGCTTCATTTAAGCTAAAACCAGGTTTATTAAAAATATCAATTATTCTTGGTGTTCTATTAAATGCAGCGTTTATTTTATTAGCCGTTTTAGACTTTTTAATCATAATTCCTATCTACATCATTTGGATTATCGTAGGATATATCATGCATCGTAAAAAAATACCTAAACGAACGTCGTGAATTAATTCGTAAGGAACAGCTTAAAGAGAAATATAAATGAAAAACTGATAACGATAAGATAATAACCCATCGTTATCAGTTTTTTAATTTAGAAAAAGAATACTGTGGTAAAATTTTAAAGACATGAAGTCTTAATATGCTATAATGATGGCAACGTTATTTGTAAGGGCCATTTGTAAAGGGAGAGAAAGATAATATGGACTTAAAAGAACGAAAATTATTATTACAAACACATCCACTTAAAATTTTTGTTGATTGGACAACCCGTTATGCCTCACTTTATTTTTTGTGGGACCACAAAATTGGCCTCACCCTTCTCATTATGCTTGGACCGTCGATTTTGGCATCATATTTCATTTTAAAATACATAGATATTTCAGCATTAAAAGATACTGCCTATGGAAAAATTGTGCCAACATTAATGACAACGAAATTAGAAATCCTACGTTCTGTCATTTTTATCGTTGCCGTTGCTGGTGCATGGTTACAAAATTTAATGCTCATTATGGTTAGTTTAATGATTGTCATCTTTATTTGGGTTATTGGTTTTTCCATTCAAGCTAAAAAATTAAATATTGTTAAGTAGAATGTTACATATTATCTATAGTATCTTCCTTTTGGCAATAATTGAACCCAATTTGCAAAGGTTTGAAGCAATTACAGATTTATAAGCGAGAAAGCCCATTCCTTTAGGTCTTTAGGTGTGGGATGGAAGCGTATATATATTTAAATTCCTTTTGCTAGAAAAGCTCCCCAAACGAACAAACGTTTGATATAATTAACATACAAACAAATGTTCCCTAAGGAGGCGTTCTGTGAAAATATGTCAATTATTTCGCTGAAATTGGAGTTGTTGAACCTAACGAAATCAAAACAAGGAATGTATGAAGAAATGACTGAAATAAATACGGAGTTTTCAATTGGTTGTTGGGTTTAACTAGTTTATCAAAATTAACTTATTATATCGCCTCAAAGACAATCGATGCAGTGACTCAAGGTTTAAATGATACGAAGGCAACTATCATCGTATCCGATAAGTATGAGGAACTAGCCGAAACGATTAATAAACGACTTGGACGTAAGGTGACTTTACTTCACGGAAAAGGTGGATATCATCAATTAGAAAAGGATATCATTTACGTTGTCATTATTCGTTTGGAAATTTCTAAATTAAAAGATATTGTTTATGAAATAGATCCCAACGCTTTTACCACCATTATAGATGCCCAAGAGGCAAGGGGTGGCAAATTTAAATCAGCGATTCATTAAAAAAATCAGGCTTTTTTCAAAAGGTCAATAAAAAGAGGACACCATTCAATGGACATCGTCATTAAAGTAATGATGCTGTTATTATGCAATGAAAGTTATTTTGTGAAACAATAATAACAAACATGGTTAGATGGATCACGGATTAAATCCGTTGCCTTATATCCGGCTGAAAATAATTCTTGAAAAATAGTGCTTGATTTAAAGCGCCATTCTTTTGCCAAATCATCATTTTCCACCTTAATATCTTGAAAATTGTCCGGAATGGCAACAAACCATGGCCCATTTGTTAAGGGAAAGTTATTTTTATAATTTCTAGTCATAACAGGTTTCATAAAGTGATTCATTTTAAGAAGTATTTTATTTTCAATAATTGTTGTACTTTGTTGTGAATTCCTTCTATTATTGCAAATATCCCATTTAATTTGAATTCTGTCTGTCGGTAAACCTTTATTTAGCTTATCATTCATGTCCCCATAGTGATTAACCTTATAATAAGCCCCAACTGCTCCTAATTTATGTAAATTTAAATAAGCATTTAAACTCTCCAAGGGATCATATGTCCAGGTGATTTTGGAATAGCCTTTTTCCCTTGCAACTTTTGCCTGTTCAAATTTCATTCTCATGCCGAGGCCACCTTTACGATATTCTGGTAAAATCCCAAGCATATGTGAGCAGAGATAGGGCTCTTTTCCATCAAAACCAGGAAATCCATAAAGGAATCCCACTATTTTATCATCAGAAAATGCCCCTAAAATAATGCCGCCATTATTTATTGCCGTAAAGGTTTGATGGAGTGGTAATGGGGACATATTCCAGACGACTTTTTCCGTTTGTTCTACCAACTTCATATGATCCATCGTCGTTAACTGGCGAATTGAAATGTTATCTAACAAAAGTGTTGCCTCCTTACCTGAGGTTAATTGTGATTATGTTTTTGAGCCGTTTTTAACAAAGCATTTGATAAAATATCAACTGCCTTCGGAATAGCACCAAATTCAAATGTCATTTTAGGATGGTGTAATCCTGGTGATAAATCACAACCTATTCCTAACATAGTTGCCTTAATGTGTGGTTTTTTTAACGTATAAAAATGAAAGTCATCGCCACCAGTAGTATTAATTTTATTGACTAATTGATTAGTCCCAAATGTTTCGATTATTGCATCTTTCATTAAGGTAATAGCCCCCTCACTAGTAACTGCCGCAGCTATATTTGCCCCTTCTCGAAGATGAATGTCCACATCGTAATATTGTCCTAACATTGTGGCAATTCGTTGCACTTGATTGGTTAATTTGTTCATCACTTCGTTTGTTTGGGCGCGTAGGTCTATAGAAAATTCAGCATTTCCAGGAATAATATTGTCGCTTTTTCCTCCTGCACTGAACTGTGTCATCTTTACAGAGTATGGAATCATTGGATTCATATGAATGTTATTTAATTGTTGGAAAAAGTCTGTGCCAACTTGAATCGCATTTGTGTTAAGGTGTGGCCTAGCACCGTGAGCATCTTCTCCTTTAATAGTGCCTTTTATAAATTTTGCTGCCCCATGGACAATGACTGGTGAAAATTGCCCCGTTCTTAATTCTTCGATGGGGCGCAGGTGCATGCCATATAAATAATCGACATCATCAACAAGTCCCTTTTCGGCTAGGGTGAGGGCCCCAGTCCCTTTTTCCTCAGCGGGTTGAAAGATAAAACGGAAAGTTCCTCGGGGAAGGGCTTCTTTGTTGATTAACGATAAAAAAGTTCCAATTGTTATAGTCATATGTGCATCATGACCACAAGAGTGATTTGCTTTAAATTCACCATCCACCTCTTGCCAAAGGGCATCAATATCCGCACGTAAAGCGACTATAGGTTTTCCATTGCCAATTTCAACAACAAGACCCGTAATATCATCAAATGTCGTTATTTTACATGGATAAGGTGATAATAAATCTTTGATATAGGCAGTAGTATTTACTTCTTCCCAACTGATTTCGGGATTGGCATGTAAGTGAGTGAAAATTTCATTTAACCTGTTATGTAAATCAAAATTATTTTGTGTCACCATTAATCACCCTCTAAATAGTCTTGTACAAATAGATCCTCTGTCCTGATAGAATCAAAGCTATTAATTCGTTCCTGGAAATGGACAGGGCTTTTAAGTGATACAGAAGAAATAATGCTATTCATTAGTGTAAAAGCAATTGGTGCAACATCTAAAGTTGATTTAACTTGTAGTTGGATAGGTAAAACTGTATCAGCATGTTTTGTAATTGGGGCAAATGTAGAATCGGTAAATGCAATGATGTATGCCCCTTGTCGTTTGGCTAACTTGGCTAAATGAATTGTATCGACAGCATATCGGTGAAATGAAAAGGCCACTACCACACTTGACTTATCTAATTCACTAATTCTTAGTAGTACATCATCTAAATTTGGTTGATAAAGTCTAGTATCACCTCTTATTAAATCCAGCGCAAAAGTAAACCAACTTGCAAAAGAATGCGATGAACGAACCCCGCAAGTCAAAATACGATTTGCCTCTGTTAACTTTTCAACAACTTTCTCTAAATCTTTTTCAGAAATTTGACTAATAAATTGCTGGATATTATTAATATCATTGAAAATTAGATTTTTAATAGGACTAGAACTGTCGCTATCTAATGATTTCGAATCGAGAAAGCCAGATAAATTACTTTTATTAAAAAAACTTTGTTGCACATCCTGTTGTAATTCACTATAACCCGAGTAGCCCAATCCATTCGCAAAACGAATGATGGTCGTTTCACTGACACCGATAAGAACCCCAGCCTGTGTCGCTGAATTCATTGCAAATACCTGAGGGTCTCTTAGGAAATAATTTGCAATTTTATTGAAACCTTTGGAAAAGGTCCTTTTTTGTGAATTTATTTTCTCATAAATATGGTCCATTTTATCCCTCCCAATTAAATTATGAAGCAAATACTTTATGAATAATCGTAAATAAATGAAATAATTTATTTATAAACTAACACATTTTTGTATTCTTAGCAACAATATTTATTCTGAAAAAGGTAAATATTTAACAAAATATCACTTGTTGTCATCATCTGATATAAAGCAATTTA
>DAMCTP010000077.1:0-9050 GCA_032113595.1 Pseudogracilibacillus sp.
AACGAATGAAAGTGTTGATAGATGATTTATTTGCTGCTGCAAAAGCTTCAAGTGGTGATATACCTGTTGATTTACAGGAAATTGATATTGTAGCTTTAATCAATCAAGGAATTGGCGAGTTAAGTGAACAAATCTCTGAAAAAAATTTCTCTTTTAAATTTAATTATCCAAAGGAGCACATGTATATCATCGCAGATGGGAAATTACTCTGGCGCTCCATTGAAAACATTTTAACTAATATTTTTAACTATGCACTAGAAGGTTCAAGGGTATATATCGATATTACTCAAAAAAGTGCCGAAACACTTATTAGTTTTAAAAATATTTCTAAATATGAATTGAACATTACTGAAGAGGAATTAATGGAAAGATTCAAACGCGGGGATGAATCGAGAACTGGTCATGGAAGTGGACTTGGATTATCAATTACAAAAAGCCTTATCGAAAACCAAAATGGGAAATTCGAAATAAACATTGATGGGGATCTGTTTAAGTCACTAATCTATCTACCAACGGTGGAGACAGTTGCTTCATCTGAAATGAAATGATCAAAGGTTCCGAGGTTTCAAACCTTTGGAACCTTTTTGATTCTTAGCTAGTGTTGGCATATTATAATTTTTTCATTACAGCAACCCATGGGGGTGGGGCTTCTTTTTCACTGCGACTGATAAAGATTTGGAATGATGAGTTTTCCCATATCATTAATCTTTAAAATGAAATGGCTGGTTCAACCCCTTTAGATAAAAAAGTATTTAAAATTAAGGAGCAGATTAGGGAAAAGTTCGGGTACCTTATAAAACCACACCGATACGTAAGCCCTAAAATGGCTACTATTTTATTTATAATCTTAAGGTTTTCTTAAGGAATCTATTTAGTCTTTCTTATGATTTCAGTTGTAAAGTATACATAATAAGTGATTTTTTAATATTTGTTTAGGAGATGAGTTATGATTGCAAATAAGGGATATATTCTATTAACAGATACAGGGACATTATTTACTAAAATGATTAAGATCTATACTAAAAAACCGTACAATCATGCATCAATAACATTCAATTCGAAACTATCAGAAGTATATAGTTTTGGGAGAAAAAATGTTAGAAATCCCTTCATTGGAGGATTTGTCAAGGAAGATATCGATAGCAATTTGTTTAAACAAGCCAATTGTGCTATTTATTCATTTGAAGTAACAGAAGATGGATATGACAAAATGAAACAATTTATCCGGGATATAGAAGCAAAAAAACAAGAATACCGTTATCATATTTTGGGGTTATTAGGTGTTATAATAAACAGACCGATTAACAGAAAAAATGCCTTTTTCTGTTCTCAATTTGTAGCATGTGTTCTAAAAGAAGGTACATCTATAAATTTTAAAAAGCCTTTATCACTAATTGCACCGCATGAGTTGCAGGAAATATTTAACTTACAATTAGTATATGAAGGGAATCTAAAAGATTATCCTCATAAAAATGGAGAAAAGGAAGATCATTTACTATGTCAGCCGTATCCTGTCAGTGTATGAGTAGTTTTTCTTCATAATAAAAATAGAAAGGGAGAAAAAATGGAACAGAAAATAAAAATTCTAATTGTTGAAGATGACGATGATATAAATCAATTGCTTTGCAAAATTGTGAAAAAGAGTAATTATTTCCCGCAGCCAGCCTACTCTGGAACGGAGGCAATGATTTATTTAGAGAAACAGGAATGGGACTTAGTATTATTAGACTTAATGCTTCCAGGGATGGCGGGAGAAGAGATTCTTGAGGCAATAAGATCTAAAGGTTCTATCCCAGTAATTATTATTTCAGCTAAAAGCGAACAGCAGACAAAGGTTAAAGGTTTACGTTCTGGCGCTGATGATTTTATTGCAAAACCTTTTGATGTAGAGGAAGTGTCTGCAAGGATTGATTCTTTATTAAGAAGATACAAACAACCTTATGAAACATTAAAGATAAATCAGTTAGTTCATAAAGACATTCAACTAGATTTGGAAGCAAAAGTGGTTACTGTAAATGGTAAAAGTCTCACATTGACTGCCCTTGAATATGCAATATTAGTTCTATTAATGACATCCCCAAACAAGGTGTTTTCAAAATCCAATCTTTTTGAAAGTGTATGGCATGAACCATTCTACGGAGATGATAACACAATAAATGTTCATATGAGTAATTTACGAAACAAACTTTCTCGGGCAAACCCAAATGAAGAATATATCGAAACAATTTGGGGAATGGGTTATCGTCTTAAATCTTAAGGTTTTCTTAAGGATTGTTTTAAGCCTTTCTTATGTTTTATACCTCATACTAAATGTAGAACAAATAAGGAGGTTAATTAGTTGAGTCAATATATCTTAAGAACAAATCAGCTTTCAAAAAAGTATAACCATGATTTCGCCATTCAGAATATCAATGTTAACGTAAAAAAAGGCGAAATCTATGGGTTAATTGGTCAAAATGGTGCTGGAAAATCAACGTTGTTACGTTTAGTAACAGGGCTTGCCTTTCCAACAAATGGATCAATTGACCTGTTTGGTAACGATAACCCACTGACGATTAGTGAGGGACAAAAAAGAATGGGGGCAATTATCGAAACCCCAGCCCTTTTTCCAAACATGAATGCATTTGAAAATTTAGAGGTTCATCGATTACAAAAAGGTATTCCCGGTAAGGACTGTATCATAAATACATTGGAACTTGTAGGGCTTAGGGATACAGGTAAGAAAAAAGTGAAAAATTTCTCCCTTGGAATGAAACAAAGACTCGGACTTGGAATTGCATTACTTAGTGATCCGGAATTCTTGATTCTCGATGAGCCTACCAACGGCCTGGATCCGATGGGAATTGTTGAATTTAGGGAATTAATAAGAAAACTAAACCGAGAAAAGGGACTTACCGTTATAATATCAAGTCATATATTAAATGAACTTCATCAGTTAGCCACGTTTTTTGGCATTATCCATGAAGGAAAATTGTTAGAAGAACTTTCAGCAAAAGAATTAGATGAAAAATGCAGACAACATTTGCGGATCAAAGTTGATCAACCGGCAAAAGGTGCAATCATATTGGAGGATATCTTTTCCACGACAGATTTTGAGGTGATGCCAGATGGTACGATAAAACTATATCATCTCTTGGACGATGTTCATACAGTTTCCCGGGCATTAACAGACAATGGCCTTATCATTGAACACCTGTCACATAACGGCGACAGTCTTGAAGGCTATTTTACAAGTCTAGTAGGAGGGATAGCAAATGAATAATCTGATGAGAGCTGAATTTTATAAATTACAACGGAATAAAACATTTTGGGTTTTAATTGTGACAATAACAGGGTTAAGTTTATTGTTACATATTCTAGTTATTACGGATTGGTGGATGATGGAAGGTACTGCTTTTGACAGTGCAGGTTTAAGCGAGTTAAACGCTTTATCGACATTTACAGCAACATTAATTTTAAATCTGGTTGTATGTACGTTCGCTGGTTTTTATATTTCAACGGAATTTTCACAAAGTGGTGTTATCAAAAATCAAATCATTAGCGGGAATAAAAGGAACCATATTTTCATAGCAAAGTTCCTTGCTTTTTCATTTGGATCAATTCTTATTACGGTTATCATACCATTGTTAACAGCCATTATCATCGTCATTTTATTTGGACGAGGGGAAATATTAGGTATCACTAACCTAATATATCTCGGTAGGGGATACAGTTTATTCACATTGCAATTACTAGGATTTACATCTATTATCATGTTAATTGCTATCGTAACGGAAGATAGTGGGAAAACGATTATTCTTTCTATTGTACTATCCCTTTTAATCGATGTTGTAAGAGTATTTTCCGATTTTTCATCAATTCTTGCTGCCTTTTATCATCATACGATTTTTTATCAATTCAGTTATGTATTTAACTATACGTTGACAAACGGTGAATTGATTAAATCCCTTCTAATCGGAGGAATTACATGGATGTTTTTTACCTTGTGTGGCGTGTACATTTTTAAACGAAAAGAAATTAAATAATCGTTGGTAAGTGGGTGGAGAAAATGTTATCTGTAACAATCGTCATTTTTTTAATAACAGTATGTTTGTTCACTCGCTTAGTTGCATTTAAAAAAGAAGTAAAAAAGGTGAGAATGCAGTTACAACACTATAATAATCGAATAACTAACAAAAAAATTGATATGGCTCTTTTTGATAATAATATTGAAGGCTTAGGGTTGGAAATCAACAGATTAATTGATTTATACGTAACCGAAAATAAAAAAAGGATCCATTTTGAACAAGAGCAACAGAAGTTAATTGCGAATATGTCGCATGATTTAAGAACACCGTTAACTTCCATTTTAGGTTATATTCAGATGGCTAAGGCGATAGACATTTCATCTGAGGAAAGGGAGAAATTATTATCCATTGCGGAAAATCGTGCGAACAGACTGGAAACACTATTAAATGACTTTTTTGATCTGAGCATCATTGAATCAACGGATTATTTAAAGTCTGAACCAATAAATATAAAAAAAGTTATCATCGAGATTTTAATGAGTTTTTATGATCGTTTTAACGAAAAAAACTTGAAACCAATCATTCAAATGCCAGAATATGATGTCAACATCATTTCAGACGAATCGGCCGTAAAAAGGGTTATAGAAAATTTAGTTTCCAATGCGATTATCCACTCTGATGGAAATATAGTCATCCTCCTTGAAGAAAAGGAATCAAAGGCAAGACTTATTGTAAAAAATGATACCCATTCATTAACTGAAAAAGATGTTAATCGGATGTTTGATCGATTTTATATGGCAGATCAATCTAGGTTAGGTAATAGTACAGGATTGGGTTTGTCGATTGTGAAGAGTTTTATGGAAAAAATGAACGGCAAGATTAGC
The DNA here is from genome assembly GCA_032113595.1 of Pseudogracilibacillus sp. Classification (GTDB taxonomy): domain Bacteria; phylum Bacillota; class Bacilli; order Bacillales; family Amphibacillaceae; genus Pseudogracilibacillus. The sequence continues at coordinate 4,892 of DAMCTP010000077.1, forward strand.
GGGCAACTTGATGGTGGACAATTATCGATTATTTGTGAATGGCGAATAGAGGAGAATTAAATTTTAAGTAAGGAACTATGTAAGTTTGTTGGTATTAATGAATCAAAAACTCAATTTTTTATAAGGAAAAGCGGCAAAACAATCTAGTTGTGCCGCTTATTTCTATTTACTTTCTAATTGTATTCTCATTTTCCCCGGGACTTGCGCGATATACCCTTAATGCCATAACAACCGCAACAACAGCAATAATGAAGGCGATGAAATAAACAAGTTCAACACCTGCCACCATTGCCTGATTTATTGTTGCTGGATTATCGGGGTTACTGGAGTTATTTAAGAAATGAAGCCTTCTAGCATTCATAATACTAATGAATACAGAAACCCCAATAGCACCCGCTACAGGTTGTAAAGTAGTCATAACGGCTGTACCATGTGGATACAACGCTTTTGGAAGCTGATTTAAACCATTCGTTTGAGCTGGCATCATGATTGCTGAGACACTGAGCATCAATAAAATATATCCCACAATGATTACCCAAACAGGTGTCTCGGTAGTCAGTCTACTCATGATAAACATTGTACCACTTAGGACAATAGTTGCTGGAATCATCAGAATCCGAGGTCCAAATTTATCGAACATATGACCCATAAACGGTGACATTGCCCCATTTAAAATACTTCCCGGCAATAAAACTAATCCGGCTGTTGCGGCAGTTAATGCTAATGGCCCTTGCATAAAAATTGGTAATATGAGTTCGGAGGCAAACATGGCCATAATGATAATTAAAAACATAAAAACAGCATGTGTATACATTGGATATTTGAACACCCTAAGGTTCATTACAGGTTCTTCCAACTTAAACTGTCTTATGCAAAATAAGGCAATACTAATGGCTCCAATAATAATAGTAACATACACACTAGGACTTAAAAATCCTTCTTTACTTTCCCCAGCAGAACTAAAGCCATAAATAATGGCCCCAAATCCAACAGAAGAGAACATAAGGGATAGGAAATCGATTTTCGGCTTAGTTACCTTACCTACATTAATTAGATATTTATAGGCAAATACAATTGAAAAAAGTGTAAAAGGAATCACTGTAATAAACAGGTATCTCCACCCTAAATATTCAACTATAACACCGGATAATGTCGGACCAATGGCAGGAGCAAACATAAAAACTAACCCAACTAGGCCCATAATTTTCCCACGTTTAAGTGGGGGATAAAGTAACAGAAACACATTGAAAATAATTGGCATAAGCAGTCCAGTTCCAACGGCTTGTATTAAACGTCCAACCAATAAAATTGTAAAATTCGGTGCCATGGCACTAATGATTGTCCCCATTGTAAAAACAATCATCACACTGATAAATAGCTGTCTAGTAGTAAACCATTGTACTAATAATGCAGATATTGGTATGACTATTCCCATCACTAGCATGAATCCAGTAGCCATCCATTGTACAGTAGGCAATGTAATGTGAAATTCTTGCATTAATGTTGTTAAAGCAATATTCAATAATGTTTCATTTAATACAGCAAAAAAGGCCCCAATGATTAATGAAATCATAATGGGTAATGTTTTTACATTAGGGTCTTCTGCTAAATATTCATATTTTTGAGTAGGATCATTATCCATAAAAAAACACCTTTCCGTTTCATAGATTGCGTGAAAGTAAAAACTTTTTGGTACATAAAATGAAAAAACCCCTATCCAATGCTGAATAGGAGGCATAATTAGACATTCAAATAAAAAGTCAAAAAATGAAAGTTGACAAATTATGAAGAATTACATGCAAATCCTATTTAGTAAAGGTTCGTTATAAAGGTCTGAAAGCAGAACAGAAAAGTGTTAAATAATTTATACTTTCTATTCCTATGCTGTCCAAAAAAACCATACATATAACGGGGAAATTTTCAAAAAATAGGATGATAAAACATGTAATTCAATCACCTTTCTAATTTTTATTTTTTTACAAGCCTTTATTTTACATGGAGGAATTATATATGTCAATAATTTTGGGCTTTTATAGCAACTTAATTTATTCTGTGAAGTACCAAAACTGATACAGTACGTTACATGGTTACCTAATGGCACTGTCACTTCCTAATATAAGTCAATGAAACTATTCTTTATCATCATTTCAGTTCAGAAGAAACCTCATCGAATTTGAACTTGTCATCATCAATATCCGCAAAATCAGAGTCCCCATCCTCTGGCAAAACTTGCTCCTCAAAATCTACTTCCTCTGATTGACCTGTAATGTCACGTTCCAAATCCTTATTTGTTTGAACATTTGTATTATCTAAAGTAAAAATTTCCACTTCATTATTTAATATTTTAGCAAGCTCATCTAATTCTGTTGCATTTAATGCAATTTTATCCATTGAACTTGATGCTTCCTGGGTTGAGGCAGTAGATTGTTCAATTCCCGCTGCTGCTTCCTCTGAAACTGCAGCAATATCACTAATTAAACCATTCATTTTTTCACTATTTTCGGCAATTTCCTGTAAACGATTAGCCATATTAGATATTCCTTCTACCATGTTGCTAATCGAATCATTAATTTCATCAAAACTGTCACCCGTCTTTTCTATATGAACAGTGCCTTCTTTTACCTCGTCATAGCCTTCTCCTAATGATGTCACTACTTCCCCTGTTTCCCGCTGAATATTAGTAACAATTTGGGTAATTTGTGTGACAGACTCTGTTACTTGCTCCGCTAACTTTCTTACCTCATCTGCAACCACAGCAAATCCCTTGCCATGTTCTCCAGCACGTGCCGCTTCGATTGCTGCGTTTAATGCAAGTAAATTTGTTTGATCCGCAATTTCTTTTACTACCTCAACAAGTTTCGAAATTTCTATAGATTGTTCATCTAGTCCCTTTACCTGCTCAACAGCATGAGCAACAATGTTGTCAATTCGGTTCATTTGATCAACCGATTGATTCATTAATGTTGCACCACTTCTAGTTAAGTGACGAACATTTTCTGAGGAACTGACAATAGACTGACCTTCCTTTTGTGAAATTAATACAGAATCGACAAACTGCTGCATTTCTTCAGAAAGTTCTGTTGCACTATTTGCCTGAGTTTCAGCGCCTTCCGCCAATTCTTCCATCGTTTGAACCATTTGCTCACTACTTATTTTCACTTCATCTGATGACGTTGTTAACATTTTACTGCTAGACCCCAATGAATTAGACGCTCTTGTCACTTCACGAATAATATTATTCATATTTTCACGAAGTAAATTAATCGCTTCTGCCAATTGACCAATTTCATCTTTGCCACGATAATCGACATTTTCCACACTTAGATTACCGCCAGCAAGCTCTGTCGTTGTATGAACCACAGTCTTTAAATTTTTAGAAACCATCCGTCCTATAATGATCATGATAATATAGCCACTTAGGAGACTAACTGCTCCTGCAACGATTAATATTAAAATACTTTGTAATATATTCTGTTTTACAACTTGTACCGACTCAGCCTGCTTTTCATTTACCGCTTCAATTAATTCTTCAATAAAGAGAATAGCAGCATTATTACGAGAACTTATCCTTAGTTGGGCTTGCATTGCCCTCTCATCTTCCTTATCAACACCTGCAATATCGTTTAAAAAGGCGTCTTCAATTTCTGCCATAATTTCAGTAAATTTCTCAATTTTAAAACGATTCGTTTCATCATTTTTGAAATAAGTTTCTAAGGCACCAAGTCTCTCATGAATTTCCCCTGTTAATTCTTCAAATTCCTTTACCCGGTATTCATTTTGTGTATGTAAATACTCCAGTATCATATAATCTTGTTCCTTAGCCATAAATCCTAAATCATTCATGTCATTTGTCAATTGATTTTTCTCCACAATATCTTCCACATTGAGTTTTACCTGATTTAACTGTGTATACACAAGAATAATAGAAATAATAAATAGAATTGCGGAAATTGTAAAAACTGATAAATACTTGCTGCCAATGCTGATATTGCCTAGAAATGAGCCATTTTTACGATGCTTTTTATTTGGTTTCTTTTGTTCCCTTATTGAAGTCTTACTCTGTTCTTCCTGAAGCTCTTTTCCTGATGATTTCAATTTACTCCCCCTCGTATAATATGTTTAGGCTTCATTTTCAGCCTGTTAATTTCTTGAAAATTGA
>DAMCTP010000078.1:0-9033 GCA_032113595.1 Pseudogracilibacillus sp.
ACGCCACTAATGGTGAATCAGAATCAGCGTAACTGCTTATCCTCTCATTATAGAGAATCACTTTCTCATCTACTCTACTTTCTTGTGTAGACTGGAAATAATTAAGTGTAAAAATTACTAATACAAAGAATCCTAAGCCAACTATTATATGTTTGCTAATTCTTTTAAAATTTATTTTGATTACATTAGATGATTTTAATAATATTAGTATCAAAGTTATTAATAAATAATCTATAAGTAAATGATTAACTCCCATATTTATTGAAATTAGAATATACATGAAAGAGGTAATTATAGATAAACTTTTTATTAATTTACTTATTTTATTCCAGTAATATACAGTTAATGGATATAACGAAAATAGAAACGGTGAAAAAATGATCCTTGCATATTCAACTATTGAACTACTAGACTGTCTATGTGCCCTTGTCCCAAAGTATGCATCACCCAAACCATCAAATATTCCAGATATATGGGGAAGATACAAACCTAGTCTTGAATATGATGTGGGTATAACAAATAAAGTACTTAGGATTAGTGAAATTCTAAACCATATAATATAATTCATGTTTACTTTTGTTTTCACCTTAAAATTTATACCTATATAATAAAATATTATAAATAAAACATTACCTATCATTAAATACAAATAAAGAGAAACCTTATTATTAACCGGCCACGGCCAAGGGCCAAATTCAAATAGAAATAATGTAAACATTAAATAAAAAAACAGAGTCAACCCTACCAATTGATTGTTTTGTTCTATACTTTTCATCTGTATTACCTTTCTTTTTTAAGAAATAATATGTTTAAAGTTGGATTATGTCTTATCAATTTTTTTGTAGCTATTTATATAAAATCAGTGTTCAATATATAAATTGACATATTTATATTTACAGGTAAACAATAAAAGTTTGTTCATATTGAAAAATCACTTATTTTTGGGTAATCTTTTTAGAAGATAAATAACAATACTAATATTCAAAAAGGCATGAGCTAATATTGTTATCATAGATATACCTACAATGCCTAAATAACCTACAATAACTATATCCCCAATTATATTTAAACCAAGAGCAATAAATGTCACTAAACAAAGTAATTTATATTTTTTCATAGCCATAATTATTGCAATGTTTGGAGAAAATATATAGCTAATTGCAACTCCTATGCTTAAAATTTGAAATGGTAATATCGCATCATTATATGCGAAGCCATTAAGTGTAGTCCAAAATAACGGTACAATGATTATACATAAAACTATTAAAGGGATAATTGTTTTAGAGGTGATTTTAATCCAATCCAAAATAAACTTTCTTTGTTCCACTTCATTATCTATTAAATCCTTTTTGGAGGTTCTAATTCTCAAAACCATGGCAATTGAAGGTAAGATACTTAACAGAACTCCATAGTATCTAAAGGCTACACCAAAATTAGATATTTCTACACTTGTTAAATATATTGATACTATAAAAATATCTATTTGTGATAACAAAGATATAAAAATACTGTATATAAGTAACCAGGATGATGTTTTAAAAAAATCTATAATTGTTAATCTACTTACCGATTTGAATCTGTTTTTAATAATAATATACAAAAGAACTGGTAGGGAAAAACCAGTAATGAAAATATAAATAAGTGTGACAACTTTAAAATTGAAATTAAATAAAAAATATATTATAACACAGGATATAAATAACAGTAAATTTTTCACATTTAGAATAATTCCATTATGTATATATTTTTCTCTAACTTGAAAATATGAACTAATTGTCCCTAACATTGTCAAACTCAACCCATATAGAATTGCGTAATAAAATACAATTTGAAAGTTTTCAGGGATAACAATAAAATGATTTTTTAAAAATAGATATCCAATCGCTATTACTACTAATAAAACGATTTTCACTATTAGGTTGACAATATATAAACTAGAGTAATTTTTATTTCTAGAATATTCCTCAACATCATATCGGATGTAAGATAAATTTAAACCATTTGATATAGCACCGTTAAGGGCTGAAGATATTGCAATAAATAAGGTAAATAATGCATAATCTTCCACTGACAATACCCTGATTAAGAGGATTATCAAAAGGAAATTAGTTGCTTTAGAAACCAAATCAAATGCAGTAACCGTCCTAATATTTCTAAATAAACTTTCATTGCTTTTTTTCACATTCTAATCCTTTCACAGTTAAAATCTCCAAAAACATACACTTTTAGAAAGGCGTTAAATTCCCTTCAATAAACAAATGATTTTTTTAGTTTGAATTAAGTAGTTTTTATTTGATGCTACCCACTTTTGGCTATTAACCCCAAATCTATGTAACTCTTTAGTATCTTTAGTCATTATTTCATTAATTTTCTTTCCCAACCCCCAAATAGTCTCATCTTCTAACCAGTACACATATTCTTTATATTCATTTGGTATCCCAGCTAATCTCGTAGATGCAATTGGTGTTCCTGAAGCCATATACTCTAATGTCTTAGAAGGAAATGAATACTTTGTAAATTCTTCATTAGTTGGGCGTGGATTCACTAATAAAGTTGCTTTTTTTTCCGCATCTAGAATATCTTGTCTAAATTTAATACCCTTATATTTAATTCTACCATCTTTATGTTCATACTCTTTTATTTCTTTAACAAAATCACCACTGCCGTACAACCATAGTTCACAATTAATATGAACATATTGATTAAACGCTTTTACTAATTTTTTTAAACCAAATTTTTCATAAACAGCACCAGCATACATTATAACTTTTACTGGATATTTGTTTTCAAGAGTATTTTCTTGTAGGATATCCTCATCTCTTATAAGACCTTCCAGTATTGTATATGGCTTATCCATAATTTTTAGCTTTTTAGCCATATATTTAGTTAATAATACATATCCATCAAACTTACTAATTAGATTTGGTTTTATTTTATTTGTACATGTTCTTATTTTAGTTATTAAATTCAAACTATTATTATACATCGCTGAATACGAGGGTAAATCTGGAACCGTTAAAATCACTTTATGTTTAGTAAATTTTTTTGCTATATACGCAGCCAACATAGTTGGATAATACGGCCAATGCAAAAGAATAAACTTTTTTTTGGCATTACTATTTTTACTCCAGATTAAAATTTTATATAGCACGAAAAATAAAATACAAACCGTTTTTATGATGGGCAGATTAATTACGGGTATATATTCTATATTAAGATTCTCTTTAACTTTTTCAACTTTTCTCGGAAAATAAATACATTTACTTTTGGGAAAAGAAGGTACTGGAGGTAATGAAATAAAATCTACATTAGTTTGTTGTTTTAATCCGAAGGCAACTGATAAATCAAAAGTTTGCTGAGGTGCCTTCAACGGTACACCATCCATATATTTATTACTTACCTCTTTTAAAGTTTGTTCACTACAAGCTGAACTAATATAAAAAATATCCACCTTCACCTCTCCTTGTGATGTAATTCAATAATTTTCACTTTACGCTCATTTGACTTTCTTAGAATACAATTTAAATATTAAATAAGAAGGTATATACGTAAATTTAGATATCCATTCAATTATAAATTCGTTACTTTCTTTTAATATATATTTATTTATTTTAAATATAAATTTATTGGATAAACTTGATAATCTGTACGCTAAGATAATTGCTTTGGGAAGTTGCTTTAATATACTGCTGTCATTTTGTATTTCTTGCCAAACGGATGCCCTACTATTAATCTGTATTCTAGATCTAAAGCCTGCATTACTACCCCTAATTCGAAATCTAGAAAAAACACCATCTATATAACCCAATGGATAATGCTTTGCTAATTTCTTATAAAATGCCCCATCTTGACCATATCTTTTATCTAAAGGAAAATAAATATTGTTTTCAATTAATATACTTTTTAAAACAACTACACATGATGTTTGTATTTTAAATGATATAAAACAATCTTTGTAAACATTTCCCATGTATATATCTGTATTAATAATTTTAGTTTTATCGCTATTTTCCCAAAACATTTCATATGAATGCTGACTCCATACATATTCCATCAATTCCATTTGTTCTATTTGTTTTTTTAATTTATCTGGTAGCCATATATCATCGGAGTCTAAAAAAGCAATATATTTACCTTTAGATTTGTCTATCCCTAAATTTCTAGCTGAAGAAGGACCTCCATTCATTTTATTAATAATTATTATATTCATGTCATTATACATATTACTAATCTGCGATAGATTTTCTTTAGAGCCATCATTTATAATCAATATTTCAAGTTTTTTATATGTCTGATACTGTACACTAGTTAGTGCTTCCTTCAGCCATTCCAATTCTGAATAAAATGGAATAACTACACTTACTAATGGCTTCATATTAGTTTCTCCCCCAAACGACCCTGTTTACATAATCAGTATATGATAAAATAATTTTTAATACTTTATCAGAAACATTTGGCATACTATAATCATCAACAAGTCTAAAAGTGTTGAATTTCTGAGTTTCTAATACTTCTAATCCCTGCAAAATTCGTTCTTTTTTTAATCCTACCATCATAACCGTAGCCTCTTCCATTGCTTCTGGTCTTTCGTGGGCTTCTCTAATATTTAAAGCCTTTAATCCTAATATTGATGATTCTTCACTTATTGTACCACTGTCACTTAATACAGCTTTCGCCTCTTTTTGAAGTTTTACATAATCGATGAAACCTAAAGGTTTCAAAGTTTGAATTAATGGATTAAACTCAATTCCCTTTTCTTCAATCATCTTTCTAGTTCTGGGATGTGTACTTACAATAATAGGTTTTTTATATTTATCAGCAATTGAATTTAAACTCTCTACCAGATTCATAAAATTCCCTTCCGAATCAATATTTTCTTCTCTATGCGCTGATACGACAAAATAATTATCTATTTCCAAATTAAGTTTTTCAATTATTTCTGAATTATAAATATCCTCCTTTTTAGCATTCAGTACTTCATACATTGGACTACCTGTTTTAATTATTCTGTCAGCTGGAAGTCCTTCACTAATCAAATATTCACGTGCTATATCACTATATGTTAAATTAATATCTGCAACATGATCTACTATTTTTCGATTAGTTTCTTCTGGAACCCTTTGGTCAAAACATCGATTGCCTGCTTCCATATGAAAAATTGGAATTTTTCTTCTTTTGGCAGCAATAGAACATAAGCAACTATTTGTATCTCCTAATACTAGGAAAGCATCAGGATCTTCCTTATCTAATACTGAATCTATTTTAATGAGTACATTCCCAATCGTTTCAACTGCTGTTGCTGTCCTCGTTGCTGCATTTAGAAAATAATCTGGTTTTTTTAAATTGAAGTCATTAAAGAAGACTTCATTTAATTCATAGTCATAATTTTGACCGGTATGAACCAGGATATGATCAATGGCCTTTGATTCCTGTAATTTATTTATGACGGAAGACAACCTAATAATTTCTGGCCTAGTTCCAACAACAGTCATTACCTTTAATTTCTTCATCGTTCTACCTCCAAATAATAGGTATCAGGATGATTAGGATTAAATTTTTCATTTGCCCACATAACTGTTACCATATCTGTTTCCCCTAGATTTTCTATATTATGTGTATATCCAGGTGGTATATCTATTACTTCTAAATTATTTCCGTTAACAAAGTATTCTATTATTCCTTGGGAATCTATTTTTCTTAATCTAATTACTCCATCACCACTGACTACTAAAAACTTTTCATTTTTTGTATGATGCCAATGTTCACCTTTTGTAATACCTGGTTTCGATATATTAACGGATACCTGGCCCCTGTCGGTTGTTTTTATAAACTCAGTAAATGAGCCCCTTTTGTCTATGTTCATTTGTAATTTATAACTGAAATCACTTTTGGGTAAGAAACTCAAATATGTACTATATAGTTTTTTAGCCAAAGGGTCATCCATATTAGGAACTGTTAAATTGATCCTACTCTTTTTAAAACTTTTTATTAATTCAACTAGTTCCCCAAGTTTAATTTTATAAGTGACAGGGATAAAACAATATGATTTTTTAACTGAAGGATTTCCCTCGAGTGCATTTATAAATTCATTTATTACATCATCTATGTATGTAAGAGTTAATTCCGTTTGTGGGTTATTGACCTGAATTTCAATATCCCTAGCAATATGATGACAAAATGTAGCTACGACCGTATTATAATTTGGTTTACTCCATTTACCAAATACATTAGGAAGTCGATAAATGTAGTACTTGGAATTCATTTCTTTTTGAAACTCTAAAACTAGATTTTCAGCGTCTTTTTTACTTTTTCCATATGGATTATCCAGTTCTGCTTGAACAGATGATGTAATTAGTATTGGTGCATCATTATTGTATTTTTTTAATAGATTCAATAATTGGGATGTAAAATTAACATTTCCTTCCCAAAATTCCTTTTCTTCTTTTGGTCTATTAATTCCAGCTAAGTGGAAAACAAAATCACATTCGTTTGTAAACTCTTTAAGCAAGGTATATTCGGATTCTCTGGTAAATTTAAATATGTTTTTATACCCTCTGTTTTCCAGCTCGGCTACAAGGTTTCTTCCGATAAAGCCATTAGCACCTGTCACAAGAATATTCATGAATATCACCTTATCCCCTCATGCAAAATTAATTATTTTAAATTATTTAATTCATCCTGAATATAATCCAATCTTAGTAATTTTTCTTTAATTTCTTCTATATTTAAAAGATGTGTATTATTAGAGTTATATTCCCCTACGGAAGTAAGTGATTGATTACCCTTGACAAAATACTTATCATAGTTTAGATCCCTTTGATCTGATGGAATCCTATAAAACCTTGGCGAATCATCAGATTTTGCAAATTCTTCCTTAGTCAAAAGTGTTTCATAACTTTTTTCCCCATGACGTGTACCAATTATTTTAACTTCATTATTTGCATTAAAGATTTCTTTTAAGGACGTTGCTAGATTCTCAATAGTACAAGCTGGTGATTTTTGTACTATAATATCCCCTGCTTGTCCATTTTCAAATGCATATACTACCAACTCTACGGCTTCTTCTAAACTCATTAGAAATCTTGTCATATTGGGGTCTGTAATTGTTAAAGGTTCATTATTTTTAATTTGATTAACAAATAAAGGTATGACAGAACCGCGGGATGCCATTACATTTCCATATCTAGTACCACAAATTAATGTTTTTTGGGAATCCACAGTTTTGGATTTTGCTACAAAAACCTTTTCCATCATAGCTTTGGATATGCCCATGGCATTTATAGGATATGCGGCTTTATCTGTAGATAAACAAATAACCTTTTTAACACCGTAGTTAATCGCTGCTGTCAGTACATTATCAGTTCCAAAAATATTTGTCTTTACTGCTTCTAAAGGGAAAAACTCACAAGATGGAACTTGTTTTAAAGCAGCTGCATGAAAGACAAAATCCACATCATGCATAGCATTGTTAACACTTGATAAGTCCCTTACATCCCCTAAATAAAATTTAATTTTATCATTTTTATATTTTTTCCTCATATCGTCCTGTTTTTTCTCATCTCGGGAAAAAATACGAATTTCTTTCAGTTCGCTATTTAAGAAACGATTCATCACTGCATTTCCAAAGGAACCTGTACCGCCTGTTATTAATAATGTTTTATTTTCGAACATAATATACCTCTTTCCATTATTTAAAATGGTTCATTATAATATCATAAGTATGTTTACTTGTATAATTCTCTTCTAAGTAGCGCCTTGCATTTAAACCCATTTGTTCTCTTGTTTTTTTATTAAGTAAAAGTTGTATCTTTTCATTAAACTTTTTTACATTGTTACTCTCACACCAATATCCAAAATTCCCCTTTTCTATCACCTTACCTACGTCCGTATTAACATCTGTTGCTGCTAAAACTGGAAGTGAAGACTGCATATATGATAGTATTCTGGAAGGGAAATTAGGGATAGTAAATCGATGGTCTAAAAAAATAAGTCCAACATCACTGTAATTCACAAGATCTTCATAATCGTTTTTTGGTAGTTGTTCAATAAGTTGTGCATTCATTAATTTTTCTTCTATAAAAAAGGTGTTAAGTCTGTTAAATTCAGTCCCTGATCCAACAATAATAAAATATACCATTTCATTAAATTTATTAGATTTTAAACATTCAATTAGAAAATTGATACCTTGTGGTTTGCCTAAATTTCCCCCATAGATAAAGACAATTTTATCAGCAGGAATATTATACTTTTTTTCTATTTCCTTTTTTTTAATTTTATTTCTTTTTAACCTTATTGGATCTATACTATTTGGGCATACCTCAATTATATCTGAAGGAATATCCGGGTTGTTTTTCAAAATAAAATCCACATTTGCTTGTGACATACAACCTATAAGATCAGACGTCTTATATAGTTTTTTCTCTTTATTTCGAAAGTATCTATAAAAAAGGCTCTTTTTACTAAACATGTTTAAATCAACGGCATTTTGAGGGAAAATATCCTTTAATAGCAGATAAGTCTTTGCATTATCCTTTTGTTTAATATAACTAATTAAATTTCCAAATGTAATAGGTGGAGTTGAGTACATTACTAAATCAAACTTAATATCATTTAAATATCCCTTAATTGCTTTAGAATATAAGCGTTCTATTCCCAAAATAGATATACCCTTTTGAATTACATTCGTTTTAGTTATATTACCAATTTTTACCCTAAGAAAATTCACTCCATTTTCAATCGAAAACTCAGTAGATTTATTTAGTCTTTTTTGTCTAGCACTTACAATATATACCTTATGCCCATTTTCTCTGAACTCCCTTAAAAGATCAGTATAAAGTCCTTTTTCTTCTACATTATCTAATTTCCCTATTGATAAAAACAAAATATTCATTATTTTAGCCTACCACTCTAATATTAATTGCTATTTAATTTATTTTCAAAATTTACACTATTAGACCTACGTTAATGTGTTGAGCAATCATTTATTAAATATTTGTTATAATTTCAAGTGCCATATTAATATAATAATTTTAT
>DAMCTP010000079.1:0-8744 GCA_032113595.1 Pseudogracilibacillus sp.
AGAGAGACAGCTTCCCTCATTTAATTTCAAGGATTTTGCTGTTTCTAAATGAGAGGGACAGCTTCCCTCATTTTAACCTCAAGAATTTTCCATTTCTCTGAAGCAAGGACAAATAATGAAATCGATGATTCTCAAACAGAATCATCGACTTATTTTTTAAAAAGCCTATTATATTTTTCTAAAGTCATATCTAAATTACTTCACCACATATTGTCTCATATGTTCCTTCATCCCTACCAGGCAAATCGGAGCGGGATCAGCTTCCACTGCCAATTCAACAGTAGACCCATCTGTCGGTAATTCCTCCATAAAGACCTTCTCGTATTCAGCTACTGAAATCCTCCTCCGATTGGAAAACATTGCCTCGTGTTGTTCCACAAATAATCCTTCCCGAAAATCGTCCTGTAAAATTCCCGTGAAAAATTCGCCAACTGCTCCCGAACCATAGCTGAACATACCTACTCGATCACCGGCCTTAAGCGAATTCGCCTGCTCAAGCAATGAAACTAATCCTAAGTACAATGAAGCCGTATAAATATTGCCTACTTTTCTACTATATTCGGTACTCATTTCATAATATTCCAACAAACACTCTTGTTCTTCCCCCGGCACCTCATCCAAAATAGTTTTGAAAGCCTTTAACCCCATTTTTGTATAGGGAATATGGAAACAAAGGGCAGTAAAATCTTGTAAAGTTTGACCAGTTTGTTTTTTATACGAATTCCAAACCTCTTGGAAAAATGCAATATATTGTTCATTCGAAAATTTTCCATCGACAAAAGCAACATCTGAATAAGTTGGTCGCCAAAAGTCCATAATATCTTTCGTTAAATATGTACTCTGATCCTCTATTACCATTATCTGTGGATCACGACTAATGACCATCGCTACAGCACCAGCCCCTTGGGTTACCTCCCCACCGGAATTCAATCCATATCTAGCAATATCGGAAGCTAGTACTAACACTCTACTTTCTGGATTTAATGAAATGTGACCTTTTGCTAATTGAATCGCCGATGTAGCACTATAACATGCTTGCTTCAATTCAATTGAACGGGCGTGCGGTTGAATACCTAACAGCTGATGAACGTAAACAGCAGCAGACTTTGAATGATCAATACCTGATTCAGTTCCAAACATAACAAAATCAATTGCTTCACGATCCACATCATCCAATATCGACAATGCAGCATTTGCTGCCAAAGTGACGGGATCCTGTGTAATTGGTGGGACTGCCATTTCATCTTGTCCAATTCCTATGATGAATTTCCCCGGATCAACATTTCTCGCAACAGCTAAATCATTCATATCAACATACATATTTGGTGTATAAAAGCCAATTTTGTCTATTCCTATCTCCATTTTTTTCTCCTTACTATATATAAAAGTTTATTAAGATTCTCGCACTCAATCACGATAATTCCTTTGATTTATTATACATCTATTCATTTACGTTGCAAAATCTTTCATGTCATTCATCGACACAATCATCCATTTACCTTCACACTTTTCACCTGGAAAGAAAGGATTAATCCAATGACTGATATAACACTAGCAAAAATAAACGACACGTTCACTCCATGAATCGATCCTTCTACCCCTATATTTGGAATACTCGACATCGCCATAACTGTAATTAACATGGCGGTACCAATTGCGCCTGAAACTTGCCTGAATGTATTACTCATAGCAGTCCCATGTGGAATCAATTTTTTTGGCAGTTCATTTAATCCAGCCGTTGTCACCGGCATCATGACCATTGCAATTGACAACATTCGAATAGCATTCGCGACTGACAAATAGAGAAATGTCGTTTCCTCTGTTAAACCAGTAAACATAAAAGTTGTCACTGTTAATAAAAAGAATCCGATTATTGTCAGCCATCTTGCCCCAAATCGATCAAACAACCTACCAGTAATTGGATTCATAAAACCCATAATCAGGGCCCCTGGCAATAACACCAGTCCCGAATGAAATGCTGTAAAATGTAACATGTTTTGCATGTATAACGGTAAAATAACAGCCGTTCCAATCATCGACACGAAGACAATCATACTTAAACCAGTCGATAACGTGAAAATCTTATATTTAAACACGTTGAACTCGAGCATCGGTTGTTCAAGCTTCATTTGCCGACGAATAAATAAAATGAGTGAAATAATTCCTAATAATAAGGAAAGTATCACATGTGGGCTTTGCCATCCCACATTTCCAGCAATACTAAATCCATATAAAATTCCACCGAAACCTAAAGTAGATAGCACAATCGACAAAATATCTACTTTAGGATTTTTTTGTTCAGTAACATTTTTCAATAAAAATATGCTGCAATTATATTTGCAACAGCGATTGGCAAGACAACAATAAACACACTTCGCCATGGAAATTGATCGACAAGCCATCCCGATAGACTTGGCCCAATTGCTGGAGCAAATGAA
The DNA here is from genome assembly GCA_032113595.1 of Pseudogracilibacillus sp. GTDB lineage: Bacteria > Bacillota > Bacilli > Bacillales > Amphibacillaceae > Pseudogracilibacillus. The sequence continues at coordinate 2,439 of DAMCTP010000079.1, forward strand.
ATCACCAACCCAAAGATCCCCATAGCTGTACCTCTTTTATTAATTGGAAAAATGAGAAACATAATCGTCTGCATTAACGGCATCATAATACCCGCTCCGGAAGCTTGCAAAATTCTCCCGATTAACAGAAACGTAAACCCCGGTGCAACAGCACATACTAGGGTCCCCAAAGTAAACAAGCCCATTGCCGTTAAAAATAACCGTCTCGTCGTAAAACGGTCAATTAAAAAGGCAGTTACGGGAATCATAATCCCATTAACTAACATAAAAACAGACTGTAACCATTGCACCGTACTTTCCGTAATTTGCAAATCTTTCATAATCGGCGGCAATGCCGTCCCTAATAATGTTTGATTTAAAATCGTAATAAAAGCCCCTGAAAGTAACACAGCAATCAAAGGGGCTAATTTTCTTAAGTTAAACGATGACTCTAGTTCATCAGTACTCATGTAAAACCTTCTCTCACATTGCTTATAAACAACTAACTTATTAACAACCAATGCAAGTATTTTACCATAGCTTGAAACGATAAAAAAGTAACTCGTCCGCCTAGATTCCTTTTCAAAGAAAAAGTCATCATTAAATTTAGGTTTGATTTTAAAACTTTAAAACACCCAACTTATCAACCAATTTCATCTTATTCTTCCTCAAATTCTTCCACAGAATCCTCCTCATCATCTTCTCGCTCCAACCATTCATCTGGGTTTTCTTCATCTCCCAACTCCGTTAGAAAATCACCAATTGGCGTCTCTACACGTGGCTGATCATGAACAACATCCATCACATACATATGATAAATCGCTTCTGCTGCCCCGATAAATAGCATGGCAACAAAAGCCGGCAGGATAACCGTTGTCCCTTGTACGACTAATCCACCCAACAAAGCATACATGACAAAATATCCACCAGCATCAGCAAAGCCTGCAACAGCTTGGCTAATTCTTGGTAAAATAAATACATCACCTACAAAGGATACTGCCGTTACGATGAGAGATATTAAAAAAAGCCTGCCAATCGTTGCATCTGCAAAAATACCATAAATTCCGAACGTAAACACACTAATAAATACTAGTTTCACTAAAAATGCTTTTACAATATTCATTGTTTTCAAACACCTCTTTTTCTATCTAGTGTTTGAAAAATAACGTTTATTTATACATCACGACCTTTTCCTCATCATAAAATGCAGATGTCTCCCCGCCTGGCGATCTCTACGATAAGAAAATCCTTCCTTATGTAAAAAAGTACAAGTAGTATCAATCGTTATATTCTCTTCGAGAATCCCAGCGAATTCACATTGTTTTTTAACAACCATTTGATTATTAATATAAAACTTCGCTTTTAATTCGTCAGCAACAATCCATTTATCTGCATAACCTAATGCTAAAAATTGCTGTTCAACATCCTCATCAACTTCAAATTTCTGCTGGCTGAGACATGCCCCAAGGTGAACATGAAATTTAGTTGGATCATTTTTTTCAACATTAATTAATTGATGAAAAACTTTTCCTGTTATTTCATTCACTGTCCCTTTCCATCCTGAATGGATGACCCCCACAACTCCACTGTCTTCATGGTAAAAAAATACCGGGACACAATCAGCCGTAAAACAGCTTAACACGATATTCGGTTCATAGGTATACAATGCATCAACATCCGGTATGGCTGATTCATAGGAGTATGCCCCACGTCCACAATCAGCACCCGTCACCCGATAAAAATGAGCACGATGTGTCTGTTGAGAACAAACAAAGTCATTCAGTTCAACATTCAACAGATCCGCCAATTGTTCCCGATTACAAATCACCTTTTCCAAGTTGCCACCAACATGTAATGCCATATTGTTTTTCTCCAATAAATCCTCATCACGCCAAGTCGACCCAGCAACAATATGATTTTCATTAAAATAGTAAGTAAGTTTCACTAACATCACCTAATAAAATTTTTTCAAAAACCACGCTTATATGGATAATCGATACTCTCTAATATCTCGATACAAATGATGAATTAAACCGATAAACGTTAGCAACCATACAGTAGCAGCAATAAAAACCATCACATATGTAATCACTGATAAAAACGGAAGCTGTAACGCTTTTGACAATTGAAAAGTCCCTGTCGTATACATTGCTAGGGGGAAAGCCATCCCCCAAAGTTGGGGTTCATAGGATAATGGAAATCGATGAACGACATGACGCCAAATCATCAAAATAAATAGAAGTGGAATCCACCAAGTCCCCGTGATCCAAAAAAACAATGTAAAGCCTTTTAAAAAAGGGGTAATTTCCGTTAATAATGACAATTGATCAGCATGTAAAATTAACGTTGATCCGGCCAATGTCGTGATTGCTACTGCTCCCATATTAATCCAATATGGCGGAGTAAGTGCGGAAAAGTCTAATTTTAAAAAAGTAAATCGGTAAAAAATAAGGGTGATGATGTTTAAATACAACATACATCCTAGAAAATACATGCATAACGTGAAAAAGAGGACGATATCATGCCCCATCACAATATGTGGTGATAATAATGTACCTAATATTGACAATGACTGTGTCGCAACAGCTGCAATGAGCCAAGCCCCATTTATACCCTCACCCAAATCCGGTTTGACTAAGCGAATTGTCACTGATGTAAAAAAAGTGTACATGACGATAACCCACAGCACAATACCTAAAAACCATAATCCTAAAGCTATTGGCACATTACCTGTCACAGTAATAATTTGACTACCAAACACACATGTCCCAGCAACGAGTGTGAAAAAACCTGGACCTTTTTCGTGACTTGTCAAATCAGTTATCAAATCAGGAAAGTAAAAGGAAATCCTTGTCATTGTTAATACCCATAACGTCACATAAACAATTATATTAATAACGAGCAAAATCTTCGCAAAAACTACCATCCCTAATAAATATGTACCAATTGATAATGCACCTGAAGTCATCACAAGTGCAAAATAAGCAGGGAATAAAGTCTTCGCCTTCTGTTTAAAATAGCCCATCGAATCTCCCCTTAGATCTTTATTCTTGTTCATTTTAATCTGTATCTAGTTAGTAAAATCATACCATTTTTATACTGAAATTACGATTTAAACTAGTAAGAGCATCTTTTCATTTATCTAGCATCCACATTTATCCTTTTCCCATTCAAAAATAAAACATCAGCAACGATTTTCATTTATACTGTAGGGGTGACTGAAAATAATACGTCTATTATAGTAGCCGGCTAGAAAGGAGGAAGGGATTGTGTGGAAAATGCACTAATTATAAAAATTCTACAAGGAAATGAACACGCTTTTCAACTACTCGTTGAAAAATACCATTTACATATTTTTAAACATGTATTCGCTGTACTTCGTCACCAAAAAGATACAGAAGATGCTGTCCAAGAAGTTTTTGTGAAAATATACACTTCTCTTCCTCAATATGAGTATCAAGGGTTTAAAACGTGGATCACTCGAATCTCTGTCAACCATGCCATTGATATTAAAAGGAAACAAAAACGAAGACATGAGGAACCATTAACTGACATACATTTAGAGTTGCTCCAAAACCGATCAGAAGACAGTATCGAACAAATCCTAACGAAAAAAGAAATACACCATTTAGTTAGAAGTAAATTAAATGAATTACCACCTAACTATCGCGAAATCATTTATAAATTTTACATTGAAGAAAAATCTTATCAACAATTGGCGAGAGAAGCAAATGTCCAAGTAAAAACGATTGAAACAACATTGTACAGAGCAAGAGTGTGGATGCGAAAACATTGGAAGGAGGAGGATTTTTTATGAAACATATTTCCCATAACGATTGGCTTGCTTACGTTAACGATAATTTAGATGACCAGACACGCACCGTTTATGAAGATCATCTTTACCAATGTGATGAATGTTTATCTACTTACATGACAGCCATGGAAGAAATTTCCGCTATGGAAACGGGTCAAACATCTGATGCCATTGTCAATTATGTCAATGAGCAACTGAAAATAGACACTACGCCAAAAGATGAGCAATCCAATATTCATAAAAAAACCATTCTTCACTATGTTGTTGCAGTCGCCATGACTTTCATCTTGATGACAACGGGGGTCTTTTCACAGCTGACAAATTTCGCCCAACTTATAAAAGAACATGATCAAGAAAAAGTTTCCATTGTCAGTGAAGTACTCGATAAGCCTATTTCAATCGTTAATCAAGTTAAATTAAAGGAGCGTGAATAATCATGAATCAAAAAAATCCGATGATCGCATTTTTATTAGCATTTTTTCCTGGTGCAGGATTAATGTATTTAAAAAAACTTCGGGGACTTTTTTACACTTTCTCTATCTTTGGAATTATCGGCCTAGCTTTATTTGCTGGCGTTTTAGGCGGAGATGTCTTTCTCTTCTTGGGATTGTTTGGTGTCGGAATATTATATTTTATTAATTTCATCGACACTGTCATTACGGCGGCAAAAATTTATCAGGTGAAAAACAGTGACGATAACGAAGTAAAATTAGAGTCACCCAATGAACAATCTGAACGATTTTATACGATTATTTTATCGATTATCCCTGGCCTAGGGCATTTTCAACTTGGCCTCGTTAATCGAGGAATTACCTTATTAGTCGGCTTTATCGGACTAAACGTCATGGTTGTTTTTGTCACATTTTTATCAAGACGTGAAGAGTTTTTATTGTTTGCCGCCTTCTCCCTTATCATATGGGTTTATAGCTTTTTTGACTGTATGCAATTATTAAGAAAAAAAGCGGCAGGAGAAACATTGGTTGATCAATCAATTTTAGAGGAATTTGAACAAAATCGAGAAAGTGGTAAGAAAAGCAAGTCTGTTGCAACACTTTTATCAATATTCCCTGGTGCTGGCCACTTATATTTAGGTCTACAAAAACGGGGAATTCAATTAATGGCTGCCTTTCTTTTGTCAATTTACATTCTTGATGCACTTAGATTAGGACTGTTCTTATTTTTAGTCCCGATCATTTGGTTTTATAGCTTCTTTGATGGTTTACAAAAAGCATCTGCCCAGAATCTGGATAATTTAGAAGATAAGCCTATCATTTCTAACTTTGAAAACCATCATCAATGGATCGGCATTGGTCTCATTTTAGTTGGGGTTTACTTTATTTTCTCAGAAGTGTTGGTCCCTGGCCTGGCACCATTTGTAGCTTCTTATTTTAAGCTTAATGACATTACTTATTACGTCAACTACTATTTACAAACAATCATCATAAGTTTGCTCTTCATTGGCGGAGGAATTAAATTAATGACAGGTAAAAAGAGTAAAGAGAAAAAGGAGGAATCACAATGAGAACGTGGCGTGTCGGCAGTTTTTCAATGGGAGCATTGCTTATCTTTCTCGGAATATTATTAGTGCTCTCACAACAATTAGGAATGAAAGCATCTACCATTTTCCTAGCCTGGTGGCCAATTATTTTAATTGTGCTTGGGATTGAAATATTAATTTATATCTATTTTGTTAAAAAGGAAAATTCGTTTATCAAATATGACTTTCTCAGCATTATTTTCGTCAGCTTTATCGGGATGATTGCCATCGCAATGACCATCCTCATGTCAACAGGATTATTTGATAAGGTACATGCATGGACAATCTTAGAGCGGACTGTCGGTGATTTACCCGAATATGACATCACCCTAGATGAAAATATCGACCGAATTGTTATTTCCGCGGGGAATCAACCATTATCAATAGAAGATACTGCCAGCAACGGTATACACATCTTTGGTATTTACCACGCGCAAACGATTAATGATCACCGTGTCGTCGAATCGGCCAATGATTACGTATCTGTCACAGAAAAAGGTAACTCATTATACATGACGTTCAAAGATGTATACAGTCTAAGTGAACCATTTCAAGAAGAAGTACAAGTTGCACCTACGATACTAATCCCTTCACACGTTGCCGTCGAAATCAATGGTAGTCACTACCCAATCCAATTGAATGCAAAAAACATTCAAAACGATTGGCTCGTAAAAAATGCCTATCAAATGAATCTTTACGTCCATCAAAATCAGAACCTTACCGTTCAGGCAAAAAATGTTAGTAATATTAATAATGCCGACATCGTTGATGAAGAAAACGTGACAGAAAACCAATCATTTAAATTCGGTGATGGGAAACACCAGTTATCCATCGTTGCGACAGAAAATCTCACCATCACAAAACAATAACCATTGAGAGCCTCTAGGAATTTGCCATTCTTAGTTGCTCTTTTTTTTGTAAGGCTCTGTTAAAGTTCACTGTTGAAAATTGAATATAATTGATAAAAAGTACGAGA
>DAMCTP010000080.1:0-7758 GCA_032113595.1 Pseudogracilibacillus sp.
GCTTTTTTTGCATAATTATACGCACGCTTAACAAATTCAGTATCTTCCTGGGATAAATACTTCTGAACTTTTTCCATTATTTCGTCTATAGTTACATTTTTTCTTTTTGCCACACAATCACCTTTATTCACATCTGACATTCAATGTTGCTATCATTATTTCAACATGGATTATTTATAAGACATTAACGAAAACACATCATAGTTATCCAATTTTTTAATACCTTGTAAATAAGCTAATTCAATTAAAAAAGTACAGCCAACGACAATTCCACCTTGCTTTTCAACTAATTTAATTGTTGCTTCAATCGTTCCACCTGTTGCCAATAAATCGTCTGTTATTAAAACACGTTGCCCTGACTGAATAGCATCCCGATGAATTGTTAAAATATTTTCTCCATACTCGAGGCCGTAATTGATTTCATCCACCGCGCGTGGGAGCTTTCCCTTCTTTCTAACAGGGATAAAGCCTATCCCCATTTCATATGCCATAGGACAGCCTATAATAAAACCACGTGCCTCGGGACCAACAATTATGTCTACTTCTTTATCTTTAGCAAAATCAACCATTTCATTAACAGCTGCTTTAAATACTTTGCCATTTGCCATTAGTGGGGTTATATCTTTAAATTGGACCCCATCTATAGGCCAATTTTCAACAAGGGCAATATGCTCTTTATATTTCATGTATAATTTACCTCTCTTTTCACTTGTGTAATATCCATCCACTGGGTTAGCCATTGACATAGTGCTTCATATGTAGAATAATATAAAACCTTCTCGACTTCAATTTGTTGTAATCTTTCTTGATAGGTCGATGACATCATTAAATCTTTCTTTTCGGCATTGTTATTAATCCTTAATTTACGATTTTCTAAATAGAAAAAATTCAAATCAAAAAAAACACCCATCATGAAAATAACATTATCTTTCTCCCACCCCACACTATTAATAACATGGGAAATAACAGATTTAACTTCTTCATTTTCAACAGATAGCAAATGGCGATATAACCATTTGAAATCTTCCCTTTTCGGAAACTGAGTTAAATAAGTTTGATGATGATTACGATATCCTACATAAATAGCTATCGGATTTGTTTTTGTAATAATTTCTTTTAAATCATCTAGTTTTTTAGGTAAAGAACATATATAAAGGATGTCCGTTTTTTTAAGTTCGGTTACATCATCCTCATAAGAAATTGTTTTAACATTTCGGATATTTATATCACCATGAGGGTAATCACCGACCAACGTATGATGTTGATAATGCTGATCATATGACTCAAAAGGAATACCATGTAATTTTCCACGATAATCGAAGATCTGTCGTTCATTGACGGCTATATCTTCAATCATCATTTGCACTGTCCTTGTTCCATTCCATTCATTCATTTGTAAAAAACCTACAATAGATATCGTACTATTATTTGCAAATAAATGATACAAATCTCCTTTTTGGAAACCAATACCATTTACCTTATGTTGACCGTTTTGAAAAAACAGTTTTAAATGATTTTTTTGTTGACCAATTTGTCGGATTTGACTCGGAATTTCTTCTAATAAAAACATTGGCTTTTCATTGTCCATACCAAAAGGTGCAAATGTATTTAAATCTTTTATTAACGATTCTGTCATTTGATTAATAGATAGCGATTCATGAATAATGATTTCTTGACGCAAATCGTCCTCGTTTAATTGTTTACTGACAATATTATTTAATTTTTCTTTAATGATCGTAAAATTGTCCATTGAAATTGTCATGCCAGCCGCTTGGGCATGCCCACCAAATTTTTTGAATAAATGTTTTATAGAAGTACAATGCTCAAATAAATTAAAGGCGGGAATACTTCTAGCAGAGCCTTTTAATTCATTTAATTGTTCATTATAATTGAAAATAAAAACAGGCCGATCATACTGTTGAACAATTTTAGAGGCTACAATGCCTAAAACGCCTTCATGCCAATTGGGACTGTACAGCATAATGACACCTTCAATTGGTTTATTGGCTAATTGCTGTTTTGTCTCTTGAACGACTTCACGAACAATTTTTTGACGTTCACTATTTAAAGACGATATTTCCTCAACAATTTCTAGTGCCCGGTTTTTGTTTTCAGTTAACAATAATTCGACTGCTAAACTAGCATTTGTTAATCTTCCAACAGCATTTAATCTTGGGGCAATCATAAATCCGACATGTTCTTCGGTAATTTCACCTTCAAATTGACAACTTTCAATGAGCTGTTGTAACCCGAGATGAGTAGTTTGGTTTAATTGTTTCAAGCCGTAATAAACTAGAATCCGATTATCTTCCCGTAATGACACTAAATCTGCAATTGTTCCAATTGCCACTAAATCTAATAATTCAATTGGTTTTTTCCCTAATAGTTTAGTCGCTAATTGAAATGCTACCCCTACACCAGCAAATTGTTTAAAATAATCATCTGGTGAATATTGTGGATGTATGATTGCATGTGCCCTAGGAAGTATATTAGGTATGGCATGGTGATCCGTAATAATTAAATCCATCCCCAACTGCCTTATATAGTCTGCCTCCGAAACCGATGCAATTCCATTATCAACAGTGATAATTAGGGAAGTGCCTTCATCATAAATTTGCTTGATTGCTTTTTCATTCAATCCATAACCATCATTTAATCGGTGGGGAATATAATAATGACAGTTGGCTCCTAATTGATATAACGTTTTCATTAGTAATACTGTAGAGGTGATTCCATCAGCATCATAATCACCATAAACAAAAATTTGTTCATTATGGTTAATAGCTTGATGAATTCTATCTGCAGCCATATTCATCTGCTCTATCATTTCGGGTTTTTGAATATCTTCTAATTTCGGTGATAAAAAACGCTGTTGATCTGTTTTATTGACATAACCCCGTTGATTAAGTAAGCGTTCAATAACAGATTTTTTATTGTATTGGTCATCTGTTTGTTCAGCAATCATTTGCCATTTTGCCTTGCTTTTAAGCATTAGGTCACTCCTGACTTTTAAAATAAAAGCACTGTTAAAGATTATTGTTAAAAATGAATATTATTGATAAAAAGTACGAGATTTCCTTTGGAAAAGCTTGAGCTGAAGATCCACTTGGTAAAGTGAACTAATTTACCAAGTTAGCTGAAGCCAAGCCCACGTAAAGAAGGTACTATTTAACAACAACTAGATTTAACAGAGCCAAAATAAAATTAAAATTCTACTTAAAAACATGACTTGTGATATTGAATATCGTTTAATTAAAATTAATCATTATCATTTTTAAGTAAAACATCACTATCATCATGATCATGGGGTTGAGAGACTTCTAATTGTTCCAAACGATGTCGCATTTTTTTGTTTTCTTTTTTTAATGTAAAGTAATTTTTACTTCCGACAATCATCGTTAATACCCCACCTAATAAAACAGAAAATAAGATAACAAAAATTAATGGTGATGATCCCTTCCAAAATAAATAATTAACTTCAACATCCGTAATATTAAATACAGCAAAAACAGAAATTAAAATGATAAATAAAATCAATAGAATAACATATGTTTGACCTTTCAAAGTCCCCAACTCCCTAACCTAAAGTGATTATACTTGTGGTCCCTCCACCCGTTTCTTTTTACGAAAATCTAATGGTTTAGTTTTTAACTTACTGCCACGCCATACGAGCCACAACTGTGAAGCTAGAAATAGCGATGAATAGGTACCAGCAATAAGCCCAACAACTAGGGCAATAGCAAATCCAAATATTGATTGAGCACCCAAAATCAAAAATGCTAACACAGCTATTAACGTCGTAGTAGACGTATTAATGCTTCTCATAAATGTTTGAATTAAGCTATCATTTATAATTTTTGCTAATTCTTTCAGTGATTTAACTAGTCGGTTTCTCGCCCGAATATTTTCCCGAATTCGATCAAATACAACGATAGTATTGTTAATCGAATAACCAATTATCGTTAAAATAGCGGCGATGATTGTTACATCAAACTCTATTCTCGTAATACTGAAAATCACTAACATAAAGAAAACATCATGTAATAATGCAATAATGGCAGTTAGAGCAAAAAATAACTCAAAGCGAAATGTAACATAAAGTACCATCCCGATGGATGCAATCGCTAATGCTAGAATTGCATTTTTTACTAATTCCTCACCTACTATTGATGACACAATACTTATATTAGGTTCATTCCCATATTTATCCATAAAATATGTTTTGACGGCATCGATATCACTGTCAGATAAAACAACATCATACCGCATCACAGCTATTTCATTATTTTCACCCGATAATACAATAGATTTTGAGTCTAATCCTAATTCTTGTAAATCTTTTTCAACAATTTCTGTTGTCAGTGGATCATCAGAAAGTACTTCTACCCTAGATCCGCTCGTAAAATCAATTCCCGGATTTAATTTAAAAATACCAATTGATAATCCCCCAATAATGACGACGGCAATTGTTGTTATAAAAATCTTTTTACGATGTTTAACAATATCAACAGTTTTATTAAATATCGTCGCTTCAACTTCTTTTTTCGCAGAAATATCTTGAATTTGCGACTGTTTCACACCAAACCAAGATTTTTTTGTTTTCAAAAATCCACTGTTTACCCATAATCCAAGAAGTAAACGAGTACCATAAACAGCCGTTAAGAAACTAACTAAAATACTGACGATTAACATCGTTGCAAACCCTTTAACAGAGCTTGTACCGAAGATAAATAATACAGTTGCTGCGAGCAGCGTTGTAATATTCGCATCCAAAATCGTTACAAGAGAGTTTTTTCCTCCCGATTTAAACGAGGCAACGACTGATTTACCAGTACGTAACTCCTCTTTTATTCTTTCAAATGTTAATACATTTGCATCAACTGCCATACCGACACCAAGAATTAAGGCAGCGATTCCCGGCAACGTTAACACACCGTTCATAAGTTGAAAAACTAATAATATAATGTAAACATAAATAGCAATATTAATTCCGGCAATAATTCCTGGGAATCGATAAACGAGCGCCATAAAAATGAAGATAATAATAATGCCAATAATACCTGCAAAAACTGTTTGATTTAATGCTTTTTCACCAAATTGGGCGCCAACAGATGTGGAATATAGTTCAGTCATATGTACAGGTAAGGATCCTGCATTAATAATATCTGCCAAACGTTTTGCTTCCTCAACGCTAAAATTCCCTTCAATCATCACATTAGAACTATATATGGGATTTCTTACTGATGCACTTGAAATGAATTTCGGATCTTCTTTCCCTACTTCTTCCTCAAAGGAATCACCTTCTTCAAAATCCATCCAGATAACGAGTAGATTATTAGGTTTCATATTTAATATTTCTGTTGTTACATCACCAAACTTATTGGCACTTTTCAATTGTAATGTAACAATTGGCTGATTTGTATCTGGATGAAAGTCTTGTTTAGCACTACCTTCCTTCACATCTGTTCCATCTAAATGTTCTTTATCAAAAACATCACGAAATGATAAACGTGCCGAAGTGGAAAGTATTTCTCTCGCCTCGGCTTGATCCTCGACACCAGCCAATTGAACACGAATTCTATCTTCCCCTTCAATATCAATAACCGTTTCACTTATTCCCAATTTATTTACTCGATCATTCAAACGCTGAACCGTTGCTTCAAGTAATGTCCGATTAACTTCTTGTGATTTATCAATTGGCTCAACTTCATATAAAATTTCAAAGCCACCTTGTAAATCCAATCCAAGGTTGATTTTATTTGCTATCGGTGCCACTGTAGTACTTATTAAACCAGCAAAAAACGCAACGATTAATAAGAATGTAATGATTTTACCTCTTCTTTTCATACAAAAATTCCTCACTTCTTAAATAAATTTCAATCATTCAGTTTCTTTTGGTGTATCCATAATTTCCTTAATTGATGCGTGTAGATCATTTTCGTTGGATTGCATTGAACTAATTGTTACATAAGTCATGTAGGTACTTGCTTTTAAATGAAGAATATCTTGAACAATTTCATGTAACCTTTTGTCAACGTTACCTTTCCAAATCTTATCATATAAACAATGCCATATTTCATCCTTCGTTACATGTTTGTATCCCAATTGATAAAACTCCGACTGCTTACTATGTAATACAAATGTAATTGAATCTTTCCAATCATTCACCTTTTTTGTAAATTCCATAATTTCGCCACCTTCATCCATTTTTATGACTAAACAATAACCTGCAACAGTTTTTAAATATAGCTTGTCATGTGAAAATTTATCAAGCATATATATGATACAAAGTGATATGATAGGCGGCGATTTTTAAGTTGATAAAACAAACATTTATTCGTGGAACTTTAATGTTAATAACCGCTGGCATGATCACTCGATTTTTAGGCTTTATTAATCGAATTGTTGTTGCTAGATTAATTGGTGAAGAAGGTGTTGGCCTTTATATGATGGCTGTACCTACCCTGTTTTTAATGATTACATTAGCACAAATTGGGCTCCCCATTGCAATTTCTAAACGTGTAGCCGAAGCAAATGCGATGAATGACTCGAATAAAATTAAACAAATCATGTCAATTTCATTCATCATTATAACATGTACAAGTCTTTTTTTTACATTATGTATGTTTATTATTGCTCCAAATGTAGCTAAACACTTCCTAACTGATGAAAGATCTCTATATCCATTATTAGCTATCACACCAATTATTCCCGTAATCGTTATCGTATCAGTCATTAAAGGCTATTTCCAAGGAATGCAAAATATGAAGCCGCAAAGTATCGCAATTGTGATTGAACAAATTATTAGAATTGGAGCTGTTTATGTACTTGTTAAATGGTTATTACCATATGGGATAAAAGTTGCCGCTGCCGGAGCTATGATTAGTATTTTACTAGGAGAATTTGCCTCATTATTAGTACTCTTATTTTATATTAAACAGCAAATATTTGGGCTAAAATTCGGTAAAGTTTTAAACTCTTTGAAAAATAGTTATCAAACAAGTATATCGCTTTTCTCTATTGCCTTGCCCCAAACAGGGAGTAAACTCATTAGCTCCATATCAAGTTTTTTAGAACCAATTGTGGTTTCTCAAAGTTTAGCTATTGCTGGTGTAGCAACCGTTGTAGCAACAAAACAATATGGGATTCTAACTGGATATGCCATGCCATTACTATTTTTACCGACCTTTATTACTAATTCTTTATATATTGCACTCGTACCCTCCATCGCAGAATTTGCAGCACACCATCAACTAAAATCAATCCACGATCGAATTCGGCAAGCGATTCGAATTTCCTTTGCTTCTGGAGCGTTAGCAACAGTTATTTTAAGTTTATTTTCTATTCCTATTTTAACATATATGTATCAGTCAAGTAATGCAAGTAAGTTTATCATTTTAATGGCACCTTTTTTCCTATTTTTGTACATTCAATCACCATTACAAGCAGCCCTATTCGGATTGGATTTAGCTAAACAGGCAATGTGGAATAGTTTAATTGGTTCAATAGTTAAATTTATCATTTTATTTATATTAGCTTCAAATGAGCACTTTGCCATGATGGGAGTAGCCATTGCCATTTGTTTAAGTGTAATTTTAATTACATGCTTGCATTTAATCACACTATACAAAGCAATCAAGTTTACAATAAAAGTAAATGATATATTTAAAATGATGTCATTACTTATTACTACTACAATAATTGGTATCATACTGAAACAATGGTTAATGGTAAATCATCATACTTATACATTTATAA
>DAMCTP010000081.1:0-7636 GCA_032113595.1 Pseudogracilibacillus sp.
TAAGCCTATCAAGGCTTACAGGTAGTTTTTGTTTACATTAAGTGTCAAATGCCCGATCAATGGATTTATAACATTTACTAGCTCTTTTGGAGATCCCCAATTACCAAGGAAATGATTACGTTCAGAAATTTCTTCTTAATATTTCTTGACAGTTTAAATTTTAACGTTTAATATAGAAAATACTTAAAGTGGTACTACCGGTACTACCTAATATTGGCAATGCAATTTTTGAAACATTAAGTAGTGTTAAATTGGATAGTTTCAGATAAGAAATAAAGCGGTTACATATTATGTTTATTATCTGAATAATATTCAAAATAAAAACTTATAATTTTATAAAGGAAAAATAATAGGTATAACAGATGTTTGAAAGCAGTTTCAAAATTTAATTTCGGGAGGATAAAATGAATGCACTTTATATAGATGTAGTGAATGATATTAAAAATAAAATGAATAAAGGAAAGCTTAAAAAAGGAGATAAACTTCCTTCGGAAAGGGAATTAGCCCTTAAATATGACATTAGCCGAAATGTAGTTAGAGAGGCAATAACGGTGTTACGAAACGAGGGACTTGTTGATGTTTTTCCGGGTAGGGGAACATACGTAACAAAACCGAAATTAAACATTGTATCAGAAACTATAGAAAGAGTGATGAAAAATTATAATATTTCCCTTGAGGACATTGTAAATGTAAGAGAGGGATTGGAAGTATATATTTTAAAAAATATGATAAACCGGGTGACCCTTGAGGACATTGAAACACTGTATGGAATTTATGGTGATATGGAAAAACATAGGGGAAACGTTGAATTATTTGTAAAATTCGATGAGAAATTTCACATACATTTAGCCAAATACACCAAAAATCCCCTTTATGAAATATTACTTCATTCATTTATTGAAATGACACAAAGTGTACTATTTGATTTTACAAGATTACATCCAGAAAGTATTGTTGAAGCGCAAGAACACCATTTAAAATTAATTGAGTTAATTGAAAATAGAGACGAACAGGGAGCATTGGATCTGATTAAAGCACATATGGAAGTGTTAAGGAATGAAATAAAAATATTACGTGAAAAAAATATAATCCAATAGTTTATTGGTATACCCAAATAATTAAATTGTTATAGCCCTAAATAATAAGAAAATTAATATGAAAAGGAGTAAAAAGAGATGTTTATCAATGGAAAATGGATAACCACAAATAATAAATTAACCGTATACAGTCCAGCCACGGGTGAAAAAGTGTTTGAAATGGCCAATGGAACAGGAGAGCATGTTGAAAATGCTATTGAAGCAGCGGGAGCCGCATTTAAATTATGGTCACAAACTTCGGCACTTGAAAGATCGAATTTGTTAGTTGAAATTTATCGATTGATGGAAGATAGAAGGGAACATTTAGCACGGATAATTACAAAGGAAATGGGAAAAGCATTAAGGGATGCCCGTGGAGAAACACAATCAGCAATCGATTATTTCAGATGGTATGCCGAAGAGGCTAGACGGATCTATGGTGAGACTGTTCCAGCTAGTTCAAATGACAAAAAAATCTTGGTTATCAAACAACCAATTGGAGTTGTCGGTGCAATTACACCATGGAATTTCCCACTATCAATGATTGCACGGAAGGTTGCTCCGGCCCTTGCTGCTGGGTGTACGATGATATTAAAACCATCTAGTAAAGCACCACAATCAGCAGTCGAAATGGCAAAAATTTTTGAAGAAGTTGGATTGCCAAATGGTGTCTTTAATCTCGTAATGGCTAATTCGAGTGAAGTAACGGATGTATTAATGGACAGTAAAGTAGTTAAAAAAATTACATTTACAGGTTCAACTAAAATTGGAAAATTACTTATGGGAAAATCAGCTAAAACAGTGAAAAGATTGTCACTAGAACTTGGTGGCCATGCACCGTTTATCGTGTTTGATGATGCTGATTTAGAGGTAGCCGCAGAGGACGTTTTAGCAACCAAATTTAGATGTGCTGGGCAAATGTGTACCTCAACAAATAGGATCTTTGTTCAAGAAAATGTAGTTGATAAATTCACAAAATTACTGACCGATAAAGTATTAAGCCTGAAAGTTGGTAATGGTCTTGATGAAGAAACAGCAGTCGGACCAGTAATTGATAAAAATGCTGTACAAAAAATTCAAGAACAAATTAAGGATGCTACTGACAAAGGAGCATCAGCGATTGTCAACAAAATTACTTTGTCAGAAGAAGAACAGGCTTGTGGAAATTTTGTTGAACCAACCATTTTAAAAGATGTCACTCCTGAGATGGATATTTTTACGGAAGAAACATTTGGACCAGTTGCACCAATAATTAGTTTTGGCTCTGAGGAAGAGCTATTGAATATAGTTAATCATGAAGATTATGGGTTGGCGTCTTACTTATATTCCGATAACATGTCAAGGGTAATCCGAATATCAGAGAAACTTGAATATGGCATGGTTGGCGTAAATGATCCCTTACCATTCGTTGTTCAAAGTCCTTTCGGTGGTGTTAAAGAGAGCGGTGTCGGCAAAGAAGGTGGGCATCAAGGAATAGAAGGATACCTTGAGGAAAAGTTAATTTCAATCAAATATAATAGGTGACTAATAATTATTAAAATAGCCTATATAATCACTTTTTAATTGAGTAATTTAACTTTCTCCCTTTTATAAATTAGATTAATTATTAACGAATGTCTATTAGCTACTTAAAGTGGGAGGTATGTTGACAGTGATTTTAAATACCATAGATGATTTGCCATTGAAGATAATCGAAAATATCTCTACGACTACACAAATGAATGTTTACACTATAAATAAAGATGTTGATATTCCATACAGTGAAATAAAAATAATGATAACCTATGGCGATAAATCGGATTGGGATTTGTTATATAGCCTAACATCATTGAAGTGGGTACAAATATTTCAAACAGGTGTAGAAAATACCCCTTATAATTTTTTGAATGAAAAAAGCATTAAAGTGACAAATGTAAGAGATATATATGGGAACCCAATTTCCGAATTTGTATTTAGTATTTTACTATACAAAACTAGGGAATTGGATAGATTTATAAAACAAACTAAATTAAAAAGTTATGATAGGACTCAGCTTGTCGATGAGCTAACTGATAAAACTATAGGGATATTTGGAACAGGTGCTATAGGTAAAGCTATAGCAAAAAAGGCGAAAGCATTTGATATGCATGTAATTGGATACAATCAATCGGGTAAAAAGCCCAATAGTGACTTTGATGAATTATTTGTATCGGAAAATAAGAATGAAATGTTAAAGCAATGTGATTATATAATCTTGATACTCCCCTTAAACGAAACAACAGAAAACTTCTTGGATAAAGAGGAGTTTAGGTTAATGAAAAAGAACGCATATTTAATTAATGTGGGTAGGGGTGGGTTAATTAATGATAATGCACTAATAAATGCATTAAATAATAATTTAATCAGTGGGGCAACTTTAGATGTTTTTAGGGAAGAACCTTTACCAATCGATAGTGACTTATGGAACGCAAAAAATATCATTATTAGTCCCCATTTATCCGGAAAAACAAAATATTTTTATGGTCGTTGTTTAGAAATATTTGATGAAAATTTTAAACGGTTTATAAATAAAAGGATGTTAAAAAACGAAATAAATTAATCATAAAAAGCTAGGTTACTCTATTACAAAAGAATATATTTACATTACTAAAAGGAGAGAATTTAAATGAGTTATAAGGTAGGAATAGATGTAGGTGGGACATTTACTGATGTGTTATTGGTTAATCAAAAAAATGGAAAAATGTATCCTATTAAAACACCGTCCACAAATGATGATCAATCCAAAGGGGTTCAGAATGGTATAAAGGAAGTATGTGAACTGGTTGGAATTAAAGAAAATGAAATAAATCAAGTATTACATGGTACCACAGTTGCAACTAATGCTGTACTCGAGGAAAAGGGTGCCAAGGTAGGGTTAATAGTCACTAAAGGTTTTAAGCATATGCTTCATTTGGCAAGGGGTTATACACCGGCACCATTATTTGGATGGATGAAATATGAAAAACCTAATCCATTAGCATCAGTAGAAAATACTTTTGAAATTGATGAAAAAATTGATTCAGAGGGCAATATTTTAAAATCGATAAATGAGGATGAAATAAAAGAAGTAATTGATAAATTGATAAAAAGTGATATCGAATCAATTACAATTAGTTTATTTAACTCATATACAAATACTGAACATGAAAGAAAAGTTAAAGAAATAATTCAAAGGCTACATCCAAATATACCAATATCTACCTCAACGGATATATTGATGGAATTTAAAGAATATGAAAGAACTTTGACGGCTGTTATGAACTCATATGTTAAACCAAAGATGAGCAAATATTTAAATAATTTAGAGGAAAAGTTAAAACTAAATGGAATTAATTCACATATTAATATTGTTCGCTCTGATAATGGGTTGATGTCGATAGAAAAGGCTTCGGAAAATCCTGTTCATACAATGCTTTCAGGCCCTTCCGGTGGAGTTAAGGCTGCAGCCTATATAGGGGAACTAATTAATGAACCTAATTTAATAACTTTTGATATGGGTGGTACTTCAACGGATGTTTCAGTTATAAGAAATGGTCAAATATCAATGAGCAGAGATTCACAGGTTGGTGAATTTCCGGTTAAATCTCCATCCGTTGAAATTGAGTCTATTGGTGCTGGAGGGGGTTCAATTGCCCATGTTCCAGAAATTACTAATGTGTTAAGGGTAGGTCCAGAAAGTGCTGGTTCCAATCCGGGTCCAGTCTGTTATGGCAAAGGTGGTACAGAACCAACTGTTACAGATGCAAATTTAGTATTAAACAGATTACCCGAGTCATTATTAGACGGTGAAATGAAATTAGATGTTGATGCAGCGAAAAATGCGGTTTCCAAAGTGGCCAAGAAATTGAATATAGATATCTATGATGCTGCCCAAGGGATAATAGATATTGTAAATGAAAATATGTTTGGAGCAATCAGGGTGGTATCAGTGGAAAAAGGCTTGGATTCTCGTGATTTTGGATTAGTGGGATTTGGTGGTGCCGGACCACTTAATGCTAATTCTGTCGCAATGTTAAGTGGTTCATTTCCAGTTGTTATCCCACCAGAGCCAGGTGTTCTTTCATCTATGGGATTTAATATCTCAGATTACAAACAGGAATTCACAAATCCTTTTATTAAAAAGACTAAGGACACTAATATTGAAGATGTGTTTAAAATAACCGAGAGATTAAAAAAAGATGCGAATGATTGGTTCATAAATGAAAATATAGATGAAAATAACAGAAAAATTGATGTCTTTATTGATGTTAGATATTATTTGCAGGGATTTGAAATACCAATAAGGATAGAAGAAAAAGAGTTAAGAGAAAGTAATTTTGAAAATATAGAAAGAAAATTTAATGAAATACATGAAAGACTATATAAATTTAAAATGAATACGGATATTGAAATTGTTAATATTAGGGTTGTAGCATTGGGGATTACAAAGAAAATACAATCCATCCAAAATAAATTGCATGATGAAAATCCTGAAAATGCGATAATCGAGAAAAAACCAGTATATTTTGATGGCCAGTTTATTGATACAGTTTTTTATCATAGGGACAAACTATTACCAGGGAATAAAATAATTGGCCCTGCAATTATTGTCCAGTATGATACTACAACTGTTATCCTACCGAATAACGAAGCAAAGATAGATGAATTTAATAATATAATAATTAATAAAGTTTAATCAATTATTATTCATATGAAAAATTCAATCAAGATGAAACATTTATAAATTAGGAGGATAAAAAATGACAATAGATTCAATTACATTAGATATGATAGAGAATTCCCTAAAAAATATTAGAAATGAAATGGATGCAATTGTTTATAGGTCAGCAATGTCACCGTTAGTTCGTGAGCAGCATGATGAGTTCCCAATGATTTGCGATAGAGAAGGGAAAATGGTTGTTGGACAATTTGGCTCACATATTCCCGCAATTGTAGAACAGTTTAAAGGTGGGCTTCAGGACGGAGATGTAATTTTATTATCTGACCCATATTTATGTGCGGGATCTATTTCCCATGCAAATGATTGGCTTGTAATTATTCCAATATATTATGACAAAGAATTGGTTGGATATTCTTCAATGTTTGGTCAAATGATGGATATAGGTGGGGTTGTGCCAGGCTCTCAACCATCAGAGGTAAAATCAATATATGCTGAAGGAATTAGAATTCCACCTTTAAAATTAATCGATAAAGGGATTTTAAATAGACCACTATTGGATATGATTTTAAATAATGTTAGAACACCTGAAATGAATGAAAGTGATTTAATGGCACTGATTGCAGGTTGTAGAACAGGGGCAGAAAGGGTAATAGAGTTATGTGAACGTTTCGGAAAAGAAACGTATATTGAATCATGTGACTTACTATTAAACAGAACAAAGGAAGCAATGGAAAAGTTAATTAAAAAAATGATTCCGACTGAAAAAATCAAATTCACAGATTTTATTGATGATGATGGTGTTGGGAATGGGCCATTTAAAATTGAATTAACAATGTGGAGACAAAACGGGAAAGCCTACTTTGATTTTACTGGGACGGACCCTCAAGCAGAAGGTTCAATAAACCTACATTTAAATGATGGGTTATGTAAAATGTTCATAGGTATCTACCTGATTATGGCCTATGATCCCGAAATAATGTTTAATGACGGATTTTACGAATTAATTGATATACATTTACCTGAAGGAAGTATTCTAAATCCCAAAGAGCCCGCTCCATTGTCAAATAGATTGAGTACTAAAACTAGATTATTTGATGTTTTGAGTGGGGCACTAGGATTTGCCAATAAGGAATTATCTATTGCCGCTGGCTATGGAACAAGTCCATTTTTCGTATATAGTGGTTATAAAGAAAATGGGGAGTACTTTCAAATGGTTGATCTGTTATTTGGGGGTGTGCCAGGTAGACCTATAGGTGATGGGCTTGATGCACATTCGTGGTGGCCATTATTTAATTCAACGGCCTCTGAGTATTTAGAAACATATTATCCTATTATTGTTGAAGAATACACAATTCAAGCCGATACTGGTGGTCCGGGTAAACACAGAGGGGGCGCTGGGCTACAAAAAAGATATAAGTTTCTTGCAGATGGTGAAATTTCCTTCAATGATGATCGCTGGTTAACAAATCCGTGGGGTGTCAATGGAGGTATGCCAGGTGGAGTTTCAAGTAAAATTTTAATCAAGAAAAATGGGGAGCAAATAGAGTTAAAGTCCAAAAAAGACATGTTGAAAGTAGAGGCAGGAGATTCTTTTATTTTTAATACTGCCGGAGCAGGTGGTTGGGGGAATCCATTAGAAAGAGATTATGAAAAAGTGCGATTGGATGTCATTTCAAATATTGTAACTGTAGAAAATGCAAAAAGTGATTATGGGGTTATTTTAAAAGAGGGTAGTTTAGAGGTTGACATTGAACAGAGCAAACAAATAAGAAAGCAAAAAGAAAAAGAGATAGGTAAGCCCTTACATTATAATTTTGGGAAAAAATCTAATGAGCTAAGGAGTAAATATAATATTTCATAACTGTAGCAATTTATATTCAAT
>DAMCTP010000082.1:0-7562 GCA_032113595.1 Pseudogracilibacillus sp.
CCGTTTCACGTCCGAAGACAAAAAATAATTCCTCTTCTACATGACTGTAATCATAATCTGTATAATAGTTTGTGCCGAAATTTTCAATATAATAAAAAATTCCTCGTTCATATTTTTTATATAAATCGTCTATAGTAGCATACTCCTGAATTTCGACATGATGCCAATAGTCTAACCCTGCTCTTCTTAACATTTTATCATCAGTGGAAAAACCTAATGGATGAATTAAATGTAACATCGTATTCGTCGCTAAACAGGTCCTGGCAATATTCCCCGTATTAGCTGGTATTTCTGGTTGATATAATACGATATGTAGCCCCATCTTAAACCCCTATCTTTACTATATAATTTTAATTTGAAAAAATGCATAGTTAATATTTGGTGTCCATGCTGCTGAATCCTTGTATTCCCAATATCGAAATTGACTGTTATCTGTATGTGCATTAACATAAGGATTACCTGAAGCATCCTTCCCTACTACAATTGTCGTATGGTCCCACCGGCCATCCCCTTGAAAATCATAACAAATAACATCACCTAGAGAAAGTTCTCTTTCTGAATTCAATTTATTGCCACACAATCCTTCTTGTGATTCTTGTAAATACCAATAAAACGAATGGGCTACCGACCAACTGAGACTCCATTGATTTTGAGCATACCACCAGCCCTTAAGTCGACTTGGCATACCACGAATTGGTGCTCCACCTGCCCGTAGACACTGTGAAATATAATTAGTACAGTCTACAGCAAATCTTGGATATGCTGGATTGTAACTGTTCCACCATTTGTCAGCATATCGCACAGCCTCAAGCCGGTCATAATGTAAATTAACCAAATCAATCACCCCGCACTATTATCATATGTGCGGAGAAAAATATGGTCACTGAAATAATTTAGTGTCCTGATAAATGTATGTGCCATAGTTGTAGATATAACATTTTTGATTATGAAATGGATGCCTTTAATTTTTCTAAGGCCCTTTCCATTTCGACAATCACTTGTTCATCTTTTTCAGTTTTTAATGCTTTTTCAATTGCTTTAGCGGATTTTTCCGAACCAATTTTCCCCAGTGCCCATGCTGCTGTACCACGAATGACAGGTCGAACATCGTTTGTCATCACATTTACTAAATCATCGATGGCAGTTTTATCCTTATAATGGGCTAAGGCAATAATGGCATTTCGTTGTAACGGTTTTTTCCCTCGCCAAAATCCCGCAACATGACCAAATGTCTCACGAAACTGTCGATTTGACATCGTTAACATCGGTTTTAATTTCGGTTTAGCCACTTCCCCTTCAGGTTCAAATTCTTCATGCAAATGAAAATCTATCCCTTTGTTTCGTGGGCAAACAGCCTGACACGTATCACAACCATAAATTCTTGTCCCTATTGTGTCTCTAAATTCATCTGCTAAAAAACCTTTCGTCTGTGTCTGGAAAGCAAGACATTGCTGGGCATTTAGTTGTCCACCTTGGACTAGTGCTCCAGTTGGACAAGCATCTAAACAAATACGACAATCACCACAACTATCTTCAACAGGTTCATCTGGGACAAATGGAATATTCGTAATCATTTCACCCAAATAAACAAATGAACCAAATTCTTCTGTAATGATCATTGTATTTTTTCCACTAAAACCTATTCCGGCTCTTTCAGCAACAGAAGCATCAGACAATTCTCCTGTATCAACCATTATTTTACAAGAAAAATTTTCCCATCTTAATTGTAGAAACTCCACCATTTTCTCCAGTCGGTTATACAGCACCCCATGATAATCATCTCCCCAAGAAGCCCGACAAAAAATTCCCCGGCGGTTTTCTCTCGTACTTTTTGGTGGATTGATGATGCGCGATGGATATGCCAACGCAATCGAAATGATGGATTGTGCATTTGAAAGATGTCGGGTAGGTTCTGTCCTTTCCTCAATTGTTCCTTTTTCAAAGCCGGAAGCATATTGTAGCTGTTCTTGCACGATTAGGCGATTTTTAAATTCTGAAAATATATCAACAGACGCAAACCCAATTTTATCAATGCCGATTGTTTCACTATAAGCGATTAACTCATCTTTCAATGTGTTTACATCCAATCTCAACACCTCTTTAAACAATGGTTACTCTGTTATTATGAATGATTTTTTTAAGTAAAACAATCATTTCAGTATATTTACCGATACAGACAATGTACACTATGGATAGGTAACTTTCATCAGTCGGTTACATACAATAATAGAGGATTATTGAAACGTGGAGGGGGAATTTCCATTGTCACATTATTCAATCGTGTTATCGCAAGGTAAATTAATTCATAAAGATTGGTTACTTTTCCCTTATGAAGAAAGGGCTTTACAGTTCGGTGATGGTGTATACGAGGTCATTCGAATTTATAGGGGGAATGTGTACTTACTTGAGGAACATATTGCCCGCCTGTATCGTTCACTCGACTCCGTTTCCATCTCGATTAAGGAAACACCCGAACAAATGAGTCAACTACTCCATAAACTTGTGGAAAAAAATGAAGTAAATACTGATAGTTTCATATATTTACAAATTTCCCGTGGTTCTGCAGAACGCAATCATCCTTTTCCAAAAGGAATCGAACCGAATATTTATGCCTATATTCAAAATCGACCACGACCTATAAATGAAGTAACGAATGGTGTAAATACAATCACGCTACCAGATGACCGGTGGAAAAAATGTCATATTAAAAGCTTAAATTTATTGCCAAACATTTTGGCGAAACAAGCAGCAATTGAAAACAACTGTTATGAAGCAATTTTCCTTGATGATGACACCGTTACAGAATGCAGTTCTTCCAATATTTTTCTTGTAAAGAACGAGGTTATCTACACCCACCCACCAACAAATCGAATTTTACGTGGCTGTGTCCGTGATAAAGTCATTGGACTTGCGGAAAGTTTATCGATGAAAGTAGTAGAAGAAGCTTTCACGAAAAAAGATTTATATGAAGCAGATGAACTATTTCTAACGAGTAGTATTTCAGAAATAATACCAATCGTTTCCGTTGATGAACGTGATGTTGATTCAAGAAAGCCAGGGGTTTTCACAAAGCAATTACAACAGGCATATGAAAAAGATGCACAGATTTCCGTGTGAAAAAAATACGTTTGATTGATAAAAATACGTTTGATTGATAAAAATACGGGGATCCTGTGGGTAAGATCACGTCCAGGGACCGCGTGAAAATGCTCATCCCACCGAAGACTTTGGGGCCAAAATAGACACAAGAATGTCGTGTTCATAGAAGGGCTTGAGCCGAAGTTCCACACAGTAAAATGATTTTTATCAGGCTAGCGTTAGTAATTTTTTAACAAAAAGTATTTTAACAAGGCATCATGTTAAGGAGTTAAACATGACAAATCTAGTTAAGGCAATGGGATGGATTATCGTTCTATTTTGCTTATTAGTGATTCCATCAATCATATCAATTGGAGAACAAAACTTAATGGCATGGCAAAGGGATATTTTTGCATGGAATTATTTAGGGGTAAGTGCAAATTATCTCCTTTTTTTTACCTATTTCTTTTTTAGCAAAAAACCAAGACAGTGGTTTGGTCTCCACGTCGGTAAGTGGAAAAGACATGTATTATGGCATGTTGCGGTACTCCTTTTCGTTATTACATTTTTTCGCTTTGTTGCTTTTTTAACAGAGGGACCTTTAACTTTACAACTTCCACCTTTAACGACAATCTTTTTCCAGCTCATTTTTGTTGCCTTCGGGGAGGAACTTTTCTGGCGTGGGTTTATCCAATCAAGATTTGGCATCTGGATAGCAACGATTGGGTTTGGACTACTCCACTTCATTCCCTCTCTAATCATAGATGTTTTTATCAACCAAACTTCTTTTGATTTTATTAACGGAATAGCTGCCATGAGTTTTGCATTAGTGATGGGTTTTATTTTAGGGATCGTTCGGAATAAGACTGATTCAGTTTATGCTAGTGTCCTGTTACATGGATTGTATGGATTAAGCAATTATATCGTGGTGCCAAGCGTATTTTAAGGTGAGGGTCTGTCAATTAAATGTCTGGAATAGGAATTGAAGCTAAAAAAATATAGATAACAAGGAGGAGAGACTGTAATCCCTCCTCTTTTTTTACACATTACAATTTAATAAATAAATAATAAAGCATTATAAGATGTTTCTTGGATAGCATCTAATGCATCTTCTTTTATTAAAGCCTTCTTATGATAAAGCATTTTTGTTCCGATAGCATTAATGTTTCTTATACTAGTGTATCTCCTTTAGTCCCCTAGTGATGATAGAAAATTTTTATGAAAAACTATATCATTCCTTGAGACTATCTAACAAAACATACCCAAACACTACACCAGCTACTACATGAATCGTTTGATTCCGTAGGAAGATTTGTTCTGGTATGAATGGGAGGATGCTTTCAGGAATTTGATATAAAAATAAATAAATGAATATGACGAGTAATGTTGGAAGTCCAATCACCAAGAGTTTCATCCAGTTGATTGTCCATTCTTTTTGTTGTTTTATTTTATTGATGAGTCTCGGTAATCCTAAAAAAAGTCCAATAATAATAGGAAAGAGAACAGAAAAGGAAAGATATTTTCCCGGTTCCATCGTTTGACTCATTTCTTTTTGTAATTGTATTTGATACTTAGTCCCGAGATAAATAATAAAACTGATCATAAAAGTCCATCCAAAATAATAAAGAAAATTTTTCATAAAACCGTCCTTTCCCTTATATTAAAAATTCCTTCAGCAATTGTGTCAAAATTAACTATCATAAATAACTTTCCACATAATGAAAATAAACAAATATCGAAAATAGCATCATAGCACCAAGAGATTGATAATAATAGGACTTTTCCTCCCGGTTAAACACCCAAAGTTCCGACCCTCTAATTAATTGAATAACGAGAAACAATATAATTGATAATTTAGGAATGAAAGTTGGAGAAAAGTCGATTGTATCCAAATGATTTATATAAATGACACTAATGACCGCAAATGTAGCAATAGAAATAAATTCAAGTACCAAAAATACTTTGCTTCTGTTTTTTGAAAAAGGATATAATCTTTTTTCCACAATGTTTAATTTCCGTTTAAAAATAAAATAACCTATTGAAAAATATAGTAAAATAATGATCATGACAGGAACCATGAACAAAAACATGTATATCCCTCTCCTTAGATATTATTTCAATCTAGCTTTCATTCATTTCCTCGGATTGTATTGTCCATCATTGTATTTTTGTTTCACGATGGCGGGATGACTATCCCATGAATTATTGTAATTTTTTTGCAAATGTTGATTCGTTTCCACTGACTACACCCAGCTAAGGCAATTCCTATAATAAAGTTGTAAGCCCTTTCATTAAATTCACCATCTTTGCCAAAATGATTGATACAACAATTTGTGCCCGAAATAAGATAAGGGAGTTATTCAATTTGTAAGTTAATCATACTCTGTAATTAACTTTTGGACAAAGCAATTTTTATATGTGCTAAGTGGTGTTCTTCATGCCAAGCCAATTTTGCAATTTTGCTTGCTACTTTGATTTCACCACTATTTTGCAGCGTAAAAACCCGAAGCAATTGTTCTTCAGTTAAAGTGTTACCTAATGACACGATACGCTCATTTATACCTTCTAACATTTTAATAGAACACTCTACGGGTAGACTTGTATCTGGTTGGGTTGCCCATTTATCTTGATCAAAAGTCGAAACTGTTGGATTGTCATCAGTTAAAGCCATCTTCAAACGCTGATACATGTTCAACTGAGAATCTGCAATGTGATGCACAAGTTGACGCACTGTCCAACTATCATGACGATATTTTTTATTTAAATTTTCATCATTTAATCCATCGACTGTTTCCCTTAATCGAGTCGTATACGTTTCTATCTCCTTCAACCATTCCTGAACATTTTCTAATGTTACTTCTTCTGGAATCTCTAATTCTCCAATCGGAAATTTTACGTCCATTTTCAATTTTCCTTTCCTTCATTAATATATTCTTCAATTTAATTAAATACTACCACATTTTATCGATCCACAATAGGCTTATTGCTGTTATTCTCTATTTACTCGATTATTTTTTTGTTAAATACTCATAAAAAAACAACGGAAAATTCAGCCGTTGTTTAAAAGGCATTAATATTTTAAAAAGATAAATATTTTCCTATAAAACTCGTCATTTTCTTTAAATATTCATCATGATATAAAACGATTGATTCACCGTGGTTTGCACTAGGAAATGAATAAAATTCTTTTTCACTACTGGTTTGTTCATAAATTTCTTTCGCCATTTCTGTTGGTACGAACGTATCTGCTTCCCCTGTCATAAATAAAATTGGGACAGTTGCTTTTTTTACCTGATTCAATGCTGAAGCTTCAGTTAAAGAATAGTTCGCCCAATAATTCGTTAATATACTTAATGTTGGTAAAACAGGCTTATCAGGCAAATGATACATCCGATTCATTTGGTAAGCAAACAAATCATAGACCGAACTGTATGGACTATCAGCTATAATGACCTTTACTTGTTCAGGCAATTTCTCACCACTTGCCATTAAAACAGTGGCCGCCCCCATCGAGAGCCCATGTAACACAATTTCTGAATCTGGCCCTTGTTTCTCAATGATTAAATTGATCCAATCAATTAAGTCCAACCGATCATGCCAACCAAATCCATAATAATCTCCACCACTTGCCCCGTGACCACGTAAATCAGGAGTAAACATATTAAAGCCAAGTTGTTCATAATAATATTCACCAAACAAACCCATATCAAATGCATGACCAAGATACCCATGGGCAAAAACCACTGTACGATTCGTCGGTTTTTCCGCTTCTAAATAATAGCCCCTAAGTGACAATCCATCAAAAGAAGCCATCTCCATCGTTTCAAAATTTTGATTGTTCGTCCAATCAATCCAATCACCTTCGAGAAAAACATCCATCGTTTCAGCCGACACTTCCAAGTCTTCATTTCCTTGTAAAAAATCCTTCGGGCCACGCTTAATAACTAAATGATAAAAATAAGCACTAGCCCCTACATCTATAATTAAAAGTAAAGCTAATAAAATAGCAACAAAACTTATCAATCTTTTTTTCTTCAAGTTGGTTCCCCCCCTTTTAAGGAACAGTTCTCTCTAACTCTATTATAATGGGAAACTACTCATTCATGAAGGGTTTTAGAAAAATAGCCATTGTTAATTTTTATAAAATGTGGGATGTATTTGAAAAAATAATATTCTTTACGCTCTGAACAATTAATTTGGGGGCGAACAGCCATGGTTAGGGATTAGTTCCATTACATTTGGGAGCGATTGATTTCGTTTGGGAACGTGTAACAAGGTGAAACTTGACTGGAAAGCGAAACAAATACGATAAATAAACGCAAGGTTAACACTCGCCACATGCGCGTTACGAATATGGTGAAATCATCTATAATTTAGCACGCGGTCACGACGCGCGTTACAAATATGGTGAAATGATCTTTATTTTAGCACGCGGTTACGACGCGCGTTTCAAATATGGTGAAATTATCTTTAATTTAGCACGC
>DAMCTP010000083.1:0-7397 GCA_032113595.1 Pseudogracilibacillus sp.
TATTTTCGTCAATAAATGATTTAAGCGTTATATCCTTATTATGTCTAATATCATATACTACTGTTTCTGAAAAATGCTGAGCCATATGTGGAATAATTGGATTAGCATAAGAATCTTTTACAATTAATATTTTTTCTTTCTGATTTTCCGCTAATGAATTTTTAATTTTAATTTGGGCATAATCATTTGAATATAAATCGCCGTATGTCAAAACTTTATTATTTTTTCTTCTTCCTTTAGAATAAAAATCCCCAATTTCGGTTGATTCGTTATTTATCCAAATTTTAAACTCATTAAAAATTTTATCATTAAAATAATTACACATTATTTTATTATCATTGGTGGGGACCTTCATAAATAATTTTCTATTATATGTTCCTAAAAATTGATATAAACTAGGGTCATAACAAGTTTTATTATAATTCAAATAATTTAATAAACCTCTATCAAGTATTAAATCATCTGAATATTCATCTAGGGTTTCCATAATTAACTGATATCCATGAAAAGCACCCCGCATATTCCAATGGTGGTCACTTTTAAAATAGTACTCCTTTAAAGTCTTGGAGTCATTCATATTAAAAATATCTACTAAATTGCTAACAACAACATTTTCTTTATTTAGTTTGGAAATAAAATAATTTATACCATCTAAATCATTTGTGTTTCTAAGATAACTTGGATACAAATCTATCAGCATCGTTGTTTTATGGGGAATAATAAAGAAATATGTTTCAATTTTTTTTGATGTTAAATATTCACTAAACAAATTAAAAATTTTTGTAGATTTATCTATTGATTGCTCATTCATATTATCTATTGGTTTTGATAAAATCCAATTTTCCGAATCAATATAGTAGCCCTTAATATACGTCTTATTTATGAATAACTCATAGGACATAAATATTGAAATCCAACGATCTCGTGAAGGAAATTGGTCAGAAAAATATAATTCAAAATCATCAGTATAATTACCTTCAATAAAATCTTCAAGTATAAATTCTGGCTTTTGTGATAAATTTCTATTTTCAAATTTTGAAATAGTTTTATCATTTTTAATAAAGAACACAGACCCTATTACAAAAATATACATAAGAAATAAAAAAGTTAGTAGTCTTTTCCCAAAAGTATTCATCTTAATCTACCCTCTATTAAAATCTGAAATATATAAAAGGGTTATAAGTAGAATTAACTAAAAATAACGTACATAAAACTAATAACCCTATCAAAGCATTAGGAATAACCAATGATAATAATAGCCTCCATTGTTTTTCGTATCGTTTGCTCCGTTTTATTCTTTCATTTAAATATTTTATAATAGGAAATGAAAAAATTATACCAAACAAAAATACCATCCAATAATCATGCAAGTAGATTATTGCTTCGTTATCGATAAATGCAACATAGTTAAATCCAAACATTGTTTTAATATAACCTATAGAATATACAAAATCATTTGCTCGAAAGAAAACCCAACCAATCATAACAATGACTAATAAATAAATATGTCTGAGGGGTCTATACATTTTCATAATAACCCTTTCTAATCCAATACGTTCAATAATAATTAATACCCCAAAATAAAATCCCCAGGCCATAAAAGTCCAATCTGCCCCATGCCAAAAACCGGTAATTGTCCAGACTATTATTAGATTTATAAGTGTTCTAGTATGCCCTTTACGATTTCCCCCCAGCGATATGTAAACATAATCTCTAAACCACGTACTAAGAGAAATATGCCATCTTCTCCAAAATTCAGACACTGATTGGGAAATATAGGGATAATTAAAATTCTCAAGAAAGTCAAAACCAAACATTTTTCCCAACCCTATTGCCATATCACTATAACCCGAAAAATCAAAATATATTTGTAACGAATAGGCCAATATCCCTATCCATGCAGTAGCCATACTTACTTCACTTACCGATACATCAAAAATCGAATCTGCTATTTCGGCAAAAGAATTTGCTAATAATACTTTTTTAGATAATCCAATAATAAAACGTTGTACACCTTCACTAAATTTCTCATTATTTATAATTCTTTTATTGATTTGTTCAGAAATTGTATTGTAGCGTACAATAGGCCCAGCAACAAGTTGTGGGAATAAAGAAATATATAAAGAGAGTGAAAAAAAGTTCTTTTGTACTTTAGTATCCTTACGATAAACATCGATAATGTAACTCATTGCTTGAAATGTAAAAAATGATATTCCAATTGGTAGTGGAATTGGATCCATTTGTATCGACAAATTAAAAAAGTGATTTATATTATCAATAAAAAAGTTTAAATATTTAAACACACCTAATATTAACAAATTAATAATAACAGCCAAAATTAAAAATGTTTTTTTAAAATTTACATTATATTGATATTTATCAATTAATAAACCTAAAATATAATTCATGATAATTGATATAATCATTAAAATTACATATTTAGGTTCTCCCCATGCATAAAAAAATAAACTTGCCAAAAGTAATATATAATTTTTCCATTTATTTTTAACAATAAAATATACTAGTAGTGTAATTGGTAAAAATAAAAATATAAATACTAAATTACTAAAAACCATAACTTTGCCCTCTTATATAGATATGTTATTTTTTAAACTATGAATATAGTAAACATTTACTATATTATCGTTATATTTCATTAATACAATAAATTATAGTCCTATGCTAATTATTATACAACCCATAAATTGCATGTTATTAAGCACTGGGTCAATCGCCCTTGAACTTTCCCTAGATATTAGAGGTCAGGTAGTTTATTTACTAACTTTGAATAAGTGAGTATTATGGAACATCATCACTACTAGAAAACCACAATCTAATTTATTCGCGATGTCATTTTTTAAGACGCCCAATAAAGCCTTTCATCGTTGGAATTCTTATCACATAGAATTCAAACCAAAAGAATCATCACTGGACAATTCAGGTATTCTGGTGGAACTAATATTAATTTTTTACACACTGCCAGACAAAGTGTATCCAGTTCTAAAGCTCAATTGATGACATTATATTTTTTGGTAGGTTACCTGCTGTATAACTTCTGGATGATAAATATACTATGGTTTATATAATCGTCATCTAGAGTCTTAATATAGTATTAATTACACTACCACTATACTGGATCTTGGGGAGGTGCCTCCTTCTTCAACGTTGTATACACTTACCCTGTATAGCTAAAATTATGAAATTTACAATTTTAGGATTTCCCATTATTTATCTAGGGAATTTTCAATAAAAATATTTAACTCACATAGGTGTGTCCTTACAAGTCAATACATTGGGGAACCTTTAAAAATTAACTTTATTATTATTCTATTTTGATTACTACCAATAATTGGGGTATATTTAATATTTCATTCATTTACGATCAATATAACCCTTCCACAAAAAACAGGTCTAGTCCAAATATATTGAACATTATTACACACATTTAAATAAAATTTCCCTAATTATTCATAAAAACATCGATAATTATTATAAAATATATTATAATAGTCAAAAGTACTAATTTAGTAGAAATACATAATAAGGGAGGTGTAACGTTGAAAGCAGTATTGAACCTGAATCAGAATTCAAAAATAAATTTTATTCTCTTTTTTTCTATTCTTTTAACTTTTACAATAACTCCCAATTTTGTAAAAGCGGCAGAATTAGAAGATGTAGAAAGTGATATTGTCATTACCCATAGTTCAATTGATAGTGGCGATTTCCCTCAAGACCCTGCACCTAAAATTAATGAATCCAATTTAACAACATTCAATATTCAATCAGTTTTAAAAAGAAATGATAATAATGAGGCAGTAAAAAAACTAAAGCTGGATCTTGAATTAATTGGATTTGTAATATCTAAAAACCCCAACACTAGATTTGGTCCGACCACTGAAAAAAAGGTGAAAGAATTTCAAGGTTATTATGGTCTAAATGTCACTGGGATTGTCGATGAGAATACTGCTAATAAAATAAATACAATTCTAGACAGTCCATTTAGGAAAGGGAAAAGTCATCAAGATGTTATTGGGATAAAGAAAGATTTAGAAATATTAGGTTTTAAGGTATCAAACAATCCAAATAAAAATTACGGTCCAACTACTGAAAGGAAGGTCAAAGAATTCCAAATAAGGTTTGATTTAATACCTAACGGAATTGTTGACCCGGTAACAAAAGATAAAATTATAGAATTATTGGAGTCACCACTGAAACGTGGGGTAAGCCGTAAAGATGTAGTAAATTTAAAATTAAAGCTTGAAAAATTAGGTTTTAAGGTATCAAATAATCCCAATAAAAACTTTGGACCAACTACTGAGAAAAAGGTAATGGAATTTCAAAGTTATTATGGTCTAAATGTCACTGGGATTGTTGATAAGGATACAGCTAGTAAAATAAATGCAATTCTAGACAGTCCATTTATGAAAGGGAAAAGTCATTCAGATGTTATTGGGATAAAGAAGAATTTGGAAATATTAGGTTTTAAGGTATCAAACAATCCAAATAAAAATTTCGGTCCAACTACTGAAAGGAAAGTTAAAGAATTCCAGTTAGAGTTTGGCTTAATTTCTAACGGAATTGTAGATCCAGTTACCAAAAGTAAAATTAAGGAATTATTAGAAGCACCACTTAAACGGGGTGTTAGCCGTAAAGATGTAATAACTTTAAAATTAAAACTTGAAAAATTAGGTTTTAAAGTATCTAATAACCCTAACGAAAACTTTGGTCCAAGTACCGAAAGAAAAGTAATTGAATTCCAAATGGCATATGGTCTTGAGCCTAATGGAATTGTAGATCGACAAGTACTTAATGAAATAGATCTCATATTAAAAACATCGTTATTTCGTGGAGATAACAATGACAATGTAAAACAAATGAAGTTGAATTTAAAAAAGCTTGGATTTGTTGTTTCCAATAACCCCAATAACGTATTTGGACCTTCAACCGAAAAAACTGTTAAAGAATTTCAAAAATATTATGGGATTAATCCCGATGGAATTGTGAATCCAGCAACCTCAAGAAAAATAGAAGTACTCCTAAATAACTCCCTAATGCGTGGTGATGTGAGCACTAGGGTAAAGGAGGTAAAATTAAAATTAAAACAGCTTGATTTTGTAGTTTCAGACAATCCAAATCAAATATTTGGTCCAGCAACTGAGAGAGTGGTTCGGGAATTTCAAAAATATTTTAAATTAAAACAAACTGGAATAATTGAAGAAAAAACTATTGATAAAATCAATGAAATATTATCAAGTCCATTACAAAAAGGTAAAGCCCATAAAGATCTGATTCAAATGAAAAAAGACCTAGAGAGATTAGGATTCAAAATTTCGAATAGTCCCAATGAAAATTTTGGACCAACTACGGAGAAAAAAGTAAAGGAATTCCAAAAGTACTATAATTTAAAACAAACTGGAATTCTAGAGGAAGTTACACTAAGCAAAATAGATAAAATTCTATCAAGTCCATTACAAAAGGGTAAAAAACATAGTGACACAATTATAATAAAATATCATTTAGAGAAACTAAATTATGATACTTTTAAATATAAAAACACATCTTTTGGTCCACAAACCGAAAATACAGTTAAAAGTTTTCAACAAAATCAAGGATTAATAGTAAATGGAATTGCAGATGAAGTAACACTAAATAAACTAGAAAATATAATAAACAAAAACTTTGTTCAAATATTTATTGATCCTGGTCATGGTGGGAGCGATCCCGGTGCCAGTAGCAATGGTTTAAGAGAAAAAGATTTAACACTTGATATTTCCGAAAGAGTTATTAAATTATTAAGCAACTATAAAAATGCTTATACAATTACCTCAAGAGATTCGGATAAGTATTTTTCCCTAAGGGAAAGAACAAATCTAGCAAATAATTGGAATGCTGACTATTTTCTGAGTATTCATATTAATGCTGGTGGTGGAACAGGATATGAAAGTTATGTCTACAATGGTGGTGGAGTGACGTCCGAAGAAAAAGACAAACGAAACATAATCCACGATGAAATCACTAAACAAATCTCTAGTAACGATAGAGGGAAGAAATCAGCTAATTTCCATGTATTAAGGGAATCAGAAATGCCAGCATCTTTACATGAATTCCTTTTTATAGACAACAAGAAAGATGCAGATGAACTAAAAAAAGAATCTTTTTTAAACAAAATTGCCAAAGGCATTGTTAATGGACTTGTAAAAGCGTTAAATTTATTTAAATAAAAGTAAAAAAGACCACTTCCAAAAAATAAATTGGAGGTGGTTTTTTAAGTCTTAATTCTTCCTTAATCAAATGACTCTGCATTATAAAATTCCGTTTGTTTTGATTCAGATGCATAGTCAGTTAATTCCAAATGGTTCTTTAATTTTTCTTTTGTTTCATTCAAAGCTATTTCATCTACCTGCCAATAATAAATTTTATCTGGCCAATAATCATCTCCGTCTAGACTGAATTTCTCTACGTTTAAATTCCTTCCTTCAGTTGCATAGGAAAAGAAACTTTTCATGTCATCAAATTTCATATTGGTAGACATATTGTCCCCCAATGCATCTATCACATCTCCATATTTGAAAATTGATCCAACAGATGCAGCCTTATCAATGATAGCATCAATTATCTCTAATTGACGTTGTCCGCGCATATAATCACTATCTTTTTTCCTAGTCCTCGCCAAAGCTAAAGCCTCTTCGCCATTTAATGTTTGCACACCAGGATATAAATGGATAGTATTTTTTTCATCGTTCGAATTTGACTCCATAAATTCATATGGAACATCCGCAGTTATTCCTCCAAGTGCCTCAATTACTTCAACAAAAGCATTAAAGTTTAATTTCACATAATAATCCACGGGGATATCTAATAGATTTTCCACAGTTTTAATTGTTGCTTCGGTACCACCAAAAGCATGGGCATGGTTAATTTTATCCTCATATCCCACCTCTGGTATATAAACTAAGGAATCTCTCGGTATACTTAACAACTTAATACTCTTATCAGTCTTATTTAACGTGGCAAAAACCATCGCATCAGTTCGTGCTACCTCTCGTTGTTTTCTCTTATCATTTTCATCAATCCCTAGAAGGAGGATAGATACATGATCATTCTTCGGATCAACTATATCTTCCCTAAGGTCTGATTTATCTCTATCAGTTTCCTCATAGGCCTTATTTGCAGCAGATTCTGCTTTTAAATATAGATTTGTTGCATATACTACTCCAGAAATTAAAAACACTGTTAAAACAACTAAAATAGATGCTACCCATTTTCTAATTTTTCTTTTTGGTTTTTTTCTTAACATTCTTGAAGGTGTATTACCTTTTTTTTGCATTATTTTTTACTCCTTATAACCAATTAAAATTCTACAAGCAATTTCTATTATACACCTATATATATAAATA
>DAMCTP010000084.1:0-7136 GCA_032113595.1 Pseudogracilibacillus sp.
TTATTCGAACCAACCATAAAAATTTTAGTCGGGATATCATATACTATTGGTTTAGGGTATGGGGCAATGTTAGTTTTTGAAAGCGCCATAACCCTCGGTGATTTAGTAACATTTAACGTTTATTTAGGAATGCTTATTTGGCCGATGTTTGCTGTCGGGGAACTCATAAATATTTTGCAACGTGGAAATGCATCATTAGACAGGGTGGAAATGATTTTAACCTATCAACCAGATATTAAAAGCCCTGAACAACCAATCCATGTGGCAAACGTGAAAAAAATCGAATGGAGAGAAATGGAGTTTTCCTATCCTTTCACAAATAAAATCCAACTAGCCATTGACCAATTACAAGTAAATAAGGGGGACACTGTTGGGATTGTCGGGAAAACTGGTGCAGGGAAATCAACATTTTTTAAGTTAATGCTTCGGGAATACTCGATTAAAAAAGGATCTATTTTATTTAGTGATGTACCGATAGATCAACTAGATTTACAGCAATTACGAAATTGGATTGGCTATGTTCCACAGGACCAGGTGATGTTTTCAAAATCGATCCGTGAAAATATTCAATTTGGTAAAACGGATGCGACGGATAAGGATATTTATCGGGTAATGGAGCTCGTCCATTTTCTGAGTGACATAAAAGAATTACCAAAAGGACTTGATACAGAGGTTGGTGAAAGTGGTGTCACATTATCCGGTGGACAAAAACAACGTGTTGCTTTAGCACGTGCACTAATAAAAAGTCCAGAAATTTTACTCTTAGATGATTCATTGTCAGCAGTTGATGGGACAACAGAAGCTAAAATTATCGCACATTTAAAAACCGAAAGAAAAAATAAAACAACGTTCATTGCTGCCCATCGGCTGTCTGCTGTTGTTCATGCTGATCATATTATTGTGTTAGCGGATGGGAAAATTATCGAAGCAGGTACACATACAGAATTAATGCAACTAGGTGGATGGTATAAACAACAATATGAACAACAACAGTTAGAGAAATAGGAGGTAGATCATCATGACTGGTTCAACGGAAAAGCGGCTTTTTCAATATGCCTGGTTATTTAAAAGAGGCATTATCATTGGTATCATGTGTTTAATTATTGCAACGGCATTTGAATTGGCCGGACCATTTATTGCAAAGAAAATTATTGATGATCACATTCTAGGTATCGAGGGAATTTGGCATGAAGTGGATGTAGAACAAAAAGGAAAAACGGTTAATTTTGACGAGCGATATTTTATAAGAGATGACCGGTTGAATAATGACCAAACATCCTTAGGGGAAATTACTTTATTAGCAATTGGAAAAAGTTATTTTATCATTGAAGAAGCAGTGCCAACAACAGGGACAAGAGAGATTGTGAATGGCAACATTGTGATTGGGGAAACTAACCCAATCATTGTTGATGGTGAAAAATTAACATTGACGAACATTTATGAATTTTTCAAATTGGAAAAAGGACCTGTTTTTTTACTTTTGGGCCTTTATATTGTGTTATTAATGATTGCAGGAGTGTTTCAATTTTTCCAAACGTACTTATTGCAAAAAGCATCAAATCAAATCGTGAAAAAAATGCGACATGATGTGTTTTTACATACCCAACGTTTACCTGTTGATTATTTTGTTAATCAACCCGCGGGGAAAATTGTCGCAAGGATTACGAATGACACAGAGGCAATGAGAGAATTATATGAACGGGTACTGTCGATTGTCACGACACAGTTAATTTATATGCTAGGTATTTTAGTTGCTATCTATTTATTGGATCCAAAATTAGCACTTATTAGTTTAGGTATTATTCCTTTAATATACGTTTGGATGCGTGTTTACAAATATTTTGGTTCAAAATATAATTTAGTTATTCGCCGAGCTAATAGTGATATTAACGGTAATATCAATGAGGCAATTCAAGGGATGCCGATTATACAAGCCTATCAAGTTGAGGAGCAAACAAAGGCTGATTTTGAAAATTTAAATGAGGAAATCTATGCACATCAAAAGAAATTAGTTCGCCTAGGTGCATTAACAAACTTTAATTTAGTCAATGTGTTACGGAATTTAACGTTTGTAGCTTTTATTTGGTACTTTGGAAATTTTTCTTTAGAATCGTCGAGTGTCATTTCTATCGGAATGCTTTATGCATTAGTCGATTATGTAACAAGGTTTTTTGAGCCGGTCACTGATATTGTCAATCAATTTCCATTAATTGAACAGGCACGAGCAGCAGGTACGAGAATGTTTCGCTTAATGGATGAAAAAGGCGAAAAGGTAGATCAAACATCATTATCGCGATATAAAGGGGAAGTTGTTTTCGATGATGTAAGTTTTTCTTATAATGGTCGGGAAAATGTATTAAAAAATATTACCTTTTCAATTAAAGCTGGTGAAACTGCTGCATTTGTTGGACATACCGGATCTGGAAAAAGCTCTATCATGAATCTGTTGTTCCGGTTTTATGATCCTCAAAAGGGAACGATTATGATTGATGGGATGGATACGTCAATTTTATCAAGGCAGCAAATTAGAAGCCATATGGGAATAGTGTTACAAGACCCATTTCTTTTTTCGGGTACAATTATTTCTAACATCACAATGGATGATCCCGGGATTACCCGTGGAAAGGCCATCCGGGCATTACAAGCGGTAGGAGCACATTCATTTATTGAAAAATTACCGAAAGGTTATGATGAACCAGTATCTGAAGGTGGTGCAACTTTTTCCCTCGGGCAAAGGCAATTAATCTCCTTTGCACGAGCATTAGCCTTTGATCCCGCAATATTAATTTTGGATGAAGCAACGGCAAACATCGATACAGAAACAGAAAGCATTATTCAACATGCACTGGAAGTGTTGCAAAAAGGTAGAACGACGTTAGTTATTGCCCACCGTTTATCAACGATTCAAAATGCGGAAAAGATTTTTGTGTTGGAAAGTGGTAATATAAAGGAAACAGGGAATCATGAATCATTAATTAAACAGCGCGGAATTTATTATGACATGTACGATATGCAACAAGGTAGCATTGGGAAAATTAGCTGAAATTAATGGGATGAATTAGGAAAGATTGACACTTTACATTAACTAAATCATTGTGTCAGTGAGGGGCATATGGAAAAAGAAAATTTGCATAAAGACCATGATATTATTGATCAAGATTTATATGAGCAAATAGATGATGAGGAAATGCTTGATTTAGTAGAAGCGGCAAGAAAAGAAGTATTGTTAAAGGAAAAACGCCGTAAAGAACAACCACCTAAATCACGATTTCCAAAATGGGTATTTTGGGTTATTGCCCTTGCAATGATGTTTCATGTATTTGCATTATTGCCACAAACTTTTTCCATCCCTGCCATCGATTTTTTAATTACTTCGGCAAAATTATCAACTGATGCAAATGTTAAACAATATAAAAAGGCAGTCGTTGTCATTGAAAATGAAGCAAGTAAAGGAACAGGATTTTCCATTAGTGAAAATGGGATGATTTTAACGAATGATCATGTTGTAGCTGGAACTGATAAGGTGACAGTTGCGTTTCCCGATGAAGGATTATTTGTTGGAAATGTAATTGAAAAATATCCTGATATTGATGTAGCAGTTGTCCAAGTGGAAACAAATGATGGGGAAACATTTCCACATTTGACAATAGATGAAAATCCGACATTTACTGAAAAAGAGCATATATATTTTATTGGAAATCCATTGCAGTTTACTGGTATTGCCAATGAAGGAACTATAATTGACTATACAGATGTTAGTAGTAAGGAATTACCTGTATTAATGCTTGATGCCCCTGTATATCGTGGGAATAGTGGAAGCCCAGTTATTAATAGCGATGGCAACGTCATTGGCATAGTTTTTGCGACGTTAAATCATGATAAAGAGGGAAGGGTTGGTTTGTTCATTCCCATGCAATATTATGTAGAGTATGCTAAGTAAAAATTTTAGAAAGGAATTTTACGATGATTGTGAAGCGAAAATATCCTTACTTTGCAAAACAGACGTGGCGGTCAATTTTCTTCTTTAATTGGCCAGTTCAACCTCAGAGACTTTCACCCTATATTCCAAAACCTTTCAAATTAGATTTATATAAAGATAAGGCATGGATGACTATGGTCCTCTTTCGGGCAACCAATAGTCGATTTCGCCATTTTCCGCAATGGACTGCAATTCCCCCATTAACACAAATGAATCTTCGGACATACGTTTATTCTGATGAGTCACTTGAAAAAGGGGTTTATTTTTTATCAATTCATTTGAAGCAATTATTAGCAACATTTGGAGGGAAATATTTGTTTCATTTACCTTTTTTATATGATGACATACACTTGGAGAAAAATCGTCATCATGTTACCGTATGTCGTTCGGGTGAAAATATCCTTAATTTTTCTTATGAAATGGGTGATATTGTTGCTGATTCATTAACTAATTTCTTAATAGAAAGATACTGTATTTGGAATGTAAAAGGGAATCAGCTCATTAAAATTCCCATATCACATCCCAAATGGACAGTGCAGAAGTGTTTTACAGAAGTAACGGAAACGAAATTATTTAATGAATTAAAACTTCCTCGTTTTACCCCTTTAATTTATTATTGTCGCGAAAAACATGCCCGGTTATATCCTTTTGAAACCTATGGATATATTCGTCACTGTTAGTACAAATGAACTGGCTCAGTATCCTGTAGTTTTTGCACGTCAATGGCATGATGTAAATAATACAATAAATTTTCGTGGGTACTAATCATGTCTACTTGATCGTCGCCATAATAATAAGCCTGTAAAAACAAATGGATTTTTTTCGCTAATAAATCGTCTTGTGTGCGTAACATAACGATAAATAAATCATCCCATTTCCCCCACATCACATCATTTAAAACAAATTCATATTCGTGCATCATTTTTACAAACCTCCTTGATTAAGATGAAATTGGAGTAAAAAAATGATGATAATTTTAGTATGACCGGTTTATTTTAAATTTTACAATACGATATGTGGTCACCTTGCCAATATTAGGTTGAAAGTATATTTCCTTTTTACTGATACATACTAATTTCAAAACAATAAGGAGGGAAAATACTTTAATGAAAAAACTTAATTATTTGTTTGCTGTTATATTTTCTGTTGTGCTTATATTAGTTGGTTGTCAAGGTTACAACAATAAAGATAATCGTCCATCGCAAAACACTTCTTTTGAAAATACTCGATATAATAATAAAACAGGTACTGTTAACAATCGAGATGATGGCAGAAATGTTGATGATGGTAACTTTACACGTAATGTTCGTAACCGAAACGAGACTAGTGGCAATTTAAATCGTAGCACGAATAATTCACAAGATCGTTACGACGTCTCAAAGGAAGCGGCAGATAAAATTGTTGAGGAAATTGCTGAAATCGATAGTGCCTATGTGTTAACGACGAAACGTAATGCATATGTCGCAGCAAAGTTAAACAATAATAACAATAATGCAACAACTGGACAAAATCGGACAGCGACAAGAGGGAAAACAAATTCTTCCTTTGAACATGTAAGAAATCCTAATGATCGTAACGTGACAAATCGAACAGTAAATAATAGGGAAGAAGGCCGCCTTAAAGAAGGTGACCGTGCGACAGCACGTCGTGGTAAAGCGACTAATCAAAAAAATACAACTAATCAAAACAACACCAACATACCAAATCGTCGTGGTTTCGATAACTTTGATGATGATTTAACAGATGACATTAAAACACAAATTGGCGATATTGTTCAATCTGTCGATAACAATATTAAAAATGTTTATGTATCAACAAGCCCAGACTTCTTTGATTTAGCAGATAATTATGTCGATGACATGGACAATGGCCGTCCAATCAGAGGGTTTTTTGATCAAATTGGAAATACAATCGAACGAATTTTCCCACAAAATAAACAGTAATATTTTGATTAAAAAACGAGTTGTTCCTATATGGGCACTCGTTTTTTTGTGTAAAGTTTAAATTTCCTACTGGCTTTTTCGGAAATTTTACGATCTATACGCCCTAGAGATTCATCAATACATCTTAGGGTTATTTTCTGTTATACTTGGAATAAGTGTGAAAGGAGATGTAATAAGTGGAAAAACGGGTATTAGCATATTTACAAGAGCATCGAGAAACATATTTACAACAGTTAAATGAATTTCTATCCATTCCAAGTATTAGTACCGATAGTACATATAAAAAAGATGTGGAGAAAGCGGCCACATTTGTAGAAAATTATTTACGTAATATTGGTTTTCAAGAAGTAGAAAAAATTGCAACAGATAAACACCCTCTCATTTTTGCTCACTATACTGGAGCAGGTGACAATGCGCCAACAGTATTATTTTATGGCCATTATGATGTCCAACCAGTTGATCCATTAGATGAGTGGGATAGTGAACCATTTGATCCAACAGTTCGGGATGGGCGAATTTATGCCCGTGGGGCGAGCGATGATAAAGGACAAGTGTTTATGCATTTAGCTGTTTTTGATGCCTTCATAAAAACGATAGGGAAAATTCCTGTTAATGTGAAAGTATGTATTGAGGGCGAAGAAGAAATCGGCAGTGAGAATTTATATGAAATTTTACAAAACAATAAAAAGAAATTTTCAGCTGATTTTACCGTCATTTCAGATTCTGGGATGGTAGCAAAAAATCAACCAACAATTTTATATGGATTAAAAGGATTTACTGGCCTTGAATTAACAGTAACCGGCCCTAATTATGATGTTCATTCTGGTGAATATGGTGGTGCTGTTCGAAATCCCGCAATGGCATTAACACAAATATTAGCTTCTATGAAAAATAGCGATGAGCAAATTACTGTAGCAGGTTTTTATGATGATGTTGTACCACTTTCTGATGAAGAAAGAAGTTTAATTGCAGAGGTTGAAGGGGAAGATTATTCACAAACGACAGGCGTTTCAGAAACTGCTTCAGAAAAAGGTTATAGTGCCAAGGAACATACGATGGCGAGACCAACGTTTGAAGTGAACGGAATTTATGGTGGATATCAAGGTGAAGGGACAAAAACAATCATCCCTAGCACAGCAACAGCTAAAATAACGTGTCGTCTTGTACCTAATCAAGACCCTGAAAAAATTCAACAACTACTAAAACAACATATA
>DAMCTP010000085.1:0-7031 GCA_032113595.1 Pseudogracilibacillus sp.
CCTTTGCTCATTTGAAAAACGCATTATCAGCATTTTCATCGGAGCAAGTTGCCTTTGCTCATTTGAAAAACGCATTATCAGCATTTTCATCGGAGCAAATTGCCTTTGCTCATTTGAAAAACACATTATCCGTATTTTCATCGGAAGAGAAGGTGTATTGCACAAGCAAGAGATATAATGTCTGGAAAAAACTTTACTACCAACGTACGGTTGTTGAAAGATTGATTGTCGCCTATTTGAATGATAATATTCGCTACCGACTGGAAAACGTACCAATTTATAAATACTGTTAAGGTTTTTTAAAAAGCCATTTGAAATTGATTCAACTAAAATAAAAAAGTACTTGCATGTCGGTATTTTTCCAAACATAACAAGTACTAGATTAAATTCTAACGTAAAAAACAGCTTCAAATCCCACCCATATCAATTAATTCGAATCTTTCACAAACCAACAACAGATCTTCCGAAAATTCAATTCCTATCGTTGCCAATTCCTTTTTAAAAAATTGCTCATGTACCTCCCACCAATATCGATAAGTTCTATCGCCTTCTCCTTCCGAAATGGCAAAGTCCTCACTTACTTCATTCATTGGTGTGATTGTCACCTCCGTTGTCTTTGTCAATGCAACAGGTCGTTCATCACCGTTTAAAATGATATTATATTCCCCTACTTTCGGAATTGGCTCATCTTCAACTTTATAAAATACAAGTGCTGAACAAGTGGCCGTTTTAATCCCGTTCACTACGAGATTTGCTAATTTATCTGTATGAACACCGAACTGCTAGGCATTAACAGAGTCAGGTGGTTTCTCATCTTGCCAATATTGTTGCCAATATGCTTGTGTGGCCTGATTCATCTTTTCCCCATCCTCCCGTTAACACTTAATAAATTCTTCGGGAGCCTACTTCCCATGTAGTGACCGTACTGCTGCAACTAATCGATCAATTTCTTCTACTGTATTGTAAGGTGCTATTCCCGCACGAATTAATTCCCCATTTGGTACCTTTAAAGCATGTAATAAATTTTTTGCATAAAAGTTGCCAAACTCCACATGGATAGCAAAGTCTTGCGCTAAATAGTGACTAGCTAAATTAGCTTCCATCGACGTTAGACGAAATGCTAC
The DNA here is from genome assembly GCA_032113595.1 of Pseudogracilibacillus sp. Taxonomy (GTDB): domain Bacteria; phylum Bacillota; class Bacilli; order Bacillales; family Amphibacillaceae; genus Pseudogracilibacillus. The sequence continues at coordinate 1,125 of DAMCTP010000085.1, forward strand.
TGTTGGCGTTTTTAACACATCTTCCCCTGCTTCGTATAAAACGACATGATCGATTTCTGCTAATCCTTTTCGTAGTCGATCTGCCAAATAAGCCTCATATAAACTCAACTTTTGATAAGCTGTCGTTAAAGTTTGACGTAAATCGCTACCTTCCCCTAGTTGGCCAATAAATTTTATCGCTTCAGTTACTCCTATTAATCCTTCAAAATTCAATGTTCCTGTTTCCAATCTTTGTGGCCCTTGACTTGGTGCTGGTTCCACTTTAAATGGTATTAACGAATCCAACAGTGAAGTCTGAATAGCGGCAAAGCCAATATGAGGACCGAAAAATTTATATGCCGATCCTAAAATAATATCAGCACCTAATTGATTAAAATCGATTAAGAAATGTGGAATAGCATGCACAGCATCAACAACCGTTATAGCACCAACTTCTTTAGCCCGTTGTAAAATCGGCCTGATATCATTAACAGTGCCTATCGCATTAGAAGCAAGACCTACAGCAACTAATTTGGTAGATTGATTGATTATCCTATCAAGATTTTCATCATTCAAAGTCTTTGTAGATGTGTCTACAGGAATGATTTGCACTTGAGCCCCTTTTGCCTCGGCTGCTAACCGCCATGGGTCGACATTTGCATGATGATCCATTTCAGTAATGACAACTGAATCATTGTCATTCCAAAATCTACTCAAGGTATGTGACAAGGAAAAAGCTAATGACGTCATATTCGCTCCAAAGACAATATTTTCTTTCTCTGATCCCATTAAATTAGCGACATGCTCCCTGGCGTGATTAACGATGATAGCTGTTTCCCTAGATGTTGGCGAGACACCACCTAAATTGGCCACACCATTTTTCATATAGGTTGCCATAGCATCGACAACGGATTTTGCCACTTGCGTACCACCCGGAGCATCAAAATAACTAACAAATTGATCATTTTCAATTCGTTGTGTAGCTGGAAATTCATCTCGTATCATGTCAATAGGAAAATTAATCGGCATTCCTAAGCCCCCCGTATATCATTTACTTTATTTCATCTTGATTAATTGATTATGTCTATTTATCATGTCAATTAATCATTTAAGATGACAAGTTTTTCTTCGATATCGATAGAATCTTCAACAGACTGAATCATGCTACAATGATTTCTGGCAACCTCTAAATTTCTTTGTAGCTTTTGTTCATTTAAATTTTCACCTTTCACTTCAAACGTTAACACCATTTTTTCCACTCGATTTGCTTTACTCTCATTCCGGCTTATTTCTACTGATATTTTAAATGCTTCAACAGGTAATCTTTGCTTCTCAAAAATGGTCCTAAATACAGCACCACTACAACTAGCGATGGACGAGACAAGTAATTCAACTGGTCGATATCCTATCGCCTCGTCCCTTGAAATCGTCAAAGTACCATGCCCTAAATTGGCTTCTACTCTATCTTTTTTAAATATATATTCCAACCATATCAACTCCCTGTCACTATCATGCAATATTATTGGTTATTACGTCAACGTTTGCGCTTATACTATTTAGTGCCATTTTAAGAAACATTAAAAAAATACTTTAAAAATAATGATTTAATCATCACTTCCAAAGTACCTTTCATAAAATCTTGAATCACTGACGTTGGCGATCATGTACATAGGCATTGACCACCCCACCTGTCGTAATAATGACACCAGATAAATAAAACCAAATCATTAAAACAATGACAGCACCTAAACTACCATATGCAGCCGAATAGTTACCAAGCGTGTTCACATAATATGAAAAGGCTAATGATGTTAATTGCCATCCTATCGTTGCAAACGTGGCTCCCCAGACAGTGTGGCGCCATTTAATTTTAATATTCGGACCTAGTCTATATAACATTAAAAATACGATAAAAAATGTAACAGAAGTAGCGATCCATCTTAACAAATTCCATGACTGAATAAAAGTTTCCGATAATCCGATCAAATTAAATAATTGTTGACCTATTAATTCACCAAATACTTGTAATAACAGTGCCATACCAATGACAAAAACCATTAAAATCATCAGTCCGATTGAAATGATTCTTGAAAAGATAAACGAACGGTCGTTTTCCACATTAAATGCCTGATTAAATGACTTTTTTACTGCATTAAACCCATTGGAGGCAGACCATAACGTTCCAATAATACCTATAGATAGCAGACTACCACTTCTACTGTTAATAATGGTCGTTAAATTACTTTCAATCAATTGTTTTACTTGTTCTGGTAAATAAATATCTAACGTCTCCATGACGGCATTTTCATCAATTGGAAAATAGCCTAGTAACGTAATTAAGAATAACAGGAAAGGAAATAAAGATAGTAAAAAAAAGTACGCTAATTGTGCAGATAAACCTGATACATCTGCATCTCCTAACCGCCGAACCATTTCTTTACTAAATTCAATCAATTTAGCCATCATTCACTTCCTTTCAACGGAAATGCTACTTTTTCGAAAATTTATTGATGGTTTTATCCACTTGTTCTAAGGCGTTAAAGGCACTTTCTCTATTTTGGGATACTTTCTCATCAATTAATTCAGCTGTTTCTTTTAGATTCCCAATAAACTCAGCAGGGTTATTAGCGAAATAAACCACTTTCTCCCCTGTATTACTTGCTAATGCTTTTGCATATTCACGTGCATCTTTATTTGATAAACTAATTAATCCTCCCAAAATTGCACCCGAAATAACAGCTGTCCAAAAATTTCTACCACCCATTTTCACCGTCTCCTTTCATGATAAATGTTCTTTTATAATCTCTTGTAACAATTGGTCACTAGCATCATTGATTAATTCATACGTATAATCGAAATCACCAGTGTAATATGGATCAGGAACATCCGTAACATTCGAATTTTTTTGATAAGATAATAATTTTTTAACCACTATTTTATTAGATATCGAAAAGGTCTTTCTTACATCATTTAAATTTGATTCATCCATCACAATGATATAATTAAATTCATCAAAATCAGTCTGTTTCAGTTGTCTAGCAACTTGACCTGCATAACTGATAGCCAAATCATCAAGTTTAGCCCTTGTGCCATCATGTGGCTGCTTCCCTTCATGCCATGATGCTGTACCTGCGGAATCCACCATTATTTTGTCGGCTAGCCCTACTTCGTTTACTTTATGACGAAACACTGCCTCAGCCATCGGAGAACGACAAATATTTCCTAAGCAAACAAACAACACTTTCACCATTAATTCACATACCCCTCTTCGGTTTTAATTGACTGCTACTGGTTGAATACATCCTTCATCATTATTTTTCACATAATTTACGTATGTACTCACCGGATATGCTTTCATCGATTCAGCTGACAAAGATTGTATATATGAATGGACATCCTTCCGATTGTCAAAATCTTTTTCTAACCAAGTACTTTCTTCAGACTTCGGTAAAATAATTGGCATCCGATGGTGGATTCCACTCATAAATTCGTTAGCATCTTTCGTTAACATCGTACAAGTAAATAATGGTTCATTTCCCTTATCCCATTTATCCCAAAGTCCAGCAAAGGCAAATAATTCACGGTCTGCTAACTGAATTCGTTGGGGGACTTTTCCATCAGAAGTTTTTTGCCATTCATAAAAACTATCAGCAATAATTAAACATCGCTTCCTTAATAATAAGTGTTTGAAACTTGGTTTTTCATGGATTGTTTCACTACGAGCATTAATCATTTTATTGCCAATCTTAGCATCTTTTGACCAAAAGGGGACAAGCCCCCATTTAATATATCCTGCTCTCCTCTTTTCACCATCATAAATTATCGCTAGAACTTGTTGTCCTGGAGCTATATTATAGCTTGGATAATAATTGTCTATAACCTGTTCTAATTGAAAGCGACTTTTTATTTTCAATTCATCAGCAAGTAACGTATATCGTCCACACATTCCAATTGCCTCCTTAAAAATAATGTTGACAGTTTAACATCTCAAATAGAGGACTCATGAACAACCCGGGTATTTCCAAGCATATCATGAAGTCCTTGTTTTTCATTCGTAAATCCGATGATGACATAAAGTACTTTCAAAATGAGAAAAGCATTATAAATAAAACGACCAATTACTTCCCGAAATACTACATCAAACCATGTCATGGAATTTCCATGATTTCCGTGGTGAACCACTTTTAAACCAAAAATCATTTTCCCGATCGTCTGACCGAAAAATTTTGTCATGAATAAAAAATAAGCATAATAAATTACAGCTGCTACAATACCATTCCACGTCCACACCCATAAATCAATAGGCATTCCGTTATTAATAAACTTAAATGGACTTAATAAAAAGCTATTCACACCAAACAGCACAATAATATCGAACAAATAAGCCCAGAATCGCATCCAAAAACCAGCATATCGATATTGGTTGAATTGATCCTCTTTGGTACGATTTTCGCCATTAGGAGGTATCACCATCTCATTTTCCTGTTCTGTCACTATATCCAATGGATTCCCTCCTCAATTAATATATGTACATAGCTCTTGGTTTATCAGATTGGTTCATTAATTGAATCACTTGATCTAACTCTGTTTGTTTTCCTGAAAAAAACTGTTGAACATTTAAGCCAAACACGCTTAATTTTTGGCCGAAAAATGAATCGTATTGAATTATTTGTGGGTCATCAAGTTTATAATCAGTTTCCATTGCTTCTATTGCATCTTTTAGGGAACCAACCTCATCAATAAGGCCATTTTCTTGCGCTTGTTTTCCCGTATAGACACGTCCATCCGCTAATTCACGAACAGTACTTTCATTCATCCCACGACCATCAACAATTACTTGCACAAATTCATCGTACATCTCATCTATCATCGATTGTAAAATAGCCTCTTCCTCGCTAGTCATTTCACGGGATGGGGATAAAATATCTTTATGTTTCCCACTTTTAATAGTATTAAAATGGATGCCATAATTTTCAGCTAATTCCGCAAAATTAATACTTTCCATAATGACACCGATGGAACCAGTTAAAGTTGCCGCTTCAGCAAAAATTTTATTAGCGGGGGCGGCAATATAATATCCCCCTGATGCTGCCGTATTCCCCATTGAAACATAAAATGGTTTATCATACTCTTCTTGAAATTCTACCAATGCCTCATGGATTTGAGCCGTTTCAACGACGGCCCCACCCGGTGAATCAACCCGGATAATCAGTCCAGATACTGTTGGATCTTCAGCTGCCTTTTCTATCATTTTTAAAAATAAAGGATGGTCATACCCCAGTCCCCACATATTTTCAGTTCCTTGAATAACACCTTCCAATTTAATAACAGCAATTCTTTCCATAAAATCGCCATCACTAACAACATGTTCTTCAATATTCGTTGTATCAAATGCATCAGCAAAATTTTCAAAAAAACCAGATGCGACGTTCATGGCAAATCTAAATCCAATCGAAATAAAAATTAAACATGCAACTAATATTAATGCAAGCCAACGTTTTGTATTCATAAAGGTATCATCATTTCCTTCCAACCAATTATAGTATACTAAAATCGTACAACAATTAAGCATGAAATACCAATGATTTATGCTAGCAATTATATTCATAAAATTTGATTTTAGTATTATTTTATTCATATATATGATAACTTTCAAAATCAGTTTTAAACAACTTCAATCAAGCAAAATTTTACTTTAACTATCAATTCAGTAGTAAACAATAAATATTTTTAATTGTATCTATCGAACCTAGCTATTAATCAATGCACCCCATCATTCAATGCCGTTGGGAACTGTTAGCGCTCCTCAGTGACCTATCCTCTTATTATTCAATGCTGTTGGGAACTGTTAGCACTCTTCAGTGACCAATCCTCTTATCATTCATTGCTGTTGGGAACTGTTAGCTCTCTTCAGTGACCTATCCGCTT
>DAMCTP010000086.1:0-6563 GCA_032113595.1 Pseudogracilibacillus sp.
TCGCATTAAATTGATTGGAACTTCAGTTAAACAATTTGGGATGTTCAGTAAACCCGAATTAGGTCATAGTGGTAATGGCGGTTCAGGTGGAAGTGACGATAATGGATCGTCAGGAAATGGTGTTGATAGTACTAATGATGATGATAAAACCACTATGACTATTGACGGTGATTCAGATAAAGAAGGTAAACAAGGAACAGAAGGTAAAAAGTTACCAAAAACAGCAACAAATTACTTTAATATGATTGGTATTGGTTTAGCACTAATACTGATTGGTGGGATATCCTTCATTTTTATTAGAAGAAAAGCAATATAACTCAAAACAATAAAAGGCAGAGGGTTGTAAATTAATCCTTCTGTCTTTTTTGTTTTACCTTAATCCTTAATAAGGTATATTTTACACTTACGACAACGGAAAATTAGTTCGTTAATTTTTTTGTTTTTATTTTAGGGCATACGGTGAGTCTCCCTTATATCTCTTCTCCAAAAAATCCAATAAATTTTTCCCGAATCGGGATAGTCGAAATCAGAATAACATTAACCCGACGGAAGATTCCCTTGCGTTAGGATAATAAAGGGGGTCTAACCCAACGCAAGGATCTCCATGTCAGGATAATCCGAATTATTTAAATGTACATCTAACCTCAAGGATTAAAATAATTAACAGGTAAATACTTCACAATAAGGTGAAAATAGGTAAACCCTTAAGGGAGTATATTTGTATTATTTTCCCTAACGACCCTAAATCTATTTTTTATAGGGAAATCGGAAATTCATAGTAAAGTTCACACGATGCAAACTAACGGGCATTATTTCTTTTTTCTTTTCCCTTTAAAATAAATGACATCGCATCTAACATAATTTGTCCTGCATATTGTGCTGTTAATTGATGTGTATCATAAGGTGGTGCAACCTCGACCATATCAAAACCAACAACATCGCCTTTATAAGCAATTGCTTCAATCATTGGAATAACTTCCTCATAAAATAAACCGTATGCCTGAGGACTACCACAACCATTCGCTAATGTTGGGTCTAAGCAATCTATATCGAATGTAATATAATAGTGTTTTGCATCTGGAATCATATCGATGACATGATCAACACCTTTTGTTCTGACTTCATGTGATGTGACAATTTTACTTCCATATGCTTTAGCATCTTCAAAATCGGAAATTTGTGAACTTCCAATTCCGCGGATACCGATTTGCATCATTTTACCAATGTGATCCATTTCCGATGATCGGCGCATCGGGCTACCTTGCCCTTCTTTTATGCCAGCGGGAGCAAACGTAAAGTCCATATGTGCATCAAACTGAATCATACAAACATCCTCAAAACTATCAAAAGCACGAACTATCGGAATTGTTATTGCATGGTCACCACCTATTACAAAAGGAATCGCCCCTTTTGAAATAATTTTACGAACCGCGGCCTCACAGTTTTCAAATGATTGTTCATAAAGGGTATGTAGTACATCAACATCACCACAATCAACAATTTTCCATTGATCACCTAGGAATTTCTCATCACGAATTGGGTCATACCAGCCTTCGTAAGCATGTGACCAATAGGTCGATGCTTCCCGCACACCCCGAGGACCGTAGCGTGCTCCTCCCCTAACTGCGGTGCCCATATCATAAGGCATCCCAAGAATTGCTACATCAGCATCAAGCTCATTCATATCGAGACATAAAGGTGCCATTAAAAACGATGGAATTCCTACAAAGGAATTTCTCATCATCCGGGATTTGTCTGTTGTAAATGGGTTATTTTTCATACTCATTATTATTACCTCCTATGTAAATCAATAGCTTTTGACATTTACCTAACTAGTATGATGGAATTTGAAACTTCCATTGATCTATTTCACTAGTTTTTTTGACTTTTTTGAATAAAAACGGTTAGCATCATTTATTAGTTTAAAAAATACTATTTAAAAACTTTTGTGTTCGTTCTAGTTTTGGATTTGAAAAGATATCCTTTGGTTTACCTTCTTCCATGATGACGCCATTATCCATAAACAAAACCCTGTCCCCTACCTCTTTGGCAAAACCCATTTCATGTGTAACAACTACCATTGTCATGCCTTTTCTCGCTAATTTTTTCATGACATCGAGTACTTCCCCAACAAGCTCCGGGTCTAAAGATGAGGTAGGTTCATCAAATAACATAATTTCTGGTTCCATAGCTAAAGCCCTTGCAATTGCTACCCGTTGTTGCTGTCCACCAGATAATTCACTTGGATGATTATTTGCTTTGTCAACAATACCGACACTCTTAAGCAGTTCCAATGCTTGCTTTCTGGCTTCTGCCTTATCGGTTTTTCGTACCCTTCGCGGTGCTAACATAATATTTTCAACAATCGTTTTGTGTGGGAATAAATTAAATTGTTGAAATACCATTCCCAGACTTGTCCGAAGCTGATTAATGTTCACCTCAGGGTCATATAGGTTAATGCCATTTATGATTATTTCACCACTTGTTTTCTCTTCTAACATGTTTAGGCATCGCAGAAAGGTACTTTTTCCCGATCCACTAGGACCAATCACACAAACAACTTCCGATTGTTTTATATGGCAGTTAATTCCCTTTAATACTTCCGACTGCCCAAACTTTTTATATAAATTGTTAACCCGAATCATTTAATAGTAAGCCTCCTTTAATTAAATTTGATACGAATATTTCAGCAAAAATTTTCAATTACAACTAAGCTAGTTAAATGATCCTAAATTAACAGTGAAATTTTGATAAAATTATTTATATTATAGTAGTTTGCTTAAAAAATTTATGACAAAAAAGTATGTATTATTACCTTTTTTGATACGGGTCCTGAAATATATTTTCAACAAATAGTTAACTCTATTCTATAAAATCTTATATTCTTTTTTCTATATAAGCTAGAGCCCTATTACAAAGATAAGTTAATATAAAGTATAGAATGGCTATACTTATATATGCTTCCCAAGCTCGATAATATTGCCCTTGTAATGCACGTCCCCAATACATTAGCTCAGGAACAGCTATGATAGAAACCAAGGAAGAATCTTTAATTAAGTTAATAAGTTCATTGCCTAAAGCAGGTATCATATGCTTAAATGCTTGTGGAATAATGACAAAGGTCATTGCTTGTACATGATTCAAACCTAAAGAGCGTGCAGCCTCCATTTGTCCGGGTTGGATAGATTGGATTCCACCACGGAATATTTCAGCAATATAGGCTGCAGTGTTAAGGGAGAGAGCTGTAATAGCAGACACAACCGGATTGACCTGTTCTACAATGAGAGGCATCACTGCCAAATGAACAATCATTATTTGTACCAAAAGGGGTGTACCCCTAAGGAAGTTTATATACCATTCAAAAGGCTTTCTTATAAAAACATTGGGAGACATTCTAAATAAACCGACAAACAACCCCATTATAGACCCTATTATTATTGCTGCTATTGATAATCCTATTGTGAATAATACCCCCTTCATAAAAAAGGGAGCATATTCATACAAAATATCAAACCGAATATCCACTTTTATCTCTCCTTTAACGGTTAGATGGAAACAAAATAGTTTGTTATCCCATCTACTCCTGTAGTTCTAATAATTTCTCAACATTATCCGGTTTTTGTTCGTACCATTTTTCATATATTTCAATATACTTATCACTTTTAATTATTTTTTCTAATGCTTCATTTATATCTGATATAAGATCACTATCTTTAGGGAATAACATGCCGACATGTTCCGCCTCAAAGTTTTCAGGATCCTCAATTAAATTTAGCTTTACGTTGGGATTATTTTTCAAATACTCTTGTGTAACAATATTATCCATCACAACTGCATCAACAGTACCATTAACTAATTCATTAATAAGTAAATTATAACTATCATATTTTTTAATATTGGGATTGTTTACCCCCAACAAATTTTCGGCTGTAACTGCTCCAGTTGTACCATTCTGTACCCCTACAAGTTTACCCTCAAGATCATCTGAACTAGTGATTGGGCTATTTTCCTGAGTCATAATTAGTTGTCTCGTTTCAAAATATGGATTTGAATAATCGTAAGATTGCTTTCTTTCTTCTGTAATTGCTATATTTGAAATAGCCATATCTATTTCTTTATTAGAAACTGCGGCAAAGAGGTGATCCCACCCAAAATTATTAAGTTCATATTCATATCCCAACTCTTTCATAACTTCATCCAAAAGATCAATATCAAATCCTACAATTTCTCCTTTATCTAAAAAACTAAAAGGTGAGTTTGCTGCTTCTGTTCCCACCATTATTTTTTTAACTGCTTTCCCATCTTCATTTTGATTTGGGGAAGCATCATTTGATCCACAACCTACAATAATCAGAGACAAAGCAATCAAAAATAATATCATCGAATATTTTTTAATCATTTTAATTCCTCCTAAGAAATTTTGGTAATACTTTTATTGTATAAGCCTGGATAAAACCCTATCCCCTCCCTTAATTCGAATTATTATGAATTTTGTGATACTAACTTTTTTAGAAACTATATATTCACAGGAAAACAATCCATTTTCCCCAAAAAAAGAAGGCAACGCTTTCAGAATTGCTTTTATTCGGTGCTTAGGGCTCCACTAAAGGTTCCTTAAGGGAAAACTTTTCAGATAAAAATGTTGATTATTTTTATTATATCCAATACCATTATAAATACAAATACATAAAAGTGATGTTATCATAAGTTTTACTTATACTGAATGCGGAGGGAATAACATGAATATTCGTAATTTGCAATACGTTGAAGCAATCGTTCGACATAGAAGTTTTACGAAAGCAGCAGAAGAATTATATGTAACCCAGCCAGCCCTGAGTCAAATGATTAAAGGATTGGAGGCTGAATTGAATATTAAAATATTTATAAAAAAAGGTGGTAAATTAGTGCCCACAGAGGCGGGATTTGCCCTGTATAAACATGCAAATATTATTTTAAATAATCTTGAGGCAGCGTATAGAGAAATGGAGGACGTTAAAAACGTAGGAAGTAGTAAATTTAAAATAGGTATTGCTGAATCAACCAAATATTGGTTTTCAAAACTGATTATTTTATTTAATTATAAGTATCCACAAGTAAATATTAAAATAAAAGACTTGGTACATGGGGATGAAATAAAGAAGTCTTTAAAAAATAATGACATTCACTTTACTATTACATCTGATGAAATAGAAGATGATGAACTTGAATCTATCCCCCTATATGAAGAGGAGCTTGTTTTGGTAACACCGAGAAACTATTTTCCTGAAAAACTAGATTTTATTGCGGTTTCGGAATTGAAAAATGAAAATTTTATTCACCATAAACCCGGAAACCAAACAGGAGAAGATTTAATTGAGGCTTGTAAAAAATCTGGATTTATACCAAAGGGAATTTATGAAATTGATCAACTAGAAACAGCATATAGTTTAGTCTCAGCCGGATTAGGGATTACATTTATCCCTAAAAAGTACTTAGAATTTCAGTCTTCGGAAAGTGTCGAAATAATTAAATTAATAAATCCCACACCAACTAGAACTGTTTACCTTATTTATAATCCAACCCGTTATTTTCCGAAATCATTTTACTATTTTAAGGATCTAATTATTAGTCATTTTAAAAATCTCACATGAATTTATTATTTGCATTTGCTGTATATGTTGATATTAAGGATCTTACATGGAAATAGAATAGCAACAGCATTATTATTAACAAAGTAATGCCTTTGTTCCTCACTAGTTGCATAGACTACAAATTTTCCTTCAATAGAAATTTCCATTGAAAACGGATAATTATTTTCTGCTGCATTTTCAAAAACAACGATTTTGATAGTTACATACGCAATATCACGTTGCTCATCATCAAATTCAACCTTTTTCCTTAAGTTGAATTAATTTTAATGTTCCAACTCTTGTGTAAGGGACATACCTAAATAATTCATCGATTTAATTTCTTCCATACCATGCTCCCTTAACTTCTTCTCAAATTCTTCTTCATTCATTTTATCAAAGTGATTTTTTATTTTACTCATATCATGTTTTACATCCACCTTAATCACTTCCTGCAAATTTCTATAAAATATTTAGTATTACAAAATTATAAGTTTCTACTTTAGACTTAAAATTATATTCCTTTGTATTTTCAGCGCTAAGGAAGTCTGCCCTAGTATTTCACCTTCATATTTCTGCTAACTTTAATCGCTTTAAAAATCTGTCAGCTATATAGAATTGAATATCTAGCTTTTTCACTTTTTCCTTTTTTGCTTTTATGGGTATTTTAAGCCTTCCTTGTGATACACTCATTAATCCTATATTTTCTTTTCTTAACAAATCTTTATCAACTTTATTTATGTTCTCTGAACTTATAGCAATATAAACCTGATTTGCATACTGTTTATATCTAATTGCCTGTTCTAATCCAATTTTCCAGTCAGATAATTTTGCTTCTATTGCAATAAAATTTTTAGTTACTTCATTTACTTTCTTTATTGATGTTATATAGTTTCCATCAATTCTAATATATCCCATTTCTTCTAATTTGCTTAGAAAAACATGAAACTTTTTATC
>DAMCTP010000087.1:0-6547 GCA_032113595.1 Pseudogracilibacillus sp.
TTCCTATTATACTTATCCTTTATATTTTTATTTCTTTTTTTAAATTGTTCAACATCTGCTAAAATTCTTTCTTTAGATAATGAAAATTCTTCAGCTAAATCATTCACATAAAACTCAATTTCAATAGGACTATTTATGTTAGACAGTTCTTTCACTATGTCTTCAATATAAGCAATTTTCTCACTATCTACACTCAAATTGAATGATCTTTTTTTATATTTCATCAAAAACTTAAAAAAAACATCACTTGAGGCGATAATTTCACTTTCAAAACGTTTAATTCCAAATTGTTTAATGAAATCATCGGCATCTAACCCATCTTTTAAATTAGCTACTTTCACATCATTTCCAAATTTTTGTAAAATATTACCTGCTTGAAAAGCTCCGTTCATTCCAGCATCATCTGCATCAAAACATAATATGACTGTATCAACATATCTCCGGAGTAAACGGGCATGATGTTCTGTTAAGCTTGTCCCCAAAGTAGCAACAACGTGATTCATTCCCGATTGAGCAGCAGAGAGGACATCCATATAACCTTCAAAAATAATGACTGTATTTTCTTTTCTAATCGCATTTTTAGCTAAATCAAAATTATATAACAAATTACCTTTACGGAATAATTCATTTTCAGGACTATTTAAATATTTTGGTTTTTCATCATTTAATGCTCGTCCACCAAATGCAACGGTTTTCCCTAAATGATTTCTTATGGGAAACACAACCCGACCACGAAATGGGTCGATTAAATCGCCATTTCTTTCATTTAACACTCCAGATTTAACTAAAGATTGATCATGAAATTCTTTCTGTTGCAAAAACTTTACAGTAACATCACTAATTAAAGGAGCGAACCCAAGCTGAAAACGTTCAATTGTTTCAGATTCAATCCCTCTATCCACCAAATATGTTAGAGCATTCTTACCTTCCTCTGAATACTTTAATACATGTGAATAGTATTTGGTTAACCAATCATATGCTTCTAAGAGAACAGATGATTCTTTAGAAATATTTTGTTGTTGTTTAAAATTTGGGAGTGTCATATTTAATCGATCTGCTAAAATTTTAACAGCATCAATATATGAATACCCCTCAATTTCCATTAAAAAATTATAAACGTTACCACCTTTCCCACACCCAAAACAATGAAAAAATTGTTTTTCCTTTGTGACAGAAAAAGAAGGTGATTTTTCATCGTGAAATGGGCACAATCCTAAATAATTCTTACCTTGCTTTTTTAATTGAACATACTCACCAATAACATCTACGATATTAGTATCTAGTCTTATTTGTTCAATTAATTGCTTAGGAAGTCCTACATTCATTGGCATCACCAAGTTTACAAAATAGTATAAATCTTTAATACTATCATGTTATATTAAATATATTATTCGAGATAAAATTACAAAAGTCCTTCCAATTCGACAAATTTATAATAAAAAATTTACTTGTCTAAAGTTGGATAGTCACAAATTCGTCAATTATTGTATTATTCCATTTATAAAGACAAATCCATTAATTACTTATACCCAACAAACAAGTCATGTAAACAAAATTATCAGTAATGTCATCAAAAATGAATCATCGTAAATGTCATTTCCTTTCTCCACGACACCAATGTAAAATAATGTTAGCCGTTTCTTCTACAGCCTTATTTGAAACATCAATCACATGACAACCAATTTTAGTAATAATTTTATTGAAAAATGCTAACTCTTCATCAATTCTGTTCAGCGATGCGTATGTTGCGTGATCACCTAGACCTAAGGCTTTTAATCGTTCCTTTCTTATTTCATTTAATTTTTCCCTACTAATTTTTAAACCGATACATTTAGAGGAATCGATACGAAATAATTCCTCCGGGGGGGCTACTTCAGGTACAAGTGGAACGTTAGCCACTTTTAACCTTTTATGGGCCAAATATTGGGACAATGGAGTTTTCGATGTTCTTGAAACCCCAATTAACACGATATCTGCTCGAGAGATTCCCCGTGGGTCCCGTCCATCGTCATATTTAACAGCAAATTCAATCGCTTCAATCCGTTTAAAATAGTCTTGATCTAACTTATAAACTAAACCTGGCTCTAATCTTGGCTCATTTTTGAAAATTCGTTCCATGGAATCCATCATTGGGCCCATAATATCTAAAGCCTCAAGATTCAACTCTTCAGCGGTTAATTTCACATAACTTCTTAATTCTGGATCAACTATCGTATAAGCTATTAAGGCTTTTTCGTTTTTTATCATCTTAAATGATTCATCAATTGTCTCTTTATTATCTACATAGGGAATTCTTTGAATAGAATAATTACCGTTAGTAAACTGACTTAAACCAGCTTTAAGTACTAACTCTGCTGTTTCTCCTACAGAGTCAGATAAGACCACGATTGATAAAGTTGAACTCATTTTATTCACTCCCTTTTTAAATGTCATCTTGTAAAAATAATTCTACAAAAGCTTTAGTAATTGTAGTTTTTGTAATTCTGCCTATGACCTGTAGTCCTTTTTCACCGTCTTTAACAACAGGTAATCCATCAATTTGTTTATCAATTAATAGTTTGGCCCCTTCTAACAATAAGTCATTTGGGTAACATACTGTAATATTAGGCATTCTCGTCATGATAATATGAACAGGGATCGCATTTAAATCTTGATTCCCAAGACTTGCCCGCAATAAATCTTTACGTGATAACACTCCTGTTAAATAGTGTTCTTCATTTATCACAAATAAAGTACCAACATCACCTAAAAACATTGTAGAAATAGCATCATATACGGTTGCATCTTCTTTAACTAAAACAGGATGAGATTGATATTCTTTAATTTTTAGCTCATTCATTTTTTCAGAAAGCAATTGTTGTCCCGTCTTACCTGTATAAAAATAACCTACTCTAGGTCTTGCATCTAAATAGCCGGCCATTGTTAAAATGGCTAAATCTGGTCGTAAAGTAGCACGTGATAACTGTAAATATTCAGCAATTTGTTCCCCAGTAATTGGTTCGTTTTCCTTTACAATTTTTAACATTTTCTTTTGCCGTTCAGATAATTCCACTATTTCACCACCTAAGTTAGTTATTTTTTCAGGATATATCTTATTTGTCACTTTTAGTGTAGTTCCACTCCACTAAAGTAAAATCAGCAAAACTTAAGATCATATTTGCCATTTCATGTAATAAATTTAATCTATTTTGTTTTATCTTCTCATCATCACTCATAACTAAATTATGATCCAAAAACTGATGAATTGGATTGGCTAGTTTTGTTAACTCTGTTAATACATTAAAAGGTGATAAATTTCCATTTAAATTTGTTTTAATGTTATTAAACTGATCAAATAGTTCTCTTTCCGACTCTGTTTGAATCAATGTTGGATCAGTTGATTTGTTTTGGGATACGTTTCTCCCCAAATTAATTACCCTAATAAAAGCCTCTTGCACACGAATAAATTGATTATCCACTTTTTTTTGTGAGAGTAAGTATGCTTTAACAAATAATTCATCAATATTTTCGACATGTTCGTGTAAAATAGATGAAATAATGTCATGATCAATGGATCTTTCTTTTAATAGAAAAATTAATCGTTGATTGATAAATTCGTTTAATTTAATTTCAATTGATTGATCGTTTATATTATATAATGAAAAAGCCTGTTGGAACAATGGTTTAATAGAAATATCCCATTTATTATTTTGGAAAACTCTTAGCATGCCGATTGCTTGGCGCCGTAAACCATAAGGATCTTGAGAACCTGTCGGTATTAAACCAACTGAAAAACAACCAACAAGCGTATCTATTTTATCAGCAACACTAACTACTGAACCACTAATACCGGAAGGTGTTTGATCATTCGTGTGGATTGGCATATAATGTTCCCGAATTGCCTCTGCAACATATTTGTTTTCATTGAAAAAATTAGCATAAGTTTCTCCAACCACACCTTGTAATTCAGGAAATTCGTTCACCATATTTGTTACCAAATCAAACTTACAAATTTCTGCTGTTCTAGAAATAACTTCCGTTTCCTTATCACTTAAATTTAGTTGTTTGCACAAATAAAGGCTTAGTCGTTTTACACGATTCACTTTTTCAGCAAATGTTCCAATCTCTTCTTGAAATACAACAGATTTTACTTTTTTATTAAAATAATCTATTGACTTTTGTTTATCTTCCTCAAAGAAAAACTGTGCATCGGAAAGTCTAGCCCTAAGTACTTTTTCATTTCCACGAATAATATTATCAATGTGATGATTGGTACCATTTCTAACTCCAATAAAATATGGTAATAATTCGTTTTCCCTAGATATTACGGAAAAGTATCTTTGGTGTGTTTTCATTGTTGTCACTAATACTTCTTTTGGTAAACTTAAATATTCAATATCAAATTTACCGACAAATACTGTTGGATATTCAACTAAATTACGTACCTCATTTAATAATGAATCATCAGGAGGGATAATAAATTGATAGTCGTCTTCTATTTGTTCACATTGTTTTATGATTATTTCTTCCCGTTTATTTACATTAACGACTACATAGTTGTCCAATAATACTGTTTCATAATGCGAAGCATCAGCAAGTACAATTTCCCCACTTAAAAATCTATGTCCATAAGTTATATTACTCGAATGAATATTTGCAAAAGTTAATGGGATAATCTGTTCGTTATACAAGGCAACTAACCAACGTATTGGTCTGACAAAACGAACCTGACCTTCCCCCCATTTCATTGTTTGCGGAAATTCTAACGCTTTAATGACATCTGTAAAAGAAGGTAATAAGTCAATGCTTGGTTTTTTATCAAATTGTTTTTTAACAAAAATGTAATCAATATCGTTTATTTTACGAATAACAATATCATCAGTAGTTGCTCCTTGGCCTTTCGTAAAACCGATAGCAGCCTTTGTCCAAGTATCATTATCCGTTTTTGCAATATCTAATTTAGGTCCGCGAATTTCTTCAACCTTATCTGTTTGCTCACCTGCTAATCCATTAATTAAAACGGCTAAACGTCTAGGAGTTGAAAATGCCTGTATATGGTTATATTTTATTCGATTTTTATGTAACCAATCTTCTGTTCTTCTCAGAAGTTGTCTCTCAGTCCCATCTATAAAACGGGATGGAATTTCTTCCACTCCTATTTCAAATAAAACATTATTCGCCATGTTGATTCACTTCCTCTTTTAACAATGGAAAGCCCAATTTTCTTCTTTCATCAATATAAGCCTTTGCTATTTGTCTTGCTAACTTTCGTACCCTTCCAATATAACCCGTTCTTTCTGTGACAGAAATAACTCCCCTAGCATCAAGTAAATTAAAAATATGCGAACATTTTAAAATATAGTCATAGGCAGGGAAAATTAATTCATTTTTTATCGTTTGTTTTGCTTCTTCTTCATATAAGGAAAATAATTTAAATAATAAATCTACATTCGAAGTTTCAAAAGCATATTTTGAATGTTCATATTCCGGTTGTAAAAATATATCTTTTACCGTGACATTATCAACCCAAACGAGATCAAATACATTTTCTTTATCTTGTATATATGAGGCTAGACGTTCAATTCCATATGTGATTTCTACAGCAACCGGGTTTGCTTCCAAACCACCAATTTGTTGAAAATAAGTAAATTGAGTTATTTCCATGCCATCGAGCCAAACTTCCCACCCTAATCCAGAAGCACCTAGGGTTGGATTTTCCCAATTGTCTTCAACAAATCGGATATCATGAATAAGTGGATCAATACCAAGTTCTTGTAAAGAATTTAAATATAAAGTTTGAATGTTTGCTGGTGATGGTTTCATAATGACCTGAAATTGATGATGTTGATAAAGCCGATTTGGATTTTTTCCGTAGCGACCATCTGTCGGACGTCTTGAAGGTTCGACATAAGCAACATTCCATGGTTCGGGCCCAAGACTTCGAAGTAAGGTCATTGGTGACATAGTTCCTGCCCCTTTTTCCACATCATATGCTTGCATTAAAAGGCAATTTTCTTTTGCCCAATACCGCTGTAAACTTAAAATCATGTTTTGAATATTCAACATCTATACCTCCATTAAAACCAATATATTCGTCATTGTTTAAAATCGAAAAACCCATCCCTATGCCTTCAACTATAAAGACATAGGGACGGGTTTAACCGCGGTTCCACCCTATTTACTCTTTTAAAGAGTCACCTTACTTTTTAATGCTCAAGGATGCCTTTCTTCACACGTTATTTATCTAGCTCTCACGATCCTAGACTCGCTTTTAAATAATTGGTATGAATACTTATTCCTTTCATAGCAATACATATATGAATAAATAGTACAGTTTAGATAATCATTTGTCAATAGAATAGCACAATGTTTATAAAAACTCACCTATTTGAGTAATTTTTCTTTTCATCAGGTAACTTAAATGATGGTAAAGCTACTATTCCGTTACTGAAAGGGTTAGATGAGCGATTATCACTTCCCCATTTGCGTTATCAAACAATGGATGCTGGTTACGACTATGAAGCCATTTATAAACAAGTATATCGAATGGGTCAACAATCAGTTATTG
>DAMCTP010000088.1:0-6539 GCA_032113595.1 Pseudogracilibacillus sp.
TAGTGAAACGAGTGAGTTGGTAAAATTAATAAAGTTTCCACCATATGGTCAAAGAGGAATGAGTGGTTCAACTAGAGCTGCAAAATTCGGTTATATATCAATGAATGAACATATGAAAAAAGTCAATAAGGATATTATGGCAATGGTGATGATAGAGGATAGAGAGGCTGTAGAAAACCTGAAAGAAATCTTGGAAGTAGAAGGTCTTGATGCTATTTTTATTGGACCTTCCGATTTATCACGAGAGTATGGTGTTCCAGGTCAAACAAATCATCCTAAGGTAATGGAAATTGTAGAACATATTTTTAATATAGCTAAGGACTATCCGCATATAAAGATAGGTATACCATCATTTGTTATGAATGATGTACCAGAAAGGGTAAATTTAGGTGCTGATTTTATTACATGTCCACCATCAGATGTTAGTTTAATATTTAAGTCCTTGAAGGATTTCCTTGAAAAGATAAAAAAGACTTATATTAACTAAGAATAATTCACCTACTAATACTTATTAGTAGGTGAATCATATTAGACTCACAACAATTGGAGTATTTTATAGAATTTTTAAATGCTTTTTTTGAAAGCAAAGTATTAATTG
This sequence comes from Pseudogracilibacillus sp., assembly GCA_032113595.1. GTDB lineage: Bacteria > Bacillota > Bacilli > Bacillales > Amphibacillaceae > Pseudogracilibacillus. Next base: position 599 of record DAMCTP010000088.1, read on the forward strand.
ATAAAAAATTAGTAATTAACCAATATTATTAAATTAAAAGGATGATCATAATGGAAATCTATCATATAAATGATTTTGTAGATATACTTGATCCTAATGCTAAAATGTTAGGGCCTGTAAAAAACAATTCAATTATAACTTCCAAGGTACCACCGGGATGTTGGGGTCCTATGATAACCCCGTCAATTAGGAGTGGTCATGAGGTAACAAAGCCTATTGCAGTAGAAGGTGCCGTTCCTGGGGATTCTATAGCAATCAGGGTAATTGATTTAAATATTAAATCCCTTTTTACTTCATCCGGATTAGGTGTAGCAAATGAGGGGAGATTTATAAACGATCCTACAATTAATGCAATATGCCCGAATTGCAACATAATAAATCCTGAAACATATATAGAGGGTATTGGTGAAGAATCAATAAAATGTCACAGGTGTAATAAGAGTATAATACCACAGACTATTAAAAATGGATATACTTTAATTTTTGATGATTCAAAAAAGATAGGAATCAGCGTTCCTTATGAAGTTGCGAAAATAATTGCCAAAGACCCTAAAACAATTAATTCATTACCGATAAATTCAAAACAACATCCCGTCAGTGTTCTGGCAAAAGCGGATGTAGAGGGGATGATTACCCGAATTATTCCAATGATAGGCAATATAGGCACCATTCCTAACATGGAGGTGCCATCATCCCGTAACTCAGGTGATGCCCTTGAGAGATTAAAGGACTGTGAAGATTATTCAAAAATAACTAAAGAAAATCTTACAGATGGTCATATGGATGTTAACACTGTCGGTAAAGGGAGTATCATAATTGTACCAGTAAAAGTGGAAGGAGGAGGAGTTTATTTTGGAGATATTCATTCAGTTCAAGGAAATGGGGAGTTAGCAGGACATACAGCGGATGTAACAGCCGATGTTACTATAGAAGTGAATTTAATAAAAAACTTACTAATTGAAGGACCAATTATTATTCCATCACCAGAAAGGTTGGACAGACTATATATGCCAATTTCCAAAGAGGAATATTTAGATTCACAACATTTAGCGGCTAAATTTAAATTTGATATTCAAGAAAAGTCATTTCCAATTCAATTCATTGGGTCAGGAGGAAATTTGAATGAAGCAATAGACAATGCAATTGATAGGGCCGAAATCGCCACGGGCATTAACCAATTTGAACTAAAGAATAGAGCAACTTTAACTGGCAGTGTGGATATAGGTAGAACGAGTGGATTAGTATATATTACAATAATGATACCCAGTTCAATAATTGAAAAAATGAAGATATCAAAATTTGTTATTAATCAATATAAAACAATATAACTACTAATATTTTTATGGGCCTCTCTCCATAAAATAGACCTTTATTCATCTGATTTGACGTATCACTTTTTTTCCTGCGCTTCGTTCCAACTCGCTTGGAGCCCCCTGCCTGAGTGAATGGGATAAAATCAATCCCATTCCTCAAGCAAAGGTATTTTTTCTTCAATGGTGTTTTCTTATGTGGCATATCATACGCCCTTCATGCTCTATGGGTGTAACATGCCCAAGTGGAGAATGGTTTCTATTTTTGTTGTAAATTTCAATATAAAACTGAAAGATGCTTTTGCCTCAGATTTGTTGGAAAGACCCATTTATATAAATATTTTCTTTAATGATGCAAAAAATGAATCGAGACTAGCATTTTTACATGGATTTGCTTTTCCGTATTTCACAAATGAAAAGTGAACTATTATGCAATTTAAATTTGATCCACTTGTTCCCTGCTATTTTTGAGCCATTCATCCGTTTCTCTCATGCTATATAGAAGGACCATTCATATTTAATACGTGAGATTTATGTGTTAAACAATCTGTTAACGCTGTTGTTAGGACTGCATCCTGAAAAATCACCTGCCGATGTAAATTACTTGAGATAATCGTCGTTTTCTTCCCTTCCTAAGCGGTATGTGTGTAAATAATAGTTTATCTTCTCCTTTGAAAAGTTTGATTTAATCATCATTAAAGAATTTGGTTATAAATCATTTGGATCTAACCCTCCGTAGAATAACTTTTTTCCTTCTGGTGATTCCTCTAGCTTACTGTATAATTATGCTTTTCAGTCGGTTATTTTTATTGTTTTTATCTGCATATTATAAATCGTAAAACTGTGGTGAATACTTCTACACGAATGATTCACTTGATTGACAATGATCAAAATCTAGCAATAAAAAAACTAGTTGATCATTACTATAAATCTTGCAATCAACTAGCTTCGTTTATGATGGAAACTGTATTATATTTTTATATGTCTAATCGCATTTTTTCACAATTAATCGTCTAAAAATTTTTCCAGTATGTCATTGAATTCCTCTGGGAATTCCCAAAACATCAGATGCTCCCCTAACACTTCGACGTGCGATTTTGGCGATAATTTTTCCGTATACGGTTTGGCGACATCAGCCCAATGGTTGGCGATGACGGTTAATGTTGGGATTGATTCACTAATCGCTTTCGCTTCTTTACGATAGTCCGAAAAAAGCGCTGCTGCCAATAGATTGGCACCGATATAATACGGTGTCTTTAATGACTGCTCCACGAGCCACGTCAATTCATCATCCGTCAATTCCCCTGCAATCATCGCATCTTGAATATAAGCCGTGATGAATTCACGATGTTTCTCTGAATCTGTTAAATAGGTCGTGTAAATCGTAGAAATTTCATCCAAGTTACCTTCCACCCAATCTGTCGCTTCGTTAATCGACAACAATTTAGGTGGAAGGTCGACCAATACCGCAGACTTTAAATCTTTTACCCCAAATTGACGGACATATTCCCAAATCATCAAACAAGCATTTGACCAACCGACAACGGTAACGTTCGTTAAATCAAGTGCCTCGATGACCTTTCTTAAATCCGTCCCATGGGTTACATATTCATTGCCGTGAACCGTTAATGTCGAACGCCCATGGCTCCTCGGGTCAATGACGATAACTCGATGACTTTTCTTGAAATGATTCAATTGATGTATGTACACTTCTGTTGTAAATGTCCAGCCCGGGATAAAAATAATCGGGTCTCCTTCTCCGACATCTTGGACAAATAGCTCGACACCGGGGTCAACCGTAAGATACTTTCCACCTTCGTTCATCATAAATCCCTCCTAATATAATTTGTTCGTTGCATTTAGTTTAGCCTATTATCTGAAAACTTGCAAAATTGGGATAATAGTAGTTTTGGTAAAGGTGGAGGGAAATGAAAATGTATGCTAATTTCCGAAAATGAGGTAATTTTTTAATTTTGCATATTTTAATAAGGGTAAATTTGAATTTTCCCAGCAGGTTTTGCGGTTTTGTTGGATGGTAAGGGAAATTAGCCAAGGTGCAACTAAAGGTAGATCCTCCTATGATGAGTTTAATCGTTCGAACGGTAACTTATTTGATAGGAGGATATGGATGGGAAAAGACTTTGAGCCATTTTTTAAAGCAAACGAAAGACGGATTCATTTTCAAATTCATCGGCTGGGGATTTCCGCCAATTGGTATGATGAATTTTATTCTGAAGGGGTTATTGCACTGTGGCAAGCATATAAGGATTTTGACGCGACAAGGGGAACCAATATTGGTACATTTATTAATTTCCGGATCCGTTATCGGTTGGTTGATTTGCTGAGGAAGAAATTGCGTGATGAAGAAGTGATGGCTGAAGTGATAAATGAAAAGGTCATTGAAATCGATACAGGTAATCGACACGTGCGAACGGGGATGCCGATTGTTAATATGAATGGTGTTGACGGTGCTGGTAATCATAACGACGCCTTTTGGCGAGAAGTTCGTAGGCATTTAAGTGAGAAGCAATGGAAGTGGGTTGTCTATTTTATTATCGCTGACTTATCTGTGAAGGAAATTATGGAATTAGAAGGTGTCACAGCAGATGCCGTCAAAGGCTGGGGCAAGGCTGTAAGGAGTAAATTGCGGAAGGAAGAAGTGAGAAAGAGGTTGGAGGGGTTGAGGTAGGTTATGGCTTAAATAATAAGTCGGTCCTTTCTTCCGAAGTTTTTTAAAATTAAGATAGTTTGTGTTAGTTATATGGAAATTACTTTATTAGTATTTTCTCTTGAATAAGTTCAGATATACTTGATAGACTTGATGTTGTGTTAGACATTATATTCATTCTTCCTTAGGAATATAGATATAAATTTCGGAAAATGCAGCACAATCTCCGATGGTTTTAAATCTATGAATTGGTTTTACTAGAGCCTGTTTTAACTTTGAATTCATCATTTTGTTTTTATTTTAACATATATACTAAAATAAAATTCCTACCAATTACTCTCTTAGATTCAAAGTATTCAAAAAATAACTAGAGAAGGTGTGAAATTAATATAGATGGGTCATCAAATGAAGTTCAGGGTGAGAATAGTTGAAGTAAAAATATTGATTTAACCTTGGTTCAATAATACCCTAAATAGATAAAATAAATTAAAAAAGAATAAATTCTTGTTGGAGTTTCAGCTAAGGGAATGGATAATAATGAGGGATATTGTGTGAAAGCGGTATCTCTTTTTTATTTTAAACATATTTCGAGGCCACTATGTCAAGACTCTTGCAAATTAAATTACCGCATTAATCCTAGCCTTACGACTGGGGATTTTATGCTGCCTTCCCTTAATTCCTTAAATGAACATAACCGTCTTTCTATATTTGATTGACTTAAAATACCGAAAAATTTTAGATATTATAGAGAAATTCATTTTCACCGGTTAAATAGATATCAAATAACCTTTTGCTAGATTATTTTATCTAACGATAAAAACACTCTGGAAATTCGATTTATTTGGAGTGCACATCAGGCCTTCCCCTTTTTATGTGCTTTACAATATTTTAGGACCCAATTTTCATTATAAATGATACTAGCCGTATCATTTCTTGTCCATTAAAAATAGCTTACTATTGAACGCCAAATTATGAAAAGGAGTTGAATTTATTGGAAAGTTGTAGAAGTTGTTGTCAAGGAAAGCCTGTGCAATGTTTGTGTTCACGAAGAAGTCCAAATTTTAATTGCCATAAAAATCAATGTAGCCACAATAGTAAGTTAGTAAAGGATTGCATTTGTGCTGAGTGGTCTATACCAGCCTTACAAACTCAAACCATTTTCCACTCATCAGGGCATGAGCATATTTTTGCTACTGGATTTGTTAGGTTTGACGATGGTGATTCAGATTTTGTTACTGTTAAGTTTTATTTAGATGGTAGAGAAATTGGATTGCCTATCAACGTTTTTAAAGATAGTAGTGTAGCCTTTTCACTGACTAGATTTGATCGTATCACAATAGAATGTTCAGGCGATGCTAATCTATCGGAGGAGGTATGTGAGGGTGAAATTTGTCTGAATACTAGAGTTCCTGTGTAACGATTATTTCATTTAATTAAGAGAGAGGTGTGTTTTCTTGGGATGTTATAGGTGTGGACATTACCATTGTGATTGTTTGAATGATAGTTGTTTAAGTTCGCAAAATAAAAAAAGAGGTAGACGAGGACCAACAGGGCCGCCAGGTGTCACTGGACCACCGGGAGCAACAGGTCCAACGGGACAAACTGGCGCAACTGGATTGAGTGCTTATGAAATCGCCGTTGAAGATGGGTTTGAAGGAAGCAGGGAAGAATGGCTAGAGAGCCTTATGGGTGAGCCGGGAGCCACGGGACCGACAGGAGCCACGGGAGCAACGGGATCAACAGGAGCCACAGGGGCAACAGGAGCCACGGGAGCAACAGGAGCCACAGGACCAACAGGGGCCACGGGACCAACAGGGGCCACGGGACCAACAGGGGCCACGGGACCAACGGGAGCCACGGGACCGACAGGAGCGACGGGGCCAACAGGAGCGACGGGACCAACAGGAGCCACAGGGCCAACAGGAGCGACGGGACCAACAGGAGCCACAGGACCGACAGGAGC
>DAMCTP010000089.1:0-6436 GCA_032113595.1 Pseudogracilibacillus sp.
TAAGAATTCTGTTAAACTGTAACTTTTTAAAAAGAGTAATTATGAAATTGATTCATATAAATAAACATAATTAAAATATGTATTGTCTTCATTCATTATTTTCATCACTTTAAGTGATTGTAAAGTGAATTTTCCATTTTTACTGCGAAACCAAACATCTGATTCCCATTCAGAAAAAGTGTCCATCGCCTTTTCGAACTTATCTATTTTTTCGTTATCTAAATTCCGATGAAAAATTGTTGGTTTTTGACTTACCAACTCACTGAAATCATATGAAGACCTCTCCAAAAAGGATTTATTAGTATAAACAATTTCATGCTTGTGATTTGCTATTAAGACAGCATGAAACACATTGTCTAATGCCACCCTATAATTCTTTACTTTTAGATTTGCTTGTAGATTAGTTAGTTCTTCTTTAGAAAAGTGCATATTATGTCCCTCAAATCGTCAAATAGAGTATTAGTAATTAAGAATTATATCAAATTATCTATAATCATCTTTATAAAACCTTTTCCTTAATGTATAAGTATACCACAAAACATGCAAAAATTATCTAAAATGTAGTTTTTGTATAGATTTTCAACATAATATGTAAATAATATGAATGAAAAAATTACCCAATCCTTATACTATCAAGGTGTTGGGCACTTTTAGTAATTTATAAATAAAAATGAATATGTATGTAGAAAGTGGGAGATTGACCACAGTTTTAAATACACATATATTAGCTATAAAATAATCGAATTGGAAACTTCTAATACTTTACTACTACTATTCCTCTTACCCTTGCCCTTTTTCTTTTTCATTTACTACATTCAATTCAATCAATCCAATCCTGCATTAGACTTTTTTTCCTAAATGCATCCAAGATGCAGTCATTTTTGCTAAATCACACTTTTCATTACGACAACGACCCTCTTGATGTAACCATTTTCGCATAATCACTCTTTTCATTACGTCAACAACCCCCTGATGCAGTCATTTTCGCAAAATCACACTTTTCATTACGTCAACAACCCTCTTGATGTAACCATTTTTGCATAATCACACTTTCCATTACGTCAACGACCCTCTTGATGTAACCATTTTCGCATAATCACTCTTTTCATTACGTCAACAACCCCCTGATGCAGTCATTTTCGCAAAATCACACTTTTCATTACGGTCAACGACTCCCTTACATATGTGGGAGATCCCAGCGTTAGACTTTTTGCTCTCAATGCATCTAGTGGATTGCTTCCACTTTTCTATATACAATTTATATAATCAATTCTATACTGAAATAAGTAAACCTACCGTCATTGACATGACACCACTCGCATTTTAACCAAATCAAAAAACCCCTGATACCAAGGGTTTTGACAATGATTGATATGAAATTCAATTATGGAGACGGTGGGACGTGCTCTTCCATTCTTTCGAGATGGCACTGACTATATCTTGAACCTACCATTGATAGGTTCCTCGGCGTCTTATACAAAATATATATTTATTCCATTTTGGAATATCATTCTGTATCCTAGTACTACCTCGAACGCAGGCAGCCTATAAGTCGATACATGGCTGTTGGATTGCTCCACATACCACTCGGTATTGCCTTATTGTTCTAGTTTAAATCAAAAAACAACTTAGGTTTCACCGATAAAGCCGAATTTTCACTTTTGTATTACTACAAAAGGCAACTATTTTACTAATTGAACCCACGTCCAAGGATATTGCCACTTAAGCTTCTACACGTGTAGTTGGTATATTATCTTTCGCATGTTTGTCGGCCTACCAACAGGCTTCCAAACAGCTAGTCTGATTGGTTTCAACACTCTATCCGCAGACGGAGGATGAATGTTTATCCCGCTATTAGTGAGACTCTTGCACGATTACACGGGAGATAACCGGAAGAGTCCTTTAGTGCAATTAAGCAGCTAAAGCGAAATTTTCTTCTTTGCCAGTTAAAGGCGTTTGACGTTTTACGAGCCGTCACCTCGACGCGCCACCCAAGCTCAACCTACCCCTGTCGAATCCGAAACGTCCCCTTTAAATAGAAGGCATCTCGACATGAGATGAGCTAATGCACACAATTCATGTGCACCATTAAGTATAACATAAACACATTCTAATTCAAGGTGCTGGCTTAAAAACAATTATTGTATTTTCGACAAAAGTTTTCCAACACGTTAAATTTACTGATTAATCTCTTTCATTGCCCGGTCAATATCACGTTTCATTTGCTTTTGTTTCAAATCTTCTCGTTTATCATGTTGCTTTTTCCCTTTTCCTAAACCAATTAACACTTTAGCAAAGCCATTTTTTACATAGAGCTTTAACGGGACTAACGTATATCCCTTTTGATTCGTTAAACCGATTAATTTGTTTATTTCTTTTCGATGCAGCAATAGTTTCCTCGTTCTTGTCGGGTCGTGATTAAATCGGTTTCCTTGCTCATAAGTGGCAATATGCATATTAATGAGTTCAGCTTCCCCATTAACTATTCGGCAGTGAGCATCCTTTAAACTAACCCTTCCTGCTCGAATTGATTTAATTTCTGTTCCTTTTAACACAATACCCGCCTCATAGGTCTCTTCAATAAAATAATCGTGGGAAGCTCTCCGATTTTGTGCAATTGGTTTATCATTTCGTTTAGACATTACTTTCGTTCCCCCTAAATCATTTTATCCCATTTTAAAATTTTCACGAAAAATCATCTCTTTTTTAATATTCATTTAATCTACTAGCTCAAAATCGATGGCATGCTCTTCCATATTCACATTAATTACCCGAACTTCGACTTCTTCACCAATTCGATACACTTTTCCAGTTCGTTCGCCAATTAATGCATGATGTTGTTCGGAAAAATGGTAATAGTCATCTGTCATGTAACTCACATGGACAAGTCCCTCTACCGTATTATCAAGTTCCACAAATAAACCAAAGCTTGTGACGGAACCAATAATACCAGTAAATGTTTCGCCTATTTTATCTAACATATATTCTGCCTTCTTTAAATCATCGACATCTCGTTCTGTTTCAATGGCAGCACGTTCCATTGCTGATGAGTGTTTTGCGATTAAAGGTAATAATTTTTTCCATTTACTTAAAGTCTTATCGTTTAAATCACCATGCAATAAATATGTGCGAATAAGTCGATGGACCGTTAAATCTGGATAACGTCGGATTGGTGACGTAAAATGTGTATAAAATTCCGTCGACAATCCGAAATGCCCAATACTCGTTGGGTCATATTTTGCCTGTTTCATTGAACGAAGCATTAATTTAGAAATAACTAATTCTTCTTTTTCACCTTTGACACGTTCTAATACTTTTTGTAGTTCTAATGGATGAACATCATTTGTTGTTCCCTTTACAATGATTCCAAGACTAGCTAAAAACTGAAAAAAATGTTCCAACTTTCCTTCATCAGGTGCTTCGTGAATCCGATGGATAAAAGGTACATCCATCCAATGGAAATGTTCTGCGATTGTTTCATTCGCACATAACATAAATTCTTCAATGAGTTTTTCACCGACAGAACGTTCACGAATGACAACATCTTCCGCTTTTCCATCTTCATCAACTAACACTTTTGCCTCTTTAAAGTCAAAATCAATCGCACCACGTTTCATTCGTTTTCGTCGTAAAATTTGTGCTAATTTTTCCATCCTTTTGAACATCGGGGTTAATTCAGCATATTGTTTCTTAAGTGATTCATCATCATCGACTAAAATTTTATTCACAGCTTCATATGTCATTCGTTCCGTCGTTCTAATGACCGCTTGAAAAATTTCATGACCGACAATTTCACCTCGATCATTAATTTCCATTTCACAGCTTAATGTCAGTCGATCTACTCCACGATTCAATGAACAAATTCCGTTTGATAGGCGATGGGGGATCATCGGAATAACCCGATCAACTAAATAAACACTTGTCCCCCGCTCCGATGCTTCTTTGTCAATAGCAGATCCTTCATCTACGTAATAACTAACATCGGCAATGTAAACTCCTAATAAAAAATTCCCGTTGTCCAATTGCTCCACTCTTACCGCATCATCCAAATCTTTTGCATCAGCACCGTCAATCGTAACGATTTGTTCCTCGCGCAAATCACGGCGACCATTAAGATCGTCAGCTGTAATCTCCTCAGGCACATTCGCCGCATGTTCTAAGACACTTTCAGGGAAGTCCAATTTGATCCCATGTTTATAAATAATTGATAAAATATCAACACCGGGATCATTTTTATGGCCTAAAATTTGTGTCACCATTCCTTCGGCACTTTTTCGCTCTTCCGGATAGGATGTAATGTCTACAATAACTTTATGACCTGTCACTGCCCCATTAATTTGTTCCTTAGGTATGAAAATATCATGCGCCATTCTCGTATCATCAGGAATGACAAAGCCAAATGATCGACTTAATTCAAACGTTCCAACTATTTGTTGAACAGCCCTTTCAACAATCCGAATGACAACTCCCTCTGTCCGTTTATCAAAGGACTTTTTTCTTTCTATCCGAACAATCACTTTATCATTGTGCATGGCTGAATCTAAATCAGATGAGTGAATATAAATATCATCTTGTGTCTCATCTTCGGGAATTAAGAAAGCAAATCCTTTACGGTTCATTTCTATTTTACCCCGAATTAAATTCATTTTTTCCGGTAAACCATAGCGGTTTTTTCGCGTCCGAACCAGCAGACCATGTTCTTCTAATTCAGTCAATGCGATGACAAGTTGTTTAAATTCTTCGGAAGATGTGAATTCAAAAGCCTCTTCTATTTCTTGAATGAGTAATGGTTTTGTCCCACTTTCTTGTAAAAATGTAATAATATCTTTTTGTAATGTATTTTCCATTCATTTCACCTTCTTTCAATGTAGCTCTTTGTTGTATGTTTATTATTGTTCCCAATTTAGGGATTGTAAAAACGTATAAATGTCTTCATGAAGCTGCTCCTTTTCCGGACCGATTGTCACAACATGACCTGATTGTTCATACCAAATTAACTTTTTTTGTTCCGATTGTACATGATCATATAAATAATTAGCACTTTCTGGATTAATGACAACATCTTTTCTTGCCTGAGCAATCAAAATCGGTGAAGTAATTTCATTTATACGATCACGCAATTGTTCATTTGATATAGCAATCAATTGAAAAATTGTAGTTGTTTCTTTCATCAGTGACTCGATCTCTATTTCTATCGTTGCTTCATCTTTTCCTTCTGATTTTTTGAAATGGATCGCATAGTAGTGAAATGCTTTTTCCAAACGATGTTTATTATCAAAAATCATCGGTGCACACATTGGAATGACTGCCTTCACTTTTTGTTCTAACGCTAATTTCAATGAAAATACAGCTCCCATGGATAGGCCGGCAACTGCTATTTCTTGATAACCTTTTTCTTGTAAAAATTGAAATGCCTTTTGTGCATCCTCCCACCAATCTTCTGGTGATGTTTTTACAAGGTCTCCTGGTGTAAGACCATGACCACGATAAATTGGTGCATAAGAAGTATATCCTTTTTTCTCCAAAAATCTACCTAGCATACGTACATCTGCAGAATGACCTGTAAACCCGTGTAATAATAGAACTGCCCTTGAGCCTGCTTCAAATAAAAATGGTTCTGGTTGTTTTATTTTCAATTGTTTCCCCTCACTAGTCAAAGTTTTCCCACTTATAAATTAAAAAATCCCTTATCACACAAGTGTCATAAGGGAAGTTTCATATTAATTATTAAATAACATATGCACTAATAAAAGCGAGAACAAAGAATAATGTAGCTGTTATGACCGTTCCACGATGTAAAAATAAATCTAATCCTCGTGCTTTTTGTTTACCGAATAATTGTTCTGCACCGCCGGAAATCGCCCCGGATAATCCCGCACTTTTTCCAGACTGTAAAACAATGAAAACAACCATTATAATTGCATTAATAATTAATAATACGTTGACTGCTGTTGCCATCAAATCGCTTCCTCTCTTACACAAACAAAATATCTATCCTATACTTTATCACGTGACTAAAGGGATAGCAAGTATTATTAAACAGCGTCGTTGAATTTCCAATATGACTTATTAACATTTTTATCGGTTTGAAAGGGTAAGCTGAAAAATATTTTTAACAGATTAATACAACAAATTAAATAAGGCTTTACTATTGCAGCGTTACACCGATTCTTTATACAAAATCATCGCACCTATATCAAAAATCGAAACAGAAAACTTAATATCCACTACTTCTATATGATGTTGTTGTATGAAAGCATTAATTTTGTTGTCTAACGCGTGATTGAACATTGATCTAAAAGTTTTTGTTTTCATTCTAAAATCCCCCCTTTTAAATCTACTTCATTAATTATTATTGCAAAAACTGAACGACTCCTTTTCCAGCAAGCTTACCACTGTACAGACATCCACCGAGAAAAGTCCCTTCTAGGGAACG
>DAMCTP010000090.1:0-6379 GCA_032113595.1 Pseudogracilibacillus sp.
TGAAAAATAAAATGTAAATTAATATTGTAATTCAGAATCAGAAGGAATGGTGGAATATAGATGAAAAAAATTAATGTAAATTATGCATTTGTTTTTTATGATGTTAATGTTAAAAGGGTTCATAAGGTTTTTAAAGTTTGTAAAAAATATTTAACACATTATCAATATTCTGTATTCAGGGGGGAAATAACTCCCTCAAAATTAATTCGAATGCAAAAGGAAATTAAAAGTATCGTTGAAAATGATGAAGATTTTGTAACTTTCATTACAATGATAAATGAACATTCATTTAATGAATACACAATAGGGGAACCAAAAAAGGGTGATCCAGAGTCTATTTTTTTATGATTTTCCCAAGTGTCTAATCTTATCTAATCTAATATGCTTATTATTATCGGTCTTTAAGGGTGTAAAATCATAATTTTATATAAAAATGAAATAGGTTGGGAAAATATCGATAAAATCCTTTATATAGTGGTAATATACTGTTGGATTACCTATTTATATGCCGTAATCATCGGCGTTGAACCATAACATTGGATGTATTTAAATATAATATCTTCATGTCCATCTTTCCAAATTACACGGTTGAACCATAACATTGGATGTATTTAAATAATTACATTGACATTCACTGAATTTTTGCTTTTTGTTGAACCATAACATTGGATGTATTTAAATGCAAAACAATTAGAAGGTTTAAGTGAAATCACGTTAGTTGAACCATAACATTGGATGTATTTAAATCTGGATTTCCATTCCATAAAATATGTTCGATTTCGTTGAACCATAACATTGGATGTATTTAAATAGTGTTGGTAGAATTCAGCTTCGGTCTGCGAGTCAGTTGAACCATAACATTGGATGTATTTAAATTCTGTAATTACTTGACTACTGTTATTCACAAGATTGGTTGAACCATAACATTGGATGTATTTAAATTATAAATTCCACCACTCATTAAAATGCTCTACATATGTTGAACCATAACATTGGATGTATTTAAATCTGTTTGCAATTCGTGAGAATATTTATCGTCACCATGTTGAACCATAACATTGGATGTATTTAAATAACATTAAGTTTTTTTAAAATATAATACTTGACATTGTTGAACCATAACATTGGATGTATTTAAATTTTTGACATGCTCGAAAGTGAAGAAATGCAACAGGGTTGAACCATAACATTGGATGTATTTAAATTTTTACAATGCACGGAGAGAACTTTAAACCTATATTCGTTGAACCATAACATTGGATGTATTTAAATTAAAGTATTCGACGTGTGTTTCTATTGCTGGATAAAGTTGAACCATAACATTGGATGTATTTAAATTATGTATTTGAATACCCATCATCAAACTGATCCTCAGTTGAACCATAACATTGGATGTATTTAAATGATGGAAAAATACTAATATCTCGTCTTTTAGGTTTCGTTGAACCATAACATTGGATGTATTTAAATGCTTTGCCTATTGCCGGAGTGGTTTTTGGAGTAATTGTTGAACCATAACATTGGATGTATTTAAATAGGTATTTTGGTTGCTGGTGCATCTGTGTTCGGTTAGTTGAACCATAACATTGGATGTATTTAAATCGTTTACATTGTTGGCACTCATAGTTATCACGTTTTAGTTGAACCATAACATTGGATGTATTTAAATTTAATATTGGGTGTCTTTTTATTATGAGGTGATTTGTTGAACCATAACATTGGATGTATTTAAATCATTAATGACCAGCTCGTCTTTTTTAACCGTTTTCCGTTGAACCATAACATTGGATGTATTTAAATAGGTTTAGCAAAAGCGCTTGAAGCGATGGTTGAAGTTGAACCATAACATTGGATGTATTTAAATTTGTCAAATGCGCTTATATATATCCCCAACACAGCCGTTGAACCATAACATTGGATGTATTTAAATATTAGTATGCTACTATCCACTACATAATATTTAAATGTTGAACCATAACATTGGATGTATTTAAATTTTGTGACCACTTGTTGAACTGTAAATGTTTTGCCTGTTGAACCATAACATTGGATGTATTTAAATTTCAACAGAACCTTTGTGATAAAATGTTTCTGTTCCGTTGAACCATAACATTGGATGTATTTAAATTATAAATAATCCCATGGTCTATTTGGATTTATACTAGTTGAACCATAACATTGGATGTATTTAAATTTTAATGTTAAATAACAAGCTTCACTTTGACCGCTAGTTGAACCATAACATTGGATGTATTTAAATCCGCTTGATAACTCGACCGTCGTAACCTTTACTCTAGTTGAACCATAACATTGGATGTATTTAAATTTTAAACATTGTGCGAAATAATCTGATTTCCTACCGCGTTGAACCATAACATTGGATGTATTTAAATAGAGAGAGTATTTTCTCGTTTGCTTCCTTATTTATGTTGAACCATAACATTGGATGTATTTAAATATTAATTGTAATTGTTGGTTCAGGATGATATATATAAGTTGAACCATAACATTGGATGTATTTAAATATTGAAATGGGTTGGAATAAAAAAGAATCATCTGTGTTGAACCATAACATTGGATGTATTTAAATTAGATTTCAAAAACAAATTCGGGCTTATTGTTACCCGTTGAACCATAACATTGGATGTATTTAAATATTACTAATCTTAATACGGATTTTACGGAATTTGTAGTTGAACCATAACATTGGATGTATTTAAATTATCCAAATTTTCTCGATTGTGATAAAAATTTTATGTTGAACCATAACATTGGATGTATTTAAATCCATTTTTATAAGCAGTTATTGTAGCATAACCATTTGTTGAACCATAACATTGGATGTATTTAAATAATTACATTGACACTTATTATAAATATAAATCTAAGAGTTGAACCATAACATTGGATGTATTTAAATATTAAAACAGTACCTTGATAAGGTAAACACATTTGGGTTGAACCATAACATTGGATGTATTTAAATGCCCTATTAGTAGCACCTGTTACATGTGATATCTCCGTTGAACCATAACATTGGATGTATTTAAATGCTTCTTGCATTATTTCTTCATCTTGTTTTTCAGATTGTTGAACCATAACATTGGATGTATTTAAATTTTAATCGTTAAGGCAGGTATTGATTATAAAGGTGTGTTGAACCATAACATTGGATGTATTTAAATTTGTCATGACCTTTTATAAATTTTTTAACAGGTATAGTTGAACCATAACATTGGATGTATTTAAATCACCTTAGAGAATTGGTTGACAAGATAATGAAATCCGTTGAACCATAACATTGGATGTATTTAAATGCAATAGGCAAAGCAGATGTTATCTGTTCCATCGTTGAACCATAACATTGGATGTATTTAAATTCAATATTATTAGTTAATATTATATTAAACAACTTTGTTGAACCATAACATTGGATGTATTTAAATATTATTCCCTGCCACCGTGTCGCAAACGTATAACCGTTGAACCATAACATTGGATGTATTTAAATTACAATATCACCCCATTGGATAATATTGTCTAATACGTTGAACCATAACATTGGATGTATTTAAATTTTAAATAATGGTGAAGAAATTTGTTGAATTCCTCGTTGAACCATAACATTGGATGTATTTAAATTTAATAAATGAAATTGTAACAATGAAAAGTGCAACCGTTGAACCATAACATTGGATGTATTTAAATTTAAATTAGGATACCAATTAGGCTTTACGGAACAAGGTTGAACCATAACATTGGATGTAATTAAATGATGATGATGGAAATAATAATGAAGGCAATAACAGGTTGAACCATAACATTGGATGTATTTAAATACGATTGATGAAGAAGACTTGATTGATGAAAGACTGTTGAACCATAACATTGGATGTATTTAAATGTAAATTGAACAGCCTTGTAACTTGAATTCCATCGTTGAACCATAACATTGGATGTATTTAAATTTTAAAAAAGCCCTAAGTAAATAACCGATATTTTTTGTTGAACCATAACATTGGATGTATTTAAATTTTACCTTAACAGAGAAATATTTCAAAAGGGAATGTGTTGAACCATAACATTGGATGTATTTAAATTGGGATTGTCCATGTGTAATGTGTATTTTTGACATGGTTGAACCATAACATTGGATGTATTTAAATAAGTCTTCCCCTAAAATATAAAGCAGTCCATTACGTTGAACATAACATTGGATGTATTTAAATTTAGTTAGAGGATTTGCGCCACTCGATTTTGCAACTGTTGAACCATAACATTGGATGTATTTAAATTTAAGTAGACCAACTTTCTTGATAAAGCGTTTTTTCGTTGAACCATAACATTGGATGTATTTAAATCCTTATAAGGTGTATTACAAGCATAAACTTAATTGTGTTGAACCATAACATTGGATGTATTTAAATGTACAACGCTATGGTCCCTTAGATGATGGAATGGGTTGAACCATAACATTGGATGTATTTAAATGCAGAAGGATTTACAATGGGTAGTGAAGATAATAACGTTGAACCATAACATTGGATGTATTTAAATATGCTAATTAAAAGGGGGGTATGTAGTGGAGGGTCGTTGAACTATAACATTGGATGTATTTAAATTGCCGAAGGGATTGCCTTTTGGGAATTGACGAAAAGTTGAACCATAACATTGAATGTATTTAAATACATTACAGACGGAAAAGGTGGGAGCAGACCCGTGGGTTGAACTATAACATTGGATGTATTTATATAATATAGGGGATAAAAGGCTTATTTTATAACCGTGTAATTTTAGGGAGTAATTGAACCTTACTGAAATACGAAAAACATCATCTTTGATGTAATTTAACGTCCATAATTAAATGGCTATCCTCTTGTTTATATGTAATATTTACCTTACAAATTAACTATGATAAAAATAAAATATCCTACCTAATAAAGTTGATATTTAGATAGGATATCTCAAAAGTGTGCCTATAAACCCTTTACATAATCATCTATTTCTTTCTTCATAGGTATTGGAGTTACTGCCCCATATCCTCTCGTAGATAAAGCTGCTCCTATATTTGCATATTTGGCAGCCTCCTCCATAGTTGCTCCTTGGAGGATTTTGGAAATAAATACACCATCAAATGTATCACCAGCTCCTGTTGCATCGATTGTATCAACTTTAATTCCTTCGATATGGTGATGGTCATTATCATTTGCTATCATCACACCGTTAGGACCTAGTTTTAAAATGATATTTTTTGCCCCTAAATTTAAATAATAGTCAATAATATCCTTGGGATCTGAAATACCAGTTAATTGTTCTGCATCTTCTAAACTTGGTAAAAAGTAGTCTGCCTTTTGTACTGTTTCATGAATAATTGCTCTTGCTCGTGTTAATGACCATAATTTTAATCGTAAATTAGGGTCAAAAGAAATTGGAACTCTATTTTTATTTGCAATTTCTACAGCACGAAATATGGCATCGCAACTACTTGTACTTATAGCCTGACTTATTCCAGAAATATGCAAACATTTTAAATTGGAAATAATATCACTGTTTATGTCAGTAGGGTTTAGTTTACTAGCAGACGAATTTTTGCGTAAATACGTAAATTGATGACCCTTGTTTGAATAAGAAATAAAATAGATACCCGTATGAGCATTTGGATCCTGGATGACTTGACTGACATCCACTCCTTCTTTTTTCCACAAATTAAGGAATTGATCGCCAAATGCATCTTTACCTACCTTTGTTTGATAGCCAGCCTTTACTCCTTGTCTCGCAACAGCTATGATAAAATTTGAGGTATCACCTCCAAAACCCGACTTATATATCTTTCCTTCATCAGATTCAATTTCACTAAATTCCATTAGTGGTTCACCTATTGAAAGAACCTCCAAATAAATTCCTCCTAGATTCTGTTATATTGTTCTATACCTTTACGTAATGAACCTGTCTCTTTTATTAACTTTGTTTGTTCTTCTTCTCTTTCTTCAATATCCAATGCTACTTTTAATACATCATCTACATGGTCCTTTGGAACAACTACTACACCATCTGTATCAGCAACAATAAGATCCTGAGGGTTTACCTCTCTACCACCACATGTAATAGGTATATTAAGTGCCTCTGTTTTGTACCTACCTACAGTTGTCCCAGGAGAAACACTTCTTGAAAAAACTTGTATATTATGATCTTTTTTAATTTCAGCAACATCTCTTGTCCCTGCATCTAATACCACGCCTGCCAGATTATTAACGACTGCCCCAGCAGCCATTAAACCACCAAAAACGGCAACATTCTTATTGCTTCCCTCTAACTCAATAACAAGGATACTTCCATCTTCAGATTCATCAATTGCTTGGAGTGCATGTTCAGGTGGTAA
>DAMCTP010000091.1:0-6354 GCA_032113595.1 Pseudogracilibacillus sp.
CCGAGTTCAGTCGGAACGAATCGTCGCTTGTCTAATGCAACGTATCCCCTGCGCTGGATGGTATCTAAGGTAGGGGCATATGTTGATGGTCTCCCAATCCCTTGCTTTTCTAAGGAGCCTACGAGTGTTGCCTCTGTATAACGTGCTGGCGGTTGGGTGAAATGTTGATTCGGCTTTAGTTCCTTTGCCTTAACAACATCACCTTCAACAAGGTCCGGTAAAAATGATTCATCTTTTTCCTCCTTTTTATCAGACCCTTCTATATATACTTTCATAAATCCTTTAAATTTAATCGACGAACCTGTTGCACGAAATTCAACCTTATTATGTGTTAAATGGGCTGTCACCGTATCCATGATAGCTGGAGCCATTTGACTTGCTAAAAATCGTTCATAAATTAATTTATATAAACGTAATTGATCACGTGATAATGCCTCTTTTAATGATGCAGGCTCAATTAAAATCGATGTAGGTCGAATAGCCTCATGAGCATCTTGTGCCCCTTCTTGGTTTTTAGATTGTTTTGCAGTTCCAACAAAGTTTTTCCCGAATTTTTCCCCTATATATTTAACTGTTTCTTCCCTAGCAACAGGTGAAATTCGTGTTGAATCAGTTCTCATATAAGTAATTAACCCAGTAATGCCACCGGCTTTTTTTCCTAAGTCTATTCCTTCATAAAGTTGTTGTGCAATCATCATCGTTTTTCGAGCCCGAAAATTTAACTTTCTTGCTGCCTCTTGTTGTAATGTCGATGTAATGAAGGGACGGGCTGGATTTCTCCGTCTTTCCCGTTTATTTACTTTTGCTACATTAAAATCTTTACTGTTTATTTGCGACAAAATTTCCTTTACAGATTGTTCATTAGGTAAAGGTAGCTTTTTTCCGTTAATGCCATAAAATTTGCCTGTAAAGCTCTCTTTTCCTTTAAGAAATTCTGTTTCAATTGACCAGTATTCCTCTGGTTTGAAATTTCTAATTTCATTTTCACGTTCGATAATCATTTTAACTGCTACCGATTGTACCCTACCAGCACTTAACCCTTTTTTTACCTTTTTCCATAATAATGGGCTAATGTTATAACCGACTAAACGATCCAAAATTCTTCTAGCCTGTTGTGAATCTACTAAATCATTATCAATTTTTCTCGGATGCTTAAATGATTCTTTAATCGCATCTTTCGTTATTTCATTAAATACAACGCGGCATTCAGATTGATCATCAACATCCAAAGCGTGTGCTAAATGCCATGCAATCGCTTCACCTTCACGATCCGGGTCAGCGGCTAAATAAATTTTTGTCGCCTTTTTTGCTTCCTTTTTTAATTCCTTTAATACATCCCCTTTTCCACGAATCGTAATGTATTTTGGTGAATATTCATTGTCCACATCGACACCCATTTGACTTTTCGGTAAATCACGAACATGTCCCATCGATGCTTTTACTGTATATTTTTTCCCTAAATACCTTTTTATCGTTTTCGCTTTTGCGGGAGATTCTACAATTACTAAATAATTTGACATGATTCCCCTCCGACACCTTCACAAATTTATTACCTTTATTAGAAATATTATGTGCCTATTAGAAAAATTAGTGCATAGAATGAGGTGATTATTTATCAATTTTTCATAAAGGCTATGTTATATATTGTAAAATCAAATCTTTACCTATATTAAGTAGATAAAAATGTTTTGTCAAATATAGCGATTATTTAAGTTCACTTAACTTGAGCTTTTATCTTATATATTATAAGAATTTTGTGATATTTTTTTAAAAATTGAACCTTTTGCATTTTAATTTTTGCATTATCCTGTCAAGGGCTTGCGTAACTTAATATTATTTATAATATACTATTATATTTAATCACCAATCTTCTAATATATCTGTCGCACACGTTACTAACTTTGCCCCATCTTGTATCATTTGATGGCATCCAGCCGTTTGCTTCACTAGTGGTGAACCTGGTACAGCATATATTTCTTTCCCTTGCTCTAACGCTTGGTCAACCGTAATTAAGGTGCCACTTTTTTGCTTTGCTTCAATTACTAAGGTCGCATGACTTAAACCACTAATGATCCGGTTCCTTTCGGGAAAATGAAATTTTTTTGCTGGGGTATTTGGTGGATATTCACTAACAACGAGGCCAGTAGCGACTATTTTTTCAAACAGTGGAATATTTTCCTTAGGGTAAATATGATGAAAGCCACTACCTAAAACAGCAATTGTTTCCCCTTTTAATCGAATAGTTAACAAATGGGCTTCACTGTCTATTCCGTAGGCTAAACCACTAACAATGACCCATCCCTCCTTTATAATAGGAGCAACAACAACATTTAATTTAGGGATTCCTTCAGATGATGGGAATCTCGTACCAATCACACTTATAGATGGTTGTTTATTTAATAGGGAAGAATTGCCTAATGCATATAAAACTAGTGGGGAATCGAAAAGATTTTTCATATGGTGAGGATAATCATCATCAAATAGTGTAATAATTTGACACATTTCTTCATCTTTTTTAATTAATTGTTCTATATCTTCATTATGGATTTGTTGTTGGATGTTGAGGGCTTTTTCTTCTGAAATCGAAAACAAATAACTTAACTGTGTAGATGTCATAGAGTAGACTTTTTGTAATGAGGGATCTTTTTTTAATAATTTGAAAATCATTCTTCTAGACATATAGGGGATGCGGCTCAAATGAATTAGTCTTTTTCTCTTTTCATCCATAGCATACTTCCTTTCATTATTAATAATGTAAGCGCCGTCAATTTACTTGTTTAAATAAGAACCTGAAAAAAATCAGGTTCTTATTCAATTATTGTGTTTTACATTTTTCTGCAATACCTTTGGACTGTAACAATTCAATCATTGTTTCGCCCATTCTCGCTGGAGATTCGGAAACGGCAATCCCACATTCTCCCATAACACGTTTCTTTTCAGCTGCTGTTCCTTCTCCACCAGAAATAATCGCACCAGCATGCCCCATTCTTTTTCCTGGAGGGGCAGTTGCACCACCAATAAAACCTGCTACAGGCTTTGTCATATTATCTTTAATCCATCTTGCGGCTTCTTCTTCGGCTGTACCACCAATTTCACCAATCATCATCACTGCATATGTGTCCGGATCTTCATTAAATTCTTTTAACACATCAATAAATGATGTCCCATTAACAGGGTCACCACCGATTCCTACTGCTGTTGTTTGCCCATATCCTGCTTGGGATAGTTGGTGTACGGCTTCATATGTGAGTGTTCCTGAACGGGAAACAACTCCAATATGTCCTTTTTCATGAATATATCCTGGCATAATGCCAATTTTACATTCATCTGCCGTAATGACACCCGGGCAATTAGGACCAATAAGGCGTGTCTTTTTCCCTTTCATGTAATTTTTAACTGTAATCATGTCTGAAACAGGAATATGCTCCGTGATACAAATAGTTAAATCTAAACCAGCATCAGTAGCCTCCATAATAGCGTCAGCCGCAAATGGGGCAGGTACATAAATAATTGACACTGTTGCTCCTGTTTCTTTGACAGCATCTTCTACCGTATTAAAAACGGGAACACCTAATACCGTTGTTCCACCTTTGGTTGGTGTCACCCCTCCGACAATTTTTGTTCCATATTTAATCATTTGTTCTGTGTGGTCTAATCCAGCGGAACCAGTAATTCCTTGGACTATTACTTTCGTATCTTTATCAACATAAATACTCATTTTTAAGAAACGTCCTTTCCATGACTCACTATTTTGAATTTTTTCAATTAGGCATTTTTAACTGCTTGAACAATTTTTCTTGCCCCGTCTCCCATTGAATCTGCGGCCGTAATATTTAGTCCAGATTCATTTAACAGTTGTTTTCCTTTATCTACATTTGTTCCTTCTAAGCGAACAACGAGAGGAATTTTTAAGTCTAGTTGTTTCGTTGCTGAAATAATTCCCTCAGCAATGTAGTCACATTTCATAATGCCACCGAACACATTAACTAATATTCCTTTAACATCATCATCAGATAAGATGATTTTAAATGCTTCAGCAACTTTTTCCGGTGTTGCGTCTCCACCAACATCTAAGAAGTTAGCCGGATTTCCACCTTCATGTTTAATAATATCCATTGTTGCCATCGCAAGGCCTGCACCATTCACCATACAGCCAATGTTTCCATCTAACTGAATATAGCTTAAATCAAATTTCGATGCTTCAATTTCGTTTTGATCTTCTTCATCCAAATCACGAAGTTCTAATATATCTTTCTGACGATATAACGCATTGCCATCAAAGTTAATTTTTGCATCTAGTGCTAATACGTCCCCTTCTTTTGTCGTTACTAAAGGATTGATTTCTGCAATCATACAGTCTTTATCGACAAAGGCTTTATATAAATTAATTAACAAGTTTGCCACTTTATTAATTACTTTATCAGGGAAGTTCAAATTAAATGCTAATCTTCTCGCTTGAAATCCTGTTAATCCAACGGCTGGATCAATGACTTCTTTAAAAATTTTCTCAGGTGATTCTGCGGCAACCTCTTCGATTTCCATACCACCTTCTTCAGAACCCATTAGAACAATTTTAGAAATGTTTCTGTCTAGGACGAGACCAATGTAATACTCTTCATCAATATTACATCCCTCTTCAATTAACAGTCTTTTAACCTCTTTACCTTCTGGTCCTGTTTGTGGAGTAACGAGTACCTTGCCTAAAATTTCTTTTGCATATGTACGAACTTCCTCTAAATTTTTTGCAACTTTAACACCGCCAGCTTTCCCACGTCCACCAGCATGTATTTGTGCTTTTACGACCTTTACATCACTGTTTAAACGTTTTGCATATTCTACTGCTTCATCAACAGAATAGGCAACATGTCCTTCTGGAACGTTCACACCATATTGTCGTAATATATTTTTACCTTGATATTCATGAATGTTCATTCTAAAAGCCTCCGTTTTTAAAATTAACTGCATGTCTATTATTGTAGTAAAAAGCAACACTTTTCACAAATGATAATACTTTAATCGACACAATTAGGTTCTACTCATTTTATCTAATTGATAAATGAAAGCGTATACCTCGGCAACCACTTCATACAGTTCATCTGGTATTGTCTCATTGATATTAACATCCTGCAAAATTTCTACTAGTGATGGATCTTCTAAAATAGGGATCTCATTATTTTTGGCCACTTGAATAATGTTTTCCGCAGTTAATCCCCTTCCTTGGGCTGTCACACGAGGGGCTGAATCTTTAGTTTGATTATAAGATAATGTCGCTGCTTTTTTCTGAAAGTGCTTCATACGAAAAATTCAATCCCTTCACCCTGTGGCCATTCTCTAGGGTGGGTCTCATTGATTTGGCCAGTTTCTTCTCTTGCTTTTAATGGTTTAATTTTAATTGATGATAACTGAAAATTTAATGACTCTAGATTATTTCTCAATGGCTTTTCGAGTAATGTTATCGATTGACCTGTTACCTTATCATTGAAAATCGTCATCGAAATCATTCTTTTTTGTACATGCATATCGATAATAGTATCATCTATATTGGCTAAATTTAAAACAAATAAAATCCGACAAAATTCTGGATTCAATTTCCCATCTTTCATTTTTTGTCCTTCGAATTGCATCGTGATATCGTTAAAAGCACCAAATTTATCCCCCGGTAATTGTAATAAAGCCTGGAATAAATGCGGGGACTCCTGAATAGATTGCAATTGCATTCCATTGATAAAGTGTAATAGCTGTAGTGCTTTATCTGTCGCCCCTAACCCATTACCCTGTTGTATTATTTGTAATAACAGCGATTTTATTGAGTGGGCCTGTCGGTCTACTGTAAAATCTGCCGACCGAGTCATTTGGTGCAATTGACCTTTTATTTGTTCAGCCAATTGAAATTCATCTGAAAGTCCGAGCATCGCAGCATACTGATGAATGATTGATAAAAAATGTCCTTGCTCCGAATTTGGAATCACCCATTTATTATTTATCATTGTTGTTGATAGTGTATGGAGAAGATCGACAGTATTTGGGTGTGATAGCATTGTTAAAAATGAATGCAATTGGGCTGATAGCTGTTGTTGATTAGTCGATATCATAGTTTGTAATTGATGCTGGGACTTTTCTGGTAATAACGGAAATAACTGCTGTTGGATGATATTTTTTAATGCTGAATGTTGAGAAATAGTTAATTGTTGATTGGATTCAGATGGGAAAAATGTATTCATGATTGATTGAATAATAGTTTGGATTTCAGTACGATTATTCACTAAAACAGACATTTCTTGTAGTATTTGCTCAACTGATTGGTTGAAAAGCTGGGGGCCTGCTGTAGTTGAGCTAGATTGGCCTGATGTCATT
>DAMCTP010000092.1:0-5754 GCA_032113595.1 Pseudogracilibacillus sp.
AAGCGTTGTTAAATCAACATTTTGGACGGGATTGACTGTCAAATGTGAGATTATAGGATATTTTATACAAATGTCAATAGTCAGTTAAATTTTTTTAGCCAAAGGGAACTCTGGCCAATCGCACATGATATTGCCCCAGAATCGGTTGCTAATTTTATTTCATCATCCCGATGAATTAAACCACCTGCTATAACAGGTAGGGAAGTCTCTGTAACTACTTTTCTAATAATACGGGGCATTAAGCCAGGCATTAGTTCAATTGCATCAGGATTGTTTTCTTTTATGTGATAAATACTAGTATTTAAAGCATAAGTGTCTATTAGGAAAAGTTGTTGGATCGCATATAAACCTGATCTTTTTGCCTCTTTTATTAAACGGCTTTTTGTTGTTACGATACCGTTTGGTCTCACTTTTTTAGCAATATATTGTATTCCCTTATTATCAGATTCTACCCCTTTTATTAATTCAATATGGAGAAAAATTGTCATGTCATTTTTGTGGGCTTTATCAACCACATCTTTTACCGAAAGAATATCCCCACACATTAGAAAAATAGTAGTTACTGGGCTATTTATGGCCTTATCTAAGTCTTCTAGATTTCTAACGGCAGCGATAATTGGATGAGACCCTAGTATTTCTTTAATTGAAGTCAATGATATAACCACCTTCATTTTTATTAATTTAGCAGTTCGAAAAAAATAATTGATAATAGAAAAAGCTAATTCAGATGAGTCAAATTGATTTTGTGAATTTTAATCTACAGCAAAATCCAATTTTTTAGTTTGTAAATAATCGAGGCTTTTTCAAAATAGTGTCCCTTAATTAGGTAGGTAACTGTATTATATAATAATCAACAATAAAAACCCAATGGGGGCACAGCAAGGATAAGTGCTACACGAAAAAATTAATAAATGACAGGAGTTACACCCCAAAGAAGACGGCCAATACGGAACAACCCATATTGGCCTTTAGATTTCTTATAGAAGAAATTACACCTCTAAGTTAAATCTCATTGTTATGCTTAACTAAGCTGTCGTAAAACAGTATGTAAAATCCCGCCATTTTTATAATATTCGACATCAACTGTACTATCCAAACGTGCGATTACTGTAAAATCAAAGGATGACCCATCAGTTCGGGTTGCCTTTACGGTTAAGTTTTGTCCAGGTTGTAAATGATCGTCTAATCCAAGAATATCTAAAGTCTCTGAGCCATCAATGTTAAGTGACTTCCAACTTTTATCGCCCTTAAATTGTAATGGAAGCACACCCATCCCGACAAGATTGCTTCTGTGGATTCGCTCGAAGGATTCTGCAATAACTGCCTTTATACCAAGCAGTAAAGATCCTTTTGCCCCCAGTCACGGGAACTTCCTGTCCCATATTCCTTTCCAGCAAAAACAACTAATGGGGTACCATCTTCTTTGTATTTCATTGCAGCATCATAAATTGACATTGTTTCATCTGTAGGGATATATTTCGTATATCCCCCTTCAGTTCCTGGAACCATTTGATTTCGAATACGTATGTTTGCAAACGTTCCCCGTGTCATAACAAGATCATTGCCACGCCGTGACCCGTAGGAGTTAAAGTTTCTAATTTTTACACCAGATTCTTGTAGATATTTTCCTGCTGGGCTATCGATAGCGATACTGCCAGCGGGAGAAATATGATCTGTTGTAATTGAATCACCTAGTAATGCTAAAGTCTTTGCCCCATAAATTTCTTGAATAGGTTCGACTTTATGCCCCAAATCTTCAAAAAAAGGTGGATTATGAATATAGGTAGATGCATCATCCCACTCATAAAGTTCCCCTTCAGATACGGGAAGTTCATTCCAGAGTTTATTTTCATTATAGACATTTTCATATTCTTTACGAAACATTTCAGGATCAATTGACTGTTTGATGGCCTCCTGGATTTCTGCGCTTGTTGGCCAAATATCTTTTAAAAAGACAGGTTCATTTTTGTCATTGTAACCAACCGGTTCTGTGTCGAAGTCAATGTTAATATTACCGGCTAGACCATAGGCAACAAGCAATGGTGGAGACATCAAAAAATTCGCCTTCACCTGGGCATGAATCCGCCCTTCAAAATTACGGTTTCCACTTAAAACCGAAACCACCGTGAGGTCATTGTCTTCAATGGCCTCTTTCACTTCATCTGGTAAAGGACCACTGTTTCCTATACAAGTACAACAACCATATCCCGCAAGATTGTAGCCAAGTTTTGCCAACGGTTCAATTAACCCTGCTTTATTAAGATAATCTGTCACTACCTTTGACCCGGGTGTTAAACTACTTTTAACATAAGGGGGGCGTTTTAGGCCTTTATCAACTGCTTTTTTAGCTAAAAGCCCAGCACCAAGCATCACAGAGGGATTGGATGTATTTGTACAACTTGTAATGGCCGAAATTACAACTGAGCCTGTACCAAATTTTACTTTTTCACCGTTGTCAAATGTAATGTCGACCTCTTTTTCAATCTCATCGTCTGATAGTTCATATCCACCTGTACGAATAGGCGCATGTAGGAGTTCATCCCATTTTTCTTTTATTTCCGACAAATTGATACGGTCTTGTGGGCGCTTGGGTCCAGCTAAACTTGGTACAACAGTGGAGAGATCAAGTTCAATTGTGTCCGTAAATATAGGATCTGGTGTATCATCAGTACGGAACATACCTTGACTCTTAAAATAGCTTTCCACCAGTTTGACAAGATCTTCGTTACGACCCGTTCGGCGTAAATAATCCAAAGATTCCGCATCAACAGGGAAGTAACCCATCGTTGCTCCATATTCAGGCGACATATTTCCTACCGTAGCACGGTCAGGTAAACTTATACTTGATAAACCTGCTCCATAAAACTCGACAATTTTACCAACGACACCTTTTTTACGTAGCATTTCTGTGATTGTCAAGGTCATATCTGTAGCTGTTACTCCTTCTTTTAGCTTCCCTGTTAATTTAAATCCAATCACTTCCGGCGTGATAAAATAAAGTGGTTGTCCTAACATACCGGCTTCCGCTTCAATCCCACCGACACCCCACCCCAATACGCCAAGTCCATTAATCATCGTTGTATGGGAGTCACACCCGACAAGGGAATCTGGAAAAATTACTTTATGTCCATTTACTTCTTTTGTTAGGGCGAGGTCAGCTAGATATTCTAGATTCACTTGGTGGCAAATTCCGGTCGACGGGGGAACAATATGCAAGTTCTTGAATGATTCTTGTGCCCACTTTAAAAATTTATACCGCTCACTGTTCCGGCGAAACTCCATCTCACTATTAAAGCTGAGTGAATCTTCTGTTCCAAACCGATCGACCATGATTGAATGATCAATAACAAGGTCAACGGGAACAAGTGGGTTTATATTTTCTGGGTCACCACCCAAGTCTTTCATTGCAGATCGCATGGCCGCCAAATCCACAATCGCAGGAACACCTGTAAAATCTTGTAGTAAAATTCGGGCAGGTTTAAAGGGAACCTCCCCTTTTCCTTGATTTTCAACCCATTTGGCAAATTTTTCGACGTGTTCATCTGTAATTGTTTTTCCATCCCATTGCCTGACAGCTGCCTCCAGTAAAATTTTTATTGAATTGGGAAAAGAAGCTACTTTATCAAATCCCTTTTCCTCTAAACTTGAAAGGGAATAATACTGATAGGATTTATCCGCAACATTTAAATTTTTTAACATAAAAGAATAATTATGAGCAGTTGACAATTATTAGCACATCCTTAGTTTCAATAGAACATAATTATTTAAACCTGATGTTTCAAAATTACATAGAAAAAAGGCTTTTGACTGACTGTTTAAATGACATTAATATGATCCTTCCAAAGGCATATCACAAATATCCATTTTGCATTATATAAACTATTTCCGGTGACTTTTACTTTTTCCTTCTTTTTCTTCCTGTGATGGATCAATTACTGAATCCGGGAACTTCAACGTTTCTCCGACTGCTTCCTCAATCAAACCATTGTCAATGGTGACATTCCCGCCACCAAGACCCTCATTGACCATTCTGTCAACATCCACGAAATAGTCATCCCTACTATC
This sequence comes from Pseudogracilibacillus sp., assembly GCA_032113595.1. GTDB lineage: Bacteria > Bacillota > Bacilli > Bacillales > Amphibacillaceae > Pseudogracilibacillus. Next base: position 4,066 of record DAMCTP010000092.1, read on the forward strand.
TTTCTTTTTTGGATCTGGCATGCTGATTCCCTCCCTTCAATCGTTCTAGCTATTATGCTGGGTTTTCGGGTATACAATAATTGAAAAGGTGACATTTATAGTTATTGGTTATCTTGGATAATTTGCAATTATTTATGGTTTATGATAATTTTCCCCTGTTTTGTCACGATATACATGTTAAAATAAATGTTTTTTACTTGGAAGGTACAATAGGCAGGTATGCAAATTACCCACTTTCCACCTAATGCAAATCTATTGGGGTGGAAATGAATAGGATCAGAGCATGATGTCACCTATTAACCAAGTTTGGATTTCGGAAATTAGAAGTAATTTATGGAATGACAGCGGGGTGAATTTGAGGGGAAAGGGGACATCAAAGGCGAAAATAAGAGGAAATTTGATTATGTTCAAGATCTCAGTGCAGAATTAAAAAGTAATGATTGAATAGATGATTATTGAATATAATAATCGGTTTAAAAAGAGCCCTAAAGATAGAAATAAAGGATACGATTTACAACAGCAAATCTAGATTACTATAGGACGGGACTTAGAATTAATTAAATGAGAAAATACAGTGTAATTCATCAGTAAAATGATAAATTATTAAATTTTTTCATTGAATATCAATCTTACATTTTATTCGCTTCATTACTTTTTAATCTGGTTTTTGTTTTCTGAAAATCACTGTCATGACAATGATTTAGAAGATATTTGTGCATTTAACCGTGTAAAGGATTATAAACGTATCTGAAAATCGAGGAAAATTATTTAAAGTAGTTTAGGGCTACGTAAACATAACCTTGTCTTTGTTCAAGATTTACATGAAGCCGGCCACCACCTCTTATATTACCGGAAATTAAAATTCCTCTACCGAGTTCATATCTTTCCAATTTATCTGAATCAAAATTTTCATCACGACCAAGCCCTAAATAGGCTCTGTAATTATTCAGAATATGATCATAAGATACAAGATCTACAAGAAACCCTGCACTTACAGAATTACTAAAATCTACAACACCGACTAAGACTCCACAGTAAGGAATATAAACATCTACAGGGATATGATCCGTGAATTCCGAATAGTCGTAGTTGCATTCGGTGTCTTCTTCCGGCTCCCCTTCATATGTTATTGAATTTTCCTCCTGATGCTTATAGCCGAGAAGTTTTTCTTCTTCCTCTTCCTCATCTTCCTCCTCCTCGGGGATTATATTTGGTCGTTCATCGATATCTTCGTTGACATTTTTCTTTTGCGGCTCATTATTATTAGGAATTGCTGCTGCTCCTGCTGGCATACTTTGTGATCCATGATTTTGTTCATCATCATCTGCTTCATCTTCTACTATATTTTCTACAATTCTTACCCCGGATTTACTTATTTCAATTACTTTATCCTCCCCAAGAGGTATTGTTATGCAACCAGCTAGAAAAAAGACAATAGTAATTAATAAAATTCCGGTATAAAGATTTCTTTTCATATTAAACACCCTCATCTTCAAAAGTTTATGAATCTGTTTTTAATGGTGGTGCAAATAAATCACTCCACCTGTCCGTTTATAAAATGAAAATAATTTTTGTCTGTATTTTTAATAGGCTCTGTTAAATTCTGTTGTTGATAAAAAGTACTCGCGTTTACACACAGGCACAAGCGCGACATCTGTTCAAATGTCACTTCGTTCATTTTCACAGTGT
>DAMCTP010000093.1:0-5737 GCA_032113595.1 Pseudogracilibacillus sp.
TCTTCGGACGTGAAACGGATGGTATTCCGAAAAAATTAATTGAGGGTAAAGAAGAACATTGTTTACGAATCCATATGACAGACAAGGTCCGTTCATTAAATTTATCAAATGCAGCAGCAATTGTTATTTATGAAGTATTACGACAGCAACAGTTCCATCAATTATCGTAAAATTTCATTCGTCAATATTATTAGTATCAGCCTATCAAAAAAGAGACCCCACAGGTCTCTTTCACATTTATTAAGATAAAATTTTTATTAATATTGATTGTTTTTTGGCACACCAGGTTTTGATTCATATGCTGAAGTTAGGCATGATGTAAGAAAGACAAGAGCAACAGCCAATATGAGAATAATTTTCATATAAATAACCTCCTAATAAAAATGAAAAAACTTTCCCCACAATTTCTAATTATTATTATACATCGTTTGATTAAAAATGTGTACTATTTATATGTAACAATTACACAAACGTATGCTCAATCCCTTCATAGGCTAGTTCATAAATAGGGATTAAGGTAGTATAAATATTTTTCACTGCTTCTACAAAATCATCGCCATTTTGCAAAATAGGATCACTTTCTTTAAAATATTTCCCAATGAGAAGCTCCGCCTTTTTAACATCCCGAAACCTTATAAGTGTATTAGAAAGATTTAACTGTTCAATTGGAGTGGCGTCTTTTTTCATATGATCCATTGAAATTAGATAGTCTGATGGAATAGTTTCCCCCATTTTTTCCTCGTGGTCAAGAAATGTAGATGCAATTAACGATTTATCGGGTAATTCATAAATAAATGCTAACCAGACAAATACTCGATCATCCCAAAGTCCTACTTGAAAATGGGGATGTTTTTTGTAGCCTCGTTTATTATTAGAAACGGCAAGCCAAGTATCGTTTGGAGGATTTACCGTTCGTCGGGCATGTTTAGCGATATGCAAATGCATCTCTATTCCTAACTTTTCTGATAAATGTTCCACTAACAATGGGCCGATTTGTTTAAATTTTGGTTGAATTCGTTGTTGAATGGCTGACATTCTTTCTGCTAGTCCATTGATTTGAAATGTGTTAAAATCGTTTTGGTGAAATCCTTGAAAATTCATGAATAATAATGTCACTCCTTATGATGTACATTCATATGAATGTCCTTCTGGGAAATAGTATACCATATACATGTACGAAAATCGTTCACAATGCCATGTTTTTTATACTATTTAATATGGGGAAAAGTTATTGTCACACATAGATAAAAAAGCCCTTATCATTTGCTGAATTTCAAGGACATCTCTATAATGGGAGTATGTGTACATTAACTGTACATTCCGTTTGAAACGGAGCAAGCCAATATTTACTGGGGGTAAAAGAAGTGCTACCAAACGTAAAAAATGATCAAGATTTTTGGAGGAATTTTTACGGTCCGAATATCGGATATGTAGAAGAGCAGTACGAGATTTACAAACAAGATCCAAATGCTGTAGATGCTACTCTAAAAGACTTATTTGACAAATATGGAGCCCCTAAATGGATGGGTCCCAGAACAGAAGATAGTCAAGCAGTAGGCGAAATGACAATTGATCATGTGAGAAAATTGACATCAGCAATGAAATATGTTGATGCTATTCGTCGTTTCGGTCATTTAGAGGCTGATGTTTATGCTATTGGGGGACCAAAAGGAAAGTCGAGCCTTTTAAATGCAGATACATACAATGTGACAGACGAGGATTTACGAAATATGCCTGCTACTTGGTTGTGGGATAAGGCGCCATCCGATGTTGAAAATGGATTGGATGTCGTAAATTTTTTACGTAGAAGGTATACAGGGAAAATTTCATTTGAATATGATCATGTCAACAATGACGAAGAAAGAAATTGGCTGTTAGATCAGATTGAAATGGGTAAATTTGAAATATCATTATCTGATGAGGAGAAAAAACAACTTCTTGATCGGGTGTTACATGTCGAAGGGTTTGAACAATTTTTACAAAAGAAATTTGTTGGACAAAAGCGATTTTCTGTCGAAGGATTGGAATCAATGATTGCAGTATTAGACAGAATTGTCAAATTGTCGAATAAAGATCATATTGAAAATATTGTGATGGGCATGGCTCATCGTGGTCGTTTGAGTGTGTTGGCCCATGTGTTGGGAAAACCAATTGATAAAATTTTATCAGAATTTAATTTGTCTGGTGATAAAGAGTTAATGCCGTCTGAGGGATCAGCGGCAATTAATTATGGGTGGACAGGTGATGTGAAATATCATTTTGGAGCGACTAAAAGGGTAAGTAACGGTGGGGAATTTGCGACAAACATTACACTTGCACATAACCCTTCTCACCTAGAGTTTGTCAATCCTGTAGTTGCCGGGAAAACAAGAGCCGCCCAGGATGATCGTTCAGGAAAAGGTTATCCAAAAACTGACTTTAATAAAGCGTTAAGTGTTATTATTCATGGTGATGCTGCTTTTATTGGTGAAGGAATTGTACCCGAAACGTTGAATTTAAGTGGACTAAAAGGTTATCGTGTTGGTGGGACCTTGCATATTATTGCCAATAACCTAATCGGATACACGACAGATCAAGATGAATCACGGTCGACAAGATATGCAAGTGACTTAGCAAAAGGATATGAAATACCGATTATTCGTGTCAATGCTGATGATCCGATTGCATGTGTTCATGCTATTCAGTTAGCATATGACTATTCACATACATTTAAAAAAGATTGCTTACTCGATTTAGTCGGTTATCGTCGATATGGACATAATGAAATGGATGAACCGCGAGCAACACAGCCAACGATGTATCAAGAAATTGATCAACATCCAACAGTAACAGAGATTTTTGGTAAACAACTGATTAGTGAAAATGTACTTGATGAACAAACGATATTAACAATGAAAGAAAATGTGGAATCTGAATTAGAAAAAATTTACGAAAGTATGACTGAAAGTGAAGTTGTTGATGTAGAAGAAGTAAACATGCCGGAAGAATTGGCAGAAAATATTCTAGATTATGAAACTGCGGTACCTTTAGATGAGCTACAGAAGTTGAATGAAAATTTACTGAAACGACCTGAAGGATTTAAAGGTTTCAAACGGTTAAATCGTGTATTTAATCGTCGTGAAAAGTTATTTGAAGAAGGTCAAAAAGCCGATTGGGGAGAAGCTGAAGCATTAGCATATGCATCAATTCTTAAGGACGGTATCCCTATTCGATTAACTGGTCAAGATACTGAGCGGGGAACTTTTGCTCATCGTCATATTGTGTTATACGATTCCGAAACAGGTGAAACATATTGCCCAATGCATGGATTAGAGGATGCTAAAGCATCATTTGATATTCATAATAGTCCGTTATCTGAGGCGGCTGTTTTAGGGTTTGAATATGGATACAGTGTGTATGCACCTGAAACGTTAGTTATTTGGGAAGCCCAATTCGGTGATTTTGCCAACGCGGGTCAAGTGATTTTTGACCAGTTTATTTCAGCAGCACGAGCAAAATGGGGCGATAAATCGAATATGGTATTGTTATTGCCACATGGTTATGAAGGACAGGGGCCTGAGCATTCTAGTGCCCGGTTAGAACGATTTTTGCAAATGGCTGGAGAAAATAATTGGATTGTTGCTCATGTTACTTCATCAGCGCAATTATTCCATATTTTACGAAGACAAGCAGCGATGAGAGATAAGGAAGAGGCAAGACCACTCGTCATGATGACACCGAAAAGTAGTCTCATTCGTAGTCAAATGATTGCATCTTCACCAGAGGAATTTGCTACAGGTAAATTCCAACCGTTAATGAACCAACCAAACTTAAAGGTAAGCAAGAAAAATGCAACTAGATTGTTAATTGGATCCGGGAAAGTAATGGTTGATATTGAGGAAGCTATTTCGAAATCGGATCAAAAATTTGGTTGGTTACGTGCGTTACGGGTTGAACAATTATATCCATTTCCTTTAGAGGAATTGAAGAAAGAAATTGCCCAACTGCCGAATTTGGAAGAGATTGTCTGGGTCCAAGAGGAACCGAAAAACATGGGAAGTTGGCGATTTGTACTAGATTATTTAAAAGATGTCGTTAAGGAAGGCCAAGAATTACGTTATGTTGGTCAGCCTGTTAGAGCAGCCACTTCTGTTGGAGAACCTAACGTGCATAAAATGATTCAACAAACTTTAATATCAGAAGCACTTAGTCCAGAAAAAGGAGGAAAATAATCGTGAAGGAAATTAAAATTCCAGAACTAGCGGAATCGATTGAAGAAGGTACGATATCCGAATGGCTCGTTAAAGTAGGTGACAAAGTTTCCAAAGGAGACGCAGTTGTAGAATTAGAAACAGACAAGGTAAATGTAGAAGTTCATTCTGAATTTGATGGAGTGATTGTTGAAATAATTCAGGATGTAGATAGCGATGTTGTCGTAGGTGATGTCATTGCAAAATTAGATGAGAATGCTGAAGCAGGTGCGGTAAGTGGGTCTTCAACACCTACTGTTGAAGCGGATGAGGCACCAAAAGCCGAGTCCAAGGCAGAAGAAGTGAAGCAGACTGCACCCGATAAGGAACATGTTGAGAACGTGCAAACTGACAGTACTGATGTCATTGCTTCACCAGCGGCTCGAAAACTAGCACGTGAAAAAGGAATTGATTTAAGTAAGGTGAAAGCACAGGACCCGTATGGTCGTGTCCGTCCTGAGGATGTGGAAGCTGCTGCTAATGCTGCTAAGGCCCCTTCTCAAGCGAAACAGCATGCAGGTGTAGCACCTTCAGTGGCTTCTGAAAGAAAGCCTATGAAACGTGAAAAAATGAGTCGCCGTCGCATGACCATTGCAAAACGTTTGGTAGAAGCCCAACATAATGCCGCAATGTTAACAACATTTAATGAAGTTGACATGTCCGCAATTATGAATTTAAGAAAAGAACGTCAAGAGAGTTTTGTTGCGAAAAATGACATTAAATTAGGGTTCATGTCATTTTTTACAAAAGCAAGTGTGGCGGCACTGAGAGAATTTCCATTGCTGAATGCTGAAATTGACGGAAACGACTTATTAATTAAAGAATTTTATGATATCGGAATTGCTGTATCAACTGAGGGAGGATTAGTCGTACCTGTTGTGCGTGATGCTGATAAATTAGATTTCGCTGGAATTGAACGTAAAATTGTGGAACTAGGTACAAAAGCCCGCGATAATAAATTAGGCTTGGATGAATTACAAGGTGGTTCATTTACGATTACTAATGGTGGAATTTTCGGATCAATGTTATCGACACCAATTTTAAATGCTCCTCAGGTTGGTATTTTAGGTATGCATAACATCGTTAAACGTGCAGTTGTCATGCCGGATGACACGATTGAAGTACGCCCGATGATGTATTTGGCTTTGTCATACGACCACCGAATTGTCGATGGGAAAGATGCAGTACAATTTTTAGTTCGAATTAAAGAAATGCTTGAAGATCCTTATGATTTAATGCTTCAAGGATAATTGTGATGACAAAAATTTTATAATGTTTGATGGAAACTCCCGGGTATTTATACTGCGGGGGTTTTTATTCTATAATAGGGATTGTCGGTGCGGGAACCAAAACATCGAATTTCCTTATATGTCCCATCAAGACTGTCGTTGAAGTCATCATTATGGTGTTTTTCTCTTTTTCGTTCCACCAAGACCGTCGTTGAAGTCATCATTATGGTGTATTTCTCTTTTTCGTTCCACCAAGACTGTCGTTGAAGTCATCATTAT
>DAMCTP010000094.1:0-5323 GCA_032113595.1 Pseudogracilibacillus sp.
TTGAGCTGAAGATCCACTTGGTAAAGTACTACTTTACCAAGTTAGCTGAAGCCAAGCCCACGGAACGCGAGTACCTTTTTATCAACAACAAGATTTAACAGAGCCTTTTGTAAAAGTGATCTGGCATTATTTTATCAATTTCAACTTCAATCACACCATCAGGTCATTCAATGACATCTTCACTTCAACTTCTTTGACCCATGCCAACAATATTACTAATAGAAAATCTTTCAAGACTAACGTTAACAATACAGTTTTACTACGGAAAACGCTTTCATCCCGTTATAGCATTTCTGCCATTTTTGTGCTATTATCTGTTCATACATTAACACATAGATTAATAGAATGATAAATAAAAATAGCAAGGGGTACAAGATGGAGACAAATGTAACGTTACGAGAAAAAGCGACTTACGCGAACAGTTTATTAGGTCAAAATTTAATTTACAGCTTCATGGCCATGTATATTATGTTCTTTTTTACCGACCTATTAAGTATTCCGGCAGTGACAGTCACAGTTATTGTTGTGATAGCAAGTTTATGGGATGCGATAAATGACCCCATCATGGGAATGATTGCAGATAAAACACGAACAAAATGGGGTAAATTTCGCCCTTATTTAATCTTTGCACCGATTATTTTACTTTTTACGACAACACTTTGTTTTGTACAATTTAATGTTGGAACAACTGCAACAATTATTCTCGCAGCAGCATTTTATATTTTATGGGGGATGACATATACCGTTATTGACATTCCAATTTGGGCAATCTCTGCTGTCGTTTCAAAAAAGTCAGCTGAAAGAAACACAATGGTCACATTGGGAAAGATTGGTAGCATTATCGGGACAGCCGCTGTTACTGTTGGGAGTATCCTTGTCATTAATATGTTTGGGGGCGAACGGTCTGCCACAGCCTTTACGATGACGGCTCTCATTATTGCTGCCATTGCAGGCATTACCATTTTCCTTGCAGGTACCACTTTACGGGAAAGAATTACGCCAGTGAAAGAGGCAGTTCCCTTTAAACAAAATATCAAGACACTTACAACGAACAAACCGCTCTTCTTATTGCTTATTACAATTTTGTTCATTAATTTAGTGAATGCCATTCGACAAGCTGCTCAAATGTATTTTGTCGTTTATGTGTGGGGCGATTCAGGACTACTTACACTTGTTGGGGCAAGCCTTGTCATCGGAATGATTTCCGGCATGGCAATTACCCCACCATTAATGAAAAAATATAACAAGAAGCAACTGTTTATCTGGACATGTGTTTTCGGAGGTATCATTAGTGTCGTCCCATTTTTTACTGGTAGTGATAATATTACGATGACCCTTATTTTAATAGGAATTAGCTTCTTCTTTTCAGGAATTACCATGATTGTTAGTACATCAATGCTCATTGATGCTGTCGATTACTCTGAATGGAAATTAGGCTTTCGTGGAGAAGGCATCATTTTTTCAATTAACACGTTTGTCGTAAAATTAAGTGGCACCCTTGGCAGGGGAATATTAGGGCTTGGACTCATCCTAATGGGCTATACAGAAGGCCAAGAAAGAACAGCCACATTAGTGACTGGTTTTAACGCTTTGATTTTTTTAATCCCAGGAATCTTATTTATTTTAACAATTATTCCATTAATTTTTTACCACATCTCTGAGGAACAACAGGTAAGTATTAATAAAATGCTCGAAGAAAAATATGAACAATAATGCCCTTTGATTTTTGATAATTAAAATCACATAACAGCGATAGGAATACTTTTAATAAAGGGTCATTACTTATCAAGAAAACCTTAACAGCATTTAAATTCACGAGTTAAATTACAAACTAATTTCCTATTATCTTCTTGGAAAAACAATGTAAAAATAAAAGGGGTGCACATCAATTCTAATTAGTTCGGTTTAGAAGTACAGAACATCGATTTAAAACTTGTATTAAACCACTATTTATATTTGTTTTACGGATATAAATACATCATAATTATAAAGTCATTTAACATATTAATTAACGATATAAAATGTAATTTTTCTAATATTTAATTCCAACCGTTACATTATATGAATTTAAGGTTATTCGAACTTTATGTTAAACTGTATATGAGTGATTTAAGTTAGAGTATTAAATAAACGAGCCATATTGCTGAATAAAACAAAACGGGAACAAATGAATAGGTGATGGAGTTCACCCTAACCGCCTATGGCTAATGACTCCTGCCGGTGTATTAACTGGCAGGAGTCTATTTATTTTAAGAAGGAGGAATAAAATGCTTTATATTTTAGTTGGATTATCAGGTGCAATGGGCGCTATTTTAAGATATCTAATTAGTATCTTATTTTTTGCAAACAATATTTTTCCATTTACCACATTAACAGTAAATTTATTAGGAAGTTTTTTGTTAGCTTGGTTAACTACTGTTTTATTTAAAAAAATTCCTGTCTCACAATTAATAGTAAGTGCAATAGGTACAGGATTTGTTGGCTCATTTACAACATTTTCCGCATTAAGTATAGAAACAGTTGAATTGTTCAAAGCAGGGTACGTACTTTTGGGGATTGTTTATGTAGTTGTAAGTATTTCAGGAGGACTTCTAATGAGTCGGTTGGGATTTCAGGTAAGTAAGGAAGTGGAAAAAGCATAATGATTTTAAATTTAATATTAGTTGGTATTGGTGGATTTTTTGGAGCAATCTCCCGTCTTTTGATTAGTGAATTTCTAAATAAATCATCTAAGCCTATACCACTTGGGACTCTTACAGCTAACTTATCGGGTTCATTCCTTATAGGTTTAATCACTGGTCTGAATTCGAATGAAATGATTGCCTTATTATTTGGTGCAGGATTTTTAGGTTCCTACACAACCTTTTCCACGTTTAAGTTAGAGATGATACAAATTCATTTTAAAAAATATCAAAAAGTATTTATCACCTATTTAATAATGACTTATGGTTTAGGTATTATTCTTGCTTATTTAGGATATATGATTGGTTTATTCTTTTTCAATTAACAGGCATTGTAACATAAAGATAATGCAGTTTTAAGAACTTGGACTCCCCGAGTTCTATTTTAAATATCCTATTTTAAATAATTAATATCGTTTAAATTGAAATTGACTTTTCTACCTACTTTTAAGAAATGTAATAGAAACAATACTAAAAAATGCACTGCATAATGTCAGCCAAATTTAACCTTGATTAACTACCTAACTTACAACCGTACAAAAATTATTTCACGCCTGTAATTTGGGATGTTAATGATGGTGTAAAATAACCATCATTATTCTTAGTAAAATTCATATTTTGAAAAATTAGTTACACCAGTATTAATTATTTAAATTAAAATATTAAAAAAGGAGTTGAAGTATCCAAGTTCTTAATTATATTATTCTTATATCACAATCGCCCCCTTTTCCTGGGTTATTCATAGCCACCTTTTGCCTTTGGAAGTTCGTGGTACTCATCTTTATTTTTAATTTTACTGAATGCGAAATTTCGTAATTTAAAAAACTGTTTCGCATCTTCAGTTGGCTCACAATGTTTTCCTGAAATGATATGACTTACCGTTTTGTTATCAAATGTAATTTCCCATTTATCCTCTTCGTAAGGGATTTGCTCACACATCTGCCCGTCTTTCGGTTCAGGGACGAATTGTTTTGGGTTCGTAATGTTTATTTCCTTCATTTTTTCGTAAATTTCAACCATCTCTTCATCTGTTAATGCTATATCGGCCGTTACTGTTCCATCTTCAATTAAATCTTTGGTCACTGTTCCGTCGTAAGTATTGATATTACCTTTCATCCCATAACCAAATGAAACGGAAAACCCAAAATTACTCGGCATATCATCTGGCATAGTTTGTTCTGTTGGATTGGTTTTGGTAGAGGAAGAGATTTCATTTTTTGATGAATTTTCTCCTGCACAGCCAATCAGGAAAATTGTGATTACTATCAATATTACAGTTAACCTTTCCACCCTATCTCCCCTTACTTGTAGAATATTCTATAACAATTTGGCTCTATTATTGAATTACCTTATTCGCCTACGTTAAGACCGCGATGGTAATATATTAATGACATCCATTGTTTCTTCGTCTTCATAAACCATATAGAAAATCAAATACGACTTTTTCCGTATGTAAGACAACGAAATCCTCTAAAAGAACCATCTTCAACTTTTTCCCGCATACGGAAAAGATGATAACAGGTGATCAATTTCATCAATCATGTTATCCTTCATTGGAAAAACCATCATTCAAGCACATCTACTCCTAGATCCACAAAGAAATCCTGAATTTGATCCAAGTATTTGTTAAATTCCTTCGTAAAATAAACCGAAAGATTCTGATCACTTTCTTTGTTCATCCCTTAACTCCTTAAGTTCTTTTACTGTATAGCGTTCCATGTCTGGATTATCCAGGTAACGTTGAAGTAATTCCTTTAATTGTGGATATACTTCGATTTCCAGTGCTAAATTATTAAATCTTTCATTCACAGAATCCGTATCGTGAACTTCCAAGGAGTTTAGTTTCTCATCGACAACAACCATTCTTTCATTTTTATCACCTACCCATTATATTTCACCCCAATTTATTTAACCTTAGTATATCACAAATCAGACCTGTTCCATCCATTTACTCTCAATTTAAATTGCAAACTTTAAAAGTATTTACTATAAAAGTCATGTCTTAATTTTCCGCTAAGATGTGCGAATATCCTTGTTGTTTCATTTTTTTCATGACCAAGAAGACTTTGAATTATTTCAAGTGGAGCACCATTATCAACCATATGTGTTACATAGTTGTGGCGCAATTGGTGTGGATGAATTGTTTTTTTGATACCTGCCCTATTAGAGATACGTTTAATAACATACCTTAGTGAATCCACACTCATCCGTCTATTCGAGTTACGTTCTGTTACAAATAAACAGTCTCCCCATCACGTTTCTCAAGATACCTTTTCAACCAAATGCTACAACGTATATTAAAATAAACTTCTCTTTCTTTATCACCTTTCCCGTGTACAATAACGGAATTTCCTATCAAATTAATATCTTCCTTGTTTAATTTTGCAATTTCTCCAATTCTACAGCCAGTTGAATAAAAAAACTCGAATAAGGCATTTTCCATCGGAGTATGACATCCTTCACGAAGATGCTCAATTTCTTGTTTGGACAGAAACTGGAATCTGTAACAAAAATAGACACAACTCAATAAAAATAACGGGTTCTGTTTTAAAGTACAAAACGTAAAAAAGAATTAGAAATATCAACCTAATTAGGGTTTACTGAACATCCCAAATTGTTTAACTGAAGTTCCAATCAATTTA
>DAMCTP010000095.1:0-5315 GCA_032113595.1 Pseudogracilibacillus sp.
AATCCCTCTATTTTAAAAGGTTAATTTTATATGCACTCTAAGCAACCATTAATTGTTTAAAAAATGACAGAGAAATCATCTATTAATATTAACGATCCTAAGAATACCAAAAAGCAACCCTTGCGGATGATTTTAGAGAATGAGGGTAATAAAATTCATCCTTTAAAATGTTTTTGCTTAATTGAAGAAATTGCATATATCAGCTAAAGTGGTGTGAAAGGAGGATTTTATGATAATCAATAGACACGCAGTATCGAACATTGAGAAAAGTGAAATGACGTTTGCATATGAAGGTTTAAAATTTTATCTTAAGGGATTTGTATATATTGATTGTTTCTCTCCTGGTATCGAATCTTTAAAAGAATTTGCTAGGGAATGGAGAAGGAAGGACATTCATTACGCAATTCAAAAACTCAAGGGGCACTTTTTCCTATATATACTTGATAATCATTCAAATCAAAATTACGCATTCATTGATAACAGTGGTATGTTCGATGTTGTCTACTCAAACAAATATATTTCGACTTCTTTCCTTGATTTGGTGAAGAATGAAAAATTAAGTAGAAATGACGTCGATATGTATGTGACAACTGCTTTTCTAAATCAAGGAGCGATTTATTTTAATCGAACACTTTTTCAACAAATTAAAAAAATTTCTAGTGATGAAATCCTGAGTTTCAAAGAAAATGGCGAGGTAAAGGTTGCTAGAAAACAAATTACTGAGCTTGAAGAGCCCTCTACCTATAATGATATTTATGAATATTTTGAAGCACTTACATTTACTTTGAAAGACCGATCAATCAGTGTTGATTTAACAGGGGGAATAGACTCAAGATTAATCTGTACAATGTTAAATCACTTTGATGTTCCTTTTGAGACTTCAGTATCTGGTTCAAGTGGTGATCATGACGTTATTATTGCCGATAAAGTGGCAAAGCAAATAAACCATCCTTTATATGTAACAAAACGCCCATCGTCACTTGATGAAAAAACAATAAAAAATTTATTTGTTTACGGTGATGGGTTATTCGATGTTCTGAAAGTGTATAGTGCATATCAATCACATCAGGAAAAATTGAATAGAGGAATTGACTTAGTTATAAATGGTACAGGTGGGGAGTTATATAAAGATTTTTGGTGGCTACAAGATTTACCTTTTTATAGAAAAAAAATATCTGATATCAAAAAACTGGTGAACATGAGAATTATGCCAATACAAATTCCTCAACATTATTTGCATAAAGAACTTCATGATTTTAACTTATCAATGAGGCAAGACCTGATTCGTGATTTGTCTAAATATCATTCTACATTCAATACCCAAACCTATGATCAAATTTATTACAATTATAGTATGCAACATAATGCAGGTCGATTAATTACATCTGGAAATTACTTTTTTGATATTTATTCCCCTCTTTTAGAACGAGAAGTTGTTAAGCTAGGTTATCAATTGCCAAGAAGAAAAAGATTTAATAATCAATTTCACAGAGAAGTCATAACCAACATTAATTCAAGCATCGCAAGCATAGAGACAACAGAAGGTGGAATGACTGTTTCCGCCGAATTTAACCATAAATTAAATGACAATATGAAATATGTATTAAATAAAAGTAAGCGTTTAACAAAAAAGGTAGGCCAAAAGATATTGAAGCAAACGTTTCTAGCAGAAAGATATCATCACGATAAATTATTTGAACATGTAAGGCAATTAGACTTAGTTCAGCATTCCGTTGAATTACTGAAAGAAGAGAAAATATTAAATCCTAATTTAAAAGTCAATGATATAAATAATCATCACTTAGGAAGAATTATTTCTTTAGCACTGCTTTTTGAATTTCTTCATTCACATCAATAATAATATTACACTAAGCTTCCAAGACTTTAAAATAGTGCTAAAAAATTGGGATATTATATAAATCTCTCTTGTTACTATGCCTATTTTGATAAATAACGACAAACAATACAGTGCAAAACGATGTTATATTTTAAAAAAAGAGATATCACGCGTTGAGCGGCCCTATATTATGTCCTTTAACTGACTAAGGACATTATTAAATGGTTGTTTTTTTACCTCCCGCAACTGACAAAAAGGGTCGCCGATTTTTTTAATTCGTTCTATTACAGCAGGAATAGTGAACATATCCGGGGTCAATGACTCTTTTACTTCATCCCAATTTAATGGTGTTGCGATTAGTCCTTTTTCGTTTCCACGGGGTGAGTACGGGGCAATCATAGTTTTGCCCTCGCGATGCTGTACATAATCCAAATATAATTTGTTTCCTCGATTTTTCTTCAACCGCTCTGTTGTAAACCATTGTGGATATTGTTCAACTAGAAAGTTGCATACAAATTCAGTAAAAATACTAGTTTCCTCATACGAAAAATTATTGATTGGTAACGGAATATATATTTGCATTCCTTTTCCACCAGAAGTTTTTACAAATGATTGAAGTCCAAATTCGTCAAAAATAGCTTTCATTTTTAGTGCAGCTTCTACTGCTAGTGAAAATTCATTAACTGACGGGGGATCTAAATCAAAAACAATTTCGGTGGGCTTTTCAGTATGAATTGTTTGAAATGGTATATGAAATTCTAAAGCAAGTTGATTGCCCAACCAAAGCAAAGATTCAATATTGTTACACAGTATATAATTGATGTCACCAACAAGCTTAGTCTGAATAAATTCGGGCGAATAATCAGGTGCGTTTTTCTGAAAAAAACATTCAATGTTACCGGTAACACCGTGAGGATATCGAATCACAGTCAGTAACCTGTCTTTTAGAAAAGGAAGTATATAAGATGATGTTTTTTGTAAATAAAGAAGGTAATCATCTTTCGTATAGTCGTTTATCGGCCAGATTGGCTTATCAGGGTGCGTAATTTGTACTGTTTCAGGTAATGGGTAAAGCTGGCGTTGCATTTGTTGCCAGTTACATTCTTCTGGATTCATTTGCAGTTTAAATGCATGAAATCTAGGCTCCCTTAATTTGTCACCAAGAAAATCAATACATGCTATTTCTACGCAAATGGATGGATGTAGCTGCCATATGCTTTCTGATAGCTTTGTTCCATTTGATTGGAATAATGCTATTAAGATTTTATGCTCATCCTCTTGAAGTCCATGACGAAAAGAGACTACTTCCACAAGAGAGTCGTTTTTATATACATCGCCACCAAAATAATCATTACTTTTATCGTATTTAGTCAAAATAACATTTACGTATCTCCAGTTTTTAATCTTTAGCCAATTAGTTGACCGTGTATCGCTTATCCATTTACTCGTTTTTCGTTTCGCCACTATACCTTCCCCGTTATTAATTAATATTTTCTTCCACAGTACATCACTATCCTGGAATACATCTATGGCTTGAATTCTATTTACATCCTGATAATTTACCAAAGTTGGAAGGTTTGTTGTTTTAAATAACTTGTGCAGTATTTCATTGCGTTTTGTATATTGTGAATTTGTTTGACTCTTCCCTTTATATCGCAACAGATCAAATACAATTAAATGACACGGAAACTCCCTAGCATGTTTCTTAATTGTATCCTTATTACGCATTCGCCCCCTAGATTGAACAATAGAAAAATTGCTTTTAAAATTACTCTCTAAAAAGACTAATTCGCCGTCAAAAGTTAATGGTAAAAGTGAATTTATTTGTTCTTTTATTTCATGGCAAAAAGCTAAAATTTCAGGGAATTTCTGATTAAGAATTGTTCCGTTTCTACTTATTAAATAAGGCTCATCATCCCACTCTAATTCACATCGAAAGCCATCATATTTTGTTTCGTATAACCAGTCTTCTCCTTGTGGTATTTCTATTGTTGTAGTTGGAAGCATGGGTTTCATTTTAAACCTCCTTTTGTATTTATCCTTTGATTAACTGCCATCACTAATACATAAAAACAGACAAAGGAAAAGACAATAAGAAGAAAAAGATAGAAGGTGAAATTTATGCATATAGTCTGGAAAGGAAGCATTAGCTTCGGACTTGTAAATATTCCAGTTAAACTTCACGCTGCAACTGATAATAAAGATATTAAATTACGTCAACTTCACAAAGAGTGCCATACCCCGATTAGTTATAAAAAGGTATGCGAGGGATGTAATAAAGAAGTTCAGAATGAAGACATTGTAAAAGCATACGAATATACAAAAAATAAATTTGTTGTATTAGATGAAGATGACTTAGAAAGGCTGAAAAAAGAAAATGAGGACAGGTCTGTTGAAATCATCGATTTTGTAAAGTTAGAAGAAATCGATCCAATTTATTTTGAGCGAAGTTATTTTCTTTCACCTGATGGTGGGGGAAAAGCTTATTCGTTGTTAAGAAAAACCCTTGAGGACTCCGGCAAAATAGGTGTTGCGAAAATTATTATTCGTTCAAAAGAGCAGCTTGCGGTTGTTAGAGTTTATCAAAACACTCTATTAATGGAAACAATCCATTACCCTGACGAAGTGAGAAACGTTCAAGATGTCCCGAATATTCCAAGCGAAGAATCAGTCGTTCAAAAAGAATTGGATGTGGCACTTATGCTAGTTGACCAATTAACTACAACCTTCGATCCCGATAAATACACAGATGACTATCGTACAGAATTAATGAATTTGATTGAAGTGAAAAAGACCGGCGAAAATAAAGTGACTACACCGGCTAAACAGCCTGATGTTTCCAATGTAACTGATTTAATGTCTGTTCTTCAAGCTTCACTAGACAAGACAAAAAAGAAGAAGTCTACTGTAGGAAAAAAGCGAACAACTGCACCAAAAACATGTAAAAACGCATAATGACTTAAAGTATTACGAACCTAAGTCATTTTTTTCTTCCTTTCTTGCTGATGTAATTATTTAAATGGTGTGCTTTTATAATAAAGCACATCTTTTTTATTTAGTCTGAATTTTGATTAAGTAAATTGATGTAATTATTATCTAACCCTAATCCTGAAACATCACAAATGGAAGGATAATACCTAGATTCTTTTTGAAATACTCAAGTAGTGCGAAGAGGACTTTTGTTTGATTTTGGATTGGATGGGCATACATTGGTAACCCGTTTACTCATTTACTCTTTCTACCCCATGTAATAACTCGTTTATTAAAACTTCCTTCTATCCTTCCATTCATCTATAACACGCGGGTCAATATCTAATACTTCAGCAATGTGCAAGGCTATTGTGACAGAAGGGTTCGTAATTCCGTGCTCAATGTTTTGGTAATGTTTTAAAGATACATTTATCAATCGTGCCACTTTCTCTTGCGAATATTGCTTCCTTTTTCTTGCATCAGCCAATTTCATGTTGATATCTCCTTA
>DAMCTP010000096.1:0-5102 GCA_032113595.1 Pseudogracilibacillus sp.
TAAATTGATTGGAACTTCAGTTAAACAATTTGGGATGTTCAGTAAACCCTAAGTAATTAATGAAAAGTATAAAGAGCATTTTTAATTGTGGTGAAATTTGGTCAAAAGTTAAATACTAGTATTAAAAACAAATCATAATAATTTTCATATACGAGGAGAGAAAACTTTGAAAGTAACAATTCACAAGCACTTCGAGGTGATTGACGAAATATTTCCAGAATGGGAACAATTAAATAATGAATTTTATGATTTCACGGTATTCCAAAGTGTTGAATGGATGAAAATTTGGTGGGATTTGAAAGAGAACAGTAGAGAAATAACACCTTATATAGTGGAAATAAGTAAAGAATGTAAAACCATTGGTATTATACCTTTATATCTTTCTAGTAAAGATTTTGCAAAAGTAAAATTTCGTATATTAAGACCTATAGGGGTGGCTTATTCAAATTATTTACTACCAATATTGTCAAAAAAATACTTGCCTGAGGAACTAATAAAAATAGCAATGGATAAAATATACAAGGATTGTAAAAGTTGGGATTGTATACATTGGGGGGATATACCAAAAGGCTCCGTTTTCGAAAAATATTTAAATAAATTGACAATAGGTAATCAAAATAAACTAATTGATAAAAAAGAAATCACATTTAGTCCATGTGTCATGCTCCATCAAAATTTGGAAAAAGTAAAGAATAACATGAGTAAAAGTTTTTTAAAAGGAATATTGTATTATGAAAGGAAATTAAAGAGAGAAGGTGATTTACAATATCACCGGGTAATAAAAGAACAGGATATTGAACCTATGATGAATATGCTCTTTAAATTTCATGAAGAAAGATGGAAATTAACTGATACACCTAGTATATATAAAAGGAATTCTGATGAGAAAAAATGGTTAATGAATATAGTTAAAAGTCTATTTAATAAAGGGATATTATATTTAACTTATTTAAAACATAATGATGAAATTATTGCAATTGAACTTGGAATGGCTGATGCTAAAACCAGATATTTATTGATGGGTACAATGAATCCAAATTTTTCAAAATATCCAATTGGCCATATTATTGTATTTAAAATGATAGAGGAAGCATGTATTAAGGGATATGAAGAAATGGATTTTTTAAGTGGAGTTGAGCCATATAAACAGAAGTGGGGTCCTATTAATAAGAAAAAATTCGAGTATAATTTTTACAATAATTCGATGAAATCCTCATTATTTAAATTAATTAGTCATACGTATTATTCGAAACAATTTATAGAAAAATCATTTATGTATCAATTTCTCATGAAATCAACGATAAGAAGTTTCAGCACATTAATTGGAATTAAAGATAAATTTAACTAAAGTGAATATCTTGGTAGTTAATAGATGTTGATTAGCGAAGTTTAGTAGTATTATGATTTCCTGTACAAATTCAAAATAAAAGAACAAGTCATGGACAAGAATGTACTAAAAAACATTATTTGGTAAATTGATATCCCTTATCAATATTAAAAACCTTTCAACAAGTGGATATTCTAAAAAGTAGATTACTATACAAAGAAATTAACGACTGACCAAGCTATTGCCTTTTGCACAATTGAAGAAATAGAAAACTTTTATCAAGTAATTAATTGATAAAGGTAATGGAAGTGAATTCAAAATGAAAGAAAAAGTAATTTTCATGATGATAAATATGAACGTTGGTGGTACTGAAAGGGCACTTCTAAATATGATTGAAGAAATGCCTGATGAAAAATATGATATTACGATACTTATGTTAGAGAAGTATGGTGGGTTTTTAGAGTCTATACCGAAACGAGTACATCAGAAGGTTTTTAATGGGTATAGCAACATGAAACCTATATTAAATGGGCCACCAAAAGAAGTGGTAACAAACCTTTTTAAGAATAGGTTAATAATAAAAAGAATCATATTAATTTTAATTTATTTAATATCAAAATTAACTAAAAATAAAGCTGTTTTATTTAAATATTTGCTTAAAGATACTCCTGTTTTAAAAGGTGAATATGACACTGCCATAGCTTATGCTGGTCCGATGGACTTTATAAGCTACTTTGTTGTACAAAAAATTAATGCAAATAAAAAGATTCAATGGATACATTTTGATGTATCGAAAATTGGGTTTAACAAAAAATTTACAAATGGATTTTATCGGAGATTTGACAAAATTTATACAGTTTCTTGTGAAGGAAAACAAAAATTTATTGAAAAATTACCTCAATTTTCTGATAAAACTGTTCCATTTTTAAATAAGATATCTCAACAGAAATTAATTAAAATGTCTAATAAAGGAGAAGGGTTTACAGATGAATTTGATGGTTTAAGAATTTTAACTGTTGGTAGACTTAGTCCAGAAAAGGGGCAAGACTTAGCTATATCAGTGATGGGCAAACTTAAAGAGAATGGATTTAATGTTAGGTGGTATTGTGTCGGTAATGGAAATGAAAGAGAAAAATATGAAGAACAGATTCAGAAACATGGTGTTGAAAAGGAATTTAGGTTACTAGGATCAAAGCTAAATCCTTATCCGTTTATGAAACAATGCGATATTTACGTGCAACCGTCACGCCACGAAGGGTTTTGTATTACGGTTGCTGAAGCAAAGTGTTTTAATAAACCAATTGTAAGTACAAATTTTACAGGAGCAAATGAACTAATAATAAATGGAGAAACTGGAGTCATAACTAATTTTGACGTATATGAAATGGTTGATGCGTTGGAAAGGTTGGTAAATGATGTCCAACTTAGAAAAATCTTTAAAAGTAATTTAACTAGAGAGGGATTGGAAAATATAAAAGAGGAAAGAAGGAAATTTAGAACTGAATATATAATCTAATAGTTTTAATAATTAGCTCTAAATACTGTATAAGTGGGGTCCTAACAAAATGAAAAAGATTTTATTTATGGTTAGTAGTATGAATATAGGTGGTGTAGAAAAATCACTTCTTTCGTTAATTTCAACAATACCTAAAAGCAAATACTCGGTAACTATTTTAATGTTAGAAAAAAAGGGTGGGTTTTTAAAAGATATACCAAGTTGGGTAAAGGTTAAAGAATTTGATTGTTATTCAAAAGTGAAGCCTATAATTATGCAGCCTCCACGGAAAACTCTAAGGCGATTTTTTAGTAATAAAAATTATATAAAGGCACTTATTTTTTCAATTATTTATTTAATTTCAAAATATTTTAATAATAGGTATTTATACTATAAATTTGTATTTAATGAAATTGATAGATGGGAAGAAAAAGTTGATATTGCAATATCTTATCATGGACCAACAGATATAATTGATTATTATATAGGGAATAAGGTATCTGCGGATAAGAAAATATCCTGGGTACATTTTGATGTATCTAAACATAAAATTAATGAAAAACTTTATAAAAGAATATATAAAAGATATTCAAAAATTATGGTAGTGTCAAAAGGGGCGAAAAATAACTTAATTACTAAAGTACCTTCGGTTGTAAATAAAACAATGGTATTCACGAATGTTATTTCCGGGAATTTAATTTGGAAAATGTCGCAAGAAAGGGTTAAATTTGATGATGATTATAAAGGTGTAAAGATAGTAACAGTTGGTAGACTTTCGTGGGAAAAAGGCCAAGATATGGCAATTAAAGTTTTATATGAGTTACAACAAAAAGGTTTTGAAGTAAGATGGTATTGTGTTGGAGAAGGGAAACAAAGGAAAGAATATGAACAATTAATTGAATCTTTCGACTTGGGAAATGATTTTGTTTTATTAGGTGCAAAATCTAATCCATATCCATTTATTAGGGAGTCAGATATTTATGTTCAACCATCAAGACATGAGGGTTATTGTTTAACCCTAGCGGAAGCAAAGTGCCTAAACAAACCAATTGTGACAACAAACTTTACTGGTGCAAATGAACAGATAAAAAATAATGAATCAGGACTTATTGTAGATATAGATAAGGATAAAATATATTTAGCGATAACAGAGTTAATGAAAAATCCGAGATTATGTAAAAGATTAAGCAACAACTTGTCAAAAGAGAGTTTCAATCCGACAAAAGTTAATCAAATATCCATATAAAATAAAAACAATTGAGATAAGGGTAAATGGGCCTATGGGTGTTTTTTGTTTGGAAGATAAGATAAAAAAATTGTGGCATATACTTAATAAAAAGGAAAAATACAAATTTTTCATTGGTTGAAAATCTACCTGATCAATTGGAAACTTCTACAGGAGAACGGGGAGTGAGAATATCCGAGGGTCAACGTCAACGAATAGTAATTGCACGGGCGCTATATCATAATCCTGAAATATTATTTATGGATGAAGCAACATCATTCTTAGACAATAAAAAAGAGAAAGTAATTATGGAAGCTATTGATGGGTTAAAGGGTAAAAATACCTTGATTATTATTACACATTGATTAAGTACAATTGAAAATTGTGATGTTGTTTTTTTAATATAAGCAATGTAAAGGTAGTAGAGTTGACAATAAATCAAAAACTCATGAAGGAAAAGTGAGGAATGTATTCTAAAGAATGATAATATAATCGGTTTTAATCACAAGGTGAGGTGATAATATGGCTAAGTAAAATACGTGAACTAGTATATAGAAATAAATTCTCATCTTTACTATGGGTTAAGTTAATCCGATTCAGAGATAAACATCAATATTTCTACTGGAAAGTATATAATAAATTACTTTTTAGTTATTTAACTAAAGTAAAGGGATATAAAGAAATGCTATTTGACAAAAAGATTACAAACGGTATGTTTAAAATTTTTTTAAGTAATTAGAGTAATAAAAATAATTAGAAGAGACAATCCTGGAAGTAATAAGTTTTATAAAAGGATTATAAAGAAAGAAGTATTTAGTAAATATCCCCATGTTCTTTCTACCGCTAATAACGTGGAGTTTTTGGGAACACATATTTCAAAAGTCATCAAAATATTTAAAAATGGGGGGTATGCTCTCCCATTAATCAGTGATAACCTAGAAGTGATTAGGTTAAAGTCGAAAGAAAATAAATATAAATTAAATCCACCAGATGAACACCTAGAAATTATAAATGCATTAGATATTTTATACACTAATTTGAAAGCATATAATCTT
>DAMCTP010000097.1:0-4975 GCA_032113595.1 Pseudogracilibacillus sp.
TAAGCCATTCCGCTGCAGCAATAAAATCATCAAATACATTCTGTTTATTTGAACGCATACCGGCCCGGTGCCAATTTTCACCATACTCTGCACCACCCCTAATATTTGCAAGGGCATATATCCCTCCATCTTCTATCCACATTAATTGGGTTACTGAGAAAGACGGAGTTTGCGCACGATTGAAACCACCATATGCATTAAGAATAACAGGATTATTACCGTTTAGTTCCAATCCTTTTTTATATACTAAATAAATAGGTATAAGTGTATCGTCTTTAGAAGTATAAAAATATTGCTTTACTAAAAACTTTGTCATATCAATATCCACTTTAACGTCAAAAACTGGATGTAAACTATTATCATTAAATAAATATTGGAAGGTATTTGTTGGTTGCAAGAATGAGGTATAACTAATAAATACCTCTTTACTATTGCGACTTGAAATCACTTCCGTTACTGTCCCATCTTCAGGGATAGAAATATCTTGCTGGTACACTCCATTAATATTATAAATGGATAATTTATGGGATGCGTGTTTTAAATAACATACTATAAAATGGTTATTGGCAAATTTCACTGAAACAATTGTATCATCTATTTCTTCTATTACAGTACGCCAATTTTCCGGGTCAGGATAAGTTATATCGACTTTTATAACACGACCATGGGACGCCCCATAATTTGTATATATATAAAAATAATTGTCATCATTTCCAATAAATTTATATAAACCATCTTCTTTGTTAAACAACTGCCTAAATTCTGAACCTTTCGTTAACAGTTTATAATGCAATTGATTTTTTGAATTAAAATCACGATTTGCTTCTACAATTAAATAACTCTTATCTTCTGACACTATTGGATGTAGTGCCAGTTCTCTGTCTTTAGATTCATATACTAATAAGTCATTAGACTGTGGAGTACCTACTTTATGCCAATAGACCTTATTATTATAATGATGATTACTGTTTATATCTTCTGTTTCAGGATAACGATTATAGTAGAAACCTTGATCATTTTCATCCCAGGTAATAGTACAAAATTTACACCATTTAAGTGTTTCTTCATAGTTTTTACCTGTTGTAAGATTAAAAATTTTAATATTCGTCCAATCACTGCCATCCTCCGCAAAACCGTAAACAAGTCTTTCTCCTTTAGAATCAAATGAAATATTAGTAATAGATATGGTCCCTTTTTCATTCCAGCGGTTAGTATTTAGCACTTCTTCTTCATTAGCACTGTTTAGTTCCCTTGTTCGATATAAAACTGGTTGATGCTCTAAGCCATTATTTTTAAAATAATAATAGAAATCATTAACTTTACGCAGTGAAATACTCCCACCAAATGGTAATGGTAAATATGGTTTTTTAAAATTTGAATATTTTGCCAATTCCTTATAAATCATTTCTTTTAAATTAGTTTGCTTCAAATACATAGCCGTTAGGTTATGTTGTTTTTCCAACCATTGTTTAGATTCTGGAGTATCTGCATTCTCTAACCATCGATAAGGGTCTGTAACTACTGTTCCGTAATAATCATTTTTTTCATCCACCGTTTTTGTACATATTTTGAAATCCATTCATTACTCCCCTTTTCAGATTTTATATAATCAAAACTTAATCTAATGTTATTTCCATCATATCCTCACCAAATATAAGTTTTCCTTTATATATTTTTGAAATGTCATCAATAACCTTTTCTTTAATTCCCGGCACATCAAATATGTGTTCCGCCATATGGGTTAATACTAGTTTTTTCACTTGTGCCTTTTCGGCTAATGCTGCTAACTCTTTATGTCCCATAACATCATTAGTAACTCCCAATTCACCAGAAATATAATGACACATATGAACTAGCACATCGCAATCCTTGGCAAATTGCTCCATTTTTTTAATCGGGGCTGTGTCTCCTGAATACACCAAAGACATTCCTTTATATTCAAGTCTGTAAGCCAAAGGTATTAAATAGGGTTGTTGGTGTTTCCCCTCCATTACTCTAATAGACCAATTATCATTTGTGACTACGTCACTATCATTCAATTCACGTAAAGTAGGATTAGGATAAGCACGTTTCCCTTCACCACCCCGTGATTCATAAACAGCCATACTGCTTTTTGCATTCGTACGGGCAATTAAGTCTAACCCATAAACCCCATCTGTAGCAAAATTTCTTTGAATTATTCGATGTAAAGGGGGGGGGCCAAAGACATTTAGGTCTGGAATATCTCCAGCCCCTTGGTCCCAATGAGTAAGTAACAGCCTTGGGAAATCACCGATATGATCAAAATGATAGTGACTTAAAAATACATATTTTATTTTTGTTATTGGTATACCTAATTGAAGTATTCGATGAAAGGAACCAAATCCTTGATCAAAAACTATAAAATAATCTTCTATTTGAATTATATAGCCTGATGACGCCCTATTTAGTGAAGGCTCTGGTGTACCGGTTCCTAATAACCAAAGTTTCATTGATGAAAAAGTATCCTGTTGGTTCATTTTATAATTTCCTCCAAAATCTCAAAGTAATTTTCTTTTTTCTATGTTTTTATCTTGAATATTTAGTAATTAACCTTTAATAAAGAAGCTAAATTTACTCATTTCGGGAAGTAAATAAATAGTTGTTACCTCAAATGGTAAATATTCTTCGCCTATCAATTGATA
The DNA here is from genome assembly GCA_032113595.1 of Pseudogracilibacillus sp. Taxonomy (GTDB): domain Bacteria; phylum Bacillota; class Bacilli; order Bacillales; family Amphibacillaceae; genus Pseudogracilibacillus. Next base: position 2,664 of record DAMCTP010000097.1, read on the forward strand.
AAGAGTTTGGATTACATGAACAATTAATTCATTAGGATCAACATTCAAGTCCTGCGCAATTTCTATGGGTGCTTTTTTAAAATCAATATTATAGCGCATTGCATCCGATTTTATAACTTCACTCTGAATTAACGGTCTTATAGGCCTTCTCTTCATCCGTTCAATCAATTCTTCACTCAACGACACTTCTGGAGAGAAATATGTAAAGAATACACCAATCGGCATATCTTTCACCGAAAACATCCGATGAATTAAATGAATTTTCTGTGACTCTGAACAACCAAAAATATCACGGACATATACTGGAGGTATAATTTCCTTACTACTAATCAAGTTAATTTTAACTTCTAAACCTTCCCTAGTTAGCATTTCATAAAAACCATCATAGTTCATAACGTCCGAAGTGTTCATTTGGATTCCAGGTGATTTAACAAACATTCCAATACCGTGTTTAATTAAAATTACCCCATCATCCGAAAGTAACTTTAATGCCCTTCTTAATGTAGCACGACTAATATTATATTTTTCTATTAGCTCTACTTCACTGGGTAAACGATCACCAATATCAAAATAATCTTCTATCGTTTGTTTTATATCCTCATAGACTTGTTTATATTTCGGAATAAAACTATCAATAATATGCCTACTCAAGGTGCACCCCCTTTCAATTACAAGATGTTTGCAAGCGTATTCATTTAGGTGAGAAATGCAGATATTACTCACTAAATACAGACGTCTGTACACGTCTATGTTTATAGATTGCTAAAATCTTATCATCAAAATTTTGTTATGTCAATTAAATTGTTAATTTTTCTTTGAAAACAAATAAGGTTTATAGTTCCCCTAAATTCATTAAAAATTAAACTACAAAGATTATTCTTCTTTTATGTTAAATGCCTTATATTTGACCTTACATCTATTCCCACTAAGGATTGATACTAATTAAAATTATACAAATTTAAACTAATTACAATTAATTATAACCCACCCTTTTTTTAAAAAAATTCTATTTCAAAAAAGTGAATTCAAACAGATGAATCATAATTACATTCTAATATTTAATCAAAGGAAAGAATTGGAATTGTTGTTCTCCGGTTTAAATATATAAACCCAATATAAAAAGGTTAATCTTCTAATAGTCTTGTCCCTTTTTCCTGATAAAGCCTTTTAATTTTACAATTCTGTCCCTAACGAATCTCTGAGGTTTCTCGACCATCCATAAATTACGCTTCAATGTAAAATCTTTTATGTTTACCTCCCTCAATGTACCATAACTTAACTCTTTTTTAACCGTTATTCTTGGTAATAAACTTACACCTAAATTTGCCTCTACCGCACTTTTTATAGACTGTATGCTTCCTAGCTCCATTGTGTTTTTCATACTATTCAATACATCCTTAGCTATAAATGCTTGTTCAATCATTAAACGCATTCCAGAGTCTTTTTCCCTCCAAATTATTTTTTCCCCTATTAATTCATCTAATGTAATTACTTTTTTATCTGACCAATGATGTTCTGAAGAAATCACTAATATAAGTTCATCTTTTGAAAATTCCTCCATTTGAAATCCTTCGACAGAAACTTCACTTTCTACTAATGCAATATCTATTTTATAATTTGCAAGGCTTGATAAAATAAAAGGTGTATTACCAATTATTACACTAAATTTGGTTTCTTTATATTTCTTATTAAACCCACCTAACATACTGGGTAATAAATATTCACCTATTGTTAGACTAGCGCCAATGCGTATCAATTTATCCTGTTTCCCCAAAAAAAGGCGAACCGCATCAAGGGACTGTTTGTCATATTCCACAATTACTTTAGCATATGAATAAAGAATTTCTCCGGCACCAGTGAGCCTAATATTACCTGCAGTACGATCAAATAAGAGCGTCCCATATTTTTCTTCCATTTGATTCATTTTTCTAGTTACTGCTGGTTGCGATAAGTAGTTTATACGGGCTACTTCACTGAAGCTGCCCTTTTCTACTACTTGGGAAAAAAGGTAAAAGTTTTCAACATTCATATTCCGGATCCTCCTATAGGTCTATAATTATTATACATCCCCCACAAATGTAAGACTGATTTCGCTAGTTCTATACAACAACTATATTTTTCCTACCTTACCTTTTCAAATACCCTTAGATTCTGCCTAAAATAATTATACCATAACCACTTTATTTGATTATATCCATTTGGGTTATACCCTATAACAAATTTTTAATTTACAACGGAAATATTTGGGTTGATAATAGTATTGTCTATCCATTTTCCTTCAATATTTGTAATTTTAAAATGAAATTTAATTT
>DAMCTP010000098.1:0-4874 GCA_032113595.1 Pseudogracilibacillus sp.
ATCAGGTCGAAGCAATGGTGGACTACTTGTCGCTGCATGTATGGTACAGCGTCCTGAATTATTTGGTGCAGTTATTTGTGAGGTACCCGTTATTGATATGTTGAGGTATCCAGAGTTTACAATTGGACGTTTTTGGAAATTTGAATTTGGTGCTTTGATGGAAGGAAAGGATGTTTTTGATTATCTGTATTCTTACTCACCACTTCATAATGTGAAGAAGGGTATTAAATACCCACCTATATTTATTACATCTGGCGATACAGATACAAGGGTTGATCCGATGCATGCGAAAAAGTTTACGGCTACTTTACAAGCCTTTAATCAAGGTAAAAATCCTGTCTTATTACGAATAGATGAAAATGCCGGTCACGGTTTTGGAAAACCTATTTTACAATTAATTGAAGAACAATCTGATATATATACTTTTCTTTATCATATATTACAGGTAGAAAAAAAATGAAGATTAGCCGGAATATAATTTTTTCCATGAATTTCATTAATAAAATAATCACATAAATTTGGGGGTGAGAGCTTGCAAAATATTTTAACAGTAAAAAATCTTCAGGTCTCTTTTAAAACGGAAAAAGGTAAAATAAAACCTGTAGAAAATGTGTCTTTTTCATTAAAACCAGGTGAAACTATTGGTATTGTTGGGGAATCTGGTAGTGGAAAAAGTATTACATCCTTATCAATCATGGATTTACTAGCAAAAAATGGTCGAATCGAACAGGGGTCCGTTCAATTGAATCAGAGGGAATTAACTTCCTTACCAGCGGATGAAATCCGTCGATTGCGTGGCAATGAAATGTCAATGATTTTCCAAGAACCGATGACCTCCTTAAATCCAGTATTAACCATTGGAAATCAATTGATTGAGCAGATTCGCCTATATAAAACAAAAAATAAATCAGAGGCAAAAAAATATGCAATCAAAATGTTGCAACGTGTGGGAATACCAAATGCCGGAAAAATCATTGATGACTACCCACATTTGCTCTCAGGTGGAATGAGACAAAGGGTTATGATTGCAATGGCCTTATCTTGTGAACCTAAAGTATTAATTGCTGATGAGCCAACTACTGCATTAGATGTAACGATTCAAGCGCAAATTCTTACATTAATGAAGCAACTAAAAAAGGACCTTAATACATCCATCATTTTAATTACCCATGACTTAGGGGTTGTAGCTGAGATGGCTGATAAAGTAGCTGTCATGTACGCGGGGGAAATTGTCGAAGAGGCTGATGTATTCACTTTATTTGATCATCCTCAACACCCCTATACAAAAGCATTACTGGAATCTATACCCCATATAGATGGAAAGATAAATGAGCGACTTTCTTCCATCAAAGGGAAGGTACCCTCGTTTGATAATATGCCTAAAGGTTGCCGCTTTAGTTCGAGATGTCCTTTTGTAACCGAAAAATGTAGGAATGAACATCCATTTTTAGTTAAGGTAGGGGCTAGTCAAAGGGCAAGATGTTGGTTGGTGGAAGAAGATTTGGAAAAAAGGGGGATACAAGTTGACAGGTGAGAGAAAAATTATTCCGCCCCTTCTGCAGGTTGAGGACCTGAGGAAATATTATCAAATTCACAATGGGATCCTATCAAAAACGGTTGGATTTGTAAAGGCAGTAGATAAAATTAGTTTTTCAATTTACCCTGGCGAGACATTAGGTCTAGTTGGTGAATCGGGATGTGGTAAATCAACTACAGGTCGAACAATTGTACAATTGGAAAATCAAACCGATGGCAATATTATTTATAAAGGTGAGGATATTTCTAAAATATCTAAACTTAAATTGCGAAAACTACGTCAAGAATTACAAATTATCTTTCAGGATCCCTATTCTTCATTAAATGGTAGACAAAGAGTATTTAATATTTTAGCGGAACCCTTAATAGTTCATAAAATAGTTGAAAAAAGCCAAATTTCAAAAAGGGTGAGAGAATTAATCGAGATAGTTGGGCTATCTGAACAACATCTCCATCGATACCCACATGAGTTTTCGGGAGGTCAAAGGCAAAGGATAGGAATAGCCCGGGCACTAGCGGTGAATCCAAAGTTGATTATATGTGATGAACCAGTCTCCGCCTTGGATGTCTCTGTCCAAGCCCAAATTCTAAATTTACTAAAAGATTTACAAATAGAATTACAGCTCACTTTTCTATTTATTGCACATGGGTTAGGGGCTGTCAAATATATAAGTGACCGAATTGCTGTTATGTATTTGGGGAAAATTGTTGAAATTGCTCGTACGGATGACATTTTTAATCGGCCTAAACATCCATATACAAATGCCTTAATGAATGCATATCCTGAACCTAATCCACATCTGAGGGACAGAGAAAAGATTGTGCTCCAAGGTGATGTACCAAATCCAGCTAATCCACCCAAAGGGTGTCGTTTTCATACACGATGTCCTTTAGCAAGAGATATTTGCCGAAAAGTGGAACCGGGCCTGACAGGGAATGATCATGGGGTGGCTTGTCATTTTCCGATTGATGAAAAATAAAAGGTGGTGGTAAAATGGTTCAATATATTTATCGGCGAATATTAATTGCATTTCCGGTGTTAATAGGTGTAACAATATTTAGCTTTTTTATTATAAACTTAGCACCAGGAAATCCAGTAGATATGTATGTAAGCCCATCTGCTACTGAAACTGATATTGAACTTAGGAAAGAACAATTAGGTCTTAATGACCCAACCTATATTCAGTATTTCCGTTGGGTGAGCAACATAATAAAAGGAGATTTTGGATATTCCTATTCTACCTTTGAGCCCGTACTCCCAATGGTGGCTGAAAGAATTGTTCCTACGATAATGTTGATGGCTTCAGGAATTCTAATTGCGTATATCATAGCTATTCCAATTGGAATTGTAAGTGCAACAAAACAATATTCATGGATAGACTATTTAACTACATCCTTTTCCTTTTTAGGTATATCCATTCCAAACTTCTTCTTAGGGCTAGGAATGATTTACGTATTTTCAGTGTTACTTGGCTGGTTACCGTCTGGGGGGATGTATACGTTAGGGAAAGAAAGCAGTTTAATGGATACAATAAAACATCTTCTAATGCCTGCAATAGTGTTAGCAACCTTTGTATGTGGAAATATGGTTCGATATGTTAGATCAAGTATGTTGGATGTTTTAGAACAAGACTATTTACGCACCGCAAGATCAAAGGGTTTGCGAGAATTGATTGTAGTCAATAAACATGCTTTTCGTAATGCATTAATCCCAATAATTACAGTTATAGGATTAGACATTCCACTATTAGCCAGTGGTGCAATAGTTATTGAACAGGTATTTCAGTGGCCGGGCATCGGTAAACTTACGATCAATTCAATAACATCACGGGACTACCCTACTTTGATGGCCCTTAACCTTATGGCGGCATTTATTGTGTTAGTTACAAATCTAGTTGTAGATTTATGTTATTCAATGGTAGACCCACGAATTAAATATAAGTAAGGAGGTAATCGTAAGTGTCATCACTAATGGAAAATAATCAACATCAGTCAGTTATTATGGAATCAAAGGAAAAAGAGGAAAGTTACTTGCGATTAATCTCATCTCGTTTTATTAAACATAGGCTTGCTGTATTAGGGTTAATATTATTTTCAATAATTATTTTAATCGCACTATTTGCGCCTTTAATTGCACCATTTGATCCGTATGCTGTTGGAAAGTCTTTCGAGGAGCCATCATTTTCTAAACATTGGCTCGGGACGGATCAAAGTGGTCGTGATGTATTGAGTCGGTTAATTTACGGCTCACGAATATCTATAGCAGTTGGAGTCGGGGCCGTCGCAGTATATGTTGTAATTGGAATTCTTCTTGGTTTAATTTCTGGTTATTTTGGTGGATGGATTGATATGGTTATTATGCGATTTACAGATGTCCTTATGTCTTTTCCATACCTAATGGTTATATTAGTTCTGGTTAGTATTTTTGGTCCAGGACTATTTAATATAATAATAGTTTTAGGGGTGCTAGGATGGCCACCTATAGCTAGGTTAATACGGGGTAGTGTGCTATCAATTAAAGAAGCAGATTTTGTAAAGGCAGGTGTTGCGCTCGGATATAGTACGCCACGGATACTTTTTCAACATATTTTTCCAAATGCAATTGCACCAGCAATTGTGAATGCAACCTTTGGGATAGCCGCCGCAATTATAACTGAAGCATCCCTAAGTTTTCTTGGATTGGGGGTACAACCTCCTACTGCTAGTTGGGGTAATATGCTAACTGAGGCTCAATCTATAACTGTTTTGGCTAACCAACCATGGTTATGGATTCCACCAGGATTATTTATAGTAGTTGCTGTACTTTCTGTAAACTTTATGGGAGATGGACTTCGTGATGCTATTGATCCTAGGAGCAAGATATCAAGAGGTTAATTAAATATTTGATAATATTTTAAACTTAATTTATTGGATTTTATAGTATAAGGTTTATTTGTTAAAAAAGCAGCAATTTATAAAACCCTAGGTATTAAAGGTTTTTAACTATAGTTTTAATAAAATTTGTCAAGGAGGAATTAAAATGCAGAAAAATAGAATAATTTTATTTACATTTGCTTTATTATTTTTGATTATTATTGCGGCTTGTTCTGGTAAAGATAATGACAGCAAGGTGGTGAAAGAGGATAATAATTCAGAAGAAGGAGATGCCCTTTTTATAGGAATAACTCATCCACCTACCTCTTTCAATACAGTTGGGAATGATGATAATGCATCACGGTACGTACAAAGTTTTATATTTGATTCTTTGTTGCAAATGATAGAACCACTTAAATTTGCTCCAAAATTAGCAGATTCTTTTGAAACAGAAGATGGTCAGAATTACACTATAAAGTTAAACA
>DAMCTP010000099.1:0-4608 GCA_032113595.1 Pseudogracilibacillus sp.
TTCTAATTCTCTCAGTCGGGGCTAATAACGCCACATGCGATGCGCTTGCCTGAATTCCCAGATGGTTGAGAAATATAATCGTCCTTATCTTGATGAATAATAAGACTTGTGCCTTGTAACAATGAATTAGGTTCACCCTTTTTTAGTGTCACTCTATCATCGAAAAATGTTTGCTTCACTGTTCCGTCCTTCTCCACTTTTAAGTTTTTAAGGTCACCAGCGTGTGGTCCATGCTTATCTTTAAAACCATGTTCTTTATCAGTCGGATTAAAATGTCCTCCAGCGGATTCGAAATCGGGTGGTTCACAGACCCCATTTTCGTGAATATGAAAACCATGTAATCCGGGTGATAAATTGGCTGCCTCCACTTTAATTTCTACTCCACCATCTTTCTCGGTCAATGTAGCATTCCCAATTGCAACATCTTCTGGATTTTTTAGGGTAACATGAATAACTGGGATTTTTTCTGCCTTTGTTTCAATGGCTTCTCCTTTTATGTTATCCGCATTTATTTCAAGTTCTGTAAAGTAATTTTGACCTACTGCAACAACTACTGCAATGAGCAAAATAGCAGATAATGTTCTGATAATTTTCACTTCACATACCTCCAAATATTTTTTAATTCATTTTAGTTTGGGCACTTTTTCAAAAATTAACCATTTTAATTTAATCAGGGTTTTTCTTGGCATAAATATCTGGGAGAATTTCATAAAAGGTGATAAATATTCATGATAATCACCTGATGGGAATATCATGTTCTAATGACAATCAGTGATATGTCGTGTAAAATACTTTTAAAGATAATTATTAGAAAATTCAAACTTAGGAAAGGGCCGATAAAATGAGTGAAAACAGCAAAAGTTCTAAGCAAGTTGTTGCAGAGAATAAGCCAATAGGTGTTGAGTTAAAGGCAGGGGAAACCTACTATTGGTGTCGTTGTGGACGTTCAAAAAATCAACCATTTTGTGATGGATCACATAAAGTGACAAAGATTAAACCGATGAAATTTACCGCTGAGGAAGATGGTAAGGCATGGTTGTGTCAATGTAAGCAAACATTAAATCAACCTTATTGTGATGGTCACCATAAACAAGTTCCGGATGAGAAGGTCGGGGAGGAGTTTGTGCTAGATGAACAGAAGCAGGATCAAAAGGATGAAAAAGTGCATAAAGATCAAATGCCTGAACCAGTTGCAACGCCAGAGGAACCGACTGTTGAATACATACATCAATTAGCCCGTGAAGGGTTGAGCAAGATAGGTCCATACGGCGAAATGGGGGCAATGGGGGTTCCCCGAAGTGAGTTGCCAGATTGGAATGATATTCAGTTAATGACAGCTCAATTTGCCCGGAAACCTTTGTTGGAGGATGTTCCAGTTAACACGGAATTAATCATTGGCCCTAATGCAAAGAAACCACTGAAATTAAAGATTCCCTTTTTTGTCAGTGACATGAGCTTTGGAGCCTTATCAGAAGAAGCAAAGGTTTCCTTAGCGAAAGGGGCTGAAAAAGTTGGAACAGGGATTAGCTCTGGAGAAGGTGGCATGTTACCTGAAGAACAAGCTGAAAACAGTCGTTACTTTTTTGAATATGCTTCAGGGAAATTTGGTTATTCAGAGGAGATTCTTTCAAAAATTCAAGCCTTCCATTTTAAAGGTGGTCAGGCGGCAAAAACGGGAACAGGTGGTCATTTACCTGGGAATAAAAACAAAGGCAAAATTTCTGAAATTAGAAATTTACCTGAAGGAGAAAATGTTGATTCACCGTCAACTTTTGAGGATTTAACAACAGTTGAGGATTTCCGTAAGTTCGGAGATTATGTTCGTGAAGTGTCCGGGGGCATTCCAATTGGTTTTAAATTAAGTGCCCAACATATTGAACAAGATATAGAATTTGCCGTCGATGCAGGGGCAGATTATCTTATTTTGGATGGTCGTGGTGGGGGAACCGGAGACGCACCACTTATGTTTCGGGACCACATTTCCGTTCCCACCATTCCAGCACTTGCACGGGCAAGACATAAGTTGGACAAATTGGGAGTGAGTGGCAAAGTGACTTTGATTATTACCGGTGGTCTGCGTACACCGATGGATTTTGCCAAGGCATTAGCGTTGGGGGCCGATGGGATAGCATTGGCAAACGCTGCGATGCAAGCAATAGGATGTATCGGGGCAAGAATTTGTAATACAAACCTTTGCCCAGCAGGAATTGCGACACAAGACCCAAAACTTCGTAAAAAACTAGATATAAATGTGGCTGCCGATCGTTTAGCGAACTTTTTTGAAGCAAGTACCGAACTAGTGAAAATGATGGCACGTGCTTGTGGGCATGATCATTTAGGTCAATTTAATGCGAGAGACTTATCAAGTTTTAATAAAGAGATGGCGGAACTTGCCGGCATTGAATGGTCAGGATTTGATAGGGATAGATAGGTATAAAGATAAAATCCCCTATTCAAGGTCTATACTTAAAGGAAAAATTAGGACTTCTGAGCACACAGAAATCTATCCTGTTAGCTAAATTAATGGGTCGATACCATCAACTTTTCCTTCTATTTTTATAAGATGGTTATATGCAGTCTTATTTATAAAAATAGGAGGAATAAAAATGTCCTTTTTAGTTAGGCCAATCTCAATGGAATCTAATGAAATTTATCAACATACATCTTCTAAATGGTCAAAACCCCAAAAATTAGTATTTGCATCTCTAATGGCTGTATTAGCAACAATTTTGCAATCAGCAGGTGGATATTTACCCGGAATTGGCTTCCTGATTAGCCCATTCACTACGTTGCCTATCATAATGGTTACGATTATTTCTATACGATTTGGGGGTCTAACCTATATACTGGCTGGAATTTTGTTACTATTACTTGAACCTAGTGAGCTATTTATTTATCCATTTACAACCGGGATTCTTGGGGTAAGTTTAGGTTTAGGGTTTCGACTATTGCATCAGTATTGGAAGGTATTGATAACAAGTGGCTGCGTATTATTTTTAGGGATATGTATTCCACTTTATATGTTGGGCTTCCCCGTTTTTGGACCTGGGGTTGGACATTCTGTTAATATTTACGTAATTGCCACTATTATGTTATTTTCATTCGTCTATACGGCTATATGGATTTGGATCACTAGGGTATTTTTAAAAAGAATTAAATTAATCATTTAGAACCTTAAGTAATTGGCTTTGTTAAAGTATAATATCGAAAAAATTAGAACCTCCAATTAATTGGAGGTTATTCCCATCTGCCCCATTAATACACAAATAAATTTTTCAAGTATCTGGGCAATGACTCTATTTATACCCAAGGATTCCCCCTTTGGGTGTAATCCCGCCACTTAATGCCTTTCCTATTATTAAGTCCTTGATAGTCCCATTTGCTGCTTTTCATACTGGCACTGAATCCATCTTGCCAATCTTCGGTGTTTTTTGTTCCATCAATGCCATTGGAATACCATATTTCATCTGTAATGTGTTCATCTATGAATTGTTTCATTGGATAAGTTGGCTGTGGATAAATAGTATTTTTACTGCCCCCATTTCTTGTTTGAACGTTATCATTAAGGTCTTCGTCCCACCCATTCCCTTGCCGCCGTTGAAATTTTCCATTTGGATTTAAAAAATACATAAAGTGATTATTTGACATCGTTATTCCCCTCTTTCTTACCTTACATCTATTCTATTCACCATACAATTAATTGCGATTCATATTATTAAAATAGGCTATTTCATTACAAGATTAAACGATCTTTAAAAGATAGTAACCATTCGTCTATATGCTGAATAGACTTATTAATAGTTACAGAAGGGAGTAATGATTGAATGGCTAGTGAAAATATTAATGGTCAACAAAACAGTGCTGGCAACAGGAAATTAGATCCGTCAGATATAGCACTGCCACCAGGTTATAAGATAGAGGTATTTGCGGAAGGTTTAACAACACCAATTAATATCGACTTTACAAGTGATGGTGATATGTTAGTAGCTGATTCGGGTGGTCCCGAAAGGGATGGTAAAGTATTAAAATACAATGGCAATGGATTTGATGTCATTGCTGATGGCTTTAATTGGCCCTTAACAGGGATTAATGCTCATGAGGGGAAAATTTACGTTTCTCACCGACGTTTTGTCACAACCGTGATGTCAGATGGAACAATGGAAGATATCATTGATGGTTTGCCTTCTAATGGGGATCATCATAATAACAGAGTAGTCTTTGGGCCTGATGGCAAAATGTATTATGGTCAAGGCACTGCAACAAATACAGGCGTGGTAGGGTTAGATAATTCATGGGTACCAGATAATCCCTTTTTCCACGATCGTCCCGGTAATTCAATCGTGTTGAGAGGGGAAAATTTTGAAAGCGGAACTTTTCTTGAAAGTTTTCCAGATAGAAAGACTGTTACAGGTGCTTATAAACCGTTTGGCGTCACTACTTATCCCGGTGAGCTCATTGATGGTGTCACTCGAGCTAATGGAAGTATCATGAGGGCAAATCCCGATGGTACCGACCTCGAATTAGTATGTTGGGGATTGCGAAATCCATTTAGGTGTCAAGTCCAGAATCTTGTGTAAATTTGGATTTTTCCTTATGGCTGTTTTTAAC
>DAMCTP010000100.1:0-4374 GCA_032113595.1 Pseudogracilibacillus sp.
AATATATTAAAAATTGATTACGTTTTAATGATTAAAGGCATAAGAAAAAAATCTAGCGAAATGGCTAGATTTTTAGACTTTTTACTTGTATTTAGCTATATCATAGTGATAGCTTGGATTATTTAATTGATTATATATATTCTTAATGCTAGGTACCTGTTTTGTTGCCCAAGCAATATCAGTAGCATATTGCTTCCATTCATATCCCGCATTCATCCGGGGATTCCATTTCATCTTATACAATGTATTTTGCTTAAAATCATTATATATATAACCGTTGCCAATCCACTCAGCACCACCTTCTATGGCCAAAGCAGGTGTAAACCACCCTTCCTTATATGCTGTTTCAGATCCGCCATTTAAGGCATTTGAATCTACTGCCCCAATACCAAACATATTATATGTCTTTTTAATGTCCTTTAGATTACTCCTATTACTACTTGTCACGCGGGTTGGGTCACCTTTTTGATCCAAACCTACTTCTACACCATTAGCTAGTGTCGAACCTCCATTACCTGATTCGAGAATTGCATGCGCAATCAAGTATGCCTCGTTTATTCCATGTTTTTTGGCCCCATTTATAAATGCTTGACCTTGATTAGCTAATGTCCCTTTACCCTTCAACACATTATTTAATTCAGAGGCTGATACCCCAACTAATGAGTCTAATCGAAGGTGTTGCATTTTATCATTTTTAGTAGGGTCTAAAAATCCTTTAATATCCGATTTAGAAGGTTTTCGCCAGGATCCATAACTTATTTGATGCCAACTACTACCTTTTTTTACAATTGTGACAACTTGCCCTTTTTTCAAGGTACCAAATATATGATTGTTTGTACCCTGTCCACTTCGAACATTAAGGACGCTTGCCTTTATTATGCCCAAATTATTTGTAGCCAGACCCGAGTGAATATAATATGATTTCCCATCAATAGATATTTTGTACCATACAGTATTACCACCTACATTGGTGCCTTGTACTTCACCAACTATAGCAACAATATCACCATTATAAAGTTGGCTATTTATATTATTACTATTAGATGAATATGGAGTGGTTCTGACATTAACTACTGAACCAGTCACCCTACCTGCCAATTGGAATAAACTTGATTTTGCTGATACATATGCTGGATCATTCCTGTATTTGTCAGTTATTGGCGTTGCCCTGGCATTATACTGAATACCAACTGCCTCGTCCAAACTAATTTGATATTCAGTATATTCAGTTTTATTTTTGTCCTTTAATAATTTATTAATTGCTTCCCGGGTTCTCGGATCAACAATGCCATTTACCACTAGCCCCTGAGATTTTTGGAATTTTTCAACTACACCTTTTGTTTGTGGACCATAGGAACTATTTTTATACTTAAAGTATCCATAGTTTAATTTCTCAAGGTCTTTTTTCAATTGAATTGTGTCTTTGTGTTTTTTACCATTTTGGAAAGGACTAGAAAGAATTTCATTAATCATACTAAATGTATTTTTATCAGCAATACCCGTTTCATTAACACCATAGTACCTTTGAAATTCCTTTACTTTCCCTTCAGTAGTTGGACCAAAGTTTTCATTAGGGCTGTTGGATACCTTAAAACCAAGTTTAGCCAAATTCAATTTTAGATTTATGACATCTTTACGTTTATCTCCTTTTTTCATTGGAGTACTAAGTAATTCAGTAATTTTATTTTTTGTTATTGGATCTACAATCCCATTTGACATTAACTTATAATATTTCTGAAACTCTTTTACTTTCTTTTCCGTTGACGGTCCAAAATTTTTATTTGGATTATTTGAAACTTTGAAACCTAGTTTTGCTATGTCTTTTTTCAGTGAAATAACATCCTGATGGCTTTTACCCTTTTGAAACGGACTGGATAAAATATTATTAATTGTATCAGTAGTCTCTTTATAAACTATTCCATCCACTGTTATCCCGTAATAACTCTGAAACTCTTTTACTTTTTTTTCAGTACTAGGACCAAAATTTTTATTTGGGTTATTTGAAACCTTAAATCCCAGTTTTTCTAGGTTTAATTTTAAAGTTATAACATCACTACGGCTTACCCCACGTTTCAGTGGTGTCTCTAATAATTCTTTAATTTTATTCCTTGTTATTGGGTCTACAATCCCGTTATCCTTTAACTTATAAAAAGTTTGAAATTCTTTGACCTTCTTTTCAGTAGTTGGGCCGTAATTTTTATTTGGATTGTTTGATACCTTAAAACCTAATATTTCTAAATCTCTCTTAATCCCAATAACATCTTGATGACTTTTTCCTTTCCGAAATGGACTGTCTAGAATTGCATTAATTTTATTAGCCGTGCCTTTATCAACAATCCCAGTGGCATTTAGTCCATAATAACTTTGAAATTCTTTTACCTTTCCTTCGGTACTAGGCCCAAAGTTATTATTGGGATTATTTGATACCTTAAAACCTATTATTGCAAGATCTAACTTTAATTGCTTTACATCATTATTACTATCACCTTTTTTTAATTCCCTATTGATATTAACATTTAATACCTTAGCCATATTAGGGGTAAAACTATAAATACTCCCAATGTCTGTTATTCTATCAATCTCCAAATCATCAAAAACGAGTTTACTAGATTCAGAATTAGAATAAATACCTACTTTTACTATAATAAATGTTATAAATAATATTAAAATACTAGTCAATAATCTCTTATACAATTTTTCACCTCCACTATTATATACAGTATCAATTAAAATAGTAATTTTTTCAAATATTTATACTTTTTTAAATCGCTTATCTGCTAAGAAATCTTTTAAACTTTTTAATAGGTGATGTTTTTATTTTTTGCTTATTTTTGGTAACATGCTTTTTATCGTCAAATTTACCATTTCTAATTTCTTTATCAGCTCTATTCTTTTCATTCTTATAAATTTCAAATCCAATTTTTATTGGGGTATTACGGGATAGAACCCTTACATTACTAATCCAGGTGTTTTCAGGGTTTTCTTCAGTTATAATTTTTTTAATTCCATTGATCCTTTCTTTTCTTCCAGACAGAACTATCGATATTTCGTCATTTTCTAAATATTTCAGATAACCGTGCATTCTAAGTTTAATGACATGTTTTTTTAACCATTTTTCATAATTAGTATTTTTTATATTACCTTTTAACCTAAAACGGATAAATTCGTGATCAAACGGTATATCTGAAATGGAAATTTCCTTTACCCCTTTTGATTTAAAACTTTGAAATACTGGTTTAAAATCAAAATAAAACATATCATTTCTTTTTGAATCAATTGTCTCAGGGAAATAATAATCTATTATTTTTTTAGGAATATCCCTTGCCTTTCCTTCCATTGGGAAAAGATGATTACTTATTTGTGGTCGTGAATTAATTTCATTCACAACTGCTTCCCCTGTTTCTTCATTTACTAACATATCTACATCACAATGGCTAAGTCCAGGGATTGAATTCATAGCATTTACAGCAATTGATTTTATTTTCTCGGAGATTTCATCTGTTATGTCGACAGGATCTCTTTCCTTTAAATATGCACCCTGACTACGCAGATATATTCTTTCACCTTTCGCGGGAATGGATTCCAAGGTAAGATTACTTAAACTCAAATATTCAATTAAATCACTATTAATTTTTATTTCCCTTTTTCTAATAAAAGGGTTCATTTTTCTGACAATATTTTTTTCATAAATTAGATTCTTTATATTTTTTTCGCCATCACCTATTACATTAGCAGCTAGCCTTTTATATACACCGACCACTTCATTATCAAGCACATAAACCCTATAATCCTCACCAATAAAAAACCTTTCCACAATAACATTTTTAAAACCTAATATATTTCTAACCTGATTCAGAGAATCTGTAAATTTATCTATATCATTTATGCCCGTAATAACTCCTCTACCACTCGAAGAGTCTGTTGGTTTTATTACCAAAGGAAAGCCAATTTCTTTTGCATATTGTACAATTTCATTATCATCAGATTCTTCATAAAAACTTCTACCTTCTGGGATAGGAACTTTGTTTTGTTTTAAATTTTTATATGTAAGAGATTTATCCATGCAAATCCTAATTGCTTCTTTTGTAACTTTATCTCCCCTTGAAACAACAAATACATGTTCCCTACTTTCATTACTTAATACAACTTGTATGGATGGAGGTATTGCGATACCATTTCTAAATCTAAATTTTAAATGTAGCCCACGACGCCACCCCTCTAATGCCATCAGATAAGTACAAGTCTTATAGCCAGATATATCTTTAGGTAAATTTACCAAGTGTGATAAAAATTCAGGTTTTAAATAATTCATTTGATAGCCCCTCGTATAGTAATATTTAGGCCTCCATTTCAGCCCATTAATTTCTTAAAAAC
>DAMCTP010000101.1:0-3577 GCA_032113595.1 Pseudogracilibacillus sp.
GACTTCTTTAAACATATAATAGTTGTTCTGTTCAGTTTTCAAGGAGCAAATAATATCGCCACTTCGGAAAACAGCGACTTTATTATATTACCACACCAATTAAATCTATTCAATAAAAATGATTTTCCACCATATCCATAATTTTGTATAATTTCCATAGGCATGTTTTAAACAAATAATCAATGCACTTAATATGAAAAATCCTCCTCCCATTTCCAGAGACTCTAAACAATTTTGTCCAGTTGTAAACACGGATTTTCTCTAAATTTCATTTTTATATAATGGACAATCATTTCTTGTCCACAACATCATACATTGTAATATAAGAGAAAACAAAGAGGTGTTCATATGTTTCATTTACTAAAGCAAATTTTTTTTACTAAAATGACATTCATTGTGTTGGCAATCATTAGTTTATTCACTGCTATGTTTATTTTTATTTATCATTCTACGTCGCTTAACTATCATCAAAACAGTGATGCATTAAGCATATTACGTGGTAATACAGAAAAAAAACAAGTTGCATTGACATTTAACATTAGTTGGGGAGATAAGAAAATACCAGAAATACTTTCTATTTTAAAAAAAGATAAAGTGAAGGCGACCTTTTTTGTGAGCGGAGAATGGGCAGAGAGACACCCCCAAATTCTAACCGAGATTCAAGAACAAGGACATGAACTAGGAATGCTCGGATATCGATACACGAATTATATTGACGGGGATTTAAATTCAATGGAAAAGGATATCAGATTTGCAAAACACTTTTTTCATAAATTAGGGTATGAAAAAATGGCGTACATTCGTACACCAAATTACATGATTAATAAGGAATTAATTTCATTAACAGAAAAGTTAAATTTAACTTTAGTTCATTGGAGCATTAATCCTTACGATTGGAAAAATCCAGGAGCCAACAAAATTGCCAATACAGTTATTTCCAACAGTAAAAATGGTGACATTATCCTACTTCATGCATCTGATAGTGCCAAGCAAACAGGAGATGCACTCAAAGATATTATCCCATCACTAAATCAAAAGTTTCATTTTGTGACGATTACTGAATTAATGAGCAATGTAACAGTTGAAGAAAAAATATTAGAATGACAAACTGAATTCAAGGTGACTTTAGAAATACTATTTCTTTGTTTCCTTAAGTTCTTTTGCTTTTGCTAATTTTTCCCTTCGGGCTTTACGGTTTTCCTCAATTCTTTTTGCGTGTTTAGGGTCTATTTTTGTTACATAATGCCATGTGATTAATTGGTATGCATTAGTAGCAAGTAACGTTACTAAAATAATTGTAATATAATCCATACTACTCGTTCTTAATCCAAGCGTTAGCTCAAGTGTCGTCACAACAATCATAAAAAACAACGCTGGAACAAAGCCAGTTTTGTTCGTTTGCTTTACCTTTATATAGCCAACAATAATACTTGCAACGATTAATACGATTACAATAATGATTCGATGGCTTAACAAAATGTCTTTATTCGAAAAATAAAGAATATCAAATACGGCAAGTACAAGCACCATCAGTTGAACGTATGGCCAAAAGGAATGAAAAATGCCTATTCCGAATCGATGGATAAATAAATACGCCAAAAAACCAGCTAAGCTTACGAATGCAAAGACGAGAGCAAAACCTAAATAATATAATAATATACCTGTAATCTCCATCCCATCAAATGGACGCAATACATTGAGATAAACATCTTTTGCAACGATAAAACTTGTGAACAAGCCTACGATTCCACCAATGAGTGTCGTCATAAAAAACATCCGAATTAATTTTTGACTATTCACTAAAAATCCTCCTACATCTGTTTACAGCATCTTATTTATTTTATCATGAAACATAGACTTTTTCCCGATTAAGTGTATATTTTTACTTTTTTTTAACATATTAACATAAGAAGAGGGAGGTATTCGGATGGGTAAATGGTTGATTATTCCTTTTATCGGTTGCATGATCTTTTTAAATAGCTGTTCTAATGGGGAAACAAACAAAGAATTGGATTATGAACAGACGAAAAAAATGGTCGTTGATATTTTACAAACAGATGAAGGAAAACAAACATTTCGGGAAATAATTACTGATGATAAAATGAAACAGCACTTAATAATGGATTCAGAAGATGTGAAAAATGCCATTTCGGATACATTACAGTCAGATAAAAGTAAAAAAATGTGGAAAGAGCTATTTGCCGATCCCGAATTTGTTACTTCTTTTGCCGATTCATTAAATGATGAACAACAAAAATTAATGAAACAATTGATGAATGATGCTACATTTCAAAAACAAATGATGGATTTATTGAAGGATCCAGAAATGAGTAAACAGACAATCCAATTATTAAAGAGCCAACAATTTAAAGAGCATTTGGAAAAAACGATTTTGGAAACCTTAAATTCACCAATATTTCAAGCAAAAATGCAAAATATTTTACAAGAATCTGGTGATAAGAAGGATGAGGAGTCCTCGGATGAACAGACTAACAAAAGTGGAGAAGAGGGTTCTGGTGGCTCTGAAAAACAGGAATAAAATTGGATTTTTCACTAAATAAATAGTTAGAAAGAGAACGACTGAAGTAAACTCGTCTTTATACCGGGAAGCCATTTCCAGCACTAAACGTTATTTACTACGTCGTTCTCTTTTGATTATTAATTATTTATTAGCCTTTTCCTCGATATTCGCGATGACTTTTGCAGCAATTCGATGATATTCTTCTCCTGTCGGATGGTCCTCCTGGTAAATCGAGGGTGCAAACACATCATCATCTTCATAGGGTTGTTTTAACGGTAAGCGTCCAAGAACTTTCGTATCTAACACTTCGGCGAGTTTATCACCACCACCGCTACCGAAAACATATTCTTTTTCTCCCGTTTTTTCACTTTCAAAATAGGCCATGTTTTCTATTACGCCAAGTATTTCATGGTTTGTTTTTATTGCCATTTGTCCAGCACGGGCTGCAACAAACGCCGCTGTCGGGTGTGGTGTTGTTACGATAATTTCGTTACAAGTTGGAATTGCCTCATGGACATCCATCGCAATATCTCCTGTACCCGGTGGTAGGTCGAGCAATATATACTCAACATTACCCCACTCTACCTCTTTAAAAAAGTTATTCAACATTTTACCTAACATAGGGCCACGCCAAATGACAGGTGAGTTATCTTCTACTAACAGTCCCATAGAAATTACTTTGATGCCAAATCGTTCAACAGGAATGATTTTTTCCCCACGAACAGCAGGACGTTCTTCAATCCCCATCATGTCAGGAACACTAAAACCGTATATGTCAGCATCAATGATCCCGACTTTTTTCCCTATTCTCATTAACGCCATGGCCAAGTTTACGGTAACGGTTGATTTTCCGACGCCACCTTTTCCACTTGCAACTGTGATGAAATGGGGTTTATTCCCTCCAGTTAAAATCGAGTGTGCTTCAGCTTGTCCACCACTCGTTGATTGAAACTTTTTAATCGTTTCTTCAGGCAACTGTTCAAAACGTAACCCAACGGTTCTCGCACCATTACGTTTTAGTTTAGCTACAATTTCCTGTTGTAATTGCATTTGTTC
>DAMCTP010000102.1:0-3520 GCA_032113595.1 Pseudogracilibacillus sp.
GGGAACAAATATAATAGAATCAAAGGTTTTTAATTATTCAGTAATCCCTAATTACATTGTAACTTATACGAAATCTTCTCAGTTATTTTAATGTGAGATTGAACAAACATTTCAGGGTGCAAAACAATATTTATTACTTTAAAAGCGAACTACTTTTTCCTTTTATTTAAATGTATTCACATTCGACCAGAACGAATAATGGAAAATACCATAAATAAAAACATTAAGGTCGCAACGACGGAACCAATTTCAATAACAGGAATTCTCCATAATAAGTTCGTCTGTCCAGCGATGGAGGCTCCTATGATGAGTCCTACCATTAAAATACTAAACGCAAGCAATATAATGCTGAATGATAGTCGATTTGTAATTTTATCAAGCTTTTTTAACACATCATCTAAATCGAATAAATTAATATCAAATTGAAGTTTTCCCTTTTTAGCCGCTGCTGAAATTTCCTTTAAATCTGCTGGCAAGCTAGACAAAATTTTAATATTTTCAATTAGTCTTATCCACGATTTACGGGCCGCATTCATTGGATGATACCGTTTTAAAATCAATTTTTGCCCATATGGTTCAACTGCCTTCATAATACTTAGCTCTGGATCTAAATTTTCCAAAATACCTTCTAACGTTAATACAACTTTCGTTAATATAGCAATATCGGAAGGGATTTTTATTTGATGCTTATAAGCAATTGAAAACACTTCTAACATAATTTTTCCCAAACTTATATTTTGTAAAGAAGTTTCATAGTATTTAGATTGTAATGTATCGATATCCCGTCGAAGACCTGCCATGTTCGTCACCTGATCAAGCAGCTCCCACTCATTAAAGATATTAATGATCCCGTCAGTATCGCCAGCTTGTAAATGAATAATTAAAGAAGAAAAGTAATATTTAATATCATCATTTAAGTATCCAATCATTCCAAAGTCCAGTAAGGCAATATTGTTATTAGGTAAAATGTAAATATTACCTGCATGGGGGTCCCCGTGGAAAACACCCACTTCTAAAATTTGATGAAGCATCGCATCTGTAATTCTTTGGGCGATTAGTTTTTTATTATAGCCTTTTTCTTCTAATTCATCATATTTATTCACTTTAATCCCGTGAATCATTTCCATTGTTAAGACTTTTTCTGTCGTAAAATCCCAATAAATTTTTGGAATATGAATTATGGGATCTTCTGTAAATTGGTTGGCAATTCGTTCCCCGTTTCGTCCCTCAAGATGATAATTTAATTCATTTTTTAAAGAGTGAGAAAATTCATCAATTGTCTCTTGAATACGGTATGTTTTTACCCACTCCATTCGAGATGATAAAAATCTCGCTAAATTGTGTAAAATTTCTAAGTCTGTTTTTATAATCGTTTCAATATCAGGACGTTGTATTTTTATTGCGACTTCTTCCCCACTATGAAGTCGAGCAACATGAACCTGTCCAATCGAGGCAGTGGCAAGTGGTTCCTGACTGAACTCAGCAAAAACTTCCTCAGGTTGTTCTCCTAATTCTTTCTCAATAATTTTCTTTACAATGTCATATTCAAATGATTGAACTTCATCTTGTAGTTTTTCCAATTCAATTGCAATTTGTTCTGGGACAAGATCACGTCTTGAACTGGCAATTTGACCTAATTTAATAAAAGTGGGACCAAGACTTTGTAATGAATTTCGTAACTTTTTACCGATGTATGTTAAATTTTCATCTAACTTTTCATCAGCATCTTTTCGTGATGAAGACTTATCTGTTAAACCAATGCGGAACAACACATGACTTAAACCATTCTTGATAAACGTATTAATAATTTCCTGGTAACGTCGATGGTGTTTTAATCTGTTTTGGGACAATTGATAATGCTCCTTTCGAAATGCCTTTAAAATAAGTCGAAAATATAGCATAGGTACTAGAGTGTCTATTGTTTAGTATAACATCTTTCGTTTCAAAGGTTAAAGTCTTTGGAAATGAAAAGAACCAACCTTCGGCGAGATTGGTTCTATCATTCATCATTACTAGGTAAGAGTTTTAAATTTTTCCAGATGCAAAGCCACCATCAACCGGTAAAATGACTCCATTTATGTGCCCGGCAATGTTAGAGCATAAAAATAACGCAGCATTCGCTTGGTCCTCAGGCTGAGCCATTTCCCCGGCTGGAATGGCTTGTAATACTGCTTCATATTGATCGGGGGCTTCCTTAGCCCAACCTTGCAATGCAGGGGTCAACGTTGAGCCTGGAGCAATACCATTGACGCGGATTCCCTGTCTAGCATACTCTAATGCGACTGATTTAGTTAATCCAGTGATACCGTGTTTTGCAGCCACATAAGGTGTCATATTCGTTACACCCTCAATTCCAGCTGTCGAAACTGTATTCACAATCGCACCCCCGCCAGTCTCCACCATGGCGTTCACTTGATGTTTCATACCATAAAAAACACTGTACAACGTAAGTTTGATTGTTTTATCCCACTGTTCTGAATCTGTGTCGCCGATTTTCCCTTGGGAGAAACTAAGTCCAGCATTATTATGGGCAAAATCTAATTGACCAAAGGTTGACACTGTTTCATCAATTAAAGCCTTAATTTGCGCTTCATCTGTTACATCAGTTTTATAAAATGCTGCACTTCCACCGTTGTCCTTAATTAACTGTACAGTTTCTAATCCTGCTTCCTCATTTAAATCAGAAACCATCACGTTAGCCCCAGCATTCGCAAATGCAATGGCACTTGCTCTACCAATTCCCGATCCTGATGCTGTAATTAAACCAGACTTCCCTTTCATTGAAATTGACACGGTAACTCCTCCTTTTAATATAAAATACCTTCTTGCTATATTATCTCATGGGGAGGGAAAATTATGATGTATTTTGTTTTAGCTTTTTCAGAAGGTTAAAATTCACTTTTTTTAACCTTCGTCGCGATGAATATGTCTTCAGCTAAATTGTCCAACATGGCAATCATTTTTTCCTCGTTAAAATCACCTGGCAATAAATTATTAGCAACCATAACGGACAACCCTATTTGAAATATTTCCATTTTTAATAATGCTTGTTTTAAATCCTCATCCGAAAATCCAACTAATTGTGGGTCTTTTTTCATTTGTTCAACAACGAATAACGTGTTTTCCTCATTATGCTTCATGTAGGGATTAGATTTCATGATAAGGTCACGGAAAAGTACACTATATTGTTTGGCAAATTTGATACTTGCAATCCCAATGTCCCGAAAGGGAAGACCTGAGTTTTGTTCGAAATAGATTTGTTTCGCAGTCTCCTGTGCTTTTTCAACGATTGCCAGCTTCAATTCATCGACATCCGTAAAGTTAACATAAATTGGTGCGATAGAGCTACCTAATTTTTTGGCAACTTTGCGAATCGTTATACCATCAAATCCTTCTTTTGTGGCTATCTTGAATGCAGCATTAATAATATCTTCTTTAGAAAATTTTGTTTTTGGTGCCATAAAGATACCCCTCGTATAGTATATTTAGGCCTCCATTCAGCCCATTAATTTCTTAAAAA
>DAMCTP010000103.1:0-3512 GCA_032113595.1 Pseudogracilibacillus sp.
TATTGAATTTTCAAGGTTCATAAAGAGATTTTTATATGCGAAGTTTTAGTTATTTTATATTTATAGAAAAACTTCTTAGATATCTTCCCTCTCCTTCTTTGTACTCTGGTGCTTCTACAAATCCTCTTTCAACTAAATATTCATTGGTAAACCCGAAAACTTGATGCCATAACTCAATTGCTATTTCTTCAATATTAACTTTATGTTTTATCGCTGTTAAGTTTATAGCATTTTCTTCAAACATCTCAAATGTGGTTTTTACTACATCACAAATGTCACTAAGAATAATTTCTGATAAATCATTAATAATTTTTTCATCAGCGTTTTCAAAAACGGGAACATTACATGATATTGTGCTATTGTCCTCATCAATATATAAATAACCAAGCTTATTTAGGAAATTTATTAACTTCTTTTCACTATCGGACAACTTAAGAAGATTTATTTCATCCTTAAAGCTTTTCCATATTAATTCACCGCATTTTTCTGCAATCTCATTGTTCTTATCTTCTATAAGCTTTATATATGCTAGATTTAAATCATTAAATGGTGTTGTACTTTCTAATGTTTTTATAACTTTCCTGAAGAATCTAAACATATCTTTTCTTATACCATCAGAGTCCCCAAAACTATTAAATACAAAACTTTCACTTTTGTAATTATTGCTACTACATAATATTCCATCACTATGGCCTTCTACTTTGTCGCTATCTTCATAACCAAAAATTATATAATCTCTATTTCCAGCTTGTATTTTAGAAGGTGAAAAAATATTTTTCTCTTTAAAAATATCAAAAGCTATACCATCAAAAATACGATCACAGATTATATGATATAATAATCTTTCTTTATTAAAGCTAGTATAGTTAGTTAATTTAGATATTTTCTCATAAATTAGATGTTTCTTTTCAATAATTTTCTCTCCAACGACTTCACCGATATTTAAAAAATACTCATCCATTAAAGGCATATCTTTTTCCAAAAATACTGTAAAATTTAATTTATATTTGTCATCTTTGATATCTATAGCATTTATTAGTTTTAAGCTGTTAATTATATTATTAAACACTTCTTCATCAATATTTAGTTCTTTAATTATTTCTTTCTTAGAAATAGAATATGGATTATTATCTGCGATTATATATAAAACTTCTGGAACTAATTCCTTATTACACACATAAGCAGGGTTATATTCATCGTATATCCCTGTTTCCCCAAAAAAGTACACATTTATTTTTTTATTCATAGGCCTCCCCCTTCGTATGATACTTAATTGCAATCTACATCTTATTTACTATGGATTTACCATCATTGCACCGATATTCCCTTCTGATCTACCTAAAAAAGTGTCTAATTCTTTTAAAATTACTATCATTATGTATTTATAATTCATACACGTCTTATGTGAATTTCTCCACTACACATCCATATCCGGTTTATCTCTTTACTATTATAAAAATCTGTAACCTCAGTCAATTGTATCAAATAAAGACCTCAGAGCCCTGCTTTTGATATTTCACCTAACACTCAAATGTTTACGACGTTCCTGAACCAGACCTAAAAGACATCTCCCCTCGCTCCCAGTGAAGGGATGTGGTATACATCGCCCTAAGATTGAGCCCTAGTACACCCTTGTGCAAATACATTGTTAGATGAAGTATCCCACATCAATATGCTAAAATCTCAAATAAATCCTTAATACTATCTTCTGAAATCAAATCTATATTCTGGTTTGCCTATTTTCTCTGCTGTCTCATAAATAAATGAAATATTATCTACTTCAAAGCTCCAATTAAAATTCATAAAAGATAACTTTTCTAATACTATTCCTATATTTTCTTTTGTCACGTCTTCATATGCTAAAGTAATATGAGGAACCCAAAATTGCGGATAATAATAATCACTAAGATTTTTTCCTATTTTTTTCAATCTTTCCCATATGGAATAATGGAACTTCAATAGCTGTATATCTTTAACTACAGGTATAAAAATAACTGGAGAATTTCCTGTAAACACCCCTATCCCCGTGGTTTTTACTTCAAAAGGTTTTGTGGACACTGCAATATCTTCAAATATATCTTTCAATTTATTCATGTCATAACTTTCTGCAATTTGCCATGAAAAATGTGGATATGGAGTAACCTTAACTCCTGTTAACCCAACCTTTTCTTCCATCTCATCCCATATGTTTTCGACCTTATTATAATATGGCTGAGGTAATAATGATACTATGCCATGCATGTTTACACCTCCATAAAAATTTTACTAGAACAACCTAGTTGCTAGGAATATTTCACCTAATGTCTCTGTGTTCACGGCGTCGCTGAACTGGACCTAATAGCTAGACCGTCTTGGCGGTGGTTACGCCCGGTGAAGTGATGTGGTCTGACTTGCGCCTTGAACGTTCCATCTTAGACCCTTGCGTGAACATGTTGTTATCTGTAGGAGTAATATAACCTTCCATAACTTTCTATAACATTTTGATTACCAATATTATTCTACTATACCCTCTACTAATCCATATTTTCTATAAAAATCTAACCCGTTTTTATTTTGTAACATACAAGATAGATAAGCATATTCATAGTCATTATTTGAAAAAATATTTCTAAATGCATGAGTTAATAAGTATGTACCATATCCTAATCGCTGACAATCAGGTTTAACTACTAATTTATCAACAATATTTCCATTAGGCCAATAAAAACCTACAAGTTTGTTTTCTTTCCAAAAGGATCTGAAAGAATCAATAAAGTAATGTTTTGTACTTAAACCATGCATATATTCTATTGTTTCATCCAAATTATTCGATGGAACTTGAAAACTAAAGGCACCATCCAATAATATACAATACTCCTTTATTATACCTATATCAAACGTGTTCTCAATTAAAATAAATTCATTTATTTTTTTATCAAAGTCTTTTCTATATAGAATAAACTCTTGACAAATCCACGGATTATTTGGATCAAAGATATAATCTGTTGTATTCATAACTAACACCACCTAATATAAATAATTTAAATAACTTATTTTTTACTTTTACAACTCTGAATTTATGCTAATATTGATCTCAAAGTTTTTCTATGTAATTATATTACTCTTTCAGATAACGTTCCACTAAGACCCTTGCATGAACATGTTGTTATGTGTAGGACTAATGTAAGCTACTCAGCTATACATCGTAATTTAATTTTATCATTTTAACAACTTCATATTATGCTCATAATAAATACTATAATTCGAATGTTGATTGCCCAATGTCATTAACAAAAATATCAATCTTATCACCGTTACTCAAATTTGGTTTATCCCATAATAAGCAACTTTTATTATGGTGAATTTTGTCTTTATATGAATATGTATAGTAAACTATGAATGGCGATTTTTTTTCCAAACTGTGTCCCTTTTTGTAGAGATATTCTTTCTATTGTACCAACAATTTTAGTTCCTGTTGAAATGTAAGCGATCAATAATTGATGGATTGGATCAATCACTAATGGGTTGTATAA
>DAMCTP010000104.1:0-3432 GCA_032113595.1 Pseudogracilibacillus sp.
CGGCCATGTTTTTTTCATAAACATCTTCTGTCATATTAGCGAAACGATCAGCATCTTGTTCTTCTTGAACGAAGGCCCGTAATACCCGAACCCCACGAATAGACTCCAATACCCGATTATTCATATCTCCAAAAGCATCTTGGGCCATCATAAAACGTGCATGAATGGCTGCTCCATATTTATTCATAATTAATGCCATAATTGGTAAAGGTACTAGAGCAGCAAATGTTAATTTCCAGCTGATTGTAAAACCCATCATTGCGATGATCATTAACATGAATGTTGTCGAGTCAACGAGTGTTAAGATACCAAATCCTGCTGTCATAGCAATCGCTTTTAAATCATTTGTACTTCTAGCCATCAAATCCCCTGTCTTATAACGGGTAAAAAAGATTGGTGACATTTTTAAAAAATGATTCATTAATCGACTTCTCATCCATTTTTCTAACATAACGGATCCACTAAATAGCGTTGAATTCCAAAAATACGTAATTACATAATGGGCAACTATGATACCTAAAAAAATGATACAGGTTTTTATTAAAATATCTGTTGATAGCGTTTCAAAACGTATATGATCGACGATGTAACCTAATATTTTCGGTGGCAACAACCCTAGTAAACTAGCACATATTAACCCAATAATTGCAAACGTATACCGTTTCCAATAATGGGAGAAAAACCATTGTAGTTTTACAAATATTTGAAACATTTAAAGCACCGACCTTTGTATTTAATCCATTAAAAAAGACACATCCAAAGCTGGAAGTGACGTCATTTTGTATAGTCAAATTTTATCATCATTAATTTGTCAAATCAATCGTAAACTTTTGTGACAAGGGAGTCTCACACTTATTAATTTACTAGCATAAATGGTATAATAACAACAAAATAACGTTAGATTATAGGAGGTCAGTATATGAGAGTAGAAGAAATGATAGCTTACAATGAAAAATTCGTTGCAAACAAGAATTATGAAGCATTTACAACTGATTCGATTCCAAATAAAAAAATGGTGATTTTCACCTGCATGGAGTCAAGACTTGTAGAGTTATTGCCCAAAGCTTTAAACATCCAAAATGGTGATGCAAAAATGGTGAAAAATGCCGGTGCTATTATTCGAAAATCTTTTGACAGTATTATTAAAAGTATTCTAGTCGCCATTTATGAACTTCAAGCCGAAGAGGTAGTTGTCATAGGTCACCACGATTGTGGGATGTCTAACGTAAATACACAGTTATTAATGGATAAAATGAAGGAAGAGGGAATAACAGAAGATACATTTAAAGCCCTTGACTACTCGGGTATTGACTTTCACCAAGAATTTCACGGATTTGAAACTGTGGAAGATTCAATTCAGCAAAGTGTCGACATCATTCGTGAGCATCCACTACTCCCTTCTCATATACTCGTTCACGGACTCGTCATTGATCCACATACAGGTAAAGTAGACGTCGTATCCATCGACAAAAAGTAATGATGAAAGAGGTTGGGATATAAGCGGTTTAACTCCCTTGTTTACTGCTATATACAGTAAAAAATTCAAGCACGAACATTAACTATAGTAGTTGGGGGGCTGATACTTTGAGTAAAAACAGACTGTTGTAGTAACACTTAGTTATCGTCCATTACTAATACATACAAAAATTGTGATAATAGTAATGTAAAATTACTTTCCATTACTAACGGATGTGAAAATTATAATAATGGTAATGGAAGATGACTTACTATTACTAACGGATGTGAAAATTATAATAATGGTAATGGAAGATGACTTTCTAACGCTGGGGCTTCCACCTTTTGGGTTTCGACACTTCTTTCCCAAAAGTGTCTAACGCTGGAACCTCCATCGTTTGAATTTCTCTCCCTCCCGTTGGTTTTCGTTGATCTTTTCCATCCAGTGATTAATGCTAGGCTTTTTATTTACTCATACTTTCAATTAGTGCAATTACTTGATGCCATGCCCTTTCACTTTTATACGTTTTCATATGATCGATTAATACAGAAGTTGCTTCTTTTAAACGTTCAATCGCCCGCAAAAATGTTGTACTGTCTAAATTTTCTTCCTCTAAAACATGAGCATAACCATTTCGTTCAAATGATCTCGCATTGTCAATTTGATCACCCCGACTAGCCACCCGTGATAACGGAATCAACAACATTGGTATACGCAAAGCTAAAAATTCAAAAATAGCATTGGCCCCCGCTCGTGAAATAACATAATCAGTAATGGCAAACAGATCATTTAATTCATTAGACACATATTCAAACTGAACGTAACTTTTTTCCTTAATAGATTCATCAATATTACCTTTACCACAAATATGTATGATGTGATATTGCTTTAATAATTGTTGTAGGTTTTCACGGATCACTTGATTTAATTTTTGTGAACCAATACTGCCACCCATAATTAAAATAATTGGTTTCATTCTGTCTAACTTAGTGAATTTAAGCCCCTTGGTTGCCTCTCCCTGAAACAATTCCTCTCGAATAACCGCTCCTACATAAGTAACCTTATCCTTTTTTAAAATATCAATCGTTTCCGGAAATGTCGTTAATATTTTTTTGGCAAAAGGTGTCGCAATTTTATTCGCTAAACCTGGCGTTAAATCTGATTCATGAATAATCGTTGGTACTTTTCTAAATTTAGCTGCAATAACAACTGGGACTGAAACAAAACCACCTTTGGAAAAAACAATTGTCGGTTTACATTTCCTAATAATATTCCATGCCTGCAACGTGCCCTTCACTACTTTAAAAGGATCCTTCACATTTTCCAATGAGATGTAGCGACGTAATTTCCCGGTAGAAATTGAATGATATGTAACTCCACCTATCTTTGCAATTAAATCCTTTTCTATGCCATTTTTTGATCCCACATAATCAATTTTCCAGCCTTCTTTTTTAAAATAAGGAATGAGGGCCAAATTAACAATCACATGCCCCGCTGTTCCGCCACCAGTAAATAAAATACTTTTCTTACTACTCATTTTTAAATTCCCCTCAAATTCACTACTCTTGCTCCATCAATTTTATTATATACTATTCTACCACGCAATGATAATATCACTAATATGAATTTTGAAAGGAAGGGCAACAAAATAATCGCTTGATGAATAAAAAGAAGGAAAATGCATTTTGATTACTTCAATGAAGGTCTTGGTGGAAAGAAAAAGAAAAATACACCATAATGATGACTTCAACGACGGTCTTGGTGGAACGAAAAGGGGAAATACACCACAATGATGACTTCAACGACGATCTTGGTGGAACAAAAAGGAGAAAAACACCATAATGATGACTTCAACGACAGTCTTGATGGAACGAAAAGGAGAAAAACGGACTTCAACGATGGTCTTGATGGAACGAAAAAAGAGAAAAACACCATAATGATGACTTCAACGACAGTCTTGGTGGAACGAAAAAGAG
>DAMCTP010000105.1:0-2800 GCA_032113595.1 Pseudogracilibacillus sp.
TGCTGTCTAAAATTAGTTTTTTCGATTGAAAATAAAGAACTCCCCTCAAAAACACATGGAAGACACTCAAAACCCTTTTCACCTGAGGAAAGTCGGTAAACTCAAAAGACATTTATTGTTATTTTCCGACTATTATGTTATTATTTAATTACCAAACTATACGGAAGGGGATTGAGATGAAAAAAGTAATAGTCGTATATTTAAGTTTATTATTTTTAATTTTTGGTTTTAATAATTTAACTACGCATGCTAAAAATGACGATGGAGAGATTAAATTTAGTTCCTCTGAAAATGAAAATAAGGACACTTTGGAATATAAGGGAGCAATAAAATATGTAGCTGAAATTACTAAAATAATAGAAAATACATATGGTTCTCATTCTAAATTCGAAAAAGTTGGAGGAATTCGTTTTGATTCCGAAGGAATTTTATATCTGTATTTTAAACAATTAGATGATAATCTGAATGTAGAAGTAATTCAATCAATTATTGATTTAATAGGTAACAGTGATTTACTTAAAGTAGAAAACATAGAATATTCTACACACGATCTAATTTCTATAGAAGATGAAATTACACGCAAAATTAAAGAATTTTATTCTGAAGAAGAATTTAATAAACTTGCCTTTATGATTTCTGCAGATGTATCAAAGCAGAATGTAGTATTAGAACATAATGGACTTGATCAAGATTTAATTAATCTACTTCTAGATGAATACCCTGATGTTTTTGATTCAAATATTACTAAGGCTAATTTTGAAACAACAAAAAGTAGACTCGACAACTGGAATCAATTAGGTGGCGGCTTGGCTCTAGATTATAGTAATTGTACTCTTGGGGCTATGTCAAGTAAAAGTGGGGTGTATTTCGCCCTTACCGCTGGTCATTGTTTTAGTGGTTCTGTTTCTCCAACAGGAGGGGATCTAGTAAGACAAAATAACGTCAACGTTGGACGTCAACATGCTGAAGGTTCAGGGTGGCTTCTTCTTGATGTAGGTCTTATACGTATTACAGATAATGCGTTAAATTATGGACGTTACGCAACGAATAAAATTAAACGCTGGGACAGTACAGATATATTTGATGGGCGTTTTACAGGAGCAACACAAATATATAATGGTGTACCCGTTTGCAAAACTGGTATAACAACAATAACTACTTGTGGCACGGTTACTAATGCTGACACTACGGTTAAATACAAAAATTACCCCACAACATACAAAGTGGCTTTTGTTAGCGGCACCGACTTCGCTAAGCCTGGTGATAGTGGTGGTCCAGTATTTTTTGTACTTAATAGCTATGATCTACGATTAAGTGCTCTTGTTTCTGGAAATCTGACGGTAAATGGTGTTATTACAGGAGGGTTTGTAACAAAATGGTTTGATTTTGCCCCAGAATATGGAATTAATCTATATACTTCTGACACAAATTATCTAATCACTAATTAATATTTATACTTAATATTGATTGCTTAAAACAATAAGAGATGAAGATGTACACCTCAATCTATGGTTTTCAAAAAACTTATAGGTTGAGGTGTGTTCTTGTAATTTAATAGATAAACGATATGTAGGCTTTATGAAAATTATCTTTGTTACTGTTTTATATTACATAAACTCGCCAAATACTTCTGGTTTCCACTCATGAATCGCATGGCGTTCTTTTTCAAATACCTTTTCCAAATAAATCATCGTTGTTTCAATCTTTTCATGCCCGAGTGATTTCATTATGTCATAAATATCAACTTCACTTAAATGGGAGATAATTGCAAACGCATGACGAAATGTATGAGGACCCACTCTAGACGTTCTTTTCTCTAAAAAGGAAAGTTCCGATTTTTCAATAGTTTTTGTTAGATACTGTGTTAAATATGAAGGAGAATAAGCTTTACCTGTATTCGTTGTAAAAAGTGGACTATGCGGTTCTGCTTCTTTAAAATCATCTAAGCCCCTCGCATAACGGAACATTTTAATACTGTTCAACGCTTTTGTTTTCAAAGGAATCTGCCTTCTTTTATTTCCTTTGCCAAGAACATCAATATAATATCCCTCTAGGATGGAATCATATTGTAAATCCTTCAACGTCAGTTGGCAAAACTCTTCATTCCTTATTCCAGTTGTGGTTAACACATGGATGATTGCGAATGCGACGGGATGATGTTGATCCCTATAATATCGCAATAGCCGAATGACTTCATACGGTCCAATATCACGATTAGGTCTATCGTCTTTTCTTACTGTTGCTATTCGAAGTCCAGTATGCAAAGGTTCGATTATATACTTTACATCATGAAGAAAGTTGAGGAAACTTTTTATAACCGTTGTTTTTCTTGCAAGCGTGGCTGCAGAATAAGATCCTCTTTCTAAAACATACGGACTACTGGTGGCCACCCATTCTTGATACCTTCGTATATGACGGGGTTGTAATGACTTAAATAAAGAAGCTTCTATTATATAGTCAATATCTAAATCGATGTCTTTGGAATACTGTAATAAATGTTCGACAAATTGAGACAACTCTCGTTCATATTCTTTAATTGTTCGTTCTGAGCGATCGTTCTTTTCATTAAGATGTTTTCTCTGATGTAAAAACCATTGAATCACTTCGACATCTGAAAAATCATGAAATGGGTTCTTATTTTCTTTTTCCGCAAGATCGACTCGTTCCTGCAAAAATATCATGTTTTTATTATCTACTATTTCACTTCTCCAATTACTTTGTTGCAACTCATTATTTTTAACCTCTAACTTTAACATCATTTACCCCTTTATTATTTTATTCTTATCTTATACACATTCAA
>DAMCTP010000106.1:0-2074 GCA_032113595.1 Pseudogracilibacillus sp.
TGAGGCTGTAAATATTTTAGGCTTTCAAGATAGAACCAGAAAGCAAGCATTGTACCGAAGATAATAACAAAAATTAAAAATAATACAGTTTCTATTGTCCAGTCTGCCGTATTAAATTTCCAAGGCGGATGGATCATGCTCATACCGATTCCACCAATGATCATTGCCCATCCGATTACATTAAGAGACCCCCATTTATTCAGTAACTTTCCAGCATAAAGTGTATAAAAAGCAAGCGAAATTCCAGATAGAATGCCCCATATTACGGCAGAAAAAGGAACTGATATTTGCTGGAAGGAACCATTTGTAAGTAATAAGAATGTTCCAAGGAATGTGATTATCACGGCGATGAAGTCTTTTCTTTTAAGAATGCTTGCTTTAGAAAGTGCTAGATAAATGATGATGAATGCTGGTGCTAAATATTGTAACATCGTTGCGACAGCGGCGTTTCCTAACTGTATTGAAGCCATATATGTATATTGAACGGTTAACATTCCTAATAATCCGAAGACAAAAAGTTGAATAACTGCTTTTTTGTTCGTCCAAATTTGAAATACTAGTTTATTATTGTTAGAAAAATAAGCTAGAAGAACCATGATGATCCCTGAGATTAATAATCGAACTGCGACCAGCCACTCTACGGAAATGTGGTCAATTTGAAACAGTCTTTGTGAGACAGTTCCACCGATTCCCCAAAATGTTGCTCCTGATATAACAAATAAAAACCCTATCCAACGCTGTTGTTTCATCAACTAATTCATCCCTTTATAAATAGTACTAGAGTTAAAATTGATTACAATATTGATAGTATGGACCATGAGGGGGTAAGTGGCAAGTGTAGGGTGAGAAATAATGGGAACCAATATACAAACGTAATCTTTCGGATGATTAACATAGTTTGTTGGATGATGATATATATACTTGAGTATTCATAAATATGTTAAAGTGATGACTAATATCATGAAGTTATTATTTAGTTGTAAAATTCTGTATAATTAAATTAGAACGATTGTTCAACTCATTGTAGGGAGAATATTTTTGAACACAAGAAGAAATGACAGCGAGAATGCAAAATCTGAAATCATGGAAAAGGCTGTCCTTTTATTTTTTCAAAAAGGTTATAGTTAAACATCCGTTGGGGATATCTCAGAAGCTTTCGGCTACAGTAAAGGACATATTTATTATCATTTTAAAAACAAAGAAGCACTATTCGTCCTGTTAGCACAAAAAACGATGCAGGATTGGTACGACAAATGGATGGAAAAAGAATCTACTTACTCAACAGCAACGGAGAAATTGTATGGCATGGCACTGCATGTTTTATACAACTTCCAGACACCGTTATTAAAGTCAGGGCAAGAATTGGCTTCTCACCCGAATTCAAGTCTTGAATCTGTAAAACAATTATTTAATTTAGCCGAAATTCCATTGATAAGTCAATGATGGCTAACCAATTGAAAAAACAAAAGCTGACGTCTCCCCAACAACTTGCAAAAATTACCCTTCACGGAGTTCATAAAAATAAACCTATCATATGTCTGATGCCGATACGGAAGACGATGGATGTTATATTTACAATTTTTCCTCCATTACATAATACTCTTCATTTTTCCCTCTTGTTTTATGGCAGATTACTACATTAATTCACCCTTGTTAGAGGAATTATCTATATGATAAGGAAATAAAGGTAAAGGGGGCAATGATATTGATTTCGATAATTTTCTATAGTTCGATTTTTTTATCTGTACTTTTATTAACATTTGCCTTACTTAAAAATTCTTGGAAGCTAATCTTTTTGTGTATCTTATCGTCATTACCTTTCAGTTTATATTTATCATTTATACCAGCATTGAGGTGGGCAATAATAATTCCGGTAACTTACCTTTTACTATTTAACTTTATGAGAAAAGTGTTTACTCAATGAGGATGAGTTTTTGTCAACTGTGTGTTTCTGTCCATAAAACTGATATGCCTGTTGGCGTACCAGTTTCTTAGATGAGGCAAATATTATAGGACCTTCAAAATTAATTATACGAAAGTTTTTTCTGTTTTTTTTAAAATGTTAGAATCCACA
>DAMCTP010000107.1:0-1828 GCA_032113595.1 Pseudogracilibacillus sp.
GGAGGAATTCAGGTGAACATTTACGTATTATTGAAAAAGACTTTTGATACAGAAGAAAAAATAGTCGTTGAAGATGGGGAAATTCAAGAAGATACAGCAGAATTTATCATCAATCCCTATGATGAATATGCGGTAGAAGAGGCCATCGTTCAACGTGACAAACATGGTGGGGAAGTAACAGTTGTCACGATTGGTGATGAAGATTCGGAAAAGCAATTACGAACTGCATTAGCCATGGGGGCTGATAAAGCTGTCTTGATTAATACAGAGGATGACTTAGAAGAAGGCGATCAGTTTACAACGGCAAAAATTTTAGAAGCATTTTTTGCAGAAAATGAAGCCGATTTAATTTTAGCTGGAAATGTGGCGATTGATGAAGCGAGTGGGCAAGTCGGTCCACGTTTGGCTGAAAGATTAGACATTCCTTATGTAACAACGATTGTTGGACTCGAAATTGATGGGGACACTGCTCACATTGAAAAAGACGTTGAAGGAGACGTTGAAAAAATTGAAACGTCACTTCCGTTATTAGTCACTTGTCAGCAAGGATTGAACGAACCACGCTATCCTTCCTTACCAGGGATCATGAAGGCAAAGAAAAAACCTTTAGAAGAACTCGAAATTGACGACTTAGACCTTGATGAAGATGAGTTAGAGCCAAAAACAGAAACTGTAGATATTTTCTTACCGCCGGAAAAAGAAGCTGGCCGTGTGTTAGAAGGCGAGATCGACGACCAAGTAAAAGAATTGGTTTCTTTATTAAAAAATGAAGCAAAAGTATTATAAATTGATGGGGAGAAAGGAGTTTTTAGCGTGAGTGATAAACTATTAGTCATTGCAGAATCAAGAGATGGAGAATTACGTCATGTAAGCTTTGAAGCTATTGCTGCCGCCAAACAAATGAATGATAATGCAGAAATCGTTGCAGTTTTGTTAGGGAATGAAGGGTTAGACAACCAAGCAAATGACATGATTCACTATGGGGCTGACCGTGCGATTACCTTGACCCATGATAACTTAGAACATTATACATCAGGAGGTTACGGTCAAGCGATTTTGGAAATTATTAATGATGAGTCTCCGACAGGGATTGTCATGGGGCACACAGCAGTCGGAAAGGATGTCACCCCTAAAATTGCAAGCCGTTTAGAATCAGGGCTTATTTCCGATGTGACAGAAATTGACACTAGTGGTGATGAGGCCGTATTTATTCGCCCAATCTACTCTGGTAAGGCATTTGAGAAAAAAGTCATTAAAGACGGGGTTGTTTTTATCACCATCCGTCCTAATAACATTGCAGCACTTGAGAAAGATGAATCAAGATCAGGTGATGTTTCCGCCAAAGAGGTAGATGTGAAAGATTTACGTACAATCATCAAAGAAGTGATTCGCAAACAATCAGAAGGCGTCGACATGTCTGAAGCCAATGTTGTCATTGCAGGTGGTCGAGGTGTGAAAAGTAAAGAAGGCTTTGAGCCATTATATGAATTGGCTGAAGTGTTAGGTGGAGCAGTCGGGGCTTCCCGTGGGGCATGTGATGCTGATTACTGTGATTATTCATTACAAATTGGTCAAACAGGAAAGGTCATTACCCCAGACTTATACATTGCCGTAGGAATTTCGGGGGCAATCCAACATTTAGCAGGAATGAGTAATTCAAAAGTCATCGTAGCAATCAATAAGGATCCAGAAGCGAACATCTTTAACATCGCTGACTATGGTATCGTTGGAGACTTGTTCGATGTCATTCCAAAATTAATTGAAGAACTAAAACAAGTACAATAAAGTGGAATCAAAAATCTGTCACAAAAAACGTGGCAGATTTTTT
>DAMCTP010000108.1:0-1630 GCA_032113595.1 Pseudogracilibacillus sp.
TATAATCATCATATATTTTCATAAAATTAGAAATTAGAGATAATCACATTATCGTTTACTACATTAAATTCCAAATAAATAATAGCATAGCCTAGATATATAGTCAATTTAACAAAATCATAAATTTTATCACATTATAATTTATAAGTCAATTTATATAGTCATTTTGGCTTAATCATTCATTGTTATTCAGGCCAACTTTTAACGCTTCCTGTACAGTAGATACACCAACAACCTCTATTATTTTAGGGGGGTGCCAACCTTCTAAATTATTTTGCGGGCAAATAACTCGTTTAAAACCTAATTTAGCCGCTTCTTGTACCCGTTGTTCAATTCTCGAAACACGGCGTACCTCTCCTGTTAAACCTACTTCTCCAATAAAAATATCCTCTGGGCGTGTAGATAAATCACGAAAACTAGAAGCGATACTGATGGCGATGGCTAAATCGATTGCCGGTTCATCAAGTTTTACACCGCCAGCCACCTTAATATAGGCATCTTGATTTTGCAATAATAAACCAACTCGTTTTTCAAGAACTGCCATTAGTAATGGTACACGATTCGTATCTACCCCAGTGGCCATCCGACGTGGATTTCCGAACATAGATGGAGAAATCAGCGCTTGGATTTCTACTAAAACTGGTCTTGTCCCTTCCATTGAGGCGACAACCGTGGAGCCTGATGCCCCACTTGACCTTTCCTCTAAAAAAATTTCTGAAGGGTTAAGTACCTCTAATAAACCCTTTTCCTTCATTTCAAAAATTCCCATTTCGTTTGTGCTACCAAAGCGATTTTTAACACTTCTTAAAATTCGATATGTATGGTGTCTCTCACCTTCAAAATATAGGACAACATCAACCATATGCTCTAGCATTCTTGGCCCTGCAATTGCTCCTTCTTTTGTTACATGACCGACAACACAAATGGGAATGCCGAAGGTTTTTGCTACTTTCATAAGTTCCATGGTACATTCTCTCACTTGTGATACACTTCCAGGGGCACTAGTCACTTCTTCACGAAACATTGTTTGAATGGAATCTATCACTACAAATGATGGTTCCAACTCCTCAATATGGTGGATAATATGATGTAAATTTGTCTCGGCAAGTACATATAAATTTTCATCATCAATATGTAATCGATCTGCCCTCAATTTCGTTTGTTGCATTGATTCTTCACCAGAAATATAAAGAACATAGTGTTCTTTTTTCGACAATTGTGCTGAAATTTGCAGTAGGAGGGTTGACTTCCCTATTCCCGGATCCCCACCAATTAAAACTAGGGAACCTGGGACAATACCACCACCGAGCACACGATTAAATTCCTTCATTTCCGTCAACATTCTTTTTTCTTTATTTGATGCCACGTTCTTAATTTTTGTTGGTTTCATCTGTTTCGTTGATGTCATCACCGTCTGATGTGCACCTTTAGGTTGTGTTAACTCTTCAACAAATGTATTCCATTGATGGCATTGTGAGCATTTTCCTAACCAGCGAAGCGATTCAAATCCACATTCTTGACAAACATATGTAGTTTTTCTCTTTTTTGCCAATCCCGACACCTCTTTATGTCTATTTAGGGTTTACTGAACATCCCAAATTGTTTAACTGAAGTTCCAATCAATTTAATG
>DAMCTP010000109.1:0-1263 GCA_032113595.1 Pseudogracilibacillus sp.
AAGAATTCTGTTAAACTGTAACTTTTTAAAAAGAGTAATTATGAAATTGATTCAACTATATAATAAAAGTAGCTACCACAATGGATAGGGTAATGGATTTGAAGGAATTAACAATCAAATCTGATGAATTTAAAAGAATTTTACACAACCTTCATTTGGAAAATTTGAGTCTTTCCCAGGATATGCAAAGGTGTATTCTCAGGGCTATAAATTCAAATGTTACAATCACACCTAACCTAATAAAGGAAATATTGCGAAATGGGGAAATATGATGAATCTAGTAAAAATGGGTATAACAAATTATATGTATAATAAAAGAATACTGGCTACTTTTTCCAATAGCCACAGGTAAAAAAATCATCAAGATTCAAAAAATGACCTTTATACAGATCATGTATTAATTTTTTGAATATCGGGTATCAAGTTAAATTTGAAATGACGGGGTTTGCCAAGGGGTGGACCTCATTTTTTTAATAAGAAAATTAAAAAACTTTTATTTTTGTAATATGATTTTGCTCCGTGTTAGAGTCCCATATCCGATTTTTTATGATAACAAACAATACTTTTTTCAAAGTGTAAATCATTCTGGTTTAATATATTGAAAATTGTGATAGAAGAAAAGAGACAGGTAAACAAACAAATTCAATTCGACTAAAATGTAAGGAAAGAATGAATTGATTAAGATGAAAATAGGAAAGCTAAGACAAATCACATTGGACCAGTATTTTTATGTTTGGATTAAATGTTACTAGGTAAACTAATATATAGGAGGCTTTTTCATGGAACAGTTACGGTTACAGGGGCAATTATAGTCATTATTGGGTGGTTTACCTTAGTTGAATACGATCATTTTTCTGAATCTGAACGCAAAAAAATAGTCCAAAGTATAAAAAGGAGCCCAATTTATATAAGCCTGATTGCCTTAATGCCTGTTGGTATCATTATCAATTTAGTGGGGACAATCCTCGGATTTGCATGGATGGTGATTATTGGCGCTACACTCATATTTTTGCAAGGAATTATTGTTTCCCTCTTATTCTGGAAAATAAAAAGGTGGAAAGGTATATTTTTATTTAGTGTTGTTGTGGCATTAGGGATTTTTATTTATGTTCCTTTATTTATTGGATGAAAATGTAACACACCAAATAACTTTTTAAAAATTTTGTTAGAAAAATTAAACAGTCGATAACCCATATTTCATGTAGGTCATCGACTGGATTTAAATTAAGTAATGATTATCCCCACATCTAATTCTCTCAGTCG
>DAMCTP010000110.1:0-1232 GCA_032113595.1 Pseudogracilibacillus sp.
ATTATACAACCCATTAGTGATTGATCCAATCCATCAATTATTGATCGCTTACGAAAAATCTACAGATTTATTCTGATTTTGCGATGAAGAAATAAATATTAACGCGTTAGAAAATTGAGTAGGGATAAAAAACTCTATATTCCAATTTGATAAGATTATATCTATTAGGAGGATTTTCATTTTGAAAAAAAAACTTTTACTTATCATATCTATTGTTATTTTAGTGTGTCTCGTGTTATTAATAATTTTTATAATTAGGAAAGAATTCCCTTTAAATAACTATATTTCAATAACAAACTCTCAGGAAGATATTGACACGGGCGAGATAACTACAAAAATAATGGTTTATGATATTAAAACAAAAACAACAGAAGAAGTATTTCAATTTAAATATAGTGCACAATATCCTCTAGGATTCTACGATGCAAAGTCAAAGTCGGTGTATTTTACTAAACGCATAAGCATAAACGAGAATTTGGGAGATAATATATTTGTTTTTGATACAAAATCTTCTCAAGAAAGACAGCTAACCAATGATCTTTTCGCCGTTAATTACATAATTTCTGATGGTGACAAAGTATTTTTTGTAGGTCGTCCAAATGGCAGTCAAATTCTCAAGTTAGGGGTTATTGATTTGAAAACTAACAGTATATCTTACTGGGGTGATGAGGACACAAATGTTGAAGCTATTGCTATTGATAGAAAGCAAAAAAAGGTTATTGTCTCTACTTATTCTGAAAGAGAAAGAGTATATAATGTTACACATCAAGATGGACCAGTTGGGCAAGATAATTTTAAAATGCCCACACATACTGTTTACGAAATTGATTACAGTTTTGAAAATACAAATAAACTCTTTGAAGAAGCTTTGTGGATTAGAACTATAATGGTTCATGAGAGTGATGTATATTGGTTGTGTGACCAGAAATATAATAATTCTGCAGAACCATCCACATTGTATCGCTATAAGAGAAATAAGAAAGTGATCGATATTAGCAAGTGGAATACATACCGTTTACAAGTTGGAGATGCTGGATATTCGGCAGATGGTCAACATATTTTTTCAATATCTTTTGTAGATAATCAAAGAGGAATTTATGATTTTGATTTAATAACTGGTGAAGTGTATCCTATAATGTTTCAAACATCAGGTTTTATAAACAACATACAAATTGTTAACTCAAACTTCGCACATGATTAATTTCTATGAACCTTGAAAATTCAATAACTGA